>NZ_JBQFSL010000010.1:0-502 GCF_056537985.1 Ruegeria sp. BI12 | reverse complement strand
ACATCGTTGGCTGTAACCGATAGTAAACCATCACCATTGTGGCGGACATCAATACCCTCATCTCCACCCGCCACAATGCCAGTAGCCGTGATTGCTATCGAGCCATCGCCCTCATGGCGCGCGTACACGCCATCACTGGCTGTTCCTGTGACATCCTGGGCAACAATAGTGATATCACCGCTGACCCCTTCATGTTCGACAAAAATACCATCATCGCCACCAGTCACACGGTCTTCCGCCAGGATCGCGATCGAACCCGTGCTCGTGCTCGGAGTACCATCACCTTCATCGGGAGTGTTGAGGATGGCAACCTTAATCCCGTCAGTACCACCCGTCACAGCTCCAGCCGTCGTGACCGAAACTGCGCCGTCACCAAAGTGACGGGCTAAAACACCAGTATTACCGCCGGTTACATCGTTGGCTGTAACCGATAGTAAACCATCACCATTGTGGCGGACATCAATACCCTCATCTCCACCCGCCACAATGCCAGTAGCCGTGA
>NZ_JBQFSL010000009.1:0-1613 GCF_056537985.1 Ruegeria sp. BI12 | reverse complement strand
TTGAAGCCGCAATAATGGCAATTGATAACGGTTTGGATATTACTCTCATAACTGACCTATTTTATATTTAGCGTGTTCTAACTGATCAGAAAATTAGAATTTCTGATGAGTTTTTTTCTTTCGTTTACCTTGCCCTGCCCATATTCTATTCGGTATTCACCTATTTGGTACCATGATATGGTTATCAGTGTGGCGTCACACCTGGTAAGCCTGTGCATATCACGTTGCTAAACGTGGACTGGCCCATGTGCTTTGTTTTAGCCAGGTTCCATTGCATACGCTCGCTTCAGAAGTTGAATGCGATGCCTGCGGAAAGATTGAACCCTGAGGTTGACGTTCCGGTACTTCCTCCAAATGACGTGCGATAGGTGCCATTTGCATACAGGGTGCCGGTTCCTCCGATCTTGGCATCAAAGCCACCTCCAAGCTCAATGAGAGAGCCATCAAAGCCGCCCGCAAGTTCAGCAGCGCCCACAGACACGCTCGTGTCCGGGGAGAAGTTATGCACGATATTTGCAATCACATAGGAGGTTGTCGCCGGGGCCTCTGGGGCGGTGGGTGCGAACTCATAGGCAAGTCCAAGCCGTCCAATCAGGCTCTCATTGGTTCCAAAATCTACAGCTGTGCCTTCCGTATCCGTAAAAGACCCTCCATCAAGTCCTGCCCATGAAAGCTGCGCCTGTGGCACAAAAGCTCCCCCACCTTCCAGCGCAATACGGTGCCCAACTTCAATACTCGCCTGAGCATACTCCATCGTATGATTGTCAATCAGAGAGCCAAAAGCCGAAGACCTGAAATCACCTTCAATCTGACCAAGCTCCCCTGTCGCATCCACATATGTGCCCCCGTCTCCATACCATGTCAGTGTCAAGCCAAGCCCATAGCCATCTGCATCAACATTGGAAGATCCGAACGCATTTGTCGCATTCACTTCAGCCTGCCCGTATTCAGCATAGGCACCGTAAACAAGGCGCCCTCCGGAAACCACAGTGGGGAAATCTACACCGGCCTGGAAAAACTGGCTATTGGCGTCGGAGCTATAAGGAGACCTTCCTCCTCCGACCTCAACATCCGTGCGCCCACCAGATAGTCGGAGCCACCCCCCGGTTGCGTCACCGCTGGCCCATTCCCGGCCCCCAAGCCGTGCAATCAAGGATTCCGGGCGCGCAAAGCTGTCAAGCAAGCCCCCCGGTGCCGACTGATAGGCAAGACCCGTCGAAGAAATGCCAATTGCATTCAATGCAAACGCTTCACCGCTGTACAGTAAATCATAAGCAAACACCCCCGCGCTTACCGGTTCTCCGCCTGCAAGCACAAACGCGTCGGCCTGTGCCGTACCCTCAACCGCCACAAGTGTAATTGCACTTCCCCCATCCGCCATCCCAGGCGAGAGCAGGTTCAAATCCAGCGTGCTTGTGCCTGTCACATCCCCAAGCACTACCAGCTGGTCCGCACTGCTTGCCGCAAAATCAACATCCACTGCAACAACACCATCCACGCTTTCATAATCACCCGCCACCGTCAGGGTGTCACCGGAAGCTCCATTCGCCAAGTCCACTACACCCGCATTATGCAGACTACTGCCCAAAACAGATTGCCCTGAGACCCCAAAC
>NZ_JBQFSL010000008.1:0-4429 GCF_056537985.1 Ruegeria sp. BI12 | reverse complement strand
TTACTCGGCGGCTTCTTCGTATGCGTCCATTGGTGGGCATGTGCATATTAGGTTTCTGTCGCCGTAAGCGTTGTCGACGCGGTTTACTGGTGACCAGTATTTGTCGACGCCCATGGATCCTGGGGGGAAGCAGGCCTGTTCGCGGCTGTAGGGCCGGTCCCAGTCTCCGACCAGATCGCGCACCGTGTGGGGGGCGTTTTTCAGCGGGTTGTTTTCCGCGTCGATCTTGCCGTCGATGATGTCCTGCGCCTCGGCCCGGATTGAGAGCATGGCGTCGCAGAAGCGGTCAAGCTCGGCCTGCGGTTCGGACTCGGTGGGTTCCACCATCAGGGTGCCTGCGACCGGCCAGGACATGGTCGGCGCGTGGAAGCCGCTATCGACCAGACGCTTGGCGATGTCGTCAACGCTGACCTGTGCCGCCTCGTCCAGCGGACGGGTGTCGAGGATGCATTCATGCGCCACACGACCTGTCTCGGACGTGTAGAGGATCGGATAGGCATCCTGCAGACGTGCCGCGATGTAGTTGGCGTTCAGGATCGCCACCTTGGTCGCCTGGGTCAGACCCGCGCCGCCCATCAGCAGCACATAGGCCCACGAGACGGGAAGGATCGAGGGTGAGCCAAACGGTGCCGCCGAGACCGGACCCACGGCAGTGCCGTATTCCGGGTGGCCGGGCAGGTGCTCTTCCAGATGCGCCTTGACGCCGATCGGACCCATGCCGGGGCCGCCACCGCCATGCGGGATGCAGAAGGTCTTGTGCAGGTTCAGGTGGCTGACGTCGCCGCCAATGTCACCCGGACGCGAGAGACCAACCATGGCGTTCATGTTGGCACCGTCGATATAGACCTGACCGCCATGATCATGGGTGATCTGGCAGACCTCCTGCACGGTGGTCTCGAACACGCCATGGGTCGACGGATAGGTGATCATGCAGGCGGCCAGATGATCGGAGTGCTTTTCCGCCTTGGCGCGGAAGTCGTTCAGATCAATGTTGCCCTTGTCATCCGCCTGCACCGGAACAACCTGCCAGCCCACCATCTGCGCCGAGGCCGGGTTGGTGCCATGGGCTGAGGTCGGGATCAGGCAGACATTGCGGTGCCCTTCGCCGCGGGCGAAGTGATAGTTGCGGATGGTCAGCAGGCCTGCGTACTCACCCTGCGCGCCCGAGTTGGGCTGCTGGCTGATCGCGTCATAGCCGGTGATCTGGCACAGCTTGTCGTTCAGATCGTCGATCATCTCGTGATAGCCCTGCGCCTGATCTTCGGGGCAGAACGGGTGCAGGTTGCCGAACTCGGGCCAAGTGACCGGGATCATCTCGATCGTGGCGTTCAGCTTCATGGTGCAGGACCCCAGCGGGATCATCGCCCGGTCCAGCGCCAGGTCGCGGTCGGCCAGACGGCGCATGTAACGCGTGATCTCGGCCTCGGCCCGGTTCTGATGGAAGATCGGATGGGTCAGATAAGCGCTTTCGCGCAGCGCGTAGTCCGGCAGGCGATATGCGCGGTTCTTCTTGCTGTCATCCTTCTTGTCGATGCCGAAGGCACCCCAGACGGCCTCGATGGTCTCGGGGCGGGTCTGTTCGTCCAGACTGATGCCAACCTTGGTGTCGCCGACCTTGCGCAGGTTGACGCCACGGGCTACGGCGGCCTCCATCACGACGTTCTGCAGGTGGCCAACCTCGACCGTGATGGTGTCGAAGAACACCTCGGGTTCCACGGCAAAGCCTGCCTCTTCCAGACCGGCGGCCAGGCGCGAGGTCTTGCGGTGCACCGATTGCGCGATGGCCTTGATACCGTCGGGACCGTGATAGACCGCATACATCGAGGCGATGACCGCCAGCAGCGCCTGCGCAGTGCAGACGTTCGAGTTGGCTTTCTCGCGGCGGATGTGTTGCTCGCGGGTCTGCAGCGACAGGCGGTAGGCCTTGTTGCCGCGGCTGTCGATGCTGACACCGATGATCCGGCCCGGCATGGATCGCTTCAGCTTGTCGGTGGTCGCCATGTAAGCAGCGTGCGGGCCACCATAGCCCATCGGAACGCCAAAGCGCTGGGTCGAGCCGATGGCAATATCCGCACCCATCTCGCCCGGTGACTTCAGCAGCGCCAGCGACAGGATGTCGGCGGCGACGATGGCAATGGCTTTATGTTCGTGCAGCGCCGCAATCTCGTTGGTGAAGTCGCGCACGTGGCCATGGGTGCCGGGATACTGGAAGATCGCGCCAAACACCGCGCCTGCGTCCAGCTGATCCGGATCAGCGACCTGAACGTCGATGCCCAGAGGCTCGGCGCGGGTCTTGATCACCGCGATGGTCTGCGGGTGGCAGTTCTTGTCGACAAAGAAGGCCGCGTTGTTGGCTTTCGAACGCCCGCCGCGCTTGGCCATTGCCATCGCTTCGGCCGCGGCTGTGGCTTCGTCCAGCAGCGATGCGTTGGCCACGTCCAGCCCGGTCAGGTCGCTGACCATGGTCTGGAAGTTCAACAGCGCCTCAAGACGACCCTGGCTGATCTCGGGCTGATAGGGCGTATACGCCGTGTACCAGGCCGGGTTTTCCAGGATGTTGCGCAGGATCGGCGCCGGGGTGGTGGTGCCATAGTATCCCTGACCGATCAGCGAGGTCAGAACCTTGTTCTTGCTCGCCACCTCTTTCATGTAAAACAGCGCGTCACGCTCGGTCATCGCCGGACCCCAGTCCAGCGGTTCCTTCTGCCGGATCGCAGGCGGGACGGTGGCGTCAATCAGCTGGTCCAGCGTCTTGAAGCCGATCACCTGCAGCATGTCGCGCATCTCGGTGGGCGACGGGCCGATGTGGCGGCGATTGGCGAAGTCATAGGCTTCGTAGTCGGTCAGTTTGAAGGCCATTGCAGCGCTCCTGTCGAATAGGTCAGGTCGGGCGGAGACTGCGTGCCAGCCTCCGGTAGTAGGGAGAGGGCCGGGCAAAAACCCCGGCCCGAACGGGCGGAGCCCCAAACCGGGCTCCGGCGTGGAATTAGCCGATCAGGGCCTTGTAGCCGTCCAGATCCATCAGATCTTCCAGCTGCGCGGCATCCGCGATCTTGATCTTGTAGATCCAGGCCTCACCCTCGGGATCATCGTTCAGCGCGCCCGGATTGTCGGCCAGCGCCTCGTTCACCTCGGTGATCTCGCCATCGACCGGGGCATAGAGCTCGGAGGCGGCCTTGACGGATTCGATCACGCCGATCTCGCCGCCTTTTTCGAACTCGTCGCCTGCTTCCTGCTGCTCCACAAACACCACGTCACCCAGCTGTTCAGCCGCGTGCTTGGTGATGCCCAGAGTGGCCGTGTCGCCTTCGACGGTCAGCCATTCATGCTCTTCGGAATAATAGGTTGCCATGTTGTCTCTCTCCTGACTTCAACGCTTGTAATTCTGTTTGACGAAGGGCAGCGCCACGATCTGTGCCGGCTGCGGCTTGCCCCGGATGATCAGGTTCACCGTCTCGCCCGGCTCGCCATGACCCTTGCTCACATAGCCCATCGCCACCGGTCCGCCGACCGTGGGGCCGAACACGCCCGAGGTGATCTGACCGATCGTATTACCCTCGGCGCACTGGATTTCCACGCCCTGACGTGCCGGTGCGCGGCCATCGGGTTTGATGCCGACCAGCTTTTTGGCAGGGCCTTCGGCCAGTTCCTTTTGTACCCGCTCCGCGCCCGGGAAACCGCCTTCTTCCTTGCGGCGCTTCTGGATCGCCCAGGCCAGCGAGGCCTCAATCGGCGAGGTGCTCTGGTCGATGTCATTGCCATAAAGGCACAGACCGGCCTCAAGCCGCAGGCTGTCGCGCGCGCCCAGACCGGCAGCTTCGCAATCCTCATGCGCCAGGAACGCCTTGCTGACCTCGATTGCCTTGTCCTCGGGGATCGAGATCTCGTACCCGTCCTCGCCCGTGTAGCCCAGACGCGAGATGCGGCACTCAACACCGTTGATATCAGCCACCGTGGTTTCCATGAACTTCAGATCCCGCGCCGCCGGGCAGAGTTCCCCCACAACGTTTTCCGCCGCAGGACCTTGGACCGCCACCAGCGCACGGTCGAAGATCTCGGTCACTTCGACGCCATCAAGGTTCGCTTTCATATGCGGAATATCCTGATGGCGCAGCGCTGCGTTCACCACCACAAAGTAATGGTCGCCTGCATTCGACACGATCAGGTCATCCATGATCCCGCCTTCGGCATTCGTAAAGAACCCGTACCGCGCCTTGCCTTCCTTCAGCGTCGCGTAAGCCTGCGGGCACAAAGCTTCCAGCTTCTCCCCCACATTCTCACCCCGAAGGATCACCTGGCCCATATGAGACACATCAAACAACGCCGCCTTCTCACGACACTGCTTATGCTCACCCATGATCCCCAACGGATACTGAACAGGCATCTCCCAACCAGCAAAATCAACCAGCTTACCTCCCAACTCAACATG
>NZ_JBQFSL010000007.1:2500-6122 GCF_056537985.1 Ruegeria sp. BI12 | reverse complement strand
GATTTGGTTGCGGGAGTAGGATTTGAACCTACGGTCCAGCGCTTTGCGCGTTCGTCAGGTAATCGACCCACTGGATCGATTTCTGTTCTTCCTCACCCTTCAGGTTATGAGCCTGACGAGTTGAAGACGTTAAGCAATTGATCCAGTGGATCAATTGTAGTCTGAACGGGCTGTACTGAGATTTTCTGACGCTGGTTGCGGGAGCAGGATTTGAACCTGCGACCTTCAGGTTATGAGCCTGACGAGCTACCGGGCTGCTCCATCCCGCGACACTTAGCGTTGGTCTACCGCCTATTCGGCTACTTGAGACCGGGTAGTGTTCTTTTCATCGTTTTAGAGAGACTGGGGATTTTTCTAGGTTTGGCGGTGACCTACTCTCCCGGGGCTTAAGCCCAAGTACCATTGGCGCGGCAGTGCTTAACTTCCGGGTTCGGGATGGGACCGGGTGTTTCACTTGCGCTATGACCACCAAACCGAGGAAAATCCCCGTCGCTCTTTTTGCTTTGCAAAAAGGCGACGCGCAGGAGGCAGCGTATTCGCGAAGCGGATGCGCGTTCCTGCACGGTTGTTATGTCAATCAACATCGTCGTTTGAAGCGACGAAGTTATCCATGTTTACTGAGGTGTATGTTTTTGATTTGTCTTTCCATTACTGGATCAAATCAAGCCTATCGGGCGATTAGTACCGGTCAACTGAACGCATTACTGCGCTTACATCTCCGGCCTATTGACGTGGTGGTCTTCCACGGCCCTCAGGGAGACCTTGTTTTGAGGGGGGCTTCCCGCTTAGATGCCTTCAGCGGTTATCCTGTCCGATCATAGCTACCCAGCACTGCCGTTGGCACGACAACTGGTCCACCAGTGGATCGTTCACCCCGGTCCTCTCGTACTAGGGGCAACTCCTCTCAAGTCTCCTACACCCACGGCAGATAGGGACCGAACTGTCTCACGACGTTCTAAACCCAGCTCACGTACCTCTTTAAACGGCGAACAGCCGTACCCTTGGGACCTGCTCCAGCCCCAGGATGAGATGAGCCGACATCGAGGTGCCAAACACTGCCGTCGATATGGACTCTTGGGCAGTATCAGCCTGTTATCCCCGGCGTACCTTTTATCCGTTGAGCGATGGCCCTTCCACTCGGGACCACCGGATCACTATGGCCGTCTTTCGACTCTGCTCGACTTGTCAGTCTCGCAGTCAGGCTGGCTTCTGCCATTGCACTCAACGAGCGATTTCCGACCGCTCTGAGCCAACCTTCGCGCGCCTCCGTTACGCTTTAGGAGGCGACCGCCCCAGTCAAACTACCCGCCACGCAGGGTCCCGGATCCGGATAACGGACCGCGGTTAGACATCAAGAGTGCGAAGGGTGGTATCTCAAGGGAGGCTCCACAGGTACTTGCGTTCCTGCTTCAAAGCCCACCACCTATCCTGCACATCACAATCCTGATGCCAGTGCGAAGCTGTAGTAAAGGTGCACGGGGTCTTTCCGTCTAACCGCGGGAAGCCTGCATCTTGACAGGCAATTCAATTTCGCTGAGTCGATGTTGGAGACAGCGGGGAAGTCGTTACGCCATTCGTGCAGGTCGGAACTTACCCGACAAGGAATTTCGCTACCTTAGGACCGTTATAGTTACGGCCGCCGTTTACCTGGGCTTCAATTCAAGGCTCTCACCTCTCCTTTTAACCTTCAGGCACCGGGCAGGCGTCAGACCCTATACGTCGTCTTGCGACTTCGCAGAGCCCTGTGTTTTTAATAAACAGTCGCCACCCCCTGGTTTGTGCCCCCAGCCCCTAGTTGCCTAGGAACCGGGCCTCCTTCTCGCGAACTTACGGAGGTATTTTGCCGAGTTCCTTCAACATCGTTCTCTCAAGCGCCTTGGTATGCTCTACCAGTCCACCTGTGTCGGTTTAGGGTACGGTCTGATGGAGGGCTATTTCCAGGAACCACTCAGCAGCCCAATCAATCCGATAAGATTGAACTACACCTGTGATCCGTCACATCCTCCTGGCCTAGGAATATTAACCTAGTTCCCATCGCCTACGCCTTTCGGCCTCGGCTTAGGGGCCGGCTTACCCTGCTCAGATTAGCTTTAAGCAGGAACCCTTGGACTTTCGGCGAGAGTGTCTCTCACACTCTTTGTCGCTACTCATGTCATCATTCTCACTAGTGATCTCTCCACCGGATGGCTCACGCCCCGGCTTCATCGAAAGCCTCTCTCCTCCAATCTGCCCGAAGGCATGAAGGAGGAATGAGACTATGTCACACTACGCTCTGCTACCGATGCTTACGCATCCCTAGACTTCGGCTCATGGCTTGAGCCCCGTTACATCTTCGCCGCAGGACAACTTATTTAGACCAGTGAGCTGTTACGCTATCTTTAAAGGATGGCTGCTTCTAAGCCAACCTCCTGGTTGTTTTGGTCGTCCCACCTGCTTTCCCACTTAGCCATGAATTGGGGGCCTTAGTCGTAGGTCAGGGTTGTTTCCCTCTCCACTACGGACGTTAGCATCCGCAGTGTGTCTGCCATCTAGTACTCCCGGGTATTCGGAGTTTGGTTAGGATCAGTAAGCCTGTGGGGCCCCATTACCCATCCAGTGCTCTACCCCCCGGGGTATTCGGATGACGCTCTACCTAAATAGATTTCGCAGAGAACCAGCTATCTCCGAGTTTGATTGGCCTTTCACCCCTAGGCACAGCTCATCCCGATCCTTTTCAACGGATGTGGGTTCGGTCCTCCAGTAAGTGTTACCTTACCTTCAACCTGGCCATGCCTAGATCACTCGGTTTCGGGTCTGATCCCACGAACTCATTCGCCCTATTAAGACTCGCTTTCGCTACGCCTACACCTAACGGCTTAAGCTTGCTCGTGAGACCAAGTCGATGACCCATTATACAAAAGGTACGCCGTCAGCTCGCAAGGAGCCTCCGACTGATTGTAGGCGTTCGGTTTCAGGTACTGTTTCACTCCCCTCGTCGGGGTGCTTTTCACCTTTCCCTCACGGTACTGGTTCACTATCGGTCAGCAAGGAGTACTTAGCCTTCGAAGGTGGTCCTCCGATCTTCAGACAGAATTTCACGTGTTCCGCCCTACTTAATACGTCCATCAAAGCTTCCTATACGGGGCTGTCACCCGCTATGGCCACGCTTCCCAACGTGTTCTAGTCACTTATCCGGCTCGGCTGGTCCCCGTTCGCTCGCCGCTACTAGGGGAGTATCAATTGATTTCCTTTCCTCCGGGTACTTAGATGTTTCAGTTCCCCGGGTTTGCCTTTATAACCCTATGTATTCAGGTCATAAATACCTGGTTATGCCCATTATTGATTAGCAGTGCTAACAATAACAAACATTCAGGTGGGTTGCCCCATTCAGAAATCCATGGATCAAAGCTTATTCTCAGCTCCCCATGGCTTATCGCAGAGTATCACGTCTTTCATCGCCTCTTGCTGCCAAGGCATTCACCAAACGCCCTTCTCGCGCTTGATTTGATCCAGAAAAAGAAAGACACAATAAATGCCGATCGAGACCGCCCAGCTGGTAACTAAAGGCAGTCATTCTTCTGAACCAAAAACATACATTTCCCGCCCCCGCCACTTGGACGAGGACAAATGAGCAACCCCATAT
>NZ_JBQFSL010000006.1:0-13451 GCF_056537985.1 Ruegeria sp. BI12 | reverse complement strand
ACTGCTTATGCTCACCCATGATCCCCAACGGATACTGAACAGGCATCTCCCAACCAGCAAAATCAACCAGCTTACCTCCCAACTCAACATGAAGAGCGTAAAGTGGCGTGCGTTTCAATTCGGTCATGGCAGAGACCTTTCCTGATACCTTGTCAAATATCGTCGCGTTGACCGCAACCTTGGCTGTATTCTGCCGCAATGTGACACCAAGGTTCCTAGGACTGTTCAGCAAGTCAACAGGCTTGAACCATCGCGTTTTAATCGAGCCGAGGCAACAGGTGCCGCAGATATGTGTATGCAGCCGCATGCAGCGATCTTGTATCCTATAGGAAACTTTTTTCCGTTAGGCAACACTGTGTGCAATAGGCTAATGGCCGCTTTCTTACGCGAATAGAAACAGCATCGCCATCAAACTGATTTTTGACCGCTTTCTGCCAAAGGGCTCTGGCACCGGCCCCGAACCTGCCCTAAGACTTCGCGCAAGAGGGGACGCGCGATGGCACATATCACACTGGTGCGTCACGGGCAGGCCAACACCGCCGCACGCGACGAAGCAAACTATGACAAGCTCAGCGAGCTGGGCCATCAGCAGGCACGTTGGTTAGGTGCGCATTTGCAAAACACTCAGGCGTTCTACCCACGTGTCTTTTGCGGAACGCTGTCGCGACACGTGGAGACCGCTGCCAGCATGGGACTGCCAGAACCCACCCGCGATCCGCGCCTCAATGAGATCGAATACTTCAACATTGCCAAACTATATGAAGAGCAGCACGGCGTTTCGATTCCAACGGACCGTGAAGGGTTCGTCGAACACTTGCCGCGAACTTTTGCCGCTTGGGCAAGAGGTGAGATCGAAGAGACCCCGGAAACCTTTGAGGAATTCGAAACACGTGTCTCGGACGCCTTGCGTGATATCGGAACCGACGGCGGACCAGCGATTGTCGTGACATCGGGCGGGTTGATTTCGATGGTGGTTCGGCAGGCGATGGGACTGGACATACAGGCGATGGCACGGGTTGCGCTTGCCATAATGAACACCTCAATGCATCGTCTGCACCCGATCGGTGCGCAGTTGAGCCCAGTACTGTTCAATGCAGTCCCGCATCTGGAAGCGCCCGACCGGCACTTCGCGCAGACGCATTTGTAATCCAGTTCCGGAGGTACTCTAATGCAGCTTTATTTTGCCCCCCGCACCATCTCGATCGCCGTTGCCATCGCATTGGAGGAAGCCGGCCTTGAATATGAAGCGGTCCGTCTGGATTTCGCCGAAGGGGAACAGACCAAACCGGCGTACAAACAAATCAATCCGAAAGGCCGTGTTCCCGCATTGGCGGTCGATGGCGGTATTCTGACTGAAACCGGCGCATTGCTGGAATACGTTGCCGCGGTTGCTCCGGACGCAGGTCTGGTCCCCGCTGATCCGGTCATGGCGGCCCGGATGCGCGAAGTGATGTATTATCTGGCTTCGACCATGCATGTGAACCACGCACACAAATTGCGAGGGGCTCGCTGGGCCGACAAAAAGGCCAGTTGGAAAGACATGACCGACAAGGTCGCGCACACAATGACGGCGTCCTGTGAATACATCGTATCAAACGGTTTGCGCGGGCCCTTTGTGTTGGGCGATACGGTTTCACTGGCCGATGCGTATCTGTACGTGGTTTGCAGTTGGCTGGAAGGCGACGGTGTGGACGTGTCGGCCTTTCCCAAGATCCTCGCTTTCCGCGAGGCGATGGAGGCGCGCGCCTCGGTTCAGGCGGTGCGTGCCGCCGGGATGCTTTAAGTAAAGGACGACGCATGACACATCTCTGGGTCCGGGCAGAACAGCGCCCGAACGAAGAACGGGTTGGTTTGACCCCTGAAGGCGCAGCGTCCCTGATTGCGGCAGGCATCCGGGTAACCGTCGAGGAAAGCCATGCCCGCGCCATTCCGATTGACGGGTACAAAGATGCAGGCTGCGAGATCGCGCCTGAGAATTCCTGGCCAGATGCCCCCCTTGATGCCATCATCTTTGGTCTCAAGGAGTTGCCCGAGGACGGCACTCCCCTGCCCCACCGCCACATCATGTTTGGCCACGCCTATAAGGGTCAGCATTCTGGCCGTGCCCTTTTGGACAGGTTCAAAGCGGGTGGCGGTACGCTCTATGACTTGGAGTATCTCGTAGACGAGAATGGCCGTCGTGTCGCAGCATTTGGCTACTGGGCTGGTTATGCTGGCGCAGCGGTTACCCTGAAGGCATGGGCGGCGCAGCAACGGAATGAGGAATGCCCGCCCGTTGGTGTGTATTCGGGCAAGGACGCGCTGAATGCTGAATTACTTGCAGAGTTGAACGCCACAGGTGCCAATTGCCCCCGCGCCATTGTGATCGGCGCGTTGGGACGGGTGGGCAAAGGCGCCTCCGATCTATGTGAGGCCATGGGTGTCAGCGTTACTAAATGGGACATGGCCGAAACCGCCAACGGCGGGCCTTTCCCCGAAATTCTGCAGCATGACCTGTTTCTGAACTGCATTTTTGCCCGCCCGGGCACCCCGATCTTTGTTCCGCGAGAGGCGCTGACCAGCCCGCGCAACCTCACCGCCATTGGTGATGTCGCCTGCGACCCGGACAGCGATTACAACCCGGTACCCGTTTACGACCGCGCCACCACGTGGGACGCCCCCGTCTTGCGCGTCGCGACGGATCCGGTGATGGATGTCATGGCAATCGACAATCTGCCCTCGATGTTGCCAGTCGAAAGCTCGGAAGACTATGCCGCGCAACTGCTGCCGACTCTGCTGACGCTGAAAGAGATCGAAAGCGGTGTTTGGGGTCGGGCACAGGGCGAGTTTCGCAAACATGTCTGAGCCGGTGCACGCATGGAACACTTGATCGGCGGTGCAGCAGCGGTTCTTGGCACGATCTGCTGGCTTCCCCAGACCCTGAAAACCTGGCGCAGCCGCGAAACCAAAGATCTGTCCCTGCCCGCAAACCTGCTGATCCTGTCGACACTGACGTTGTGGTTGGCCTACGGATTAATGATCGCCGCATGGCCCTTGATCCTGGGTAATGTGATATCGATCCTTCTTGTCGGAGCGATCGTGATCGCAAAATTGAAATTCGGCTAACCAGCCAAAAAGGAGCTTACGAATGACCATCCATTGGTGTGGTACCGGCCTTTCGGCCATCCCGGGTCTGCGCCGCCTGATTGAGGGCGGTCATAAAGTCACCGTCTGGAACCGGACTATCGAAAAAGCCAAGGCCGAGGTCGGAGACCTGACCGACGACATTCGTGCCTTTGACATCGACGCACTGGGCGCGGTGCTGGAAAAAGGCGACGTGATCGTCTCAATGCTGCCGGGCGATTGGCACGTGCCACTGGCGGAACTGGCCATCTCCAAGGAGGCCAATTTTGTCTCATCCTCTTACATCGCACCCGAGATGCGCGCGCTGGACGACAAGGCGCGCGCGGCCGGTGTGGCACTGGTCAACGAAGTTGGGCTGGACCCGGGCATCGACCACCTGATGGCGCATGCCCTGATCGCCGACTATCGCGCATCGGACGCGTTTGATGCCAACAACCACCTGAGTTTCATCTCGTATTGCGGCGGCATTCCAAAAAACCCCAACCCGTTCCGGTACAAGTTCAGCTGGTCCCCGCTGGGTGTGCTCAAGGCGTTGCGTTCGCCGTCCAAGTCGATCCGCGACTATGCTCCGCTGGATGTCGCCCGCCCCTGGGATGCAATCAGCAGCTATGTTGCACCCCTGCCGACACCGGAAAGCTTTGAAGTCTATCCGAACCGCGACTCGCTACCGTTCATGGAAGAGTATCAGTTCGAGGATCACTGGACCGTTAAGGAATTCGTCCGCGGGACCTTGCGCCTGAATGGCTGGGCTGATGCGTGGTCGGACGTGTTCAGCGAGATCGAAACCCTGTCCGGACCCGAAGGCGATGCACGCCTGAAAGAAATGTCTGACCAGTTCTGGGACGAAAACGCCTATGACGAGGGCGAACCGGACCGCGTGGTTCTGTGCGTAGGGTTGAAGGCCGAGAAAGACGGTGTACCCGTCTGGCACAAAACCTATGTCATGGATGCCTGGGGCGACGCTCGTGGCACGGCAATGGCGCGCCTGGTGTCTATCCCTGTCTCGCTGGCGGTTGAGGCCGTCCTGAACCGTGCGATCGCCGTCGGTGTCCATGCGGCACCCAGCGACCCAAAACTGGTGCAAGGCTGGATGGCCGAGATCGACAAGCTGGCCCAGCATTTGCAGGTTGTGGATCACCTCGCGTAAGAAAAGCCACTCTGGCGTGCCAGAGTGGCTTTGTTTCTCTTTTTCTCAATCGCCCGCCTTTCGGCAGCTTGTCAGATGTAGCGCTGAATCGTGTCGTCAATATCGCTGCGATTTATGCCCAGCTCTGACAATTCCTGATCGGAAAAGCTGTTCAGATACTGTGCAGCCCGAACGATTTCGGAACTGATCGCACGTATGCGCATAGCGCGGTCGAACAACAGCAGGGCACTATTCGTGGGGGGCAATTGCTTGCTGGGTGGGATGACATCAAACATAGGGTCTACCTCATAACTGGTTACGCGAGCGTGTTTTGGGCTGGCCCGTCGCTACTGCCGATAGGGCGCACCGTGATAAACGCTTTGATAGGCGCGTTGCTTGATTTCAGCCCGAGGGACGCCGATGTCGCTCAGTTGGCGATCGTTTAGCGCCTCCAGGTCGTGGACTGTTTTGGCGAAAATCCTGCGGCGGAAGTGTTCGGTTCGGGCTTCTGCATAGTCCGCGAACAGCGTGGAAAAAACGTTGCGGTTCGGGGTAGTGGTCTGTGTCGCTTCCATGGTCTTCTCCTCCTGAATTTGGATTGCGGTTTTGGTCACAACTCAAATAAAGGAACCGGTTCTTAAGGAGAGAACACCGTTTCATTAAGCTCTGTTAACGAAACTTTCTGGGTGTGATTTGAGGCGGAGGTTTTTAGCTTGGCAAGCTTTGGCCCAAGATGAACACAGGGCCGTTGGATGCGGAACAGGCGGTGTTCTGGCATCACCAGGTTTGTTCGCTGTACAGCGCAAAGCATGGGCCGCTACGAATGCAGCGGCCCAGAGAATTTCCTAGCCCTCGTCCGGGTTCGGAACGATCAGTGTTGGGATATTTGACCGACGCAAGACACGTTTCGCCACCGTACCAAGGAAAGTGTGCGAAAAGCCGTGGTCATGTGCGCCAAGCACGATCAGATCGCACCCCATCTCGACCGAGCGCCGCAGGATCACTTCGGCCGGGTGCCCGTCGGTGACCTCGATCGAGGTCACCTGATCACGGATCTTGGCGTCTTCGCCTTCGAACTGCGCCCAGAACTTGGCTTGCCGCTCGGCCAACACCTTGCGCACCATCTCATGGCGCCGCTGGGCGGCGGTTTTGCGGGTCTCTTCGTTCAGGATGAACATGTCCATCGTGATCTTCGCGTCGTCGGACAGGGGTTCGTTCACATGCAGGACGTGAATTTCTGCCCCTGTTGCCATTGCAATGCTGGCAGCATTGCGCATGGCGTGACCCGAGTTCTCAGACAAGTCGGTCGCGAACAGGATATTTGTCACCATTTGTTTCATAACATTATCCTTTCAGGTCAGTAGCCCAACAGCCTGGGCAGCCATAGCGACAGCTCAGGGAAGAACGCAATGATAAAGATCGCGATGGTATTGGCCGCTGCAAAGGGCAAGGCACGCAGCGAGATCTGCTCGATCGTGATATTCGAAATACCCGATGCGATGAACAGGTTCTCACCCAGTGGCGGTGTCTGGAAACCGATGCCCAGCGTACAGACCATCACCACACCAAAGTGGATCGGGTCGATGCCAACCGAATAGGCCACCGGCAGCATCACCGGAACCAGGATCAGGATCGTGGCCAGCGTCTCCATGAACATTCCGACGAACAGCAGGAAGAAGATGATCAGCGCCCAAATCACATAGAGGTTGTCGGTAAAACTGAGCATCGAGTCCGCGATGATCGCGGGGATCTGGTTTTCCACCAGAAGGCGGCCGAACACGGTTGCGGTGAACAGGATCAGCAGAACACGCCCCGTCAGCCATGTTGTGGCTTCAAGCGACTGGAACAGCGACTGCCAGGTAAGTTCACGGTAGATGACGACGCCAACGACCAGGGTATAGAAGATCGCGACAATCGCAGCCTCGGTCGGGGTGAAGAAACCGGTATAGATACCGCCCAGGATCACCAGTGGAGCCATCAGCGACCAGAACCCACGGTACATTTCGCAAGCCACGTGACGCATCGACCAGCCTTCGGCAACACCTTTGTATCCACGCTTTTTTGACATGAAATAGTTCAGGATCAGCAAGCTGGTGGCGATCAGGAAGGCCGGAACGAAACCCGCGATGAACAGTTTCGAGATCGAAACCGACTGAAAGGTCCCGAATTTCTCGACCGCTTCAACAGGCGGCGCCATACCGAGCGCGGCAATGCCGAAGATCACCATCGGGATGGAGGGAGGAATAATAATCCCGAGACCGCCAGAAGAAGCGGTAATCGCAGAGGCATAGCCGCGCTCATAGCCGCGGTCGATCATTGCTGGGATCATCAGCATCCCCACGGCCGCGGTTGTTGCCGGGCCCGAGCCCGAAATGGCGCCGAAGAACAGACAGGCCATAACCGTTGCAGCCGAAATACCGCCGGTGAATGGACCAGCCAAACTTTCAGCAACATTGATTAGACGTTTTGAAATCCCGGCGGCCTCCATAAGAGCCCCCGCCAGAATAAATGCAGGCAGCGCCATCAGTGGGAACGCACCCACCGAAGTAAAGGCAATCTGCACAAACTTGATCGGGTTCTCGCCCAGGTAAAGGAACGAGAACAGTGATGCCACACCCAGAGCAACCGTGATCGGTGCGCCAATGAGCAGCAGTAGAAGAAACGATCCAAATAGGATTGTGACGATTTCGGATTCCATTGTTATTCCTCCCTGCCTCAGTCGCGCTTGGCTGCTTCGGTGGCAGCTTTGATTTCATCAAGGTCGATCTGGTCAGGATCATGGATGTCTTCGCCTTTGATCAGGCGGCGATAGTTCACCTGAATGATGCGGAAGGTCATCAATGCAAAGGCCAGAGGCAGCACCATGTAGATATACTTCATCTCGATGCCCAGGGTCTGGGACTTCCAGAACTTGTTCATCTTGTTGAAGACAAAGTCTGTGGCCAGATACAGGAAGTAGACGTTGAAAAAGAGCCAGAAGAGATCGGCAAAGGCCTCGATATACTTGATGTAGCGGCTGGGTAGAAACTTGAACTGGAAGGTCACCCGGTTATGGGCGCCTTTCAGGGCCGCATAGCTGGCACCGAAATAGACGAACCAGACGAACATGTAGACCGACAGTTCCTCGATCCAGCTGATCGAAAACCCGAATACTTCGCGGGCGACGATCTGTGCGAATAGCAGACAGACGAAACCCGAAAGTAATATGCGGCAAATGATACTCTCTATATTATTGAATATTTTCCAGAACATCGCGCTTCACAACTCCCTGTATGTGAAAAGAGCGCCGAAGCGCTCTTTCCCTTATCGCTCTGCGGCGATTATTGCTGGACCGGGTCGCGGCCGATGGCTTCGAGAACTGTATTCAGTTTCTCGACGCCACCGATGGACTCGTAGAACTGCGGCCATACTGCACCGGTTGCCAGTTCGATGAACTCGGCCTCATCGTTCTCAGGATCGATGATTTCCATGCCTTTAGCGGTCAGCTCTTCCTTGATTGCAGCTTCAGAGTCACGCAAGAACTGCGCCGATGCCAGAGTTGCTTCCTGACCGGCTTCCAGAAGGATCTTCTGATCTTCTTCCGACAGACCCTGGAATACCGATTCCGAAACGATCAGCGGTTCGATCGAGAAGATGTAACGCAGGTTGGTTACGTGGTCCTGGACCTCGTAGAACTTCATTGCGTTGATGGTCAGGTATGGGTTGTCCTGGCCGTCGACAACTTTGGTCTGCAGACCGGTGAAGGTTTCCGACCAAGCCATCGGCGTCGGGTTGATGCCCCAGGACTTGTAGGTTTCGATCATGATCTCGTTCTTGGGAACGCGGATGATCAGATCCTGAAGGTCAGCAACCGAGCTAACCGGCTTTTTCGAGTTGGTCAGACGGCGGAAACCCGTGTAGGTCCAGCCGATGATGCGCACGCCTGCGTCACGAATGGTGTTTTCCACCAGTTCCTGACCGATCGGGCCTTGGGTCAGCTTTTCAGCATCTTCCAGAGACAGGATCACATAAGGCAGAGTGAATACACCAACCGAAGGCGAGAACGGCGTGATGTTGTTGATCGCCAGCAGCGACATGTCCAGCGTGCCGATTGCGGCCTCGTTGACGGTGTCCTGCTCGGAACCCAGCTGACCGTTCAGGAACAGTGTAGCTGTGTGCTCGCCACCCGACTTTTCTTCGAGTGCCTTTACGAAAGCCAATCCAAGGGCTTCTTGAGCACTTCCCGCGCTGTCGCCGACGGCGATCTTGAAGTTCTTCGCGTCCGCTGCGCCCGCAACCATCAGGGCCGCGACCGAAACGGCAGCAGTCATGGTGCCAAGCTTTTTGATGAATGACATAGATGTCCTCCCAGTTCTATCAGGTTTCGAGGTGCGCGCTGACCTGGGGAGAGATGGCCAGTCCGATTCTACCTCGGCTTTTCCAGAGTAGCCGGTGAACTGTGTTTCTATGTTGCCATTCTTTGCGCGATAGGTTTCATATATATCAAACCTTGCGAGTTGGGAAGAATATGGTTGCCTCACGCCTCGGCGACAGCGACATCCGGTTGCTACGCGTTTTCAAGACGGTTGTCGAAAGCGGCGGCCTGTCCGCTGCCGAAGTTGAGTTGAACATCGGCAAATCTACGATTTCCAAACATATTACCGATCTGGAATTGCGATTGGGCCTAAAACTATGCACCCGTGGGCCTGCCGGATTTGCCCTCACAGAAGACGGTGCCAAGGTGCTGCAAGCGGCAGATCACTTGCTTGTTTCTGTGTCGCAATTTCGGAACGAAGTGAACGAGATCAAGGAACAACTTGGGGGAACAATCCGCGTTTCGCTGTTTGATCAATGTGCGTCAAACCCGGATTCCCGCCTTGCCCGCGCCATTCATCGTTTTAACGAAGCCGCCCCGTCAGTGCAGATCGAATTGTCCCTTGAGCCGCCGAACGTGATTGAAACCATGGTCATAAGTGGCCAGCTTGACATTGGAATCATCGCGCTGCATCGCCCTTCGACAAGTCTCAACTACGCGCCCTTGTATGGCGAGAACATGTTCCTGTATTGCGGCCGGGAACACCCCCTGTTCGATGTACCGGACCGGCGTCTGAGGACGAGCGATTTGCTCAGATACAATTATGTTGGGCTCAGCGTGAACTCTCCGAACCTTATTGTTGGTCAACAGTTGGGCTTTCGACGGTCAGCAAAAGTTCAAAGCGAGCAGGCGCTGGCTATACTTGTTCTGTCGGGGCGATACATCGGTTATTTGCCTGACCACCTTGCGCAGGACTTTGTAGATCAGGGAAAGATGCGAATGGTGCTGCCGGGCGAAACGCAATACCGAACCCGGTTTGCAGCCGTGACCAGAAAGCAACCTGAACCGACGCGGGTGACCAAGCTGTTTCTGGAAGTATTGCAGAGCGAACATTCGAAACCCTGACAACTTCTCGGCCAACACAATTCATGCCGGTTGTGGTCGAGGCGCACCTAATCACTTCCTATCAGCACTGAAACGCAAGGTTGGGGTGGCGTTTTTGGTACCGCCAAAAACTTGTGACTTTCCGCCACATCACTAGCGTTTGCCTTCCTCTCACTTACATGTGCGGCATCAAAATGAGGCGGACACATGATAGACGACGACCCCCAACCCGTTGGGTACTATGACGCGCACGACATATGGACACTGGACCCAACGCCTGCGGATCAGCTGGTCTACAATGCTTTTGCAACTGGCGTTGTTGATCTTCTACAGGTGTTGGATGACAACAAATCCATGATGTCCCGGGACGTTTACGCAAGACTGTTCGCCGCGCTTTTGGGTCTGTCCCGAACTCTGGGGGAATACGAAGATGGCTGGAGGCCCGACTAAACGACGGCTGCCCAAATAGCCCGATCGTCGCAGCACAGCACGAGGCGGCGGTTCAGGCACCGCCTCGCGCCATTGGAATAGTTAACTTGCGGTTACGTTCTCAAGAGCGTTCAGCAGAGTATTCAGGTTGTGCTGGAACATCGCGAGATAGCTGGTGGCCGGTCCACCTCGTTCGGACAAGGCGTCCGAGAACAGCCGACCGCCAATCACGATGCCCGTTTCATCCGAGATTTGCTGGACCAAAGTTGGGCTGGTGATGTTCTCGACAAACAGCGCCGCAGCACCTTCCGCCTTCAATTGATCAATCAGGATAGCAAGATCCTTCGCCGATGGCTCTGCCTCGGTGTCGATGCCAACCGGTGCAAGGAACGTCAGGCCATAGGCGTCTGCGAGATATCCAAACGCATCATGCGCGGTCACCACCGTACGGCGATTAGCGGGCAGGTCTGCCAGCTTGACCTTGGTTTCGGCGTCCAATGCCTCAAGCTGAGCAATATAGGCGGTCGCGTTGGCTTCGATCTCATCGGCGTGCTCGGGCATCGCCTCTTTCATCACATCAGCGACATTGGTCACGTAAATTTTGCCGTTGGATAGTGAATTCCACGCGTGCGGGTCAATTGCACCGTCAACTTTCACTGGTGTGATACCATCAGTGGCAATGTGCACGGTGGCCTCTGTGCCTGATTCAGCGATCAAAGTATCTGACCACGTCTCAAACCCCAGACCGTTGACAAAGATGAGATCCGCTTGCGCAACGGCCTTCGCGTCTGCAACCGACGGCTGATAGACATGTGCATCTGCATCCGGGCCCACGATTGTCGTAACCGTGGCCAGGTCGCCCACGACCTCTTCGACCATGTCGCCGAGGATTGAAAAGCTGGCGACGATCTTGACGTCGTCTTCGGCTGCGACGGCTGGCAACGCCGCGACGGCAAACGACACAGAGGCGATGCCGGTATAGAGGGACTTCATAAGAGTCATTGCGCTCTCTCTTCTTGTTGAATTTGGGAAATGGGGATGTCTTTAGAAACAGACGGCTTGCTCAACCGTCTGCCAAAACCAAGCGGACCAAAAATGGCCGAGATCAGGAAGAACCCACCCGCAACCAAAACGATCGCAGGGCCGGACGGAGTGTCCGGGAACAGATAGGACAGGGTCAGTCCGATCCAGCAGCTGGACAGGGCAAACACAAAGCCCAGAACCAGTTGCCCTGTAATCGTACTGGCCCAATAGCGTGCCGCTGTTGCAGGCAGGATCATCAGGCCAACGGCCATCAATGTTCCCAGTGTCTTGAACGCCGCCAACAGGTTCAGAACCAACAGCAGCATGAAACCCTGATCAACCAACCACGGCCGGCGCGTCTGAGTTTCGAAGAAAACCGGATCACAGGTACTGACAATCAGCGGGCGCAGCAGAATGGCAAAGGCCAGCAAGGTTACCGTCGCCACCCCTCCGACAAGGATCATTGACGCATCGTCGATCCCCAGGATGGACCCAAACAGAAAGCTTTTTAGCGGAACAGCAGAACCGGCAGCAGACAAGATAAAGATACCCACCGCCAACGCGATCAGATACAGCGAGGCAAGGCTTGCGTCACTTCGCAAAATCGTCCGGCGCGCCAAAAATGCGGTCAGAATAGCGACGCCAACACCTGCGATCAGCCCTCCGACCAGCAGCGACATGACCGAGAGGCCCGCCGTGACAAAGCCGATAACGATGCCCGGGGTGATCGCATGCGCCATGGCCTCTCCGGCCAACGACAATCGGCGCAAAACAAGAAACGCCCCCACCGGCGCGACCGAGGCCGACAGGACCGTGGTCGCCACGAACGCGCGGCGCATGAAAGCAAAGCTCCACATTTCTGCGATCAGATCATACATTAGCGTGCTCCGCTGTATTTTGGGGGCCACGGAACATCCAGGATGCCTGGCTTTCCGAGAGGTAGCCTTGCGCGACCAGCCGGTCCGGCGTCAAAACTTCATTCACCGTTCCGTGGGTCGCCTCTTGACCGCCCAAAAGCAGCGCATGGCTGCAATGGTCCAGGACCGAGGAAAGATCGTGCACCACCAACACCACCGCGCGCCCCTCATCACGCCACCGGCGGATAATCGACAGCAAATGCGCCTCGGTGCTTTGATCGACTGCAGCAAAGGGTTCATCCAATAGGATCAGCGGCGCGTCCTGCATGATCACCCGCGCGAAGAGCGCACGCTGCAACTGCCCACCCGACAGCATGTGCAGCGGTCTGTCGGCGATATCTAAAACTCCAGCCTCATCTAATGCGGCTGCCATCCGATCGCGCGCAGCCGCATTCAGACCGGATCGATAGCCGAACCCGTGCCAGGCCCCCATCGCTGCAAGATCCCTGACACGAATGGGAAAACGGCGATCGAATTCGGTCATCTGCGCCAGATACCCAATGTCACGAGGGCGACCTTGCGGCCAATGCAGGGTGCCCGAAAGCGGATCCATCAAGCCCAGTAGCATTTTTACAAATGTGCTTTTGCCCGACCCATTCGCTCCAAGCACGGCCAAGGTTGTTCCCGCCGAGATGTCCATAGACAAGCGATGAAACAACGACAGGTCGCGGTAGCCCAAGGTCAGGTCACGGATTTGTAAGACTGCCGACATCAAATCACCGCGTAAATTGCCAGCCACAAGAGCGCCGACAGCGCCAGAGCACCTAAGACCAGCACCGGAACGCTAAATTCTGTCAGACATTTACCCCTTTGGGTGTCAGCTTTTTGCAATGACAAAGGCAACGCCTCCTGTGTTCGGACAGGGGCAAAGCGAGTGCAAAGTCGTGCACGGTACGAACCGCGTGAAACATTGTCATCTCCCTCTGGGACACCCCGCCCAGGTCCAAAAAAATTCGGATGGCAGGTCTCCTGACTTGCGGGTCAACGCTATCCCGATCCTTCCCAGGCAATTGCCCAGTGGACGATCTCGGGTCGCTCGCCGCCTACAGTTGCGGGGGCAGTCACGGAATTGGCTTTTTAAAGAACCGCACCGTATTCCCTTTTCTCCCAAACCGCTGAACACAGCCGGGAACCATCGCGACGACAAAATACGAAACAGTTTGATTCGACAAGACTGGGAATACAGTGACTACAGCAATTCGGTCCAACCACCGGTCGCCAATTAAATTCAGCCATTTGGCGCGATGGGTATGAGCAGGCCGTATTTGTTTCACGGAAACCAGTCGGAAACATAGTTTCTCATGGCGTCACGCGTCAGAATCCCACCGGCATATTTTTGGTTTTGATTTGGTTGCGGGAGTAGGATTTGAACCTACGGTCCAGCGCTTTGCGCGTTCGTCAGGTAATCGACCCACTGGATCGATTTCTGTTCTTC
>NZ_JBQFSL010000005.1:0-55055 GCF_056537985.1 Ruegeria sp. BI12 | reverse complement strand
CTAACTCATTCCCTAAGATGCCCCAGTCTATCCTGAGCGTCTCCGCCGCTTCCGCAGCGTCCCAAGCGCCTCAGCAGCGCCGGTGAAGGGGTATTTACGGATTAGGTCTGGGACCTGCAACCCCCATTTTGAAAAAACTTCGCATTTCTCGGTAGAAACTTCTCAATGTTAATAAAAACAAAAGGTTACCTTTATAATTTAGGCTGCGAACGCGCTTGTATGCCACCTTCTACAGGGGGATCGTAAGCGGTATAGACGGAATCGTACCCAATGCTTGGTATACCCGCAAAACTCGACCCAAAGAAAACGCCGCCCGAGTCCCCTCGGGCGGCGCTATCCATGTGATGATGACCGGTTTACTTCAGATCGAAGCGATCCGCGTTCATCACCTTGTTCCAGGCCGAAACAAAGTCACAGACGAATTTGCCCTCGGCATCCGCCTGACCGTAGACCTCAGCAAGCGCTCGCAATTGTGAGTTTGAACCAAAGACCAGATCGACACGGGTACCAGTCCATTTGACCTCACCGCTGGCACAGTCACGACCTTCGTAGACGCCCTTGCCTGCAGGCTTCCACTCAGTTCCCATGTCCAGAATGTTGGTGAAGAAGTCGTTGCTGAGGACACCTACACGATCCGTGAACACTCCATGCTTGGTGTCACCGAAGTTGGCGCCCAGAACACGCAGGCCGCCGACAAGTGCCGTCATCTCGGGCGCGGAGAGGGTAAGCAATTGTGCGCGATCGACCAGCAGCTCCTCGGGCGAGACGGTGTATTCAGCCTTTTGGTAGTTGCGGAACCCGTCTGCCGCAGGCTCCAGCACTGCGACGCTGTCCACATCCGTTTGCTCCTGAGTAGCATCGGTGCGGCCCGGGGCGAACGGAACCTCGACGTCCTGACCGCCGGCCTTGGCTGCCTGTTCGATCCCGACAGTTCCGGCCAGAACGATCAGATCAGCCAGCGACACTTTCTTGTTGCCCGACTGCGCGTTGTTGAACGCCTGTTGAACACCTTCCAACGCGTCAAGCGCTTTGGATAGTTTCATCGGTTCGTTTACGTCCCAGTCCTTCTGCGGCGCTAGACGAATACGTGCTCCATTGGCGCCACCGCGCTTGTCCGACCCGCGGAAGGTCGAGGCCGACGCCCACGCAGTCGAAACAAGCTCGGACACCGACAGACCGGTCGCCGCGATCTTGGCTTTCAGATCTGCCACATCCGAATCGTCCACGAGTTCGTGATCCACAGCGGGGACGTTGTCCTGCCAAATCAGCTCTTCGGTCGGGGCTTCCGGGCCGATATAGGCCGAACGCGGGCCCATGTCGCGGTGGGTCAGCTTGAACCATGCGCGGGCGAAGGCATCGGCGAATTCTTCCGGGTTCTCGTGGAAACGTTTCGAGATCGGGCCATAAATCGGATCCATGCGCATCGCCATGTCGGCGGTGGTCATCATGGTCTTGACCTTCTTGGTCGGATCACCGGCCGCCGGGGCCATGTCCTCTTCCTTGACGCCGATCGGTTCCCAGATCCATGCGCCCGAGGGGCTTTTGGTCAGGTTCCACTCATATCCGAACAGCAGATCGAAATAGCCGTTGTCCCATTTGATCGGGTTCGCGGTCCATGCGCCTTCGATCCCCGAGGTTGTGGTGTCATCACCCACGCCCGAGCCGAACTTGTTGATCCAGCCAAGACCCATTTCTTCGATTGGTGCGGCTTCGGGTTCGGGACCGACCAGATCGGGATCACCGGCACCGTGGGCTTTACCAAAGGTGTGGCCACCGGCAACCAGCGCGACGGTTTCCTCATCGTTCATCGCCATCCGACCAAAGGTGTCTCGGATATCACGGCCCGAAGCCAGAACATTGGGCTCACCATCCGGACCTTCTGGGTTCACATAGATCAGACCCATCTGAACGGCAGCCAGCGGGTTTTCCATGTCTCGCTCACCAGTGTAACGGCTGTGCGGATTGTCAGTCGGTGCTAACCATTCGGTTTCGGAGCCCCAGTAAATGTCTTCTTCCGGCGCCCAGATATCCACGCGGCCACCGGCGAAGCCAAAGGTTTTGCCACCCATGGATTCTATTGCGCAGTTGCCTGCCAGGATCATCAGGTCAGCCCAGGAAATCTGGTTGCCGTATTTTTGCTTGATCGGCCACAGCAGGCGGCGCGCCTTGTCCAGGTTGCCGTTGTCCGGCCAGCTGTTCAGTGGCGCGAAACGCTGGTTCCCGGTCGAGGCACCGCCACGGCCATCCGCGGTCCGATAGGTCCCGGCACTGTGCCACGCCATCCGGATGAACAGACCGCCATAATGACCGTAATCTGCAGGCCACCAGTCCTGCGAATCCGTCATCAGTGCGTACAGGTCTTCCTTTAGCGCCTTCATGTCCAGCTTCTTGAACTCTTCGGCGTAGTCGAAATCCGGACCCAGCGGGTTCGACGCGGGCGCATGTTGATGCAGGATCGACAAGTTTAACTGGTTCGGCCACCAGTCCCGGTTCGACCGGGTTCCGGCACCATGCATTACAGGGCATCCGCCCGTTTTGGGGTTATCACTTCCGTCCATGTCGATCTCCGATCCTTGCTAAAATCTGGCTCGTTCGCGCGGTAAGAAACGCGGGCGATCAAGAACATATATAGATGACACTTTTACCTCTTTTAGATGCGCGGCTCAAAACGCGCGCATTCCGCAAGAGGTATCGGCGACTCTTGTCTTGTCGTCGCCAGACCTAGCAAATTAAAGCAATGCAAATAAGTTTTCTTTATGGATTATTTCGATAATCAAAAACTATGACTGGGCGCGCACGCGCGTCACTGCAGGACCGGGCAGCAATCAGCTGCCCACCATTAGCGACTGCAGCCCAACCCGATAATTCGGATACATCAGCTTGACGCCCAGCTCATCCTTGATCCGATCATTCCTGACCCGCTTGTTTTCGTTATAAAAGCTGCGCGCCATAGGGGTCATGTCCGCCTCGTCAAACGGCACTTCGGGTGGCAACGGCAATCCCTGCAATTCGGCTGCATAGGCGATGACATCCTGCGGTGGGACGGGTTCATCATCGCACACGTTGTAAATAGCCCCCGGATTAGGCGCAGACATGGACGCTGCAAGAACCTGGGCAATGTCGGCGACATGAATACGCGAAAAGACCTGTCCTGACTTGATTATGCGCCGCATACCCACACGCTTGAGCTTGGAAAACGGCCCACGGCCGGGACCATAGATACCCGCCAGACGAAAGATGTGCGTTGGCAAGCCGGGGACGTTTTGCCACTGCTCTTCGGCCTGCACCCGCCATTTACCCCGCTGGGCTGTCGGCGTCGCCGGGGTGGTTTCGTCCACCCAAGCGCCCTGATGATCCCCGTAAACAGCAGTTGTCGACAGGTAACCAACCCATTTGAATTGCGCCGCCCGTTCGGCGATTTCTTCCCTCAATGCGGCCAGAACCGGATCTCCTGCCGCATTCGGCGCGACCGAGATCAAAAGATGCGTTACGCCATCGAACTGTGGCACTTGCCCCGGCCAGACCACCGGCTCAGCTCCGGATGCCCTGACCATCGGCGATTGGGCCGGGTCGCGCGTGGTGCCAAAGATACGCCAACCTTGAGGTTGCAACAGATGGGACAAGGCCTGCGCCGAGTACCCGTGACCGAAGGAGAATAGTGTGCCTGTCATATTCTCTTAGATGATCCGCAATTCCGGCAGATGCAAGAACTCTACCAAGGATACTTGATTCGAATCCCTCGATGCGCCTTTCTTTTAGTCATGAGTGACAAAACACCAGATCTGCACGCGGCCTACGCGCTGGATTCCCCGGAAGACCACAAGCGCCTATACGCTGAATGGGCCGGGGATTACGACGAAGGCTTTGCCACGCGCGAGGATTATCAGTTGCATATCCACACCGCCCGCGCCTTTGTCAGTGCCGGAGGGCAAGGGCCTGTGCTTGATGTAGGAGCAGGCACCGGCCTGTGCGGTGCGGTTCTGGCCCGATTGGGCGTCGGCCCCATTGATGCCACGGATATCAGCGCTGAAATGCTGGATCAGGCGATGCGTAAGGATATCTACCGCGACGCGATCGAGGCGGATTTGAACGAAGGTATTCCAGTGCCGCGCGACAGCTATTCCGGCATTGTGTCGTCGGGTACGTTTACCCATGGCCATCTTGGACCCAAAGCGCTTTCGGCATTGCTACGCGTGGCCCGCCCTGGCGCTCAGTTTGCTCTGTCTATCAACGCCAAACACTACGAGAAACTTGGCTTTGCCGAGGCATTGCATCGGCTGGCACAAGACCAGATCCGAAATCTGGCTCTGCCAGAGGTGCGTATCTACGGTGATCTCGCGTCGGGGCCCAATAAAGATGACACAGCGCTCATTGCATTGTTCGAGCGTGTTTAGGCTGACTTACCGCCCCTTCCATACAGGATCACGCTTTTCGGCAAAGGCACGGGCACCTTCCAAATTGTCTTCTGAGCCGTACAGAGTATCAACCGTAGGCAACTGCCGCCCGGTGATCCGATTCATGGCGTCCTGAAACTTGGAATCTTCGGCATCCCTTACAATCTCTTTGATTGCGGCATAAACCAAAGGCGGTCCGCTGGCCAAAAGACGCGCCAGTTCCCATGCCCGATCCATCAGTTGATCGCTTGGCACGATTTCGTTCACCAATCCCCAGTTCTTAGCCTCTTGGGGGTCAAACCAGCGTCCGGTCAAAAGCAGTTCCATTGCCACGTGATAAGGGATGCGCTTGGGCAGTTTGACGCTGGCGGCATCAGCCACCGTGCCGGACCGGATTTCCGGCAATGCAAAACTGGCGTGATCCGCCGCGATGATCATGTCTGCGCTCAGAGCCAGTTCCAGTCCACCGCCGCAGGCAATCCCGTTGACCGCCGCGATCACCGGCTTGTTCATGTCCCGCAGTTCTTGCAGCCCGCCAAATCCACCGACGCCATAGTCACCGTCCACAGCATCGCCATCAGCTGCGGCCTTAAGGTCCCAACCGGGGCAAAAGAACTTCTCACCACCTCCGGTCAAGATGGCAACGCGCAAATCGGGATCATCACGGAAATCGCGAAACACCTCGCCCATGACACGGCTGGTCGCCAAATCAATTGCATTCGCTTTCGGACGGTCCAGCGTGACTTCCAGAATTGCGCCATCGCGCTTGGTTTTGACTGGGTTCATAATCTTGCCTTTCGGATCAGAGCGTCCACCGCCACCGCGCCATCTGGCGTGCAGATCAGTGGATTTATTTCAACTTCGCTGACATGGGATGCGTGAGCAATGACATAGGCCTGTACAGCTTCGACCGCGTCCAGGATGGCCTCGAAGTCCGCCGCTGGCTTACCGCGATATCCCGCCAGCATGGGTGCGCAATTCAATTTGCCCAGTGCCTGCTGCACTGCATCACGCGAGGACGGGATCAGCAGAGAAACCGTGTCACGCAGAATTTCTGTCAGCACCCCACCGGCGCCCAGCGTCAGAACAAACCCGTGGGCCGGGTCTCGGGTCACTCCAACCAATAGTTCCGCCACACCGGCGACCGCCATTTCCTCAATGAGGACCTCATCGGTTCCAATATCCGCCGCAACTTCGGCGACAACGTCGGCATCAACCTCCAGTCGTACCGCCGCGTGTTCCGACTTATGTGCTAGCCCAACGCCTTTGACAGCGAAAGGACCGGTCAAGTTCGCCGAAACCTGTGCCGCCAAGCCCGACGGTGCCACAACGCTTTGCGGAACACACACGCCGAATTTCGCCAGTGCCCGCTTGGCTTCTGCTTCGGTCAGAACGCTGTCCGCATCATTTTCCGAAGGCAACAGAACCGGTTCGGCCGTCGTCGCTTTCGACACTACTGCCGCCTCAATAGCAGCAAGGGCTTCATGCAAGCCGGCAAAGGGGACAACACCCCCATCCAAAAGGCGTTTAGCGACGTCTTGGGGCAAAAGTTCTGGCAGAGTCGCCGTCACCGCAAAAGGACGCCCCGCCTGAGCAACGCAATTCAGCGCGGCTTGCGTTGCACATTCCCAATCACTCGCATCCGTATGAGGATAATCGACAATTGCCATGGTGATGGCCTGTTCCGGGCTCATCATGGCGGACCATGCGCGGGTCATGGCCTGCGTGTCACGCCAGATGTAAGTGTGATAATCCAGCGGGTTCGCCAGGGCTACCATCGGGCCCAGAGCATCGCGCAGGTCAGCCTTTTGTGCTTGCGACAAAGGCGGGAAGTGCAGATTGCGCCCCTCGGCCATGTCCGCAGCCAGACTTGCCTCGCCACCGGAGCAACTGATCGACCCCAATCCGTTGCTGTCCAAGCGCCCGGTCACGTGCAGCAGCTTGAGACTCTCCAGAAAGCTTGGAATGTCATCCAAGCGCGCGATCCCCAGGCGGTCCAGAAAGGCTTGCGCGCCCGCATCTCCTCCCGCCAATGAGGCGGTGTGGGAAATCGTCGCCGCCTGCGCATGCGCCGAACGGCCCATTTTCAGCGCGATGATCGGCACGTTTCGATCCCCGGCTTTTTTGGCCAACGCCTCCCACTTTCGAAGATTTCCGAACCCTTCAATATGGACGCCAATCGCCGTGATCCGGTCGTCATCCAACAGGGCCGAGGCAATGTCGGCCTGATGGGTCTGCGCCTGATTTCCGCTGGTCAGCATAAAAGCCAGCGGCAGGGCGCGGCGCTGCATCGTCATGTTGATTGCGATATTCGAGCTTTGGGTCAGGATCGCAACGCCGCTATCCACAGGCTGCATACCGTGCTGGTCGGGCCAAACTGCGGCGCAATTCAACCCGTTGACGAAGCCGTAGCAATTTGGCCCCAAGATCGGCATCTCACCGGCGGCCTGCACCAACCGGGCCTGAAGATCCGCGCCCTGATCGTCTTCGGCGTTTGCCTCGGTAAAGCCTGAGGCAAAACACACGGCGCCCCCGGCATTCATTTTTGAAAGAACACTAATCGCGTCAATTGTTGCGTGGCGATTGATGCCAACGAAGGCAACATCAGGGGCTGAGGGCAGGTCCTCAAGGCTTGCAAAGGCAGTCAGGCCCGCAATCTGACCGGCTTTTGGGTGGACCGGCCAGATGTCGCCCTGAAATCCAAATTTCTGGGCCTGTTCGATCACCGAAGCGCACCAGGCTCCGCCGCCAATCACGGCGATGGACGTGGGATGCAGAACGCGTGAGAGGGAAGACATCAGGCGCTCCCCACCGTCACGCACCGAGCGCCCTCAGCAGATCGCGGCTTATGATATGTCGCTGAATTTCACTGGTCCCATCCCAGATACGTTCAACCCGCGCGTCACGCCAGAAGCGTTCAAGTGGGTAATCGTCCATCAACCCCATACCGCCGTGGATTTGAATGGCAGCATCGGTGACCCGCGCCAACATTTCCGAAGCATAGAGCTTGGCCGAGGCGATCTCGCGGTTAGCGGGCAGGCCTTTGTCCAGCCGATCTGCTGCCGCCAACGTCAACAGATCCGCCGCGTCGATCTCGGTGATCATATCCGCGATTTGGAACGACACGCCCTGAAACTTGCCGATCTTTTGACCGAACTGTTCACGTGTGGCCGAGTAATCCAAGGCATAGTCAAACGCACGACGCGCGCGTCCCACGGACATCGCAGCAACGGTAATACGGGTCGCATAGAGCCAAGTGTTCATAACGTCGAACCCACCGTCGACCTCTCCCAGCACCTGGCTGTCCGGCAGACGACAATCGTCGAAATCCAGCACCATGTTCTTGTAGCCACGATGGCTGACCGACTTGTATCCATCCCGGATCGTGAAACCGGGCGTTCCGCGATCAACCAGAAATGCCGTGATCCGCTTTTTCGGGCCTTTTGGCGTCTGATCCTCGCCGGTTGCGATGAAGACGATGATGAAATCCGCATGCTCTGCGCCCGAGATGAAATGCTTGGTGCCATTGACCACCCAGTCGCCACCATCCCGAACAGCCGCGCACTTCATCCCACGTACATCCGACCCGGCCCCGGGTTCGGTCATTGCCAGCGCATCCATCTTCTCTCCGCGCACGGCGGGCATCAGGTAGCGCTCGACCTGCTCCCCTTCACAGGCCATCAGAATATTCTGCGGACGTCCGAAGAAATGGTTCAGCGCCATGGAACCGCGGCCCAGCTCACGCTCGACCAGAGAAAATTCCAGATGGTTCAGCCCGGCGCATCCAACGCTTTCGGGGAAATTGCAGGCATAAAAACCCAGTTCAATGGTCTTGCGCTTGATCTCGGCCGCGATCTCCTGCGGGACCTCGCCTGTGCGTTCGACCAGTTCTTCATGCGGGTAGATTTCATTCTCAACAAAACTACGAACGGTTGAGACGATCATTTCCTGTTCGTCGGACAATCCATATTGCATCGGGCGTCTCCAAATCCGGTGTTGGGACATATTCTGACGCGGCTTGCTATTCGAAACATGCAGAAATAGATGTTTACCATGCAAGATTGGACTAAATCGCCCTCTGCACCGCAGCATATTGGGGTTCTTCTGTTTGATGGATTCTCGAACCATTGCTTGGCCAACACGGTCGAACCTCTGCGTGCAGCGAACACTCTGGCCGGTCGTAAATTGTATGACTGGCAGTTCCTCGCGTTGGAGGCCGGTCCGGTGACTTCATCATCCGGTTTGCAGGTTGCGCCGCACGGAGCATTGCAAACCGCCAGTGGCGATATGCTGATGGTCATGCCCTCTTATGGGTTCCGCGCACACGGCGGGTGGCAAACCCTGACGAGCCTGCGCTCGGCGGATCAGCGTTTTAAAGTGCTGGCGGGCCTGGACACCGGAAGCTGGCTTTTGGCGCAGGCGGGGTTGCTGGACGGCCATCGCGCCACGATTCACTGGGAAGAGCTGACCGGATTCACCGAGAGGTTTCCCGATGTCGATGCGCGGCGCGAGCGCTATGTCATCGACCGGAATCGCATTACCTGTTCGGGGGCAATGGCGGCCTTTGATCTGGTATTGCACCTGATTGGGCGGGATCAGGGGCAGGCCTTGGCGCTCGAAGTTTCGCAGCTGTTTATGACCCGCGATTCCGCGCGTTCGCACAAGGGCGGCGTTGGTGCGACCAGCGGTTACGTGAACAAAGCGTTAGCCCTGATGCAGGAACATCTTGAAAACCCCCTGCCCGTATCTGAAATCGCAAACCGAGTGGGCCGGTCGCAGAAAGCCTTGTCTGTACGCGTGCAAGCCGAACTGGGTGCAGGCCCTGCTCAGGTCTATCGCCGCCTGCGCCTGAATCTTGCGCGCAAACTCGTAGCAGAAACCGACCTGAGCATCGGTGAAGTTGCCCTGCGCGCGGGCTATGACGATCCCAGCGCCCTGACCCGCGCCTTTAAGGCCGAGTTTGGAACCACGCCGCGCGCGCTGCGGGCCGACTAGGTATACATCTGTTTCTTGTACGCCCTTGTTCGCGTCGTCGCCTCGGCTGATCCGTCGTGATAGGTGCCGAACCACTTGTCGAACGGGATTTCAGAAGTGCCGTAGTTGCACTCGAAATATCGATGATGCAGCTGGTGAAAGAAGTCCCCGGCGCGGGCCGCATCCGTATCTCCGGCCTTTAGCTTTTCAAAGCCGGAATGGGATAGAACGGGGCTAACCTGCTGAAAGTACGCGTGAAACAGAACATGAAGTGGATGCGACGGCACGATCAAGTGGATGAAATAGGTCGTGAAGTACAACAGGTTCTCGTACCAGTGGTTCGAAATTCCCGACCAGGGCCCGATGTTCACGTTCCGATGGTGCACGGCGTGCACGTATTTATAAAGCTTCGGGTGATGCTCGAGCCGGTGCACCCAATAGAAATGCAACCCCGACCACATCGGGATGAACACCATCCAGACCACGAACCACACTGGCGCGCCGGACCATGTCACAGTGGGCACATACCCGTTGGCCATCGCCCAGTAGATAACCCACTGATAAACCGTCGCAACGGTCATCGCGCTGCCCAGCGTCCACCAGATATTGTCCAGAACCTGATTGCGGAAGGTGAATGTACCGTTGTTGCGGGTTAGGTCGCGACGGTCGAACTTTTTGTACATGCCCTGTCCTTTTCGCATGTACAGCCACCAATGCAGACTGCCTGCGACAAGAATCTGGGGCACCATATTCAGTAACCAGATGCGAAACATCCACCCGGGCGCGAAGGTTTGCATTGCTTCAAGCGAGGGAAAGAAGAACGCATAGGCGATGACGGCCAGAGACAGGCACAAGGTCAGTGCCGTGATCTGCAGCCACGCTCCGCTATACCATTTCAGCACTTCAGCGGGGCGCGGCGGCCATTTAAACAAAGGGTTTAAACTTACCGGGCCGTCGGGGTGATAGTGCCAACGGGCGGATTCGGGGTTCTGAGTCGTGTCGGTCATGGTGGTTACCCAGTTGAAGTGGTCAGGTGGCGTAGTCCGAGCCTTCGTCATCCAGCAAGGCTTTGATCTCCCGCAGATGTGCTTCGGCCTGATCAGGATAGTCTTCCAACTCTTGCGCGGTCTTCTCGGCAACCTCTTCCGACAGCACGCGCAATCGTTGTCCCGTCTGCAGCGCGCGGATGTAGGTTTCCGCTGCGCGTTCAAAATAATAGAGTCTATTAAAGGTGTCTGCCGGATCACTGCCAATCACAAGGACACCGTGATTGCCCATAATCATGACCTTCTTCTTAGGGTCCGACAGCATCGACGCACAGCGTTCACCTTCGCTTTCAAAGGCAAGTCCTCCGAACTCTTCATCCACCACATACCGGTTGTAGAAGGTAGCCGTGTTCTGATCGATCGGCGGTAGCGAGCTGTCTGCCAGGGACGCGAGCACCGTTGCAAAGATCGAATGCACATGCATGACGCAACGTGCGTGCGGGCAGTGACGATGGATTGAACCATGCAGACCCCAAGCCGTCGGATCCGGGGCACCGGGTTGGTTCATCACATCGGCATCATTTGCGTCCAGAAACAGCAGATTTGACGCTTTGACCCGTGCAAAGTGCATCTGGTTCGGGTTCATCAAAAACTGCGTACCTTCCGGATTCACCGCAAGGCTGAAATGATTGGCAACGCCTTCGTGCATGTTCAGCCGCTCGACCCAGCGAAAGGTTGCAGCCAGATCAACTCTTTCGGCCCAGTGGTCGATATTGGCGCGCAGGTTGGTGACAGTCATTCCGGGCTCCTTTGCGGATAGCTGAGGACTTTCGGAAATCGTGCCTGCGGCATCAAAAATTGACCAACGAAAAAAACGCAACTATTCCATTAGCTGAACTAATGGCAAGATTATACACATGCAGAAACCACTTCCTCCGCTGGGCTGGCTCCGCACATTCGAGGCAGCCGCCCGCCACCTGTCCTTTACCGGCGCGGCCCGGGATCTGAACATGACCCAAAGCGCGGTTAGTCAGCAGATCAAGTCGTTGGAAGGATACCTTGGACAACCTTTGTTCCTGCGGCGCCCGCGTGCATTGGAGCTGACCGAAGCAGGCATCACCTACCTGCCCGTGGTGCGCGAGGCGTTTCGGACCCTAGTGCGCGGAACTCAGGCCGTGACGGGGGCCCAGAAAAACGCGGTTCAGGTTCAAAGCAACATTACATTTGCCGTGAACTGGCTGGCACCCAGACTGCCAAGCTTCCGGAGCGCGCATCCAGATGTTCAGCTGAACATCTTCACCGAGCTCTGGGAACCCCGCGAAATGGCCGAAGGGGCGGCAGTGGAAATCAGGTATTCATTGCGGCCGTCAGATACGGTTCGAACCGAGTTGCTGAGAACAGACCACTACTACCCGGTCTGCGCGCCGGGATATGAAGTGGCGCTGGAGAACCTGCAACAGCAGCCGCTTTTTGATTGCTCGAACCTGCTGTCGAACTGGCAGGGCTGGCTTGAGGAACAGGGTCTAAACTGGGAAAAGCCTGCAATCACATATTCGACGACCTACTTGGTTAGTTTGTCTGTCGCCATGGCCGGCGGTGGGCTGTGTCTGGCACATGACACCATTGCCTCTGACCAGATTGCACAAGGTCGTTTGGTTGCTCCGTTTGCTCATCGCGCGCCGATGCCCGAAGCCTATTACCTGCTGCTGTCGCCGAGCGCAGAAGAAAGCCCCGGCGCAATTGCCTTTGCCAACTGGGTTCGCCACGAGTTGGAGAGTGACTCACTGATGTAACCGGGCGCTGCACCCGCCCGTCATTGATGCCCTGACGGGCGACTTTTCTGGTTGGGCCGGGCCGTGTTGACGCGCTGCGTGAAGGTTTGATGATACCTGTTCACAAGGGGTTGAACCTTCCTGCGCATTCGGGAAAGTTGGGCCATGGAATACACACCCTTCCCAAGTTGGCCCGATGTCGCCCCCCGTCTGATTGCAGTAGCTGCAGGTCGTGAAGCTGCGGATTTGGTTATTCGCGGCGGAATCTGGGTGAATGTGCACAGCCGCGAAGCGCTGCCGGATCATGACATTGCAATTGCTGACGGGCGCATCGCCTATGTTGGACCCGATGCATCACATTGCACCGGCCCAGAGACTGAGATCATCGAGGCGACCGGGCGCTATATGGTTCCTGGCCTGTGCGACGCTCATATGCATATCGAGTCAGGTATGCTGACACCGGCCGAATTTGCCCGCGCTGTCATCCCGCATGGAACGACCAGCATGTTCACCGACCCGCATGAGATCGCCAATGTGCTGGGGCTGGATGGCGTGCGCATGATGCATGATGAGGCAATGATGCAGCCGGTGAACATTTTCACTCAGATGCCATCCTGCGCCCCATCTGCTCCGGGGTTGGAAACCACCGGGTACGAGATCACCGCTGAAGACGTGGCCGAGGCGATGAACTGGCCCGGTATTATCGGCCTGGGCGAGATGATGAATTTCCCTGGCGTGATAAATGGCGATCCCAAAATGCTGGCAGAGATAGCCGCCACTCAACACGCAGGCAAAACCGTTGGTGGGCATTACGCATCGCCCAATCTAGGGCCTGATTTTGCGGCCTATGTGGCCGGCGGACCTGCAGACGACCACGAAGGTACTTGCGAAGCTGACGCAATAGCGCGTGTTCGTCAGGGTATGCGGTCGATGATGCGACTGGGCTCAGCCTGGTATGACGTCGAAAGCCAAATCACGGCCGTCACAGAAAAAGGATTGGACCCGCGCAATTTCATCCTGTGCACGGATGATTGCCACTCGGGTACGTTGGTGAATGATGGTCATATGAACCGCGTGGTTCGACACGCCATTGCTTGCGGATGTGATCCACTGATTGCCCTGCAAATGGCGACGATCAACACGGCAACCCATTTCGGGCTCGAGCGTGAGATTGGCTCGATTACCCCAGGGCGGCGCGCGGATGTCATCCTCAGCTCTGACCTGAGGGAACTGCCCATCGAGACTGTTATTGCACGCGGTCAGATTGTGGCCGAGAACGGCGTCATTTCCTCAGATTGCCCCCACCTCAACTGGCCTGACAGCGCGCGCAGCACCGTCCATCTGGGGCACAGCCTGACTGCTGCAGATTTTGAAATCGAAGCGCCCGCCGGTGCAAACCGCGTGCAGGCCAACGTGATCGGCGTGGTAGAAAACCAGGCCCCGACCAAAGCTCTGAAAGCTGAATTGCCGATCATCGGCGGATTGGTCGAAGGCGAGGGCGATGTCTGCCATATCGCGCTGGTCGAACGGCACCGTGCCACGGGCGGTGTGACGAACGCCTTCGTTTCCGGTTTCGGATATCAAGGCAAGATGGCCATGGCCTCGACGGTGGCACATGACAGCCACCACATGATTGTTGTGGGTACCGACCGCACACAGATGGCCTTGGCCGCAAACCGGCTGGCCGAAGTGGGCGGAGGCATCACCATCTTCCGCGATGGGGAGGAACTGGCGCTGGTCGAGCTACCCATCGCAGGCCTGATGTCGGACAGCCCGGCTGCGAACGTCGCCGCCAAGGCCGAAGACATGGTTGCCGCAATGGTGGCCTGCGGCTGCACCCTCAACAACGCATATATGCAGCATTCACTTTTGGCGCTGGTCGTTATTCCGGAGTTACGGATTTCGGATCTGGGTCTGGTGGATGTGCGCACTTTTGAAAAGATCGATCTTCTGGAACCACTTGCATGACAATAATAAGAACACCCGACGCACCCAAAGCCGAGCAATTCACTGACCCCAAAGCAGCCGTCGCCCGTTTAGAAGAGCTGTACGAGCAGGCGACCCGTTTTTTGTGCGACAGTTTTGCCGAAGCAATGGAGCAGGGTACGCCAACCGTACGGTTCAGAGCCTATTACCCGGAAATTCGTATCAGAACGTCGTCATACGCCCATGTTGACAGCCGGTTGAGCTTTGGTCACGTCTCGGAACCGGGTATTCACGCGACAACCGTCACGCGCCCAGATCTGTTCCGGTCCTACCTGACCCAGCAGATCGCGTTGCTGATCAAGAACCACGACCAACCGGTCACGATCGGTGCATCCGACACGCCGATCCCGGTGCATTTCGCTGTCGCCAGTAATCCTGACCTGCACGTCCCGCAACAGGGCGCGGCCGGGTTCACATTGCGCGATGTGTTTGACGTTCCCGACCTGACCACCACCAACGATGATATCGTCAACGGGGTTTACGACCACGAAGACCAGGCCGGTCCACTGGCCTTGTTCACCGCCCAGCGCGTGGATTATTCGCTGGCCCGTCTTGCGCATTACACCGCAACCGACCCCAGCCATTTCCAGAACCATGTCCTGTTCACGAACTACCAGTTCTACGTCTCTGAGTTCGAGAATTACGCACGCGAGCAATTGGCAGATCCAGACAGCGGCTACACCAGCTTTGTCTCGACCGGGAATGTCGAAATTACGGACTCAGGGGAAGAGTTGGCACAGCCGCTGAAGTTGCCGCAAATGCCGACCTATCACTTGAAGCGTAACGATGGGTCCGGGATCACGTTGGTGAATATCGGCGTTGGCCCGTCGAACGCGAAAACTGCAACAGATCACATCGCCGTTCTACGGCCCCACGCCTGGCTGATGGTCGGTCACTGTGCCGGTCTGCGCAACACGCAGGCGCTTGGCGACTTTGTTCTCGCCCACGCCTATTTGCGCGAAGACAAGGTTCTGGATGACGATCTGCCGGTCTGGGTTCCCATCCCACCACTGGCCGAGGTTCAGGTCGCGCTGGAAAGCGCGGTGGCCGAGGTCACCGAACTGGAGGGATACGAACTTAAGCGGATCATGCGGACCGGCACCGTCGCCTCGGTCGACAACCGCAACTGGGAACTGCGCGACCAGTCCGGGCCTGTGCAAAGGCTCAGCCAATCACGCGCCATCGCGCTGGATATGGAAAGCGCAACCATCGCCGCAAACGGCTATCGGTTCCGCGTTCCATACGGCACGCTCTTATGTGTATCTGACAAACCGCTGCATGGGGAATTAAAGCTTCCAGGCATGGCATCTGCCTTCTATACCACTCAGGTAAGCCGCCATCTGGCCATTGGAATTCGGGCGATGGAACACTTGCGTGGCATGCCGTTAGAGCGGTTACACAGCCGGAAATTGCGTTCTTTCGACGAAACAGCCTTTCTCTGACGCAAAAAAGCAACGTTTTCCCCATATTTTTAGGGTTTTCCGCGCTACTATTCGTTGTGTTCGGCCACAATATCCCGTTACAGTTACGCGGTGAGGCCCTATGTATCGGGCACGTTAAGGAGACCAAGAAATGGCAAAGCCTATGACAAAGACTCAGCTGGTGGCTGCTCTCGCTGAGGAAATGGGAACCGACAAGAAAGCTGCAAACGCAGCGTTGGAGGCCATGACCGGCCTGATCACCCGCGAAGTTTCAGCCGGTGGCGCAGTAACCCTGCCCGGCGTCGGCAAAATCTACTGCCGCGAGCGCCCCGAGCGCATGGTGCGCAACCCCGCCACAGGCGAGCAGTTCAAGAAAGAAGCCGACAAAGTGGTCAAAATGACCATTGCGAAAGCTCTGAAGGACAGCGTGAACGGCTGATCTCAGCTTTCACTGCAAGCGATTGAGGGCCGCCGATTGGGGGCCCTTTTTCTTTGCCTGATCTCAGTTGACTTGATCAGAGCACCAGTATGCCCCCTCTCACAGGTGGGTATGAACAACCTTGAGCGCATGGTTCAGCATTGCCCGGTTGACCTCTTCATCAGCTAGAGAATTCGGCGCCGGCGTAAGCGAGGCTTTATGCGTCCGTTCACCAACCGGAAGAACACGCCCTTCCATAACGGTTCCCCAAACATTGATGTCGCGGATCATTGCCGGGTCCACACTGAGGGGATTTTCATCCAGTATAGTCAGGTTAGCCCTTTTGCCAGGTTCGATGCTTCCGATCTCATCACCCAGCCTAAGGGCGTAAGCCGCCTCGATTGTAACTCCGCGAAGCGCCATTTCAGCAGGCACCCTCTGATCCGCGCCAGCGATACGACCGGAAGTGGTTTCTCGATTGACAGCACACCACATCAGAAACAGCGGGTCCGCTGGTGCCATCGGCATGTCGGAATGCAGTGACCATGGAATTCCGGTGAGTGACAAGTCGCCTAAGCGAACCATCGAATCCGCTCGTTCCGGACCAAGACCAACTTTTGAGTACTGATCCGCCAGCGCGGTAACGTAATAGGGATTCCCGCTGACGATGGCTCCCAGCGCTCTGATCCGTTCGACCTGATCCCAGGCGCTGACAGCAAAATGCACTAATACGGTGCGGTGATCATATCTTGGGTTCCGGCGTAGATTCGATTCGAGCGTATCAAGAACCCGATCAAGTCCGGAATCACCATTGACGTGAATATGAATCTGATAGCCCGCGTCCCAGTAAATGCGGAACGCACGTTCAAACAAATCGCGATCCATCATCCACTCACCGTCATGGCCATCAAGATAAGGATCACGTACCTGCATCAGCAGCGAATAAATTGCGCCATCTGCAAAAAGCTTTGCCTGCTTTGGCGCAAGACTTGTCATGCCACCATACCAAGAGGCCAGCTTTTCGGTTTCAGCAATGACTTGCGCATCATCCGAATAGGTCGCGACCATCGACTTTGCGTCCACGATAAATGACCAGCGAAATGGCATATCCGGGTTCGAGAAGATTTCGTTGACGCCGTCCTGAACCGGTTTAGACAGAATCCCGCCCGGCTCATTGCCGAAGGTAATGCCTTTGGCGTGCATATAGTCGCGCGTGATTTCCAGACCGGATCGCAGGCGTTCAGGGGTTGCGACCATATTCGCGATGTTAGGTAAAACTGCGAACAGACCCTGTTCCCAAAACCGCGCCTCTTCAAAACTGCTTTGCTCTTTTGCTGACGGGCTGAAAGTTTCGAACTTGTCCCGGGTGACACCGCCACGCTCCATAGCCGCCGAGTTCAGTACCATCTCGTGACATGAGCGCGCCCAAACAAGAATAGGACGTGTTTCGCTGATTGTATCGAGGTCAGAACGTGTCAACGGGCCGTAAAATGCCGGATGATACCCCCAGCTAAGTAATGGTTCGTCTGGATCCGACTTTTCAGATTCCGCTTTGGCAAAACGCTCCATGAATTCTTGTTTGTCCGTGACGCGCGGCACGGTTCCGCTCGGCAAAACCCAATCTTCAATTGCGAGGATTTCAGACGACATTGTTAGGGCAGCAAGCACCGGATGGTCATGTTGTGCAATAAACCCAGGAACGATCACGTTATCAGCGAACGTCGTATCGATTTCGTAAGGCTGTTCGCCTAAAACGCGCTGTACATCTTCCAATGTTCCCGCCCAAAGAATTCTGTCACCGACAACGGCAACCGCTTCGGCCGTCGGGCGCGCATCATCCAGCGTGATGATTTCTCTCGCAGTGTAGATCGTTGCCTGAGGCAGCGAGACGATCGATCCGCCGATATCTTGTAATGATCCGGTTTCCGCCAAAACATGCTGCAAGGGCGTCAATGTTGCAGCAGAAGCAATTCCAGCACCCACGAATCTCCGGCGGCCGATATCTTTCATAGTGAAGTTCCTTCAGACAGTACGGTTGGAATGGAATTCGGATTCAAAATTGAACTACTTCCATTACATTATCTGAATTTCATTCATTGTCTCGCTCTGGCACAAAAAAACCCCACAGAGCATTCTGCGGGGTTTGATTTTTAGCGGCGCATCCGCCGCCTGTCGAAATCCAGGTTTTGGCTTAGTGAACAGTCTCAACCTTATGGAAGTCCAGATCACGATCTTCCGGCATTGAATCGATGCTCAGCACCTCTTTGCGCTTCGTGATCAGAATATAGACCACGCATGCCAAGTACAGACCGACGACCACGGCTCCGATCCACTGAATCTGCAGCCACTGGCTTTGGAACAGCAGGGTGAGAACAAACAACAAAGCGACGTTGCCTGCGACGTAGATCGCTTTACCGAACCGCTCGACTGTCAGGTTCAGGTTGTCTGTATAGAGCCTAATCAGCGAGTCCAGCGAGTTGATCACAAAGGTCACACCCACAATCACCATCGCGATGTTGGTAATGCCCGCAGTGCTGATGCCGTTCAGGTGGTAGTAGTAGAGAACGGTGAACCAGATACCCAGTGGGATCGACGGGAAGATCAGCAATGCAGCGAGCAACTGCCATGTGGTCAAACCACCGACAAATCGCGAAGTGAACTGCCCGATCATGATCGACCACGCGAACCACCAGAACAGGTAGAAGGCGTGATAGTCGGTCAGCGGCAGGACAAACTTGTGCAGATTAGCGAAATAAGCGCTGATGTTGCTGCCGGTTTCAACAAATCCGGTCATACCCATACCGGCTGCGACCCACATTCCGATGATCAGTGCCAGAAACAGGAAGGTAGAGCCGACTGACAAGATTCGGACGTATTTCAGATCGGTCGAGGAATAGGCCGCTGCCAGAATAACCACGAATACGATGATGTAGAAGGTTGAGACCACGGATTCACCGTCTCCGACCTCTGGCAGATAGCCGGGAAGGTAGATCAGAAACAGGCTGGCGGTGAAGGCACAGGTGCCAATAATCACCACGTTGTTGATCAGCTTGACCAGCGGGATCTCAAAGAACTTCACGCGGGGTTCGATGACGCAGAAATAGAACGCCGTCAGGAAGTAGAAGGCCCAGATCAGGAAACCCCAGAACCCGAACTCGATGGCCAGAGGATTGGCGAAGGCATAAGCCGGTTCCTCGGCATATCCGCCGAACTCAGTCAGCGGGAACATGATCAGCCCAACGTCCAATCCGGACGTGAACAGGATCGCAATGAAGGTGAACAGATGTACGGGCGTCACGCCCACACAGCGCAGGTTCCACCACTTCACGACGAAGAAGGCGACCAGGCCCAATGCAAGCAGAACGCCGAAAGACAGAATGTACTCCAAAAGCACCAGCTTTCCTCCCTTGGTTAGTCAGAGTGCCGGCCACATACACTTAATTGACTGATCAATCAACAAACGGGTTATCGCAGAACACAACAGGCGGGACCTGTGGTTTTTTTGACGCGCGGTGCTTGCGCGTTTCAGATATTTCCGAAACAGTCGCGGCGTTTGGGAAAGGGTCACCATGGATCTGCGCGCCATTGCCATGGGGCTGGCATTTGCCTTTATCTGGTCGTCAGCCTTTACCTCGGCGCGGATCATCGTTGCCGATGCCTCGCCCCTTTTCTCACTGGCGCTGCGATTTTTGATATCGGGGTTGTTGGGGGTCGCAATTGCACGGGCGATGGGCCAAAGCTGGAGGCTGACGCGCGCGCAATGGTACGCGACTATTCTGTTCGGAATATGCCAAAATGCCCTTTATTTGGGTCTGAATTTCTACGCGATGCAAACCGTACAGGCTTCGGTCGCGGCGATCATTGCCTCGACAATGCCACTGATCGTGGCATTAGCCAGCTGGACACTGTTTCACGAGAAGCTTCGGCCGCTGGGCGTGATCGGACTGCTGGCCGGTTTCGCTGGCGTAGCATTGATCATGAGCAGCCGGATAAGCGCGGGCGCAGACTTGTTTGGCGTCATGCTGTGCGGGTTGGGTGCGCTGGCGCTCAGCTTTGCGACTCTGGCTGTGCGCGGAGCAACGTCGGGCGGCAATTTCATGATGGTGGTCGGGCTACAGATGCTGGTGGGCTCGGCACTTCTGTTCCTCGCCGCACCCATTTTTGAGACGATCTACATCCACCCGAACGTACCGTGGATGCTGGCCTTCGCTTATACGACGCTGTTCCCTGGCTTGTTGGCGACACTGATCTGGTTCCATTTGTTGAACAGGATCGGCGCGATCCGGGCCGCAACTTTTCACTTTTTGAACCCGGTCTTTGGCGTCGCGGTTGCTGCCGTTCTGCTGGGTGAAAAGCTTGGTCCGATGGATGCGGTTGGCGTGGGCATTACAACGCTGGGCATTCTGGCAGTGCAGCTGTCTCGGCAAACCGATCAGCGCAGCAATGCCTCAACTTGACGCAAGAGCTTCGGTGAATCCGGTTTGACGTTCGAGCCGTACGTCGCGACAACCTCGCCCGCTGGGTCAATCAGAATCTTGTTGAAGTTCCACTTGGGGACAAAGCCCGTCTGCTGGGCAACGGCCTTATAAAACGGATGAGCACCGGCGCCCTTGACCGGGGTGATGTCGGTCATGGGCAAGGTCAGACCATAATTCATCTCGCAGAATTGTTTCACTTCTTTCGCTGACCCCAGTTCCTGATTGAACGAGTCCGAAGGGACGGCCAAAACCACGAGACCTCGATCAGCATAGGTGTCATGGATCTTTTGCAAGCCAGCGTATTGCCCCGTGAACCCGCAATGGGACGCCGTGTTCACAATCAGCACCGGCTGACCTCTCCACCCCTCAAGAGAAAGCGTTCCGCCGTCAATCGAGTCAAACTCACCGGTCAAAGGTGTAGCTTGAACAGCCCGGGCAACCAGCAATAGGACGGATAACAGAAGCAGTCTCAACATGGTGTTACCTCCTTTATTGTGAATTACGCGTGCGTTTGGCATTCGGATCACCCGCACGAGAACGCGAGCAGTCTGAAATATGATTTTGATTTTTGCCCCAGTATGCCCAAATAAAGGCCCAAGTCACATCAACACCGGAGAAGCCATGACCCGCTACACCAAAGACCCCGAGGCCATTGCCGCTCTTTCACCTGAGGAATTCCACGTCACCCAACGCAGCGGCACCGAACGCCCTGGCACTGGAAAACTGTTGGGCAACAAGGAGCCGGGCATATACGTCGATATCGTCTCAGGCGAACCGCTATTTGCCTCGACCCACAAATACGAATCCGGATGTGGCTGGCCAAGCTTTACCAAGCCCATCGTGCACGAGCATGTCGAAGAGATTGAAGATCGCACGCTTGGCATGATCCGGACCGAGGTCCGCTCGAAACATGGGGATAGTCATCTGGGGCATGTGTTCCCCGACGGCCCGCGCGAACACGGCGGGCTGCGTTACTGCATCAACTCTGCCTCATTGCGGTTCATTCATCGCGATGAGATGGAGGCCGAAGGGTATGGCGAATACCTGATCCATGTGGAGGACATCCAATGACCACTGAACGCGCTGTTCTTGCCGGAGGTTGCTTTTGGGGCATGCAGGACCTGATCCGCAAGCTACCCGGTGTGTCTGGCACCCGCGTCGGCTATACCGGAGGCGACGTGCCCAACGCCACCTACCGCAACCACGGCACCCATGCCGAAGGGATCGAAATCATTTTCGACCCCTCGCGGATCACCTATCGCGACCTGCTCGAGTTCTTCTTTCAGATCCACGATCCGACAACAGTGAACCGTCAGGGTAATGATCGCGGGATGAGCTATCGCTCGGCCATTTACTATGTAAATTCTGCGCAAAAACAGATGGCCGAAGACACGATTGCCGACGTGAATGCCAGCGGTATTTGGCCGGGCAAAGTCGTCACCGAGGTCGAACCCGTAGGCGATTTTTGGGAGGCTGAACCCGAGCATCAGGACTACCTCGAGCGCATTCCCAACGGCTATACCTGCCACTTCCCGCGCCCCGATTGGGTTCTGCCCAAGCGCAGCGCGGCTGAATAACCGAATTGGCCCCCTTCCCGCGAGGGGGGCTAACCTGAGGCCACTCTTGGGCGTCCGCTGGCTTCGACCGTGATCATCGCTTCGACGAACACGTCCTGCGCTTCGATGCGCGCGGTGCGTATGTCGCGGTCGACGACCACCCGGATATCTGCCGCTCCGGCCTGTCGCACGGCGCCCTCGGCCTGATCCCGCAAAACCGTCTCCAACAGTTCCAAGGCCTTGTCGGATTCTGTGAAATCCTGCGGCCCCTCTTCCAAATGAACCCGGTAACGCCCTTCAGACGGTGATGTCACGGTTCCTGTTCGACGCAGCGTAAGCCGACCAACAACTGCTCCGATCGCGTTGGCCACACCGGCGTGTTCCGGCAGGATCATGGTGCAATGCAGGCGATCCCCGACAGCCGGATAATAGCTGGGGGCGGATGCGCCGAGACCCACGACATCCACGTTCAGCGATGCGTCCAGCGCGATTAGACCGCGATGCTTTGCCAACCCTTTTTGCGTCAACACGTGCCGGGCCAAGTCCACAGGTGCAAGACCAAAACCGTCAGCTTCTTCGGCAAAAGCAGTCTCTAATAGGGTCAAAGACGTCTGTTCGGTCAACTGATCCACAATCATCTGTGCCAGCTGTTCGGGGCTGCTGGCCAGCCTGTCACCGGTCCCCACACGTTTGCACGCCACCAACTCCAGCGCCTTGTGGGCGGCATCCGCGTCCCATACGTCCAATCGACCCAGAACATGGCTAGCATCCGATGGTGTCACACCCGACACCTGAACAATTCCGCGATCCACCAGACGCGACAGGGCACCGTTCTCCATGCGGGTGCGCAACAGATCACTCAGGGGTAGGACATTTTCACCGAGCCTGTCCAACAAGGCCTCTTCACGCGCACCCAACCCGTCGGCATTGATACCGGGAACACGGCGGGCAAACCGCGTGTCATGCTCTCCCACGGTTGTTGCCCGCAACTGTGTGTCCAGAACGGCGTGAACAATCTCGGGTGCTTCTGACGCAATCAGAGATATCGGCAGCACCCGCCGTGGCCCGAGAAATACGCCGCCGCCCAGCCCTTCGGTGACCACATGCACCTGGCTATCTCCACCCAGTCCGTGGGTGCGCATGGCAACCGCCTCAACCATCGTACGAAATCCGCCGACCTGCGCGCCCGCTGGGTCAATCGCGGGTTTGCCATCCCGAATCAGCGCAACATCCGTCGTGGTGCCGCCAATATCGGACACCAGTGCATTCTCGGCCCCCGTCAACCAGCTTGCCCCAACAATCGAGGCCGCCGGCCCGCTGAGGATGGTCTCAATCGGGCGTTCCCGCGCTTGTTCGGCGCTCATCAGGGCACCATCGCCGCGCACAACCATCATCGGTGCGGTGATGCCCAGATCAATCAAACGATCCTGCGCCCGACCGATCAAACGGTCGATCATGCCGATCAAACGCGCATTCAAAACCGCCGTGACCGCGCGCTTCGGGCCGTTCAATTTGGCCGACAACTGATGAGAGCACGTAACCGGTGCCCCGGTTTTTTCGGCAATGACACGCGCGGCATGCAATTCATGCGCCGGGTTCCGCGTTGCGAACTGCGCGGCAACCGCAAACCCAGAAACATCTTTGTGCGACGCCAAAAAGGCTTCCAACGCATCGACATCCAATGGCGCCGCTTCACCCCCGGCATGGCTATGCCCGCCCCCAATCACCAGCGCCGGATCGCCCTTCAACGCATCCCGCAGCCCATGTTTCTCAAGATCCGCTTCCTTAAACCCGATGTAAATCAGCGCGACTCGACCACCCTGCCCTTCGACCAAGGCATTCGTCGCCAACGTCGTTGACAAAGACGCCATTGAGATCTGCTCCGGCGACACCTGTGCTTGATCCAACACCGCCGAGATCGCATGACCAACCCCAATGGCCAGATCAGCGCGCGTTGTCAGGGATTTAGCCGAGGCGATCACCTCTTTCTCGTCCCGGATCAGCACCGCATCCGTATAGGTTCCACCCGTATCCACCCCCAAAGCCAACGCCATCGGGATCTCCTTCCTGTTCGCTGTTCACGGGTGTAGCGGTTTGGACCGACACGTCCAGCCTGTTTGCGTCACTTACGACAATCGTTTCACCGCCCAGCGCGCGGCGTCCGCCACCGTTGGATCAGGATCATCGGCAAGCGACTGAGCCACAGTCATCAGATCAGCCTGTTGCGAGTTGCCAATTGCGTACAAAACATTGCGCACGAACCGATCCCGCCCAATCCGCTTGATCGGCGAGCCCGAGAACTTGGCCCGAAACGCTGCATCATCCAACACAGCAAGCTCGGCCAACGGCGGCGCTTTAAGATCATCACGTGCTGCATACCGCACATCGCTCGCTGCGATGGCGAATTTGTTCCACGGGCACGCGGCCAAACAATCGTCGCACCCATAAATCCGGTTTCCCAGCTTTTGGCGCAGTTCTTCGTCGACCGGCCCTTTATGTTCGATCGTCAGATAAGAAATGCAACGCCGCGCATCCAACTGATACGGGGCGGGAAACGCCTCCGTCGGACAGGCACTCAAACAAGCTCGACAATTACCGCAATGGTCCGTTTCAGCCATGTCTGCAGGCAGGTCCAACGTCGTAAAAACAGAGCCTATAAAGGACCAATTTCCCCAATCACGGCTTACGAGATTGGTGTGTTTTCCCTGCCAACCCAAACCTGCCGCATGGCCCAAAGCCTTCTCTGGCACAGGCGCGGTATCAACAAAGACCTTTACCTCTCCACCAGCTTCCGCAATCAACCAGCGCGCCAACCGCTTCAGCCGCTTCTTGACCAGATCGTGGTAATCCTTGTTCTGAGCATAAACAGAAATCGCCGCCTTGTCCGGGTGGTTTAGGATATCGGTCGGATCATGGTCAGGCGTATAGCTCTCAGCCAGCATGATGACCGACCGCGCCTCGGGCCACAATGCGGCCGGATCGCCGCGCCAATGGGTCCGCTCGGCCATCCACCCCATCTGCCCGTGATACCCGGCATCCAAAAACGCCTGCAAGCGTGACGGCACTTCGGGCACGTCCCAAGGTCGGCAAACACGGCAAGAGACAAATCCCTCGCTCAACGCCTGCGCCACCAGCTTTTCTTTTAAACCTGATCCGCTCTTCATCTGGCTACAAGTACCCTCGGGGGTGAATTGGCCCACACCCGGCCAAGAGGGGGCAGTCAGCCCGCTACACCCTTACCCTATCAGAAATCCAGATCAGCGTAATGCGGTGGCGGTCGGAACCCAGGAACCTGATCTGCCAATATCGACCGGAACGCAGGTCGTGACTTGATCTTGGCATACCAATCCTTGACCGCCTGAGAACGGTTCCAATCTACATCTGAGATATAATCCAGAGCAGACAAGTGCGCAGCAGCTGCAAAATCGGCCAGACTCATTTGATCCCCTGCCAGCCAGCGCCGGTGATCCAGCAGCCAAGCCATGTAGTCCAGATGATATTTGATCGCCTTTGCGCCCGCCTTGACGTTTTTACTGTCGGGATAGCCTTCGCCGGTCACCTTCTTGTTCACCCGCTCATACAACAGTCGAGATGTGACCTCGTGATGGAACTTGTCATCGAACCAGCCAACCAAACGCCGCACCTCGTACCGCGCTTCAGGTTTTTTTGGCATCAGCGGAGGTTCAGGGCGGGTTTCTTCGATATATTCACAAATGGCCGCACTTTCCGCCATGACCTGTCCATCCAGTCGCAACACCGGGACTTTGCCGGCTGGGTTGCGGCGCAGAAAATCCGGGTCTTGTTCCCAGTATCGTTCCTCGACCAGTTCGACTTCGATTTTCTTTTCCGCAAGCGACAGGCGCACCTTGCGGCAATACGGGGACAGGGGAACATGAAACAGACGCGCCATAATCTTCCAATCGAACCAGTGAATACCCCCCAGCTTTAGCCTTGAGGGGCATAGGGTTTCAATCCTCGAAACAATCCGCACGACCATCTGCGCGGATGGTAGCCGCCCCATCCCGGATAGATGCCGCACGTCTGCGGGTTCGGACCGACGGATCTGTGACGGATCTGTTGCGCGGGGACGGCAGGATCGCCGCCAATCGGGCCGCCTGAACTGACGACAACTTGGACGCACTGGTTCCATAATATCGTTGTGCTGCCGCTTCGACCCCGAAAACCCCCTGACCGGTTTCGGCAACGTTCAGATACACTTCGAGGATTCGCTGCTTGCTCCAGAAGATTTCGACGACGGGTGTAATCGACGTTTCAAGCGCTTTGCGCACCCAACTGCGCCCTTGCCACAGGAACACGTTCTTCACGACCTGCTGGGTAATGGTCGAGGCCCCCCGGCTGCCGCCGTCTTCCAGCGCATCGCGGATTGCTTCAACGTCAAAGCCCCAATGCAGGCAGAAATTCGCGTCCTCGGCGGCCACGGCAGATCTGCCCATAACCGGGGCAATTTCTTCGATCGGCACCCACTCGCGCTCGACCTTCCCCAACCTTCGCCATTCCGACCAGATTGTATGGGTCACCGGCGGATTAACCACCGAGTAAAGCAGGACCAAACCCACGACAAAAGCCACAACGCCCAGGGCGATGCGTGTGACCCAACGGCGAATCCACGGAACCAGTGGCCTTTTTGATTTCGACGCCTTGCTTTTCTTTTTGCTCGACTTGCGCGCTGCTGTTCTTGCCATTTTGTTGCTATACGACGCTGTGGCCGGGTTTGGAACGGTCTATCTTGCCTGATCTGAGCGTTGCGCGGGTATATGATCTTAAGCAAGGCCGGTCCGTAAATTGAAAACCCCGCGTGTCCTGGGTGACACGCGGGGTTTTGTCTTGGTTTTGCCGGAAAAGTTTACTCGGCGGGAACAGCGGCTGCCTCAGTGGTCAGAGGGTGGCTGAGATTGTTCAGCATCTCTTTCGGACAGACCTGCAGGAAGTTGGTCTTTTCGACCTCCCAATGTTGCAGAATGTCGGCGGCCTTGCGGCTATTGGTTTCAGCCTGATGCGCTTCGATCAGCGATTTAAGCTGATCTTCCCAATGGTCGACGGTTACCGGGCAGGTCACCAGCGTTTCCATGTTCATCAGCTGCTCGGCCTTGCCTTCGGGATCGTACAGATAAGCCATGCCGCCCGTCATGCCCGCACCAAAATTGGCACCAATGTTACCCAGGATCACCGCGACACCACCGGTCATATACTCACAACCGTTCGAGCCACAGCCCTCGATCACGACCGTTGCACCCGAGTTCCGCACGGCGAACCGTTCACCCGCTCGACCGGCTGCGAAGAGGTAACCATCGGTGGCACCATACAGCACGGTATTGCCGATGATGGTGTTCTCATCTGCCTTCAGCGGGCTGACTTGCGGTGGGCGGACCACAATGGTGCCGCCGGAGAGGCCCTTGCCGACATAGTCGTTGGCGTCGCCCGACACTTCCAACTTAAGACCAGGCGCCGCAAAAGCACCCAGCGACTGACCCGCGGAGCCCTGTAGTTTGACGTGCAGGTGATCGGACTGGAACGTGTTCCGCATCCCGAAATTCTGCACAATATGGCTGGAGACACGGGTTCCAACAGTTCGATGCGTGTTCTGAATCGCATAAGACAACTGCATCTTCTCGCCGTCTTTCAGGAACCGCGCCGCATCTCGCACAATTTCCGCGTCCAGCGTGTCTGGCACAGCATTGCGGCCTTTGTCGCGGTCATAAACAATGTCATGCGCCCCATCGACAGTGATCAGCAGTGGGTTCAGATCCAGATCATCCAGATGCGCCGAACCCCGGCTGACCTGCGCCAGCAGATCGGCCCGCCCGATAATGTCGTCAATCGAACGTGCGCCCAAGCTGGCCAGAAGCTCGCGTACTTCCTGTGCGTAGAAGGTGATCAGGTTCACGACCTTGTCCGCGTTGCCCGTAAACTTTGCGCGCAGGTCCTCATCCTGCGTACATACACCGACCGGGCAGGTGTTCGACTGGCACTGGCGCACCATGATACATCCCATCGCGATCAGAGCGGCGGTGCCGATGCCGTATTCTTCGGCCCCCATCATCGCGGCCATGACGATATCACGGCCTGTGCGAAGTCCACCATCGGTCCGCAGCGTAATACGATCCCGCAGGTTGTTCATCGCCAGAACCTGATGCGCCTCGGTCAGGCCCATTTCCCACGGCAGGCCAGCGTACTTGATGCTGGTCGCAGGTGATGCGCCTGTTCCCCCATTGTGGCCCGAGATCAGGATAACGTCCGCCTTGGCTTTGGCGACACCGGCAGCAATCGTGCCAACGCCCGAAGACGCCACCAGTTTCACGGTCACCTTGCAGCGCGGGTTGATCTGTTTCAGATCATAGATCAGCTGCGCCAGATCCTCGATCGAGTAAATATCGTGGTGCGGCGGCGGAGAGATCAGCGTCACGCCCTTGGTCGAGTGCCGCAGACGCGCAATCAGGTCGGTAACCTTCATACCCGGCAGCTGACCACCCTCACCCGGTTTAGCACCCTGGGCGACCTTGATCTCCAGCTCTTCACACTGGTTCAGGTATTCGGCGGTCACACCGAACCGGCCCGAAGCCACCTGTTTGATCTTGGCCGAAGGATTGTCGCCATTGGGTTCCGGCACGAAATGCGCCGGATCTTCACCACCCTCGCCCGAGTCGGATTTCGCACCGATCCGGTTCATCGCCACGTTCAGCGTCTTATGCGCCTCGGGGCTGAGTGCGCCCAGCGACATGCCCGGCGTGACAAAGCGTTTGCGGATCGAGGTGATCGATTCCACCTCTTCGATCGGCACCGGCTTGCCCATGGGTTTGAAATCCATCAAGTCGCGCAGATGGATCGGCGGGTTCGACTGCATCTTGGCCGAGTATTGCTTCCACAGCTCGTAAGAGGCGCGGTTACAGGCCATCTGCATCATATGCATCGAGGTCGCTTCCCAAGCGTGGGTTTCACCCGATTTACGGGATTTGTAGAAACCGCCGATGGGCAGCACGTCCAGACCTTTGCTCCATGCCTTGGCGTGGATTTCCTCGGCTTTGGTCTGAATACCGGTGACGCCTATACCCGAAATCCGGCTGGTCATGCCGGGGAAATACTCTGCGACCATCGCACGGCTGAGGCCGACAGCTTCAAAATTCAGACCGCCGCGATAGGACGAGATCACAGAAATCCCCATCTTGGCCATGATCTTCAAAAGACCCTGATCGATGGCTTCGCGGAAGCGGGCAACATTTTCGGTCAGATTACCGTCCAGCAAACCGCGTTCAATGCGGTCCGCCAGTGAATCCTCAGCCAGATAGGCGTTCACAACAGTCGCACCGCAACCAATAAGAACCGCAAAGTAATGAGGATCGACACATTCCGCAGAGCGTACGTTCAGCGAACAGAATGTCCGCAGCCCCTGCCGGGTCAGATGCGAATGCACGGCGCTGGTGGCAAGGATCATCGGCATCGCCACCCGGCCTTCGCCCGAACGCATATCGGTCAGTACCAGATGTCCGGCCCCCGAGCGCACGGCCTCTTCTGCCTCGGCTCTGACACGGGCCAAAGCCGCGCCCAATGCCCCTTGTCCGGGCTCAAAGCTACAGTCAATTTCCGCCAGCGGTGCGTCAAAGTTTTCGACCAGCTTGTCCCATTGGGCGTTGCCTACGAAGGGGCTTTCCAGAACGACGATCTCTGTCTGGCTGCTGTCTTCATCCAGCACGTTCTTGAGGTTCGCAAACCGTGTTTTCAACGACATCACGCGGTATTCGCGCAAAGAATCGATTGGTGGGTTGGTCACCTGGCTGAAATTCTGCCGGAAGAAATGACTGAGCGGGCGGTATTGCTTAGACAGAACTGCCGATGGCGTATCATCGCCCATCGAGGCCAACGCCTCTTTGCCATCTTCGGCCATTGGGGCGAGAATCTGTTCGAGCTCTTCGACAGAGTACCCTGCCGCGATCTGGCGCTTGCGAAGCTCATCCCCGGAAAAGATCGGAGCTTCGGTGACGCCGGCCAGTGTATCGTCCAGATCGTGAATCTTGCCGACCCATTCGCCAAACGGCAGGGCGCGCGCCAGTTTATTCTTGATCTGGGTGTCGCGGAACAGTTTGCCCTTTTTCATGTCGACGGCCAGCATCTGACCCGGACCAAGCGCGCCTTTTTCGGTCACAGTGGCCTCATCAATCGGCACCATCCCGGCCTCGGACCCTGCGATAACCAGACCATCGCCGGTCACCACATAACGCATCGGACGCAGACCGTTCCGGTCCAGACCCGCACAGACCCAGCGTCCGTCAGTCATTGCCAGCGCAGCTGGGCCATCCCAGGGTTCCATCACCGAGTTGCAGTAGGAATACATATCGCGCCACGCCTGCGGCAGCTCAACGGCCTGCTTCGACCAGCTTTCCGGCACAAGCATGGTTTTTGCCATCGGGGCCGAGCGGCCAGCACGGACCAGCACCTCAAAAACCGAGTCTAATGCGGCCGAATCCGACGAGCCGCCCGCGATGATCGGCTTGATATCTTCGGCATAGTCGCCAAAGGTTCCGCTAGCCATGCGGATCTCATGGCTTTTCATCCAGTTGATATTGCCCTTCAGCGTGTTGATCTCGCCGTTATGGGCCAGCATGCGGAAGGGTTGTGCCAACCACCATTGGGGGAAAGTATTGGTTGAGTAACGCTGGTGGTAGATTGCGAAGGCGGATTCAAATCGTTCATCCATCAGGTCTGGGTAGAACACAGCGACCTGCTCAGCCAGCATCATGCCTTTGTAGATGATCGAGCGGCAGGACAGGGAAGCCAGATAAAGACCCGAGATGCCTGCTGCGGCCGCCGCCTTTTCGATGCGGCGACGGATCACATAAAGCTCGCGCTCAAAAGTGTCTTCATCCACACCTTTGGAGTTCGAGATCAGGATTTGCTCGATCTCGGGCCGGGTCGCGTTGGCCTTTTCACCCAAGCAGGTCACGTCTACCGGCACGTGACGCCAGCCGTAGATGTAGTAGCCCATACGCAGAACTTCGGTTTCCACGATGGTCCGGCACTGTTCCTGTGCGCCGAAATCTGTGCGCGGCAAAAAGACCTGACCGACAGCGATCAACTCATCCATTTTGGGTTCGTGACCGGTGCGGCGGATCTGGTCATAGAAGAAAGGGACCGGAATCTGCACGTGGATACCCGCGCCGTCACCAGTTTTACCATCCGCATCCACCGCGCCCCGATGCCAGATCGCCTTGAGCGCGTCGATCCCGGCATCCACCACTTTGCGGGACGCTTTGCCGTCGACCGAAACCACAAGGCCTACACCGCAAGATGAATGCTCTTCATCTTCGGAATAGAGACCGTTTTCAGCCATCCATTTGCGCTTGGCTTCTTCGGCCCGCACCCAATCGGCATCATACTTGGTCATTGGCTGTCTCCTTCTTCCGGTAGGGCATACATGGCTTCGACCTGCGCTTTGGTCATCTGCCGGCGTTCGCCTGCGAACGCGTACCCATCGGGTTTTTTGTCGATATATAGTTCAAGTTTCAGCGGATTGCTGGTGTCATCAAAAAGGCCGGCAGCCATTTGCGTTTGTCCATGCATCTCGCCCGGCAAAGTGATCCGGTACCACAGCGTCGAACCGCAGTCTGAGCAAAACGCCCGCTCGGCCCAATCCGATGACGTGTAAGTCTTTACCGGCCCCAAGGCGGCATAGCCGGGCTCAGCTTCGAAAGTCACCAGCATCGAACTGGTCCAGCGGCGGCATTGATCACAATGGCAAGCCCCCAGCGAATCTCGCGCCGGGGTTGCGGTCACTGTGACCGCGCCACACATGCATTGACCTTGCAATTCGGGCATCAGGCCCTCCTGTCGCTGGGCATTAGGCTACTCGGCAGCAATGGCGGCCTTGGCGTTAAAACGTTCGATGATCGCATCGGCACAATCGCGTCCGTCACGGATCGCCCAGACCACCAGTGAGGCACCGCGCACGATGTCCCCAATGGCATAGACACCGTCCATCTCGGTCTCGCCGGTCTGGAACGCAGCCTTGACGGTGCCCCAACGAGTGACAGGCAGGTCTGGCTGGCCGAACAGGGTGGGCAAATCTTCGGGCTCAAAGCCCAGCGCCTTGATCACCAGATCAGCGTCTTCGACGTAATCTGCGCCTTCGATCACCTCGGGCGCCTGGCGGCCGGTTGCATCGGGCTGACCCAAACGCATCTTTTGCACCATCACACCTGCGACAGCATCGTCGCCGGTGAAACCTTTTGGCGCACTCAGCCATTCAAAAATCACGCCTTCTTCCTCGGCGTTTTGGGTCTCGCGCTGCGAGCCCGGCATGTTCGCCCGGTCACGACGATAGAGGCACTTCACCGACGTCGCACCCTGACGGATCGAGGTTCGCACACAGTCCATCGCGGTATCACCGCCGCCAATCACAACAACCTTTTTGCCTTCGGCATTCAGGCGGCCATTGTCGAAGTCTTCGACCTCGTCCCCAAAGCTTTTGCGGTTCGACGCGGTCAAAAAGTCGATGGCTTTTTCAATCCCGGTCAGACCGCTGCCCGGCATCGACAGATCGCGCGACTTATAGACACCTGTCGCGATGATCACCGCATCATGCTTGGTGCGGATTTCTTCGAACTTGGCGGCATCAACGTCGCAGTTCAAAACAAATTCAACACCACCATCGGCCAGCAGATCGTTGCGGCGCTGAACGATATCTTTTTCCAGCTTGAAGCCCGGAATACCGTACATCAGCAAACCACCCGCGCGATCATAGCGATCATAGACTGTGACCTGAACGCCCGCGCGGCGCAGCATGTCCGCAGCCGCAAGGCCTCCGGGGCCGCCACCGATGATTCCAACGCTTTCGCCACGCTCGGAACCCGGAGCAGTTGGTTTCACCCAGCCTTTGTCCCATGCGGTATCGGTGATGTACTTCTCAATCGTGCCAATAGTGACAGTGCCGTGGCCCGATTGCTCGATCACGCAGTTGCCCTCGCACAGGCGGTCCTGCGGGCAAATACGTCCGCAAATCTCGGGGAACGTGTTGGTGGCCTGGCTGGTTTGATAGGCCTCTTCCAGTCGACCTGTTGCCGTCAGGTGCAGCCAATCAGGGATGTTGTTGTGCAACGGGCAATGCGACTGACAGTATGGAACGCCGCACTGGCTGCAACGGCTGGCTTGTTCCCTAGCCTTTTCTGCTGCGAATTCGGCGTAGATTTCATCAAAATCTTCTCTGCGGTCTTCTGCGGCACGCTTTTCGGGCATGACGCGGTCGATCTGCACAAATTTCAGCATCGGTTGCTTGGCCACGGGTCAAACTCCATGAATTGGCTTGGTCGGGTCTCTTTAAGTGATGTGCAATTGGATGAAAAGTCAACTATACTGACCTAATTTAGGAAAATAGTGAGAAATTTTAGGCTGGCTTGAAAATAAAGGTGTTTTTTAGTTCCGATTCGGACCTATATGCGCACTTTCCTTTTCCACAGCGCACTTATACCCATTGAACGAAACAAGGACGTGACCACAACACGGCAGGGCAGATGGGTCTTTTTCAATTGATTCTTGCGGCAATTATTCAGGGTATTACTGAATTTTTGCCGATCTCATCCTCTGGCCATCTTATCCTACTACCCAGCCTGACCGGACTGGACGATCAAGGCCTGGCCATCGACGTTGCTGTGCATGTCGGCACTTTGGGTGCCGTGATCCTGTACTTCTGGTCCGATGTGAAACAAGCCGTTGCTGGGCTTCCGAGGGCGCTGACAGGCCAGACCGACACACCACAGGCGCAACTGGCCATGGGTCTGATCATCGCCACGATTCCCACCGTGATTGTCGGAGCAATCCTGTTTCAAACCGGCCTGATCGAGGCGTTCAGGTCGATGGCGGTCATTGGCTGGACCATGCTTGTGTTTGGCCTCGTTCTGTATTGGGCGGATCAAAAAGGGCCGCAGACCAAACAGGCAAGCGAATGGGGTCTGCGCGACGCGCTGATCATGGGGCTATGGCAGGTTCTCGCGCTGATACCCGGAACATCCCGATCCGGCATCACCATCACGGGCGCGCGGCAACTGGGGTATACACGCGAGGACGGCGCGCGAATTGCAATGCTGATGTCGATCCCGACCATTCTGGCTTCTGGCGTTCTGCTGTCGGTCGATGTGATCCGTGTAGCAGATGCCCAATTGGCCCGCGATGGCGCAATCGCGGCCTTCTTTGCGTTTATCTCTGCCCTGTTGGCTCTGACCCTGATGATGCGCCTGCTGCGCAGTGTCAGTTTTACGCCCTACGTCGTCTACCGGGTGATCTTGGGCGCGATCCTGCTGATGATTGCCTACGGCTGATCAGGTCCGCAGATTGTTGGCAGAGTTCTGAATGTCGTCGTACTGACCCGAAGGGCGGAACTTCCACAGGTAATCAGGCAGCACGGATTCCAGCGTCGCTGGCTCGATCCCAAGATCGGCAAATCCTTTGGCCCCGTCGGACACAACATTGTCGCGGCGCAGGTTTTTCAGCTGATCGCGCGTCAGGATGTGGTTCGGGAACAACTGGAAGCTGGCGAATTTAATGATGTCCAAAACGCCAGCCATTATGCGGGCCACAAAGAAGGGCATTCCGATAATCACCCGACGACGGTGAATCACATCAAGCATCTGCTGCATCAGTGCCCGAAAGGTTTTCACCTCGGGCCCACCCAATTCGTACACACCTGGCTCAGCGTGACCCAAAACACCCCGAACGGCTGCCTTGGCCACGTCATCCACATAAACCGGCTGGAATTTGGTGTCGGCGCCAACCAGCGGCAGGAATGGTCCCATCCGGGTCATCCCGGCAAACCGGTTGAAGAACTGGTCCTCGGTCCCGAAAATCACAGACGGGCGCAAGATAACAGCGTCAGACATACGGGTCAGCACACCGGCCTCTCCATGCGCTTTGGTACGGGAATAAGCGCTGTCGGATTCAGCGTCCGCTCCGATGGCTGAGATATGCACCATGCGTTCAATGCCTTGCTCGGCCGCCAAACGCGCGATCCGCTCGGCCCCATCGGCCTGCACGGCGTCAAAGGCGTTCTTGCCCAGCTCGTTCAGCACGCCCACGCAATTCACTACCGCATCGGCCCCATGCATCGCGGCTGCGACCGAGGCATCGTCGCGAATATTGCACAAAATGGGTTCAACCTGACCAACCACGCCATAGGGTCTGACAAACATCGCCTCATTCGGGCGCCGCACCGCAACCCGAACGCGCCACCCCTCGTTTGCCATGCGTCGCGTAATATACCGACCGACAAATCCCGATCCGCCATAAATCGTGACCATTTTCGACATGAGAGGGCTCCTGCTTGTGGGTCCTCTTTCGATGTAGCTCTCTGAGCCTTTTCAAACAAGGCGCAATAACGCCGCGCACCAGCGAAAAAACCAACCAATTCAAGCTGAATTTGGAAGCGAGGAAAAAACTTTCAAAAATCTTCCCGAATCTGGTTGACCCTTCCAGCCAGTGGGCTTAAACGCCCCTCCACGACACCTGCCCAGGTGGCGGAATTGGTAGACGCGCTAGCTTCAGGTGCTAGTGTCCGTATGGACGTGGAGGTTCGAGTCCTCTCCTGGGCACCAAATCCCTATAAATTCAGAACACTGACATTTCCTTGGGGAAACTGCGTATCCATGGGTTTTGGTCTGATGCGGGCCGGTCGGATCACCGGCCCTGGCAAGGCCTTCAGGTGACGGATTGTTCTGAAACAACTTCGCCAAATCGCGTAAAAAACTTGCCCGACAGTTTTTTCGCTGTGCCGGCAATCAGACGGCTGCCCAACTGGGCAATCTTACCACCGACGTCGACTTTGGCAGTATAAGCCAAAACAGTTTCGTCGCCGTCTTCGGTCAGCGTCACGTCTGCACCGCCCTTGGCAAATCCGGCGGCGCCGCCTTTACCCTCACCCGTCAGTGAAAACCCGTTCGGTGCATTGCTATTGTCCAGCGTCACAGCGCCCGCAAACCGGGCTTTGACAGGGCCGATCTTCAGGACCACCTTGGCCTCCAGGTCTTCGGGCGAATTCTGGATCAACTCTTCGCATCCCGGAATGCACTCCTGCAGGATTTCGGGGTCGTTCAGAGCCTTGTAAACCACATCCCGCGGCGCGGCGATGCGGACTTCGTCACTCAGTTCCATTCAACTTTCCTTTATTCAACAGCATCTTGGATAAACCAGAAGCGCGGTCTCTGTCGCCTCTTCCGGAGTTTGTTCGGGACGCGCGGGCCACAGGGACCTCAGGCGCTTAAGCACGTTTTTCATCATGGGCCTCCGTTTTTGATTTGTCACTGTTTCGCCAAAGCACAACTTCGGCCAGAATCGACACGGCGATCTCATGCGGATCGATTGCGTGAATGTTCAGACCTGCAGGAGATTTAAGCCGCCCCGCTCTAATCGGGTCCATCCCCTGTGCTATCAGTTTGGCCACCAGCGTTTCAGCCTTGCGGTGGCTTGCCACCATCGAAACGCGCTTGGCATCCGTTTGCAGGGCAGCGGCCAAGGCGGCAGCATCCCCCTTTCCTTGCGAGGCAACAACAACGAAGTCCTGTGGCTCGATTCCAATACCTTCGGTTGATTCCACGTTGAATCGCTGGAAATCTCCGTCTGTTTCGGCCGCTTCGCTTACAAGGACACGGAAACCGGCCAGCGCCCCATGCGCCGCCAGTGCCGCTGCAATCGGCGACTCGCCAAATATCACCAGACGCGGTGCATGCTGATACGGCTCGACAAGCAGATCGACTGTGCCACCCGAGGGGCATCCGCTTTTGAACGTCTGAACACCGTCAGGATCGGTCATGTTCACCACCTTTTCCGAAGGTTTGACCCGGATCATCTGCGGCGCACCGTTGGCCAGCGCCTGCATCGCCGAAGCCCGGACCGCGCGCTGAACGCAAGCGCCACCCAAATGCCCCAGAATTCGCCCGTCTTTCGTGATCGCCGCTTTGCCCCCTGCTTTAGCCGAGGTCGCGTCAGCAGTGCGCAAAACCGTGGCCACGCAAAAGGCTTCATCGGTTTTACGCAGCTGCTCAATCGTGTCGAATATATCGAAATTTGCCATGTGGGCTCCTTTCACAACTTACGGAATTGCGGCTCCAGCGCCGCCAACGCTTCAAGCGTATTGGCGGGCAAGTGCGCATCCAGATACGGTTCTGCGGCCTGCATTGCGGCGGCGATGGGTTGGTAGTCACGCCAGCCTTTCAGCGGATTTAGCCACACGATCCGTCGCGCCTTGCGACGAATACGCCCCAGCACATCGCCCAGCGCCTGCGGGTCGGAACTGCAATACCCGTCTGACAAGATCAGTACGATGGTCCGCCCGTTCAAAGCCCGCGCTCCGTATCCGCTCAGAAATTGCTCAAGACTGCCCGAAATGTCCGTGCCGCCGCCAAATCCCTCGGCCATTAGAGAGAGCCGCCCAGCCGCACGCAGAGAATCGTGGTCGCGAAGCGCATCCGTGACGCGCATTAGGCGGGTATGGAAGAGATAGGCGTCCGCCTCTGTTCCACTGCCGATCAGACCCTTGAGGAAGGCCAGAAAAACCCGGGAATAGACCGTCATCGATCCACTGACATCGCACAGTGCCACGATCCGCATCGGGCGCGGCGGACGGGCGCGACGGTACAGGTCCATTGGTTCTCCGCCCCGCGCAAGGCTGGCCCGCTGTATGCGACGCATGTCCAAAGCAGGTCCTCGAAGCGCCTGTTTGCGCCGACGCGAGCGCCGATCGCGGATAGCGCGCGCGATGGCCGTTGCGGCTTGTTCGGCCTGCCGCCGCGCGTCTTCATCCATCAACTCGCGCAAATCCCGGCGCGACAGGTTGGCCGTACGGGTTGCAATCAGCTTCCCGTCTCTCCCCACGGCCTCCCCATCGCCGGTATCAGGTGCGGCGGCCTGATCCGTACCGGTCTCGGTTTCTTGAGCATCTTGGCTCTCTTGCTGCCAGATCATCGGTTTTGCGGATTGAACCCGCACATGCGCCGTTTGGGCGGTTCCCGCGCGTTGCTTGCCGGTATTGAACCAATAAGCTTCGAACAGCTCATCGAACCGCCGCCAATCGTCAGCGTCGCCAGCCAGCAATACGCAAAGCGCCTGCTGGGCCTGTCTCACATCCGTCGCCTCAACCGCAGCCAGCGCTGCCAATGCGCCACCTGTCTCAGCTGGTCCCACACGCATCCCGTTCATGCGCAAATGTGCGATGAAACCGGACATGCGATCCGACAGACCCGATGCACGAGAAGGGAACCGAGTAACCTGCATCACGCCACCTTTCCGATCAGGCGATCCATCACTTCGGGCGGGGCAGCGTCATAGTCGGCTGCAGTTTTTAGAAGACAAACAAGGGTTGCCTGAACCTCTTCGCGGGATTGCGCCATGTCGTTTACACCCAGCCCCGAAAGGGCCGCCGCCCAGTCCAACATTTCGGCAATGCCGGGGGTCTTTTCCAAATCTTCTTTGCGGAGCGCCTGCACGACGCCAACAATCTGGCGCGCCAGCAGCCCTTCGACTTCGGGCATGCGGGCTTTCAGAATCGCCATTTCCGTTTCCCGCGATGGGTAGTCGAGGAAACTATACAGGCACCGACGCCGCAGCGCGTCCGAAAGGTCCCGCGTCCCATTCGCCGTCAGGATCACGATGGGCCGCGAACGCGCCTTGATGGTGCCGAGCTCGGGAATGGTGATCTGAAAGTCTGACAAAATCTCGAGCAGATAGGCCTCAAACTCCTCATCTGCCCGGTCGATCTCATCGATCAGCAGAACAGGTGGTTCTTCTTCGCTGATTGCTTCCAGCAAGGGTCGCTTTAGCAGATAATCATCGTTGAACAGCTGCGCTTCGCTGGTGCCACCCTGTGCCTCGCTTGCACGGATGGCAAGCAACTGGCGCTGGTAGTTCCACTCATAAATCGCGTGGCTGGCATCGAGCCCTTCATAGCACTGCAACCGGATCAACCGCGCCGCGCGCTGTGTTGCCAACGCCTTGGCGACCTCGGTTTTACCGACCCCAGCCGGGCCTTCCAGCAGCAATGGACGCCCAAGCGTCTGCGCCAGATGCAACGCCATAGCCAATCGGTCGTCGGCAACATAGCCCACCTCGGCGAGGCCTTGCTGTATGTCATGCAAGCTCATGCCATTCTCCCGGATTGCCGCCGCGCTGTATTTCGGCGCGGCGGCCTTTCCTATTAGCCGTGCATTCCCAAACCGTTGGCGATCTTCCAGATACGCCAGTGGTCATGCGGCATGTGGCTCTGAACAAGGCCAAATGGCCGGAATGCATCATGCACCGCGTTCGAGAACGCAGGCACGCCGCCGACATTCGGGCTCTCGCCCACGCCTTTGGCACCGATCGGGTGATGCGGGGACGGCGTCACCGTGTGATCAGTGGTGTAGTTGGGCGTCTCCCATGCCGTGGGCAGGAAGAAGTCCATCAGGGTACCAGTCTTCACATTGCCCATCTCATCATAGGCGATTTCCTGACCCATCGCGATGGCCAGCGCCTCGGTCACGCCACCATGGACCTGCCCTTCGATGATCATAGGGTTGATCCGGGTTCCACAGTCGTCCAGCGCGTAGAACTGCCGAACGTCCCATTCGCCGGTATCCACGTCGATCTCCATGACACAGATATAGGCACCGAAGGGGTAGGTCATGTTTGGCGGGTCATAGTAGCTGACAGCCTCCAGACCGGGTTCCAGGCCTGGGATTGCCTGATTGTAGGCAGCGAAGGCGATTTCCTTCATGGTCTTGAACCGCTCTGGCGCGCCTTTGACTGAGAACCGATCCACGTCCCACTCGACGTCGTCGTCATGCACTTCCAGCAAGTAGGCTGCGATCATCTGCGCCTTGGCGCGGATTTTGCGTGCAGCCATCGCAGTTGCCGCTCCGGCCACAGGTGTCGACCGAGAGCCATAGGTGCCAAGCCCGTAAGGCGCGGTATCGGTGTCGCCTTCCTCCAGCGTGATATCGTCGGCAGGCAAGCCGATCTCACTGGCGATGATCTGGGCAAAGGTCGTGGCATGTCCCTGACCCTGGCTGATCGTCCCCAGCCGCGCGATGGCGGAGCCGGTCGGGTGGATGCGGATTTCGCAGGAGTCGAACATACCCAGACCGAGGATATCGCAGTTCTTGACTGGTCCGGCCCCGACGATTTCGGTGAAGTGCGTTAGGCCAATCCCCAGCAGTTTACGCGTCTTGCCAGCCTTGAAATCCTCGATCCGTTGCGCCTGTTCCGCCCGCAAACCTTCATAGTCCACGGCCTTCAGCGCTTTGTCCCAAGCAGTGTGATAATCGCCCGAGTCATATTCCCAGCCCAGCGCGGACTGATACGGGAACTGATCCTTGCGGATAAAGTTGATCCTGCGCAGCTCGGCCGCGTCCATGTTCAGCTTGATGGCCAGAACCTCGATCATCCGTTCGATGAAATAGGCCGCCTCGGTCACGCGGAAGGAACAACGATAGGCAACACCGCCCGGTGCTTTGTTGGTGTAAACCCCATCCACAGCCAGATAAGCAGTTGGGATGTCATATGACCCAGTGCAGATGTTCATGAAACCAGCCGGGAATTTGGTCGGGTCGGCACAGGCGTCAAATCCACCATGATCCGCCGTGGTATGACACCAGAGGCCAGTGATTTTGCCATCCTTGGTCGCAGCGATCTTGCCCTGCATCCAGTAATCGCGGGCAAAGGCGGTGGACATCAGGTTTTCCATCCGGTTCTCAACCCATTTCACTGGTTGGCCGGTGACAATCGAGGCGACGACCGAGCAGACATAGCCAGCATAGGCACCAACCTTGTTACCAAAGCCACCACCGATATCAGGGCTGATCACCCGGATATTGTGCTCGGCAAGGCCAGAGATCAGGGACACAACGGTCCGGATCGCGTGCGGGGCCTGGAAGGTGCCATAGAGCGTCAGCTTTCCGGTCACCTTATCCATTGAAGCGACACAGCCGCATGTCTCCAACGGGCATGGGTGGGTGCGATGGTAATAGACCATCTCTTCGGCCACGACATCGGCCTCACCTAGAACGGCTTCGGTAGCGTCCTTGTCGCCCTGTTCCCAGGTGAAGATATGGTTGTGGTGTTTGCGCGGGCCATGCGCGCCCTCGGTCTGACCCGCTAGGTCTTCGCGCAGGACAACATTGGATTTCAGAGCCTCAAAAGGATCGGTCAGAACAGGCAGTTCTTCGTACTCGACCTCGACCAGCTCTGCCGCATCCGCTGCGATGTAACGATTTTCGGCGACGACATAAGCGACTTCCTGGCCCTGGAAAAGAACCTTGCCGTCAGCCAGAACCATCTGCTTGTCACCTGCCAGCGTCGGCATCCAATGCAAACCCAGCGGAGCCAGATCCTCGGCTGTCAACACAGCAACAACGCCGGGCACCGCCAATGCGGCCTCTTTGTTCACACTGACAACGCGGGCATGAGCATAGGGCGAGCGGACGAATGCGCCGAACAGCATGCCGTCCAGCTTGATGTCATCGACGTAGTTGCCCTTGCCTTGGGTGAAGCGCACATCCTCGACGCGTTTGCGCGAGCTTCCCATCCCTTTGAGATTGGCGGCGCGTTCTTCGGGGGTCATGGTTTGATCGTTCATTCCGCGGCCTCCTTCCGAGCGTTCAGCATGTCAGCCGAGGCCGAGATCGCCTTGACGATGTTCTGATACCCGGTGCAGCGGCACAGGTTGCCCGCCATACCAAAACGGATTTCTTCCTCGGTCGGGTTCGGGTTTTCCTGTAGCAGTCGATGCGCGCGGGTGATCATCCCCGGTGTGCAAAAACCGCACTGCAACCCGTGATGTTCGCGGAACATCTCTTGCAGAACGCCAAGGCTTCCATCGTCATTGGTCAGCCCTTCAACAGTGGTCACATCGGCGCCGTTCACCTGCGCCACGAAGGTGGTGCAGGATTTAACGGACTTGCCATCGATATCCACGGTGCAGGCGCCGCAATGGCTGGTCTCACAACCAATATGGGGGCCGGTGATTTTCAGATCTTCCCGCAGGAAGTGGATCAACAGCGTGCGCGGCTCGGCCAGTCCTTCGACCTGTTTGCCGTTCACCGTTAGTTTTACATGCATTTTTGACATCGTTGTTCCTCCCCTCAACCCGCGCGGCTTTGCGCACGGTCGATGGCACGGCGCAGCATCACGGCGGCCACGTGTTTTTTGAATTCGACTGGGCCGCGATTGTCGGCCACCGGGTCGATTGCTTCGAGCATCGCGGCGACGCAGCCGCTGACGTCTCCGTCAGCCAGCGCATTGCTTGCGCTTTCGGACCAGACGGGCGTGTCCGCAAGATTGGTCATCGCGACCGAGGCCTGTCCGTTGCCAACCATCACCGCAGCTGCGGCCGTCGCGTAGTCGCCGATCTTGCGTTTCTGCTTCTCGTACGCCTGACCCACCCCGGAGCTTGGCACGGGGATCGAAATCCTGGTCAGGATTTCCTCGTCCTCGCGTGCAGTAAAGTACGCGGCCTCATAAAAGTCCCGTGCTGCCACACTGCGGGTGCCGTCAGGGCCCGATAGTTCAAACGTGGCGTTCAGGCATTGCATCAGGCCCGGCATGTCGTTGCCCGGGTCGCCATTGGCGACGTTCCCGCCAACAGTGCCAACATAGCGGACTTGCGGATCCGCGATCTGCAAAGCCGCCTCGCGGATCAATGGAACGGCCGAAGCCAGACCATCATGGGTGATCAACTCATGCTGAGTTACCATCGCGCCGAGTGTGACGGTATCAGATCCGACCTCGATGCCCTTCAGTTCATCAATGGCTTGCAGATCAACCAGATGGCCCATCTCGGCCATGCGCAACTTCATCATCGGAATCAGGCTGTGCCCGCCTGCGATCACGCGCGCCTCGTCTCCATGTTCCTGTAAAATGCCAATGGCCGAGGCAATATCGCCTGGCCGGTGATACTCAAAACCGGCTGGTATCATGTTTTTCCTCCCTGGGTCCGGACGTTGTGCCTTGGGGGACCTGCGGTAAGGAAAGAACGGTAAGCTTGGCCATTCCAGCCAGTGGAAACGGGGCGCGCGGCTTGTTTCACGAAATGCGAATGAACTGCACGAACTGCGACTACAGGCCCAGCGCCTCGCGTATGTCTGTCAGACGTGATCTGCTGACCGGCACCTTGGTCAACGCGTCGACCCCGTCGAAATAACAGGTTCCGTTGTCCTTGTGCCTCTCAAACCGCGAGACATGTTTTGGGTTCAACAGATAACTGCGATGGGCCCGCAAAAATCCGTCAGGTGCCAGCCGCGATTCAGCTTCGGTAATGGACCACGGGCAGAACAGTTTCTCGGCATTCATGTAAAGAACGGTATAGTGCCCTTCGGCTCGGATGGCCGCGATACTTGACGGTTCAGCGAAAAAGGTCTGGCCTTCGCGCTCAAACGGTACTCCGGCGCGCAGCGCGGTGGGTTCGGGATCGGCCGCTGGTCCCGCAGGTGCAGCGACGGTCGAGGTGGGTTCGATGAAAGTGATGCCGGTTAAAAGGAATGCGCCGCAGATCAGGAAAACGGCCACCGTCACGCCCATCGCCAAAACCTGATTGTTCAGTGCAGGTCCGGCGCGACCCGCGGTATCGCTTGCGACAAAATCGGTCAGGCCAGTGGCGACGAAATGCATCGTGAAGACCGCCAATCCGAAACACACCGTCCCCAGCAGAATGTTGCGCTGTGTTCGGTTGTCGTAAGCCACCCAAATCGCCAACACCGAGAGAACAACCGAAGCCAAGGTTGAAATCACCACATCCCAGGCGTTGTAGACTGGGCGGCACAGCTCCATCCCGGCCATGCCGACATAGTGCATTACGACAATTCCAAGCCCGACGATCACGCCTGCACCGACGATTGTTCCCATCGTCCGGGGGCGAAAGTGCAGTATCAACAGCGCCAGACCGACCATCAGGATCGCAACCAGTGCGGAAATCAGGGTGATCAGGGCGTCATAATAAAACAGGATCGGCAACTGCAGCCCCAGCATGGCCACAAAATGCATCGACCATATGCCACCGCCCAGAATGATCGCGGCCAATGCCACGACCAGCTTGCGTTTTTGGTCGTCCAGTTTTGAGGCCCCATGCGTCAGGTAAAGCCCGGTGAACCCGGCCATCATCGCCACGGCCAAAGACGCCGCCACAAGCCACGTGTTATGAGAGTAGTCCAACATTTGGATTTACGCGCCCTCCCCGACGCGTGGATGACGTTAGCAAACGGATTTAATTGGGACAATTACATGTTGGTACGGAATTCCAGGCGCGAGGGTGCCAATTTCGGGTTTTGCCTATCCGCCCGGTTCCGTCGGTCCCGTTACTGGATAACGGCATTTTCCCATGCCGAAAGGAATTTCGTGCGTTTCAATCCATCCAGAAAGGTCAGCAAAGCAGGATCAAGGCTAATTGTCTCGCGCCCGTCCGCGCCATCACCTGGTTGCAAAAGTGGAAGCAGGCTGGCGTCTTCGGCCACGGCTGGCCGTTCCGTCACCAGAAAACGCAAAAGCATCTCGGCAGCTTTGGGTTCGGGGGTTGCTTTCGACACCATCGCCGTGCGCATCATGACTGTTTGAAAATCGGATGGTAACACCACCTCAAGCGCGTCCTTACCCTCGGTTCGGACGGCGGCATAACTGCCCAGAACATTGTAAGCGACCAGGATCGAGCCATCCGCAAGATCATTGATCATTTCGCCCGAACAGCAATAAAGCCGCACATCGAGGCCGCCCATCACCTCCATCAATCGCCAATAGGTCTCGGACGCACGCGCATCTTGCGTGGCAAACAGATATCCTAGACCAGACTGGCGTACGTCATATGTTCCGACCTTACCGCGAAACGCCTCGGGTCGTTTGCGCAATGCCTCGATCAGGCCCTGCCGGGTTTGGGGGATGGGCTGCCCCTCAAATGCGGTGCGGTTGATCACAATTGTCGCCGGTTCCGAGGTGAACGCAAATAGGCTGTGGTGCCATTGGGCCCAATGGGGTACCGGGACATCGTCGACCGGCAGCGCAAAACCGTCATTGGCCAGTTTCAGTTGCAGGTCCATCGCACTGGATATGATTACATCGAACGCCTCGGGCGTTGCGCGTACGCGCCGGTTGATGTCGGCAGTACCCGAGACAAGATATTCGATACTAATTGCTGGGTTTTCTGCAACAAACCCTTCGATCACCGGGGCGAACAAAACCGTATCGGTGCTGGAGATGACGCGAAGACGCGGGCCGTCCGCCTTTTCATTGAAAACCAATCGATCTTCCCAGTCATCGGCCCATCCAACAAGGGGAAAAACCAACAAAACTAGAGCGATAAGATAACGCATGCGCCCCCCTGTGCCCGATTTTTGAGGATCAGCGAACCGCCATGCGCCGTCGCCACATCCTGCGCAATCGTCAAACCCAATCCGGACCCGATAGTTCCCGCCGCGTTCTGGCCCCGTTCGAACCGGCGCGTTAGTGTATCGATTTCGTCAGGCGGAAAACCGGGGCCTGCATCGCGCACCTGAATTTGGGGTTCGGGATGTGCGTTGATCGTGATCTCTACGGTGCTGTCTGATGGCGCGTATTTTAGGGCGTTATCAACCATGTTTCGTACGGCATTCTGAATCAGGATCGGATCGCCCGAATATGGAACCGACGGCTCACCCGACAAGGAAAGCGTCAGTTCTTTCATTTCGGCAATCGGGATCAGTCGTTGGACCAAATCGCGGATCAGGATGACCAGATCAATCTCTTCACGTTCCAAGTGATCCGCCCGAAACGTGATCATGGCGTGATCCAGCAACTGTCCCGCCGCACGCGAGCTTTCGTCGATGGCTCGCACCATGGCTTTCAAAGCCTCACGGTTGTCTTCTCGTTCAACACGATGAAGGGTCGCCTCGGCATAAGATCTGACGGTTGCCAGTGGAGTTCGCACGCGATGCGCAGCTTCGGCAATAAAGTCCTCGGATTGGCTAAGCGATTGGTCCAGACGACCCATGAGCGAGTTCAACGACATCACCAGAGGCGCCATTTCTTTCGGTACGGGCTTCTTGAACGGGCTTAGGTCTTGGGGCCCCCTGCGTGTGACCGAGGTGGTCAGTTTGTTCAATTGACCGATCGTTGATGATGTGACCCAGAACGAAAGAGCGGCGGTCAGCAGAAAAAACCCGAGCCCCAAATACGCCGCATTGCGCGAAATCTGATCCAGCGTGTCGGATAACGCGTCCTGCGTCTGCCCCAGCGCGACCTCGATCTCGGTCTGACGCCCCAACCCCACCAAGGTTCGGCTGGCGCTGACCTGGCGGACCCGTTCACCGCGCACCTCACCGGTTTGGAAGGCCCATCTTCCCGTGGCAGGGCCTTCTGCAAGGTTCAGATCTTCATAACCGGATAGGAACTCTCCATCTTGGTAGATCGCGTAAAACACCCGGTCGTCCGATGGCGTACTGAGCATGGAAAACGCTGCATAGGGAATGTCTACCTCAAGCTGGCCGTCGCGCAGCGCGGCGGCATCGAGAATCGAAGACACGGACGCCCCCAGAATATCATCCTGTCCCTGCTGGGCGACTTTTGCGGCATAGCTGCGCACTGTCAGGAACAAAAGGATCGCCAGAACCGCTGCTCCCCCGATCAACGTCAACACCAGCCTATTCCTCAAGGATCCTGAAACGGTTGGGCTAGTCGTCATGATCCAGCCTGTATCCCAGCCCGCGCAATGTGGTTATTTTCATACGGGATTTTTCAAGATGCTTTCGCAGGCGTCCGACATAGACCTCAATCGCGTTATCCGACACATTGTCATCATAAGAAAAAAGCCTGTCTGCGAGTTTTTGTTTGGAAAACACCTGACCCGGCGCGTTGATGAACAGCTCGATCATCCTCAGCTCGCGATTACGAAGAGAGAGCGTCGCCCCATCGACGATCAAATGCCCGGCAACCGGATCAAAGACAATGCCGCCGATTTCAATCGTCGACTTCGCACTTCCGGATTTCCGGCGCAGAACGGCTCGGCAGCGGGCTTCCAGCTCGGCATGATCAAAGGGCTTGGTAACATAGTCATCAGCCCCAAGGTCAAGCGAACCGATTCGATCCGAAACCTGGCTGCGCGCGGTCAGAACAATCACCGGAGTGTCCAAACGGCTTGCGCGATGCTGTCTGAGGAACTCGCGCCCGTCCCCATCGGGCAGCATGATGTCCAAAAGGATTAGGTCATATTCCTCGGTCGAAACAAAAGCGCGCGCATCCTCTAAATTCGCTGCATGATCAACGACATGGCCATCCAGCTGCATACGGGAACTGATCGCATTCGCGAGGTCGAGGTTGTCTTCGACAAGCAGAAATTTCATGGGCGGAAACAGTTTCTTTTCGCATGACAGGTTGATGTCAGGTTGGCGTGTTTAGGTGTGGAATAATCTGTGCCGCTGAGCGGCCGGTTGTCAAATGGGAGGACACAATGACAACATTTAACCTGGGCCGTCGGGCCCTGATCGCAGCTGTTGCAGCAATTGGTCTGGTTGGACCTGCCGCTGCCGAAGAAGTCGTGGACAGCATTCACTTTCTGATCCCCGGCGGCGCCGGCGGTGGCTGGGATGGAACTGCACGCGGAACAGGCGAAGCACTGACCAATGCAGGTCTTGTGGGCACAGCGTCCTACGAAAACATGTCGGGCGGCGGCGGTGGCAAGGCCATCGGTTTCCTGATCGAAAACGCAGACAGCAACCACGGCACACTGATGGTCAACTCGACGCCCATCGTGATCCGTTCGCTGACTGGCGTGTTCCCACATAACTTCCGCGATCTGACACTGGTGTCGGGCACAATCGGCGATTACGCAGCAATCGTTGTGGGCAAAGACAGCCCGATCAACTCGATGGCCGATCTGCTGGCCGCCTATGACGCTGATCCGGGTGCGACCGCAATCGGCGGCGGCTCGGTTCCGGGCGGCATGGACCACCTGGTTGCCGCAATGGTCATGGAAGCCGCCGGTAAAGACGCACTGGGCGTGAAATACATCCCCTATGACGCCGGTGGTAAAGCAATGGCGGCCCTGCTGTCGGGTGAGATCGCCGCCCTGTCGACCGGTTTCTCGGAAGCCGTCGATCTGGCCAATGCGGGTGAGGTCAAAATCATCGGTGTAACCTCTGAAGAGCGCGTAGACGCCGCACCTGAAGCACAAACCATGAAGGAACAGGGTATCGACACCACCTTCGTGAACTGGCGCGGTTTCTTTGCAGCCCCCGGCCTGCCCGAGGACAAGCTGGTCGCCTATCAGGAAGCCATCACCAAGATGTATGACACCCCTGAATGGGAAGAAGTTCGTGCCCGCAACGGTTGGGTCAACATCCACAACTCAGGTTCTGATTTCGAAGCGTTCCTGGAAGATCAGGAACAGCAGATCAGCGACCTGATGAAGAAGCTGGGCTTCCTCTAAAGCTAACTACGGCAGAGCGTTTGGTCGCTCTGCCGACCCTAAGAACGAAAAAAGGGAGGGGACATCATGGCGCTGGATCGCTGGATCGCGCTTATTTTGCTGGGTGTTTGCCTGACATACGGGTACGCCGCCTGGTTCACGATGGATGGAAGTCTTCCTCCTTTCATGCAGAGAAACCCAATCTGGCCGAGCACGTTTCCCAAGGTGCTGTCGGTTCTGGGCGCGGTCGCCTGTGTGATTATCTTGCTCGGCCTTGAGAAAAGCGAAGTCAAAGAGGCCGACATCGATTACCGCCGGTTGGGAGAATATCACCTTGGTCAGGCAATCTCGCTGCTGGTGCTGATGGTTGTCTACGCCTTGTGCCTGCGTCCGGTCGGTTTTCTGATCGCAACCTCTGCTTTCCTGATCCTCGGCTCCTTCATCCTAGGCGAACGCAAATGGCACATCATGCTGCCTGTCGCGTTCATCGCAACCGGGGCTGTCTGGTATCTGGTTCAGGAAGTACTTGGTATTTACATGCGCCCCCTGCCGGGCCTGTTCGGAGGCTGACATGCTCGAAGGACTGTTGATCGGCCTGCAAACGGCATTCTCAATTCAAAACCTTCTGATGGTCATCGCGGGCTGCCTGATCGGCACGTTCATCGGCATGCTGCCGGGTCTAGGCCCGATGTCGATCATCGCGATCATGATCCCGGTCGCGATCTCGATGGGCGATCCATCGGCTGCGCTGATCCTTTTGGCCGGCGTCTACTATGGGGCGATCTTTGGTGGATCTACCTCATCCATTCTGCTCAACGCGCCGGGGGTCGCGGGCACCGTGGCTTCAAGCTTTGACGGCTACCCAATGGCCCGGCAAGGCAAAGCGGGCAAGGCCCTGACCATCGCGGCGATTGCCAGTTTCGCGGGCGGTACACTGGGCGCAGTGTTGCTGATGATCTTTGCGCCGGCTTTGTCATCCGTGGCTCTGTTGTTCCACTCTGCCGAGTACTTCGCGCTGATGGTGGTCGGACTTTCCGCCATCGCCGCCTTTGCTGGTTCAGGGCAAGTGGCCAAAGCCATCATCATGACGACCTTGGGGTTAATCATGGCGACGGTCGGCGAAGGTGCCCTGTTTAACTTGCCAAGGTTCACCATGGGCATCATGGACCTGCAATCGGGATTTGGGTTCATAACACTGGCCATGGCCATGTTCGCCCTGCCCGAAGCCTTGTTCCTGGTTCTGAAACCCAAAGACCTGAAAGGCGACGACGGAGAAATCAAAGACCTGCGCGTGACCAAGGCTGAGGCCAAAGCAATCGCCCCGGTAATCGGTCGCCAATCGGTGCAGGGCTTCTTTATTGGCGTCTTGCCCGGAGCAGGTGCCACCATCGCAAGTTTCCTCGGTTACGCGGTCGAGCGGAACATCGCCCCAAAGGAAGAGCAGGAAGAATTCGGCAAAGGTTCGATCAAAGGTTTGGCCGCACCCGAGTCAGCCAACAACGCCGCCTGTACCGGTTCGTTCGTGCCGCTGCTGACGCTGGGCATTCCCGGCTCCGGGACAACGGCCATCCTTCTAGGTGCCCTGATCGCGCTGAACGTGACACCCGGACCCCGGCTTATGATTGACGAGCCCCAGATCTTCTGGGCGGTGATCATGTCGATGTTTATCGGCAACCTTGTGTTGTTGATCCTTAATTTGCCGTTGATCCCCTACATTGCCAAAGTACTGGCGGTGCCGCGCAACTATCTGATCCCGTTCATTTTGTTCTTCACACTGATGGGCGCCTATATCGGGCAAAACAACGCTACCGAATTGCTGATCCTTGTCGGTTTCGGGGTATGCGCAACCGCATTAAAGTTCGCGGATTATCCACTAGCCCCCTTGCTGATCGGGTTCATTCTGGGCGGCATGATGGAGGATAACTTTGCACGCTCGATGCAGCTCTATGACGGCATCGCCTTTATCTGGGAACGCCCGATGACCCTGGGGCTGCTCGTGATTGCGGTTCTATTGGTGCTGCTGCCCAGCTATCGCGCGCGTCGTGCGCGGGCACGGGCAGCGGGCGTAGCTGATGGTGACTGAACCGCTCAGGGGTGTTCGGGTCCTTGATCTGACAAACGTGCTGGCTGGCCCGTATTGTTGTTACCAGCTGGCCCTGATGGGGGCAGAGGTGATCAAGGTCGAACGCCCCGGCAGTGGTGATCTGGCGCGTGTGCTTGGGGCTGATCCTGACCGGAACAAATCCGGTATGGGGGTCAGCTTTCTGGCGCAGAACGCTCAGAAGAAATCGATCACGCTGGATATGAAGTCTCGCCGGGGCAAGGTTCTTCTGAAGCAACTTGTGAAATCGGCCGATGTGTTGATTGAAAACTTCCGGCCCGGTGTTATGAACCGGCTGGGTCTGGGGTATGAGGTTCTGCGCGCCGAAAACCCCGCCTTGATCTATTGCGCAATCAGCGGGTTCGGACAGGATGGACCGCGCCGCGGTGACCCCGCTTACGACCAGATCGTACAGGGGATCAGCGGGGTCATGTCGATCACCGGCGCAGCGGACACAGCGCCCTATCGTGTTGGCTATCCCCTGGCCGACACCGTAGGGGGGCTGACGGCCGCCTTCGCCGTGAGCGCAGCGTTGAACGCAAATCCACGTGGCGCATTTCTGGATATCGCCATGTCTGAGGCCGTGATCTCGACCATGGGTTGGGTTGTGTCCAACTACCTTGTCGGCGGTGTAACGCCCGGTGCGCATGGCAATGAGAACACGACCTCGGCACCCTCCGGCACGTTTGCCACATCTGACAGCCCGATCAACATCGCAGCCAATCGCGATGAGCAATGGCAGGCCCTCGCCCGGTACCTTGGTCGCGAGGACCTGCTGGATCACCCGGATTTTGCAACGCGCGAAGATCGCAAAAGAAACCGCCACGCTTTGCGCGATGAGTTGGAGAAATCCTTGAAATCGCGTCCCGCAAGCGAGTGGGTCAGCGCGTTAAACGGCCTCGGCGTACCCACGGGGCAAGTTCTGACAGTCCCCGAAGCGTTGGCGGACGAACAACTCTCTGACCGGGGGTTGATTGGAACTCTGCACGTGCACGGAGAGGACATGCAGCTGGCTGGCAGCCCTGTGGTGATGGACGGGCACCGAAACATGCCACAGGCCGCGCCGCCAAAACTGGGCGCAGACAATGCTGTGATCTGGTCCGAACTTGGCTTGTCTGCAGACGAGATCGAAGAACTGGCTAAGGATGGAGTAATATGAGTGATGTTTCCGACTGGTGGCGCACCTCCATCATCGATATGGAACCCGGACGCATTGCCTTGCGGGGTGAACCTATTGAGGGGCTGATCGGCAACCTGAGCTTTGCCGAAATGATCTGGTTTTTGGTCCGCGGCGACCGCCCCTCACCCGCTCAGGCCAGTCTTTTCGAGGCGGCACTGGTTGCCGCCGTGGATCACGGACCACAGGCACCGTCCATTGCGACGGCTCGGATGGCTGTAACCTGCGGTTTGCCATTGAACAATGCAATGGCCAGCGCAGTGAACATGCTGGGCGATGTCCATGGTGGGGCCGGTGAGCAGGCGGTTGAGCTGTATCACTTTGTCTGGTCCCACGCGGGCGGGATCGAAACCGGAATTGACGACTGGATCGAAGAACGCGGAAAGATATTACCGGGTTTTGGTCACCGGTTTCACACACCGACTGATCCACGCGCACCCCGGTTGATGGCTTTGGTCTCAGATGCGGTGGAACGCGGCGCGTGTGACGGACATTTCCGCAAAATAGCATTGGATATCGAAGCTGAGCTTGCACACCGTAAAGGCAAACCCGTCCCGATGAATATCGACGGCGCTACCGCCGTTATCTACGCTGAGCTTGGGTTCGAACCCCCGCTTGCGCGAGGATTGTTCTGTTTGTCACGGTCAGTTGGAATACTGGCACATGCATGGGAACAGATGCAGCAGGGCGGCCGCAACAAAGGTCCTACACCACCGAAATATCGCTGGACCTACGATGGGATGGCACCCGAGGAATAGGGCCTCAGGCCTGTTTTTCGACTGGGGGTTCTACGTCAGGCCGAACTGGTTCCGCATTCAATTCGATAACCTCGGGTTCAACGGTTTCCTCAACCTCATCCACTTCGGCCTCAGCTTCCGCTTCGCTGTTGTCTTCCAGCGCGCCAACGATCAAAGGCAGCATGTGAACACCCGTCGCGCTTGCGATTTCCGGCGTCTGCGGTGTCTGCCAGCTGAGCGTGTCAAAGCTGCCGCAATTCTGACAGACAGGAGCCCACTCGGGCTGGATGTCATGACAATTGTCGCAGACCCATTGCGGCCCACGCGGAGCGTTCAACGCCTTGGCCAGCCAACCCTGCACGACCGTGTCCGATGACCCCTCGCCCCGTTCAATGGCGGCCATCAAAGTGTAACCGCGCGCATCCGCTTGTTTTTCGACCACATCGCCCAGCGCCCGGCGCGCCTCGGGGAAGTCTTCGGCAACAATGTTCAACTCCGCCAGAATAAGACGGGTTTCCATGTTTTCGGGATGAATGCGGGTCAGCGCCGTAAAGCGTTTGATACGTTCATGTGGCGTTTCATCCGGCGCAATCTCGGCAAAGACATGGGCCAGATCGGGGTGCGGTTGCACCTCCCAAGCTTTTTTCAGGATCTTGGTCGCATTGCGCGGTTTGCCTTTTTCGATGTAAGCGCGCGCTGCCATTGCCGCCGCAGGAACCAGGTCAGGAGACAGGCGGTTGGCCTCAATCGCGCGTTCCTGCTGTTCGACCGTAGCATCTTCGTCCAGAATCCCTTTGGCCTCGGACAGGGCCAGCACAGCGTCGCGGCGCTTGAACACGTCGCGCGGCAGGTGACCTGATTTTAGCTTGGCGGTAAGTGTCGACCGCGCGCCTGCCCAATCCTGTGCCTTGGTCTGAAGGCCTAACAAAATATCTTGTGTTTCCAGGTGGCGCGGTTTCATAGCCAACGCCTTTTCGGCCAGCTTGCGCGCTGTATCATCATCGCCTTCGGCCAGCTTCTGTTTCATGATGCCACGCACCCCGACAAAGCGTGTCGCGTTGTTTGTCACCAGTTTTTTGTAGGTATCCGCCGCCTTTTTGGTATCGCCGTTCATCTCGGCAGCCTGGGCCACCAGCAGGTTGGTCAACTCGGGTTTATTCAGCAACCGTTCCGCCTTGGTCGCCTTATTCAACGCCACGCGCCCTTCGCCCGAGGCCAGCGCCATCAGACCATCGGCCAGTGCCTGATAGCCGCGCTTTTCGCGGCTGCGGTCGAAATAGCGCGACAAAGCGGTCTCGTCCCCGTTCAGGAAATGAAGTGTCGCAATCAGAAGCGTTAGCAGCTTGAAGAACAACCAGATCGCAAACACCAGAACGCCCAGCGCGATGACCGATTGCAAGGGCCCCAGCGTGTATTCCGTTCCGCCAGCCGTGATCTGCACACCACCGCTGGTCTCCATAAGCAAACCTGCACCCACGGCCAGAAGACCGATAATCGCAACGAAAACTAAAATCTTAAACAGTGACCACAGCATGGCAGGTCCTTCAGTTCGAGTTCACGCTAGGCTGAATCGCATTGGCGGCATCCACCGCGGAAACCCGCGTCTGAGCGGCCTGCTCCCAATCAGCCATCGCTGCCTGCGCCGCTTCGGGCAGGGACTTAAGTTCGGTTAGGGCCGTTGCGACGTCGCCGCTGGACAGGGCCGCTTCGGCGCGCGACAGGATCGCATCCGGGCCATCGCCTTCTTGTGGGGTAACTGAACGTGCCCCGGTCTGCCGCTGCAGGAACGCTACCAAGCCGGTGGTCTTATCCGCATCGCGCGCTTCCGCCAACGCGGATCGCGCCGCAGGTGAGAACGATGCCCGCAGCGCCGAAACGGTTGCAACGCCCTTATCCGCAGGGCCGGAGAGCGCTTCTGGCACATCGACGCCACCAGCTTTCAGTTCTGCAACTAGGTCCGAATAGGGCTGGCCAGCGTCCAGTTGACCATGCAGGCGCGACAGAACCGCAGCGTTGGTCGCGGCCAGAGCCTCGGCCGAGGCTTTCGCCTCAAGCGCTTGCGCGTCCGAAACCATCTTTTCCACCTCGGCCCGCTGCGCCGCCAGTGAATCCTGTAGTTTTTTCAACTCGGCCTCAAAGGCGGCCGAAGCCGCAGGTGACGCACCTTGGGTCAGCGCCTCGCTTTCGATTTTGCTCAGTCGGCTGGCCAGCGGGTCAATTTTGCCCGTCAGCCCATCGACACTGGATTTCAACGTGTTCAGTTCCGCGCCAAGCGGGGTGACCTGATCGGTCAGTGCCGCAATCTTGCTGTCGATATCAGAGGTGTCCGACAGGGATTTCGTCAGCGCCTCAATCTGGCTGGATTGATCGTTCAGCTTTGCTTCAAGCGTCGCAAGCGCGTCCCCATCACCCGATCCAAACAGGCCCGCGCTGCCTGCTGCAAACCCGATCCCCGCCGCGATTACGCCACCCAGCAAAGCGGGGACAAATCCGCCGCGGCGTTCTTCCTGCTGCGATTTTTCAGGGTGCATGTCTTGCGGCGGTGTCGCGTCTTCAACCTTGGCCGGTTCCATGGCGGCTTCGGCTTCGGCTTCGGCTTCGGCTTCGGCTTCGGCTTCGGCTTCGGCTTCGGCTTCGGCTTCGGCTTCGGCTTCGGCTTCGGCTTC
>NZ_JBQFSL010000004.1:0-246002 GCF_056537985.1 Ruegeria sp. BI12 | reverse complement strand
CTAACTCATTCCCTAAGATGCCCCAGTCTATCCTGAGCGTCTCCGCCGCTTCCGCAGCGTCCCAAGCGCCTCAGCAGCGCCGGTGAAGGGGGTTCTAAGTATAACCGCATAAGTCCGCAAGCGGAAAATGACGTCTTTGGCGATTTTTTTCATTTTCTCTATTTAATTGTTTTTTATCAAATTGTTACCAGACAGCAAACACTTCCTTAAACGACCGCACTACAAGTTTGACTACGCGTCATTGTTACGCCTGCCAGCTTCAATGAAAAGCGCACCCCTATATATAGTCAGGTCGCCCCATCGGACCACAAGACTCAAACGAGTCGGTCGCGATTCAATGAGTCGGAATTGGCCAAAAAATTGAGTTGGAACGAACATCAGGCATAGAATCCTTACGCCTCAACCCACGCCGGGCTTGCGCATTGCCGCATGATAATGTGTGGTCGCCCCTAGAAGATGCCCGGGTTAGCCGCGAAATGACTGCCAATACTGCCGACACGTTCCCACGCATAAGCACTGTAGGCTATGACGGCCTTCTTGTTTCCTTTGCCGATGCCATGGCGGAGCCCTCGAACCGGGCAGCACTGGCCTTAAGGAACGCAGTGGACACGGCAACCTGGGACGGAGTTATCGAAACATCCGCGTCACTTGCATCGACCTACCTGAGGTTTGATCCCGACAAATTGCCCCGTGCTGAGATCCAAGACAAAGTTCAGCATCTACTTGCGCAGCAGAATTGGCTGGAAGCACCGTTGCCTACCGGCCGCAGACTGTGGCGGGTTCCGACGGTTTATGGAGGCGAACTTGCGCCTCAACTGGACGAGGCGGCAGCGGCGGCGGGCCTGGATCCCGTAGAAGCAATCAGGCGACTGAGCGACACTAAGGTTCGCGTGTTGACGATCGGCTTTGCACCCGGGCAGCCCTATCTCGGACCGCTGGGGCCAGAGTTCAACATTCCACGCCTGAAGGAATTGACGCCGATGGTCCCAGAAGGAGCATTAGTGTTGGCGATTTCCCAATTCGTTTTGTTCTCGGGCCCGACCCCGACCGGTTGGCGGCACATCGGTCAAACGGCATTTCGCTGCTTCCGCCCCGACGGGCCGCAAAGCTTTGCGTTGAAGCCAGGGGATGAAATGCAGTTTTTGCCGATTTCGCGCGATGAACTGGAGGCCATCCGCGCCACCAATTCGGACGGCATGGGCGGGGCCACCTGCGAGGAGATCGCGGGATGAGTTTGTTTGTGCACCGCATTGGTCCTGCCTGCACCATTCAAGACCAGGGACGCGTCGGGTATTTGGATCAGGGACTATCCCGATCTGGCGCAGCAGATCTGCGGGCGTTGCACGAAGGCGCGGTGTTGCTTGGCCAAAGCCCTCAGCTTGCAGCTTTGGAAATGGCTGGAATGGGTGGAGAGTTCGAAGCGGCGCAACCTCTTGGCATCGCACTAACCGGCGCGCCAATGCAGGCCAGTATTGACGGCGCACCGGTGGTCTGGAATGCATCGCACCAGATGGAAGCCGGGCAACGGCTGGTGATTGGTGCGGTGACGCGCGGGACTTATGGCTACCTGCATGTCAGCGGAGGGGTCGCGTCCAAGTCCTTTCTTGGATCACGCTCAGCGCACCTGACGGCCAAGATTGGGAGAACCGTCCAAGCCGGAGACACTCTGCCTTCAAATAGCGGGCCGCCCATCAGGGGCATGAGGCTTACCCCGGATGACCGTTTCTCGGGTGGCGTTCTGCGGGTGATCGCCAGCTTTCAGACACCCCTATTCGATCAAGAAACGCTGGACCGATTTGCCCAGACTGAATTTCGGCGCGGTAGCCGGGCCAACCGTATGGGGATGCAATTGGATAGCGAGGGTGAGGGTTTCGCGGCCCAAGGTCAGCTCAATATCCTGTCCGAGGTCATAACCCCCGGCGACATACAAATGACCGGAACCGGAAACCCGTTTATTCTGCTGCCTGAGTGTCAAACAACGGGCGGGTATCCCCGGATAGCCACTGTCCTGCCCTGTGATCTGCCGCGCGCGGCGCAAACTCCGGCGGGCGGCAAGATCAGGTTTGAATTCGTTTCAATGGACGAAGCAGCAATCCTGCAATCTGCCTACAAAGCCGAACTCGTCCGCCTGGCGGCACGGGTCGAGCCTCTGGTCCGTGACCCGCATGACATCCCGGACCTCTTATCCTACCAATTGATCGGCGGAATGATCTCTGCCACCGACTAGGGAGTACGAATAATGCCAAGCGTCGATCTGAATGCCGATATGGGCGAAAGCTTTGGCCCCTGGAAGATGGGCGATGACGAAAGTCTGCTTAAGATCATCACGTCTGCCAATATCGCTTGCGGCTTTCATGCCGGCGACCCGGATGTGATGGCCAAGACGATGACATTAGCCGCCGAAAACGATGTCGGAATCGGCGCGCATCCCGGTTTTCCTGACCTGCAGGGTTTTGGCCGGCGTAATATGAAAGTGCCTAACAACAGCCTTCGCAATTTGGTGCGGTTTCAGTTGGGGGCTGCGATCGGAATGGCCAAGGCCGTTGGCACCGAAGTGAGGCATCTGAAGCTGCACGGGGCGCTGGCCAACATGTGCTCGGTCGATATCGACATGGCGCGGGCTTGTTATCAGGGCGCGCTCGACGTCGACCCCGACATCATCATCATGGTACTGGCCGTCACCAAACAGGAAGAGGCCGTGCGCGAGCTAGCTTGCAAATGGGTCGGAGAGATCTTTGCGGACAGGGCCTATAACGACGATGGAACCCTCGTTGACCGCAGTTTGCCAGGAGCAGTTATTCACGATCCCGAAATTGCCGGCCCGCGCATACTGAATATGGTGCGCGAGGGCGCCATCATCACCGAAAGCGGATCGCGACTGGAAACGTCGATCGATACGATATGCCTACATGGTGATGGCCCCACTGCTGTCCAGATTGCCCGTTCGGTTCGGGATTGTCTGATCGAGGGCGGGGTCTCGGTAACAAAATTCATGCGGTAGAAAGAAGGCCTTAAACCTGACGATCTATCCTCTGACTGTTGCCTGCACGGAATTCAGACCCTAGCATGACCAGCAAGTGCATGTTCTGAATACCACAATTCCAAGCAACGCCATGCTGGACCGGTATGGGCAAGGAGGCTGGCCAATGTCTTTCGATCTGATGAATTATGAACCGCGCGGCGACAAAAAGAATTCAGAGTTCTTTCACCAATACCTGCCGATGATCTACGAACGCCGTCAAAGCTCGGGCGTAGCCGACCAGGTTGGGGCGATGCGCGCGATCGTCATTCAGGTTGAACCGGACGCTGTGTTCGACACGCTGATCGAACTCTATGTCATGACACCTTACCGGCATACGGCCAGCTATCTAGGCCAGACGCACAAATTTGCGGTGCTGCATTCGCACTCCGATTATCCGGCGATGATCGTCATGGCTCCGCTGAGCGCGACCTTCGAAGACTTTATCCCACGCATCAACCGTATGTACCCGCTGGCCCGCAATACCCCCCAGACCCGTTATGTCGGAGAAGTGTTTGGTGCCACGGACCTCAACACCCTGACCAAAACACTTGAAAATCAGAACATCAGATTTGAGTACAAGGGCGACACTGAAAACCCGTTCTACACTCTGGACGGATTCAGATTTACGTCCCCGTCTGATTTCACATGTAACAGGGTTGGCTATTCATCCCTAGATTTCAACGACACCGACAGCCTTGGCTTAGGTGACCGCGTTTTGCTGAGCAATGACGAACAGGCTCGCCTAGATCAGGCAGCCGCATTCGGGGCTGACAGCAAAATCGCGCCATTGATGCTGGGGATCGATCACCTTGCAACACGCATTCTGGCTGGTGAGCGTGAGGACGCGATCCTCGAATTTCTGACCATGGTGCCTTATTACTTTTGGGGCGCGTACAACATCTTCGACATGAATTCGTCGACCAACGTGAACCGAAACGCGAATGTCGACGATGATAAGAAGTCCCCGGCCAAGGTCTTCACCGCGAACAACACGCCATCTTTCGTCAATTCTTTTGAACAATTACCGATGCCGACCGAAGATTTCGTGCGAAATTTTGGCCGCCGTTTGCACCACATGGCGGTCGAGATTCAGGATGGTGACCACGGCGCGGGTGAAAAGAATGTCGACTTCGTGGTCAACACGCTAAAAGACAAGGGCGTGCCGTTCCTGGCCCATGTGGTGGGTGAGTGTAAAGATGACCCGAACCTAAAGCAGATCTTCTCAAAGCACTCGAAATACACGCTGTTGATCACAGAATATATCGAACGCTGTCACCACTACGACGGGTTCTTTACTAAAGATAACGTGGCCGCCCTGACTGCCGCGGCGGGTCAGGACGAACAATACGAACACGGCCACGTCTTTGACTGACAAAAAAAGGCTGCGAGTTTCCTCGCAGCCCAGATCCATTCAGGAGAGTATGTCGAGCCTTATGACGGTCCGATCATGAAACAAGTGACGTTCCGGGCCTGCAACCGGCGACAGGCCAGATCGGCCTGTTCCCGGGTCATGCCCTGAAACGTTGCGTCGAAGCCGCGCGAGCTTTGGTTCACCTTGCGCAGCGTGCCTTCCAGAGTGGTCATTTCCGACAGGGCCGTTTTCAGCAAGATCTTTTCCGCCTCATATCGGGTGGTATAGCGGCCTACGTTCACACCCCATAGTCGCCCACCCGATGTGGACAGGCGGGTTACGATCTCTTGCTCAGGCTCGGGCTGCGCTGCCGGTTCAGTCGAGGCCAGAACCAGATCAGCCGGGCGCGCAGCGGGGCGGGTCGCGTCACTGTCACCAGACGGTTGGATGTCGGCAGCCGCGATGGCCGCAGCGATTCCGTCCTTTATACGCGTGCCGTTTTTGGCAGCCGTCTCAGCCACGGTGCCAGCAACCTGAACTGCGGCACCCGGTCCGGGGCGCAAAACGGGGCGCAGACTGGATTTTGGCGCAATGGTCAGCGCCGCGACGGTTGCGCCCAATCCCGCGTTCCCGGCATAGGTGGGGCGGGCCGGCTTGCGGATCGGGGCACGCGAGGGGGCACGGCGGAATCCCATGTCCAGCAACTCTGCCACTTTTGCATTCCGCGATGCGCCGGATTTGCCACCAAACACAGTTGCGATAATGCGTTCGTCTTTGCGTTTGGCCGATGCAACCAGGTTAAAGCCGGCAGCCCGCGTGTATCCGGTCTTGATCCCGTCGGCACCTTTGTAAGCTGCCAACAGGCGACGGTTCGTGTTGGGAACCGTCTTAATCCCGGCATGCGTGGATTGGCGCGAGAACAAGTTGTAATACTGCGGATAATCATAAAGCAGATGGCGACCCAGCGTGGTCATATCCCGCGCGGTCGACAAGTGACCTGATTCCGTCAAGCCATGTGCGTTCTTGAACGTTGTACGGCTCATACCCATGGCCTTGGCCGTGCGCGTCATGCGACGGGCGAATGCGGCCTCAGACCCGCTGATCGCGATCCCGATTGCCGTGGCGGCGTCATTGGCAGACTTTACCGCTGCCGCCCGGATCAGATACCGGAACGCAATCGTTTGCCCGGTACGCAGGCCCAACTTCGAGGGGGGCTCGGAAGAGGCCTTTTTTGTAATTCTAACGGGCGTATCCAAGGTGATTTCACCGTTCCGCACCGCCTCGAAAGCGATGTAGAGGGTCATCATCTTAGTCAGAGAAGCCGGATGCAATCGGGTGTCGGCATTGCGCGAATGCAGAACCTCGCCTGTCCGCGCGTCAATGACCATCGCCGCATATGGTGCCGCAAATCCCTGCAACGGCGCAAAGGAGAGCAGCCACAAGAATGCTATGAGAATTAAGCCCATTCGGGCCGGAACTGTCCGCCGAACCTGCACGATCTTTGCCTCTGTCTACCTCAGGCCGCCGGGTTTTCCCGGTCAGCGCAATTTATATTTTATTACTGACAAGGCTAACACAGAGACCCAATTAAATAAACCGAAAGCGTGCAAAATCGCTGTTTCGTTAAAGGTCAGAACGGACACTACATGTAGACATTCATGCCACGCGACCCACCATATCCACGCAGCCTAAACCCATTAACGCCAAACCCGCCCCGTTTTTCGAAAACTGAGGCCAATTGGCAACATCAACTCAGGCGCCGAACCAGATCCGCAAGTTCGCCTAAATCCCGCAGCTCGCAATAGCGCGCGTTGTCCGACGGGGTTTCGGCCTTTTCGATCTCCCAAACCAAACCATGTGGCACATAGACACCCCAACAACCGGCCTGGATTGGGGCGACGACATCGGATCGCATCGAATTGCCCACCATCATTGCAGAATCGGAGCCGTCACCATGTCGCGCAAAGATTTCACGGTAGGTTTGAGCCGATTTTTCGGACACGATCTCGACCTCGTCGAACAGCTCACCTAACCCCGATTGCGCCAACTTCCTTTCCTGGTCAATCAGATCGCCCTTGGTGATCAGAATCAGCCGATGCGTATCAGCCACCGCCTCAATGGCCTCACGCGCATGCGGCAACAACTCAATCGGGTGAGCCAGCATGTCCTGCCCGGCCTCGACCAATTGACGGATCACAGATGCCGGGACGCGGTCCTCGGTGACTTCGATTGCAGTTTCGATCATCGACAGGGTGAAACCTTTGATTCCGTAGCCGTAATGCCGGATATTGCGCTTTTCCGCAGCAAGCAGGCGATCCAACAGGTGATCGCGATCGGCGTGATCGGCCAGCAATTCTGTGAAATGCGCCTGCGTCAGCTGAAAAAAACGCTCGTTGTGCCAAAGTGTGTCGTCGGCGTCGAACCCGATTGTGGTCAGCGCTTTTTCCATTTCGATTACGTCCTGCAGGCTCTTTTCTCTGGCCCCTTGCACGTTATATAACCGTCCAGACAAACCGAAGCCTGAATCGGACAAGGGCGAATGACTAGACACAAATGGATGATGTCTGACAAACCGGACGACGACGGTGATCCGTCGCTGTTGGTGCAGACGCGCCCTAAGACCAAGCGCCCACCGCTGTACAAAGTGCTGCTGCTGAACGATGACTACACACCGATGGAGTTTGTGGTGCACGTGCTTGAGCGTTTCTTTGGCATGACCCATGCCGAAGCGTTCGAGATCATGTTGACCGTTCACAAAAAGGGCGTCGCGGTAGTTGGTGTCTTCAGCCATGAAATCGCCGAAACCAAAGTGGGCCAGGTCATGGACTTTGCCCGTAGGCACCAACACCCCCTGCAATGCACAATGGAACGCGAAGAGTAAGGTCATCTGACCACTTTTCCGGAATTGCCGATGTCCCCTCGCCTTGATCTTGCCCTGCAAAGCGGCCTTGTGCTGTCGCAACCGCTAAGCGTGCTTGGGCCGACATTGGATAACGACCTATCCGCCCTGCCACGTGAGACACAGGTTGTTCAGCCATTCAAACCGTTTCACGACCATTTTGCCGAGCATGGCTTTACGGCGGTCCCAGAATCCGACGCACCCTGTCAGGATGCCATCGTGGTCTTGCCCCGCGCCAAGGCACTGGCGCGCAGTTTGGTGCATCAAGCCTGTCAGCGGGCCAGCGGGCAGGTTGTCATCGACGGCGCAAAAACCGACGGCGTCGATAGCCTGCTGAAAGATATTCGCAAACGCGTCGACGTCCAGGGACCCATCGCCAAAGCTCATGGAAAGATTTTGTGGTTCCGCTCAACGCCAGAGGCGTTCGCCGACTGGGCCGCGCCCATAGAACAAGTGATCGACGGCTTCCGCACCGCGCCCGGCGTGTTTTCAGCGGATGGGATTGACCCGGCCTCCGCCTTGCTGTTGCGCGCTCTGCCCAAAAAACTGGGTTCCCGGATCGCCGATCTGGGTGCGGGATGGGGTTACTTGTCTGCTGAAGTGCTTAAGCTGACCAATCCCCGTGTTTTGCATCTGGTCGAGGCCGATCACATCGCCCTGACCTGCGCCCGTGTAAATTTGGACGAGACCTGCGCACAGTTCCATTGGGCCGATGCCGTCACATGGAACGCACCGGAACCGTTGGACACCGTGGTCATGAATCCGCCGTTCCACACAGCGCGCGCCGCCGACCCCGAACTGGGCCAAGGATTTATCAAATCCGCCGCCCGCAACCTGACCCGCAATGGCGATCTGTGGATGGTGGCCAATCGCCACCTGCCGTACGAGGCCACGTTGGACGAAAGCTTCGCACAAGTGCGCGAGGTGTCAGGCGACAATCGGTTCAAGGTGTTCCACGCCTCTCGCCCTAGGGCATAATCCCGGCTAACCTGCGCCGCAAATCAGGAGACAAAGCATGTCCTTTTCCATAGCCGGCAAGACCGCCATCGTCACAGGCGGCGCCAGTGGCGTCGGATTGGCCATCGGGCGCCACTTTGCTGATGCCGGAGCAAATGTCATGTTCGCCGACATGGATGAAAAACGGTTGGCTGAAGAATTGGGTGAGCAGGCAGATGACAGCAACATCCGATTTTTCGCGGGCGATCTGCGGGAAAAGCTTACCATAGCAAACCTGCTGTCGGCCACGCTGGATGCGTTTGATCAGGTTGACATTCTGATCAACGGCGCACGGCAGGTGATCCCATCCGACCCGCTGGATACGGACGACGATTCCGTGCGTACCCTGCTTAATCAAAACCTGATGCCCGCGCTACGCCTTAGTCAGGCGGTTGCCAAGCGTATGATAAAACAAGCAGGTGACAACGACGAAGGCCCTGCCGGGTCGATAATCAACCTGTCCTCGATCGCGGCGCGGCGCACCCATCCCGATCTGATGGCCTACTCTGTTTCTACAGCGGCGCTGGACCAGATGACACGCTCGTTGGCTGTTGCCTTTGCCCCGAAACGAATCCGCGTTAATTCCATCGCGTTGGGGTCTGTCATGAGCGCCTCGCTCCAGTCCACTCTCAAGGAAAACCGGGGTTTTCGCGACGATATCGAGAAACATACGCCTCTCGCACGGATCGCGGCCCCGAACGAGCTGACCGAGACGGCACAGTTTCTGGCTTCGGACGCGGCCGGGTTCATTACCGGGCAGATTCTGACAATTGACGGAGGTCGTACCTTGTTGGACCCCGTCGCAGCCCCAGCGCATTAAGCCTCATGTTTGATACCGAAAAATCAACCGCCGCCGCGTGGTTCCGCCAATTGCGCGACGAAATCGTCGCCGCGTTTGAGGCACTTGAAGACAGCCACAACACTGGCCCGTTTGCAGACACGACACCTGGCCGGTTTGAGGTCAAGGAAACCAAACGCCAGTCCGAGGACGGAACCGATGCGGGCGGCGGGTTGATGTCCGTGATGCGTGGCGGTCGGGTTTTTGAAAAAGTCGGCGTCAATGTCTCGACTGTGTACGGCACGCTTGGTGCTCGCGCACAGCAGGCTATGGCGGCGCGCAAGGGTATTCCGGGAATGATCGAAGACCCGCGGTTTTGGGCCTCGGGCATCTCGCTGGTTGCGCATATGCAGAACCCACATGTGCCGGCCGTTCATATGAACACACGCATGTTCTGGACCCCGCACGCGTGGTGGTTCGGCGGCGGATCGGACCTGAACCCCTGCATCGAATATGACGAAGATACAGCGCATTTTCATGCGACCCAAAAGGCGCATCTGGATCCGCATGGTCCCGGCCACTACCCCCGACTGAAAGACTGGGCCGATGAGTATTTCTATATTCCCCACCGGAAACGCGCCCGTGGCGTAGGCGGGATATTTATGGATGACTATTGCACCGGAGACTGGGCCTTGGATTTCGCGCTGACACAGGACATCGGCCGCGCGTTCTTGCCTGCTTTCCTGCCGTTGGTCGAAAAGCGCCGTGTGCAGGATTTTGATAAGCCGGACAAGGACACCCAACTGGTGCATCGGGGCCTTTATGCCGAATACAACCTCGTCTACGACCGGGGCACAAAATTTGGGCTGGAAACTGGCCATGACCCGGATGCGGTACTGATGAGCCTTCCGCCAATGGCAAAATGGGCCTGATAAATTATCGGAACCCAAAATCCAAAAAATTATCCCAGCAATAACCCTGCGCGGACCCCGCCGACATGTTCTCGCCCACGCGTTTTACTGTAATAGAGTAGCCCGGCGTGGTATCGACCCCTTCGGGTGGGGTGAGTGAGAACTGCACCGTACGCACGCCCTTCTCATAGGCGCGGACAATATAGATGCGCTGTGTTGCTTTGGTTCTGAGTGTGCGAATTGCAAAGTCCCCTATGCCGCACCAATACGCGACCGGAGCCGAGGTCCCGCTGGCGGAGACCTCATAAACACCATTGGCCTTGGGTGTGACCGTGGTCTTAAAGCCCGGATAATTGCCGATCCTGACCCCAATTCCCTGCGCAATTACAGGTGACGCTGCAACAATTGCCACGAAGGCCATCTTCACAATCCGCATAACCACAATTCCCGTTTCGAAACAGAACTTTCCAAGGATCATAGTGGACCGAGGCATCGAGTAAAGATTGCTGTGAAAAAACCGGCAAACTGAGTACTTGGTTGAGGTTTGTATTGAGTAACACGTTCCCAAAAGGTTGGTTTGACTTCCCAGCCGACAAGTACGCGGATTTCGGCGCGATGTTTCTTCTGGCAGGTTTGACGGAAACGCATCGAAAACGAACCCTTGGTCAGGTGCGTTACACCTTTGAAACACCGCTCCGGTTAGGACGATACAACATATTTCGCCAAAATGGGTTTCCACGCGGCTTTGTAACATTCGCGGGCCTAAGCTCTTAGGTTGAGTACAGCTACGCGGTTAAAGAGAAACCCCTAAAGGACAAGGATTACACAAGCGGTTCGTCCTGTTGGATCGTCGACCTGGTCGCTCCATTTGGCCAAACCAAGCAAATCGTTGATAGCTTGAAAAAGTCCATTCCACATTCACGAGTTCGCACCAACCGGATGGACAGTGATATGACCCGGAACCGCATTGTGGAATGGACACGCGACGGCGCAGGTGACGTCCACATGAAGCTCTATCGGAAAAAGGAATTCGCTCTGGCTCTAAGTAAGGAGAAGTCCTGAGATAGTTTCAATTGTTGGGAGTGATACAGCGTTTGTTACAGGCAATCCGCCTAACACCGTTACGGACAATCCGGTGGCCGACCCGGTGCTTTCGTATACATTCTTAGTAAATCCAACTTGGACGATCGCCACGCCACCTCAGTTTGGCAACGTAACAATAGATGAAGACACAGGGGAATGGGTCTACACAGTCGATCCTGACGATTTTGCTGACCTTGATGACGGAGAACTTTTGGATGATTTCTTCGTCATTCGAGTACGAGGGTTGCTTGCCGTACCAGACGAGGGGATTTTCCCCGTAACCGATACACTCAGGGTCGACATTACAATAGAAGGCGTCTGTTTTACGGCAGGCACACTGATCCTGACCGAAGGCGGTGACCAAAGGATCGAGACCCTGACAGTTGGCGACAAGGTGATGACCGTGGACCGCGGCCTGCAACCGATCCGGTGGGTAGAAAGCAGCGCCTTGTCGCCGGAACGGTTACGGGAAAATCCCGCCATGCGACCGGTTCGGATCAAAGCGGGCAGCTTGGGTACAGGACAGCCCGAACGCGATCTGCTGGTGTCCCAGCAGCACCGCATTCTTGTCCGCGGGCCAAAGGTCGAACTATTGTTCGGCGCACACGAAGCGCTAGTTGCGGCCAAGCTCCTTTGTTCCTGGCCCGGTATTTCAATTGATACTTCAGATGACCCGGTCGAGTATTTTCACATCCTGCTGGATAACCACGAAATATTGACGGCCGAGGGGCAATGGCGGAAAGTCTCTATCTAGGCGAGGAATCCCTATACACGCTGTCCTCGGACGCATTGCAGGAACTCGCCGCCATCTTCCCCGACACTGCCACCCCTGATGGGATGGGTTTCGGCAGGGCGGCCCGACTGATCCTGCGCGAATTCGAAGCCCGTGCGCTGGCTTAGTCCCCGCGCCGATGCCCACCAACGTCCTGAGGAGCCAATGCGACCGTTTTGATGACCGCAAAACAGGGTTTGCCAGGTTCCAACCCCAACGCTTCGACAGAACGGCGGGTGACCCGCGCCAGAATGGAACCGGCTGGAGTCCTCACGGATACGATCGCCCCCGGCCCCTCGCCTGCGCGAACCGTATCGACCGTACCTTCCAGAACGTTTAATGCCGAAAGCCCCTCGGGGCGCTTGCTGGATAAGATGATTTCTTGTGCAGGGATGCGGATACGAAGCTCTTCCGCGATTTTATGAGGGATTTGGGGCAAAAACAGAGGCGCCCCGCCCGCATCCAACTCGGTCAGCCCATCTGAATGATGTTTAACGACCCGGACCTGAAGAACGGCACCAACGGCCCGCACACCGGCCGGTGCAACCGATGGATCGGCCAATACGTCCGAGGCCGGGCCGTGCCGCAGCACCCTGCCGTCTTGCAGCGCGACGACCGAAGTCGCCAAACGCGCAACTTCGGCAGCCGAGTGGGTGACGTACAAAATCGGCACCGAAACCTCATCCCGCAGCCGTTCAAAATAGGGAAGAATCTCGGCCTTACGCGCGTCATCGAGCGCCGCCAAAGGCTCATCCGCCAGGATCAGTCGGGGACTTGCCAAGAGTGCGCGGCCAATGGCAACACGCTGCTTTTCTCCACCAGACAGCCCGGAAGGACGCCGGTTCAACAGGTGACCAATCCCCAGCATGTCGATCACTTTTCCCGGGTCTTCGCTGCGCGCACCCTTGGGTGCGAACCATTTTCCGTAAAACAGGTTCTGGCGCACGGTGAGGTGCGGAAAAAGCCGTCCCTCCTGAAAGATATACCCCAGCCGCCGTTTGTGAGGCGGCAACCAGAGGCCCTGCGCGGTGTCAAACAGCTCCCACTCATCGACGGCAACGCGGCCTGCCATTGGCTTCACCAGCCCGGCAACAGCATTGACGATGGTCGTTTTCCCAGACCCGGACCGCCCGAACAGAACCGTCACACCGGCCGGTGCATCAAAGCTCAGATCCAGCTTCAGGTCGGGTAGTTCGTGCTTGAGGCGAACGGATAGGTTCATGTTCCGGCCACCCGCGCAGCGACACGCCGCCCAATGAACTCGGACAACAACAATGCACCCATGGCAACCACTATCGAGATCACCACCAGCCGGGTTGCCGCTGTCTCACCGCCCGGAACTTGCAGGAAGGCATAGACAGCCGACGGCAGGGTTTGTGTCTGACCAGGAATGTTTGACACAAAGGTTATCGTCGCACCGAATTCTCCCATCGCCTTGGCAAAGGCCAATATCGCCCCGGCGATAACGCCAGGCAGAATCATCGGAAGGGTCACTGTCGCAAACACAAACAAGCGTGATGCGCCCAATGTGGCACCGGCCTGTTCCAGTTTGGGGTCCACAGCTTCGATCGACAGGCGTATGGAACGCACCATCAGAGGAAACGCCATAATACCCGCTGCAAGGGCGGCACCGGTCCAGCGAAAGGCCACGACGATTCCGAACTCTGCCAGCAGCTTGCCCAACGGCCCCTGAATTCCAAAAGTCAGAAGAAGCAGATAACCCGTCACCACTGGCGGCAGGATCAAGGGAAGATGCACCAACCCATTCAAAACCTGTCGGCCGGGAAACCGCCACCGGGCCAGCGCATAGGCAACAAGTATACCCAACGGCAATGTCAACAGCGTTGCCCAAAACGACACACGTAGCGACAGTTTTAGCGCCTCTAGCTCTGCAGGCCCCAACCACTCCATGCCGTTATCCGTTCGGCAGGGCAAAACCCTGCTCTTCAAAAACAACCCGCGCGGGCTGTGATTGCAGATAGTTCAGAAAAACCTGCGCGCTTTCTGCACCAGTTGCCGTTACAGCAGCCGGATAGATGATAGGTGGGTGCAGGTCGGCGGAGAACTCGGCGATGACACGAACGCGTCCCTCGACCAGCGCATCGGAGCGGTAGACAATCCCCATCGGGACCGCACCCGTGGCAACCAATGCAAGGGCTGCGCGCACGTTATCTGTCTGCGCGATCTGACCCTGAAGCCCCTGCCACAACCCCAGACTTTCCAATGCGGCTTTTCCATAGATTCCAGCTGGCACGGCATCAACCAATGCCATCGCCAAATAACCGTCTTCCAGCGCCGAGGCCAAAGCGTTCTCGGGCTGCATTTCCGCGATGTCAGCCCCCTCGCCCCCCACGACCAGAACCAGCCCATTGCCAAGCAGGTCAGTGCGCGAAGCGGGGTCAATAAGATCCTGATCCTGCAGCGTATCCATCCAATCCACATTGGCGGAAATGAACAGGTCGGCCGGGGCACCCAACTGAATCTGGCGCGCGAGAACGGACGAGGAAGCGTAAGATACTGTCACACCTAGACCGGTTTCTTGCTCAAACTCAGATGCTATCTCATCAAGCGCAGTTTTGAGGCTGGCCGCCGCAAACACCAAAATCCCCTCGGCCCCCGCGCGAAGCGGAGCCAGCGTCAAGGCACCCAGAACCAGGGCCGCGATCAGAACTCGGCGCGCGTGGGACAGGATCGGTTTTCTCCCGCCTGGAAAGTTGCAGTTACTTTCGGGATATCTGAGGCGACGGGTAACACGCAAGCGCCTTTGCAATCACCAACTGGACAGAACGCAAAACGACATGCCGATCACGATAGAAATGGCTCAACATCACAAAGCATAGCGATTTTCCCTCCGGATTGATTTGGCGGCCACAAACAATTCAAACTCTGAGAAAGAAATTCTGCCGGACCCTCTTGCACCCGGGCGCAGGCTTGGCTAAATGCAGCGTCACGGGTGATTAGCTCAGTTGGTAGAGCGCTTCGTTTACACCGAAGATGTCGGGAGTTCGAGTCTCTCATCACCCACCATCCACTTCACTGCATTGGCGATCGAACTCACCAAAAACGATTTTGTTTCGTTTTTGGTCCGGTCAGTCGACTACTTAGACCGACCTGGCGGGTCGATTTGAAAGGCTTGCAGCGATTTTCTGTGCGTATAGCAGGATGTGCTCGGAAGTTAGAATCAAACCATTGAAAGCGCGTCATCCTCGAGCCTGGTCACGTTGAACACGACATCCTCGAAATCGGAGTCGCCTCCTCCCGTCAAGTCCTCGAAGCCGATGGCCATTGACTCGCCCCCCGAAACAACGCCGGAAAGCGCGTGTTGTTGATCGTCACCATTCAAGGCAGCCTTTTCGGCGTGAAACGTAGTCACGCCAGCAGAGTCTCCGTTTACCGTCAAAACAAAGTCAAATTCGTCGTCTACGTCTGCCAGGCCACCGTTGCTGGCTACAAAATTCAAGTCATCGCTGTCTGAAAGGGAATTAGCCCAATCTGCACCATTCTGAACGATGAAGAATCCAAGGCGATTTCCGTCAGCCAAATTACTTAACTCTACCGTGCCATTCGCTTCGTTGGTGTTTTTGAACAGCAGGCGCACATTCGCAATTTCTCCGTTACTTAGAATATCATATACGCCTAGGACATTGTTAAAGTCAGCGGTTCCAAGGTCGACCATCTGTATCCGAAAATCCGTCGCGCCATCGCCTTCGAGAAAGGATTTGTTCACGATGCCGTTGATCACGCTGCTGTCGACGCGGACCCCGGGCGCAAGGTTAGGCAGAAATTTAGCATAGCTGACCACGGTGTTTCCATCCTTGGTGATGGCAAAAAAGTCACCACCCGATTGGCCGCCTTCCAACGAAATCGTCAGATCCGCCCTGCCATCACCATCAACATCGAATTCAATGTTCGAATTATCGGTCAAGCGAATGTTGGACCGACTAAGCTCAACCCCTTCGATGACGAGGGACTTGCCCACTCCAAACCCGCTGATAACACTTTGATCCAGTCCTTCCGGCGTCACTCTGAGGGTATCCGCGTCGCCAAATGACAGATTCTCTTGCGAAGATGTCGAAACCGGATCTGCCGGTTCGCCCGGATCGGGAACTACCGGTATCGGATCGGCTGGCGTATCGGAACCGCCGGCATCCGACCCCGCGCCAGTGTCCAACTGGACACTCGCCGTGGTGCGGGCAAAGTTCTGAGTCACAATGACGGCAGGAACGCCACCAAATGAACCAATCTCAATTCCGATACCAATGTAAGCCAAGTTTGGATTTAGAATGTTGGCGCGGTGGTCAGGGCTGTTCATAAGCGCATTGTGCAAATCAACGACATCGTCTGAAAATCCCGGCTCACCGCCCTGACTTTGCCAGGCTATGTTCTCGGCAGTCGCCCATGATCCGGACAATACAAAACCCGCGTCGCGCATGCGCTGGGTAGCCGAGCTTCCACCCTCACCGGTATGAGAGAAATTGCCGGATCCCAGCATCCACTGGCTATGCTCTTCAGCCGAAGCGTTCAGGCGGAGTTCAAGTTGGACAGGATCAAGGCCACGCGACGTACGTTCTGCGTTGATCAAACTTAGCATTTCACGCTCAAGCGCACTGGCCTGCGACATCGTCCATCCTCCGATTGTTCGCACGAGTTGCAGTCAAACTTGTTCAGATCAGTGAAAACTGCAGTCCAAAATCGCGTGAAGGCTTTAAACGGCAGAGATTCGCTCGACATAGTAGTAGGGACGGCAATATTTTGCGTACGACGCATCCGTAGAAGCAACATCTTCCCAAATTTGCATTGAACGCGGCCCGCAAAAGGTGGCCAAAAAAGGTGATCTATGCATTGAGGTTTGAAGTAATTGGCGATCCCGGAAGGACTCGAACCCTCAACCTGCTGATTAGAAGTCAGCTGCTCTATCCAGTTGAGCTACGGGACCGCTGGGCCCTTCTTGCGGTTTTTACTTCCGGGGTTCAAGAGCCAAGCGCATAAAGGCGCTGTTTGGGTCGGCATCATAGCCAAAGATCGGTTCGCAATAAGAATAGCCAAGCCGTTCATAAAGCTTTCGGGCCGCCTCATATTCCGGCAGGTGATCAGCGCCGGTTTCCAATACCAAAGCCGCTGCACCCTGAATGTGGGCCTCACTTGTCAGGTGGTTCATCATCTGACGCGCCAGCCCGCGCCCGCGCGCATGCGAGACGATGTGAACAGATTTCACCTCGACGGTTCCATCTGGTAACGACTTTAGCGCTCCGCAGCCGACGGGCTGCCCATCGTCGAACATGGCCCAGAACCTGATGCCAACTGAGGCCAGCGCCTTGGCATCCATGGTATGATTACTTTCCGCAGGCCCGGCAGCCTCACCATGGGCAAAATGCGCATCAATCAAAGGACGCAGCGCGTCCGAGGTCGGGTCGGCCTCGTGGATTTCGATCATTCAATGGGTCCAGGGCGCGCGCCGATCAGTGGCGAAATTCTCACCATAGCCGCGCGAACGCAGGTTGGGTTTGCGCTTGTGCGGTTCGCTGACCTGGACTTCGATGCCATTGTCCTTGGCATAATCCAGCGCCTCTTCCTTGGTATCGAACTTCAGGCGCACCTGAGTTTGCGTATCATCCGAAGACGTCCATCCCATCAGCGGATCAACCTCACGCGATGACGCGGGGGCGTATTCCAGAACCCACTTGCGGGTCTTGGCCATGCCCGAAGTCATTGCGTTTCTGGCGGGCTTGTAAATCCGTGCGCGCATGTCGCCTCTCCGTCCTCACTTGGCTGAGATCGTTTATGCGTCAGAGCGTGCGCTGGGACAAGAACGGAATTGTCGCGGCTGATCACGTACTAATGTCAAAAACTGTCATCAGCACCCTGTATTGATCGTGCAACCCCACAAAAAGGACAGCAACATGATCCACTACGAAAAAAGCTTGAAAATCGACGCACAGCCCGAAGCCCTATGGGTCATCCTCAGCCGGTTCATGCATATTGACGAGTTCGCGCCTCAGGTCACCTCGGTGGATGCGCTGACCACAGGATCAAATGGTGTTGGATCAAAACGGCGATGCCACTTTGAAAACGGCACCTCGTTGGTCGAAGAAGTGACGGATTGGCAGGCGAATAAAGGTTACCGCGTACGCTTGTCCGAAATGCCGGCTATGCCTCTGACAGAAGCACATGCGGCCATCACCATCGAACCCCTTGCGAACGGCAATTCACGCGTCATCTGGAGCATGGATTACCAGATGAAATACGGACCGTTGGGCTGGCTATTGGGTCAAACAATGCTGAAGATGGTGATGGGTCGCGTTCTGGACGGCAATCTGAAAGCGCTGGATGACAAGGTGCAATCGGTTGAAATCCCCGATGCACAGTATGCCTATTACTGAAACTGAGATTTCAGACCGGATCAGGCCTTGCAGTTGGACAAAATAAGAACAAATGTAGGGGCCTGATCCGGAGCCCTCCTATGCCCTACGCCCATTCTGACAAGACACAGCTGACCGCAGATGACGTTCGCGCGCGCCTGAAACTCGAGGGCGGCAAGCAGTTCGTAATGCATACCGAGTTCGCTCCCGCCGGCGACCAGCCGACGGCGATAACGGAACTGGCCGGGGGCGTGCGCGATGGCGAGCGTGATCAGGTCCTGTTGGGGGCAACCGGCACCGGTAAGACATTCACGATGGCCAAGGTGATCGAAGAAACCCAGCGCCCAGCGATCATTCTTGCGCCCAACAAGACACTGGCGGCGCAGTTATATGGCGAATTCAAAGGGTTCTTCCCTGAAAACTCGGTCGAATACTTCGTATCCTACTACGACTATTACCAGCCCGAGGCCTATGTTGCGCGGTCGGACACCTATATTGAGAAAGAATCGCAGATCAACGAGCAGATCGACCGGATGCGCCACTCGGCGACCCGGGCGCTGCTGGAGCGGGACGATGTAATCATCGTCGCCTCGGTATCCTGTATTTACGGGATCGGTTCGGTCGAAACCTATGGGGCGATGACGCAGGACCTGAAGGTCGGCAACGAATACGATCAGCGGCAGGTGATGGCCGATCTGGTTGCCCAGCAATACCGCCGCAACGATCAGGCGTTTCAACGCGGCTCGTTCCGGGTGCGGGGCGATTCACTGGAAATCTGGCCTGCTCATCTAGAGGACCGGGCGTGGAAGTTTTCATTTTTTGGTGAGGAGTTGGAGACCATCACCGAATTCGACCCGCTGACCGGCGAACGCGCCGCGTCGATGGAACAGGTGCGGGTCTATGCGAACTCGCACTACGTGACGCCGAAACCGACGATGACCCAAGCGATCATCGGCATCAAAAAGGAACTCCGCATCCGGCTGGACCAACTCGTCGGAGAAGGCAAACTGCTGGAAGCCCAACGGCTGGAGCAGCGCACAAATTTCGATCTGGAAATGCTTGAGGCCACCGGAGTCTGCAACGGGATCGAAAACTACTCGCGCTATCTGACGGGGCGCGCGCCGGGTGAACCGCCCCCGACCCTGTTTGAATTCATCCCCGACAATGCCATCGTTTTCGCCGATGAATCCCACGTGAGCGTTCCGCAAATCGGCGGCATGTACCGGGGCGACTATCGGCGCAAGTTCACGCTGGCCGAACACGGGTTCCGCCTGCCGTCCTGCATGGATAACCGCCCGCTGAAGTTCGAGGAATGGGACGCAATGCGCCCGCAATCCGTCTTTGTCTCTGCCACCCCGGCCAAGTGGGAGATCGAACAGACCGGCGGTGTCTTCACTGAACAGGTGATCCGCCCCACAGGCCTGCTGGATCCCGAGGTTGAAATCCGCCCCGTATCAATGCAGGTCGACGACCTGCTGGACGAGGTACGCAAGGTTGCAGCCGACGGCTACCGCACGTTGGTGACCACCCTGACCAAACGCATGGCCGAAGACCTGACCGAATACCTGCACGAACAGGGCATCAAGGTCCGCTACATGCACTCGGACATCGACACGCTGGAACGGATCGAAATCCTGCGCGACCTGCGGCTGGGGGCCTTCGACGTGCTGATCGGCATCAACCTGCTGCGCGAGGGGCTCGACATCCCCGAATGCGGACTGGTCGCCATTCTGGACGCGGATAAAGAGGGCTTCCTGCGATCTGAGACTTCCCTGATCCAGACCATCGGCCGCGCCGCGCGGAACGCTGATGGCCGGGTGATCATGTATGCCGACAAAATCACCGGCAGCATGGAGCGGGCGCTTAACGAAACCAACCGCCGCCGCTCCAGACAGATCGCCTATAACGAGGAACACGGTATCACACCCGAGACGGTGAAAAAGAATGTCGAAGACGTTCTGGCCGGTCTTTACGAAGGTGACGTCGACATGAACCGCGTGACCGCCACCATCGACAAACCGATGCACGGCGCCAACCTCGAGGCCCATCTGGACGGGTTGCGAGAGCAGATGCGCAAAGCCGCCGAGAACCTGGAATTCGAAGAGGCCGCCAACATCCGGGATGAGATCAAACGTCTGGAAGCGGTCGATCTGGCCGTCGCCGACGACCCCATGGCGCGCCAATGGGCGGTCGAGAAAGCTTCGGAAGACGCGGTGAAATCGCGCGGGCGCTCAACAGCTGGACGGCCGGGCCAGCGGGGTGGGAATGTGAAGAGGCGGAAGCGGTAGGATAAAAGTGGCTGTCGAGATCAAGTTAGCAGTTTAGTTGGCACAAGCCCTAGACTGAACCTCTGCACTTCGTCGCGTGACCTTGATCCGGATCAATGTCGAAACATGAATATGTTGGCAGTGTGCGACGCATGAAGGCTCACAATCCAACCGGCGTAGACGCTTACAAACCTGCACAGATTGCAGAACTGGTTGAAATATCTGGTGTCGCAAAGGCACATCTTTCCATCGTTCAAACGCTGACACTTGCAATACTCGCAGGTGTCTTCATCGGCTTCGGTGGGGCCGCCTATACTATGGTTATGACCGGCGTAGATTCCGGATTTGGGCCAGCCCGGTTTCTTGGTGGGGTGGTGTTTTCTCTGGGCCTGATCCTTGTTGTCGTTGGTGGGGCGGAACTGTTCACTGGAAACGCGCTGATGACCATAGCGGCGGTGGACCGAAAAATCTCGATGCGTGACCTGTTTAGGAATTGGGGATTCGTGTATCTCGGGAATTTAGTTGGAGCCGTCGCACTAGTTCTGGCTTGCGCTGCAAGCGGTTTGCTGGATGGAACTATGGGGGCTACTGCTGCTGCGATCGCAAATGGCAAGATTGATCTCTCTCCGACGCAAGCCTTTATGCGTGGCATTCTGTGCAACGCCTTAGTCTGCCTTGCCGTCTGGCTGAGCTTCGCAGCCAGATCGGTCGTGGGAAAGGTCATGGTAATACTCTGGCCAATTGCCGCGTTTGTTCTGTTGGGTCTCGAACACTCGATCGCTAATATGTACCTGCTGCCTCAGGGTGCACTAGCAGGTGCCAAACTCGGTTGGGGCGCCGCCATCAGCAACCTTTTTTGGGTCACGGTCGGTAATGTAGTCGGAGGCGCCGGCGGTGTCGCGCTCGCCTATCGGCTTGCCTATTTGGGCAAGGCAAGCGGCTGACACTAGCTCAATTCCTGTCTCAATTGACGATGGCCATACACTTCAAGGTTGCAGCGTAGCTTTCTCTCCTCCACGTTTGAAATCACAAATTGTGACTCCAAACGGTTGCCATGACGAACCCGAACTCCCTGCCCAGCACGCATGAGGTACAAAGCGCCATTCACCGGGTGCGCGGCGCCCGCGTGGTGCTGACCGAGGATCTCGCGCGCCTCTCAGCAGAATCCGTCAACGCTTTCGTTTACACTGTGTCGTGCAACACCAGCTTGTTTTGTTGAGGGGGATAACGACGCTTGCCCGAGCCGGATTGGCAGCTAAGTAAACGAAGATGCGTTGCGTTCTGTTATCTCTGATCCTGGCCACTCCAGCAACTGCCTGGGAGGCAACGGTCGGCTCTGTCTGCACCCTTTCACATGACACTGAGACCGCCGAGATCTTCCTGACCTACGACCCGGCTCAGCCTCTTTATTCGCTGACCATCACTCGCAAGACCGAAGCTTGGACACAGACCCCATGGTTCGCGATGCGGTTTGACGGCCCGAACCCCGTCGAAATCGCAACGCCGCGCCATGTATTGTCCGCCAACGCCGCGGCGCTTACGGTTACAGATACTGGCTTCGGCAATGTTCTGAATGGCTTGGAGTACAATCAGACCGCTTATGCCTATACGCAGGACAGTCTGACTGAATTTTCCTTGGACGGCGCTGCACCTCATGTTCGCATCTTTCGCGAGTGTGCCGGAGCGCAACTATCCTGAACCGAGCCGCGCGGAACCGGCAGATTTCGACCACATCAATTATCCGAAAAATCAACGAAATCAACTGGGTGCCCGGTTCTGGCGTGCGTCGGCTTGCTGTGGGCTGACTGTCGCTGGCGTTAGCTGGCTTTTGCTTGCTGTGGCTGGCGCGAGGCTGGCTTTTACTGGCTGTGGCTTGCGATGGCTTGCTGCAGCTGGGTACCTGTGAATTCGTTACGGACTGGATATAAGAATTGTCGATCCAGTGTCAATAAAAAGTCCAATAAAAACATATAGTTGATAGAATTTATCAGGTATTTGATCTGATAAATTCAGCCGGGCTTCTGTGCCGCGCCCGTAATTCAAACTTGCGACCCAGCGCGCCCTGCTCCACGTTTGAAATCACAGTCTGTGATTCCAAAGGGTTACAATGACGAATACCAAAAACCTGCCCAGTACGCATGAAGTCCAAAGCGCCATTCACCGGGTGCGCGGGGCTCGCGTCGTGCTGGCCGAGGATCTGGCGCAGTTCTACGGAAAATCCGTCAGCGCCTTCAATCAGGCCGTCTCGCGCAACAAGGACCTGTTCGAGGGTTACCGCTTTCAGCTGACAGACGCCGAGGTTGCCGATTTGCAATCACAGAATGTGATCTCAAAACCCAAGGGCCGCGGCGGGCGGCGAGTCAATCCTTGGGTCTATACGGATTACGGCGTGGCTATTGCCTCGGCCCTGTTCAAGGACCCGCGCGCGATCAGGATCACCCGGATGATCACCGAGGCCTTTGTCGACGGTGCAAATGCTCTGGCCGAGACCCCGCGCAGCGTGCCCGAAATCCTGCCGCCCGAAGGTGCCCCTGCGCCGCTGCTGCCTAATGGTGAGCAGTTGCGCGATCTTGCCGAAAACATCCTCGATTCCGGTCAGCAGAGCCTTGTCGACTACATCGCCAACCCCACCACCAAGCGCCAGCAGGCGGTCGCGGTAATCATGAAAACCCTCGCAGAGACGGCCGGAGAAGAGGTGCGTACCCAACAGGAACGCCTGCGCCTGCGGATTGCTGAACGTCTGGCAACCGGCGACTACGCCGACGATGATGACCGAAAACAGCTTTTGGAATTGCTGAGTGCGATGAAGAGTTAGACGCCCAACTCGGCTCGAACCTTCTTGGTCAGCTTTGCCAAAACCATCTCATAAGACGTCACGATATGCTCGCGTAGTGAGGCATCGCTCATCCCGCGTTCGTCGTAGACCTGCAGCCATTTCATCCCGCGGGACGCCAGATAGGGCGCTGGGCGAATACCGGGCTCATCACTCAGCACCTCGAAAGCCAGATCGGTGGTCTTGAAGGTGAAGGCATCCTTGCCATCGTTCCAGCCACAGAGCGCAAAAACCTTACCGCCCACTTTCCACACATCCGCATTGCCCCATTGAACCACATGGCTGGTGGCTTTGAGATGGGCGCAAAAACTGTTGAATTCATCGCGTGTCATCGCCTGAATTTTGGCGATTGGCCGGGATTTGGCAAGCGCTGGGTGGGGTCCTACCCTTTGTCCCAGTGAACCACCACGTCGTACCCTGCTGGCGATGGCGGGCCTTCCAGAAACTCGGCAAAATGCCCCCAAAGCTTGGCCACTTTGGACGCGTTTGCGTTTGATGTTTCCTCGCTTTGGACAACTGCGACAACGAATCCGGTGCCGTCTTCGTTCATGACATTTGTAAAGCTGTGCATGCCTTCCATGCCCATAATCTGGTCTTTCAATTCATTCATCTTGGCCTCGGCCGCATCCCGCATGCCGGGCTTCATTTTGAATTGAGTAATACGTGCAAACATAACTTTCCTCCCTTTCAGGGCGAAATCCCCCAATGACGGCCAAAGCGACGCGTCACGCGCAGTATAGCACAGTCAGGGAGATTCTCTGATCAGGGCCGGACGAACTTGGCGGTACCCACCTGGCGTTGCTGCGGGGCTTCAACCGATTGAGGCGCCGCAGTTGATTGAGGCGCGGTATACTTAGGAACCGCCGCCCCACAGGCCACACCATCGCCATTCGCATCGTTGCGCGCATGATATCCCGGCTCACCATCACGGTACGGTCCCGGCACCAAAGCTTCGGCCCTTTCACAACCCGCCAACGCCACCAGGTGCAATAGGGCATCAGGACCTTCGAATTCGGATGTTCGCAAAAAGACACCAACCGCGATGGCCGCAGTGGTGGCTGGCAACATGAGGACCATAAGAATGATGCGAAAAGGCGAAAGCGCGCGTCTGCGCGTCGCATCTGCGCGCCGATGTCGCGCTGCTGCTCTTGGGCTTTTCTTGTTCGAGCTCTGCTCGGATTCATTGAGCGTCATACCCGAGACCTAAACCGAATTTGTGGCAAAACCGAGACCTGAAAGCCGCGCTCGCGCGCAGGTCGAGATGCGGATATTGTTGTGCCGTTATTCACTCTCAAGGCCGAAAATACCGATGACCAACGCCAACCCGTACCGCCCGGTTGATGAAAACGCCTGTCAAATGGCCCGTGACCTGATCGAACACGCAAATTTCGGCGCGCTGGCCGTGTTGCGCCCCGATACGGCGCTGCCTTCGGTTTCGCGCGTGGCCCTTGCAACGGATGATCTGGGGCGACCGGTCACGTTGATCTCAACCCTGGCCGACCACACACGGGCGCTGGTTGCCAATTCCGCTTGCGCCCTATTGGTCGGAGAACCCGGGGATTTGGGCGATCCGCTGACGCATCCAAGATTGACGCTGCATGCCGCGGCGAATTTCATCGCCAGAGGGACAGAAGAACACGACGCGTTGCGCGCACGGTATCTGGGCCTACGACCCAAGGCCAAGCTGTATGTGGACTTTACCGATTTCGGGTTCGTAACGTTCACCGTTTCTGACGCCGTTCTAAACGGCGGATTTGGCAAAGCATGGCGCGTTGCCCCAACTGACATCTGGCCCGATCAGCGCACTACGTGAACGGCACAGGCCGCATGGCGTACCACATGATTGGCCGTAGAACCCAGCAATAGATCCTGCATCCCCGGGCGATGAGACGCCATGATAATGAGGTCCGGTTTATGCTCATCCGCCCAGTCAAGGATCGTCCGGCCGGAATGCCCCTCGACCAGAACGCCTTTGGCGTTGGGCAGTTTCTCTGCGAGTGTGTCCAGTTCCATCTGCAACGCCTTACGTGCCTCGGTCAGATACTCAGGCGGCATGTAGGATATGGCATAGTTCGGAATATGCTCAACCACGTGCAGCAGCGTGACCTGCGCATCCGGCGTCGCCAGTATTTCGGCCAGTTTCAATGGCCCTGAGATATCCCGTTCGGCATCAAAGGAAATGGGGACAAGAATGTTGTGATACATGACGCGCACCTCCGTTTTCACGCTTGAATCCTGCACCATCTCAGGCAGTTAGGCATTGATTCAGATCACGCTCCACCAAATGTCTCGGCCACGTCGTACATCACGGGCTCAAAACTTTTGCACAGCTCGTTAATCTGCCGATTGCGGTTTCGCATTTCTGTTGTGCGCAGCATTGCCAGAAAATCCTCGCGGCGTTCCCATTGTGAATAGTTGGCGATCCGCGTCTGTGCGTCATTCACATGCAATCCCGCGGCAACAAATCCGGGCTGCTTCGAGATAAATTCCGAGTAGGCTTCCGTCAAAGCTTCCAGCAGGTCCTGGCAAGTGCCGGGGGTCATTTCAAAGGTCGTGATAACTGTCTGGACGCTGGTGTCTTTGGCAATCTTCGGCATCTGGATTCTCCTTTGTCTTTTTCAAACTTAGCATAGTTTTGAAAAGGTCTTGTGTTTCCTTTGCTTTTCAGCGGCATAGAGTTCCTGCGAAAATCAGACGAAATCCTAACGATCCGTTAACCATGCTGGCGGATGCTACGCCGATGCGGCGGGTTTCAATCTTTTTCATCTTGTTGTTGGCAGCCTCACCAGCCTGGTCGGGTGCTTGGTTGCGGGACAAGGGTACGGCTTTTGTTTCTACCGCTGTAACGGCGTTTAAGGAACCGGATTACGGATACGATTACAAAGGGTCGTTTTACGCCGAGTACGGATTGCGCGAAAAGCTAACGCTTGGTCTGGACGTCGAAGAACACCGTGATTTATTTGGACACGCTCTGGTATTTGCGCGTCTGCCCGTCGCCAATTTCGACAACGCAGGGCGTCTTGCAGCTGAAATTGCAATCGGCGCCCACCATCGCCAGATGCGCACTTGGGCGGTGTACAAAGCCACATTGTCGTATGGGCAAGGATTTCAAACAGGCTGGGGCAATGGCTGGTTTGCCATTGATGCCGCATTGGAATTTCGAACGCATGATGCGGTCTATCGCAAGCTGGACCTGACTGCAGGCATGTCGTCCCCACGTTTAGTGAGCCCCCTACTACAGATCGAAACCGCGTATCAAAGCGACCGCCCCCTACACTGGCGGATCAGGCCTTCGGTCATGATACGTACACCGAACAGCCCCACCACATGGGTTCTGGGCCTGGAGCGTAACGATGCCCGCAAAAATACGGGCATCAGGCTGGCTATCTGGAATACATTCTAAAACGCCCGTGATGGGTGCCGATTAGTATTCCACACGCATGATGGCCGACACCGATCCGCTTACGGGCAATGGCCAGCGCAACTGGATAGTGTCCTGATTTGCGCCCTGTTCCAACTCGACATAAGGCGTGGCGTGAACGATCTGCCCGCCCGCATTTCTGAGCGGCCCCAACACCGTGACCGCATCGCACCCACGCGCTTTGCCACCAAAGGGCAACCGGCTGTCCGAAGGAATAGTCCAAACCGACGACGCCGATTGCTCAGAGCTTCGGACACGTAGCGGGTTTTCCACCTTAGCATTGATGCCGTTGAACGTGTTGTCTTCGAAAATCACGTTCAGGTGCGCGGAATGGTTAAGATCGGCAAAACTGGTGTCGACACGGTCGGACCGGTCAATGCGGCCGCTGCTTGAACGGAACTTGTTTCCGGTCACGACCACTCCGTTCAGGTAATGCCCGGCCCCATGCGGGCGGATGACGATCTGACTGAACCATGGCGCAACTTCGCTTGCATAAAAGATGTTGTCCGAGATGGTCATCGAACTGAAAGAGTACCCGCTGGTGTAAACAGGGTTCGAATCCCTCTCATTGGTCCACTCGACAAAGCAGTTGTCGACGTAGTTCTCGGAAATGGTCGAACTGTTATAAGTTCCGATCATGATCAGCCCGGCACTGCGAATACCTTGTGGGATACTGTCGCCCTGGAAAAAATGGTTGCCCAGAACCAAGTTGTTGGTTCCAGCCAACACCGCAAAATGCAGGAACCGCACAGCGCGATTGTGGCGCAGCTTGATATCGTTTGCGTTAGCATTCAACGCGATGGATTTGCGGTCGGACACGTTGAAGGATTCTTCGGTCGACAGGAACTGGCAATTGTCGATCAGCATCCCCTGACACCCGGTCCCGTGCGAAGTGATGCCGCGGTCTTTAGGCCGGCTTATAAAGCAATTCGTAACCGCGAAGGTACTGCCGGACGGCGCAAGTCGGATCGCACTGCTGCGACCGTTGCACTGGAATTCGATCTCTTCCATGCCAAATTTTCGCAACGTACTGAAGCCACTGAAATCAAGAAGGTATTTGAACGATTGGAACGTGAATACCTGCGTGCCCGCTGCATCATAGATTGGGTCGTTCAGTGTAATCTCTCCGGCACCGACATCCTTTGAGCGCACATAGATTTCCCGGCCGACGCCACTGCCCTGTACCAATGCGCCAACCGGAATGTTGGCGATGTTTTCAACATTGGTCAGTTTGGTCGAATCCGCCGGGTTGTACGTTGCAACCGACGTGAATGTCTCGGTATCCCAGGCCGAACTGCTCTTGACGTCGAACTGCCCATTGCGGATGACGCGACGGGTCGAAAAACCGCCCTGACGGTTCGGAACCGCGGCCGCCATGTTGATCGGCGCCGTCACCGAAATTTTACGCCCGCCCATATCAAGCGACTCATGGTCAGAATTGTTCAGTAGCGCCTGAAACGCCTTTTTGAACGCCAGCTCTTCGTCCCCGAATGCTGCGATATAAGCCGGAAGGTCGAAATTCTTGGTCAGCAGCAACATCTTGTCGTCAGGCATGATAATGGTGCCTTCAAAATCCATCTCGGACGACATCGAAGTATTCTGCGCCAGCAAATACGTCCCTTTCGGAACATAAATTCGGCGGCCACCAGCGGCCTGATCCGCTGCTTCGAACGCCACGGAATCGTCAGTGACACCGTCGCCGATTGCACCATAGTCGCGCACATCGACAGTGCTGATCATCTCGCGCAGAAAAATACTGGTGACATCGGTGATCTCGATATCATCAACCCGAATGACCGAACCGTTTGCTCCGTCAATGTTCAAACCAAAGTGCCCATAAAGTGCCGCGACGCCCCAAGGCATATCAACACCAGAGCGTTTGCCATTGCCAACGATGGCCGAAATTTCATGCACGGTGCCATAACCGGAAAGCTGCGTAACCGGCCCCTGATCAACCACACCGGTTACCTGCTGGTCTCCGGCCCCGCCCGCCCAAGCCGCAATTCGAACCTGCGGCAAGGGGCCACTGATCGCTTTGACCCGCGCCTTGATTTGCAAATAGCATCCCGGGATCAGGGGCGTCTGTCCCATATAGCGAAGCTGTTGCGTTGCCTGCACTTTCAGGATTTCCAAACAGCCGCCGAAATCCGGGTCTGCCGGAACGAATGCCCCATTAGGTGCCCCGTTATAGGTTGGCGAACCCGGTGTCCCGTCGCCTCTGGACCAGACGCTCAGACCATTCGCGAAAGCAGGCGGCATGAAGACGATACCGTCGGTGATTGCCTTATTCATAGAAATCCCTTTCCCAATCGCCCGCAGCAGGTCGCCGCGCGCACAAACCCAGTGTCCGGGGCTGCCCGAACGCAAAAGTCTGAGTACCGAATAGGGATTAACCGCCGCTCATATCACCGTGACGGTGGTATTGCATCAAGCGGCCGGATCTGAGTTTCCCAGAAGTTGCACGCCGTTGATCTTCCAGCCGTTTTCCTGCTGGACCATCTGATAATCCAAAACGTGCACTTGTCCATTGCCATCCGTGATCATGACCTTCTGCCACAATGCGCCAGCAACCTCTCGCAACTCGAGAAACCGGACCTCCGCAGGTCTCCAAACCATGGGATAACCATTGCGAACCATGGCTCCGAAGTTCTCGGGCGTTCCGAAAAAGTTCTGGATATTGGGACTTGCAAAGGTAAAGGCCGTGACAAAGTCATCTGCCTTGAAGGCCTGTATCTGCGCCGCAATATTTGCTTCAATCTCGGCGTTTTGGGCAAACGCGCCCGAGGCCAGTCCGGCGCTGAGCGAAACAGCAAGTAATAAGCGACGCATGGGGCCACCTCCTGATGAAAGAGTAGCCCCACGCGGTATCAGGTCAAATCAGACCAGCTCTCCGGCCAGTGCTTTTTCGATCAGCGCGATGGTTTCGGGCACGCCGTAAAGCGCGATGAACCCCCCAAAACGTGGACCTTGCGAGGCACCCAGCAGCACCTCATAAAGTGCTGTAAACCACCCGCGCATCGGGTCGAACCGTTCGCGTCCGATGGAATAAACCACGGATTGCAGCGCCTCGTCCTCGACCGGACCATCATAAGCCTCAAGCGCGGCTTTCAGCGCCTCCAGGGCTTCGCGTTCCTGATCGGTCGGCGCACGATGTTTGCGGGTCGGTTTGACGAAATCGTTGAAGTAACGCACAGCAAAACCAGCCGCCTGATCCAGATCGGGATGGCTTTCCGCAGTCGCCTCAGGCGCATAACGGCGGATAAAACCCCACAGGGCTTCTTTGTCCTCGGCTCCGGAAACCGAGGCGAGGTTCAGCAGCATCGCAAAGGGCACCATCAGAGTGGACGCGGGAACGTTGCCGCCGTGGATGTGCCAAACCGGGTTGTTCAACTGAGCCTTCAGGTCCTGCCCCGGATAGGCGCGCAGCTGCTGGTGATACTCATCGTAGGCCTTGGGGATCACATCGAAATGCATCCGCTTGGCCGTCTTGGGCTTTTGATACATGAAGTATGCCAGCGACTCGGTCGGCGCATAGGTCAGCCATTCGTCGATCGACACACCATTGCCCGACGATTTGGAAATCTTCTGACCGTTTTCGTCCAGGAACAGCTCATACGAGAAATGTTCGGGCGCACGCCCGCCCAACGCACGGCAAATCGCGTCATAGATCTTTTCGTTCGTGGCATGTTCCTTGCCGTACATCTCAAAATCGACACCCAAGGCAGCCCAGCGCGCGCCGAAATCCGGCTTCCACTGCAGCTTGACGTGGCCGCCTGTGACCGGAACGGTCCATTCCTTGCCAGTCTCATCGTCAAAGGTCACGGTGTAGGTTTCTGCACAGACCTTTTTCATCGGAACATACATCACCCGCCCACTTTCAGGATGCAGTGGCAGGAATATAGAATAGGTCTGCTTACGCTCATCGCGCAGGCTTTTGAGCATGATCGCCATGATCTCGTCGTAACGCTCAACCGCGCGTTTCAGTATCTCGTCAAACTGACCGGATTCGTAGAATTCCTTGGCCGAATAGAACTCATACTCGAATCCAAAGGTATCAAGGAACCTCCGCAGCATCGCGTTATTATGTTCACCAAAGCTGTCATGCGTACCAAACGGATCCGGCACAGAAGTCAACGGACGCTGCAAGTGCTGTTCCAGAATCTCGGGGTTTGGCACATTGGTTGGCACCTTGCGCATGCCGTCCAAATCATCCGAGAAACAGATCAGTTTCGTCGGGATGTCCGACAGCGCCTCGAATGCACGTTTGACCATCGTGGTCCGCGCAACCTCGCCAAACGTACCGATATGCGGCAGACCCGAAGGGCCATAACCCGTTTCAAACAGCACGTATCCCTTTTCCGGAGCACCTTTCTGATAGCGTTTGAGCAACCGGCGCGCCTCTTCGAAAGGCCAGGCCTTGGACGACATTGCGGTTTCACGCAGTTCAGACATCAGATTTGCTCCATCGGGAAAAACAGTGCCGGTCGCCCCATGCAACCGACCGACCCCTCCTATTGTGCCGGTGCAGCATGAGTCAATAAAGCGCGCTGTTTTTCCTGATGGAAAGGCCGATTTAAGCGGTCAACTGATCCAGTTTCGCAGCCCAGATAAAATCGTTCTCACTCAGACCATCTATTTCGTGGGTCGTTAGTTTGACTTCCACGTAACCCCACCCGAAGCTGACGTCAGGATGATGTCCTTGCTGATCAGCCAGCCACGCGCAGAGATTTGCTAGATAGGTTGCTTTGGCAAAACCCTTGAACTTGAAATGCCTGCTCAGCATCTTTGCACCTGCATCCAACTGCCAATTATCGGAAAGCTCGGCCATGTGGTTGTTAGCCTCATCGCGCGTTAAAGCCGGGATGCCGCCGGAACAAGGAACACAGGTACGGTCCGAAAGGCTGCAGGTTTCTCCTGTTAATGACATGATCCGTTCACTCCGCTGCGGTTACTTTTTCCGGAAACTTGTTCGGCAGCAACCCTAGGGTCTGTGCCCTGCGCACATCCGCCAACAGGTCACGTTCGGCGGCTGCGAACAACTCCTCGGGCGAGTCTAGCACAAAATAGCCCATCTGGTGCATGTCGATCCGATAGGGGGTACGCAGAATCGTCATGACATCGAACCGGTCCCGGTCGGGGATGTCACTCTCGACAGCATAGACAAGCTCGGTCGGCGAAGACGCAAGTCCGGATCCAAGCGCCTTGATGCTGCCATCCTGAAGGCGCAACCCGAACTCGATCGAGAACCAATATAGTCGGATGAGCCAAGAGTAATCTTTCTCACCAGCCTGAACCCCGGCTTTTCCTATGGCGTGGCTAAAGGCTGCAAAGCGGGGATCGCTCAGCAGAGGTGTATGGCCGAAAATCTCATGAAAAATGTCAGGTTCTTCGATATAGTCGAAATCCTCGCGCGACCGGATAAAGGATGCCGCGGGAAAAACCCGGTCCGCCAACATGCCAAAAAAAGTCTTAAACCCGATCAGCGCTGGAACCGGCTGAACGCGCCACCCTGTCATATCCAAAAGCCGTTCAGAGATATCGGCACAGGACGGCACAGTGGTTTTTGGTAAGTCCAGTCTTTTTAACCCGTCGAGATAGTCCCGCGCCATATATCGCTTAACATTTTCCTCTTGGGCTGCATAAAGGTCGGCCCAAACCGCATCCTCTTCTGGCGTGTACGCGATATGGCCGCGCGCATCGGCGATCTTGGCGACATATTTGGTCGATTTGGGCATCACTCTTCCTCCATGTGAAAAGTTTACCCCCGTGAGTTGAGGAATTTGGTTTAAAATAGCAGGTAAATGTGAAAAATTTGGCAAATACGCATCATAGAGTGACAATTCATGAAACAAACGCTTCAACCCGCCGACATCGCCATTTTGCAAGAGCTTCAAATGGACGGCCGCCAGTCCATGCAGGACCTTGCGGATCGCACAGGGCTATCCGCGTCGCAATGTTGGCGGCGTGTGCGTGACCTTGAGGCCACTGATATAATCTCTGGCTACACAGCGCAGGTGCGCGCCAAATCCGTTGGGCTGAACGCCATCGCCTACGTCCACGTGGCTCTGCGCGAACATCAAGAGGACAGCATAAACGCGTTCCTGCGCCTGATCGAAACCGAACCTCAGATTGTTGAGTGTGCGTCGATCACCGGAGATCATGATTTCATTCTGAAAGTCTACGCCAAAACCCCAGAGGAACTTGAGCACTTTATTATGCAGCGGCTTTTGAAATCTGGGCTTGTGCGTGACACGCGCAGCAACTTCGTGCTGCGACAGAACAAAACCCGCGGTCCTTTGCCCATTCTCTAGCTTAGGCGATACGAAACCCGTTGAACCTGCACGGTTGCCCACCTATCGTGCTGATGCAGAAAGCCTAATCAGGACGACACCATGACTGAACAAGTACCCCACCCGATGTCCCCTCAGGATTGCCTTGTTGCGATCATGGTTGCGATCTCTGCGTCTGATGAAACCATCCGTACAGCTGAGCTGGTCAAGATCGAAGGCGCGGTCAACATGCTGCCGGTTTTTGCGGAGTATGATATCGACCGCACCCGCCGTGTTTCGCAAACCGTGTTTGACCTGTTTGAACAAGAAGACGGGCTGGATGCGCTGTTCGGCCTGATCCGCGACAACCTGCCCGAACGGCTAAACGAAACCGCCTATGCACTGGCCTGTGACGTGGCCGCTGCTGACGGGTCTTTGGCGGAATCCGAACTTCGGCTGCTTGAAGAAATCCGCTATGAGTTGAACATTGATCGCCTGCATGCCGCCGCGATCGAACGCGGCGCGCGGGCTCGTCACACCACCTGATCTCAACTTCCGGCCAGTGAGCCCCAGCGCTCGATCAACGCACGTTGCAATTTGCGCGAGCGATTGTTCCAGCTACGCGCGCCTTGCGGTCGTTCACGTTGCGCGCGCGGAATCGTGGCGCGATGGTCGACATCTGCAGTGAAAATGGCAAAGGCCAGCTCGGACCCGCCCGGCGTTGTGATGAAACCGCCAAGGCCGGAAACAAAGTTCAACGTACCGGTTTTGGCATCAACCTTGATCGGGTGGTCTTTGACGGGCCGTCCCTGACTGTCCGCGAGAGTGAATTTTTTCAGCAAAGGTTGCAATGCGCCCGCCTGTTTCGCAGCAACCAGAGCTTTCACCAAATCTCCCGGTGCCATTCGGGACGCATCGCCCAGGCCCGAGTGATCCACCATGGCGATCCCAGTCACACCGTATGTCTCGGTCGCCCAACGGTTCATTTCGGCCGCCGAATCCGCAAGTGTTTGCAATTTTGCTCCGCGCGCTTGCGAGGCCGCCATACCGACCATCTCAGCCGTCAGGTTGGTAGAATACTTCAACATGCCGCGCAGAATACTATCCAGCGGGTCGCTTTGATGCACTACAAGTAGCGTTCCCTTTGGCACCTCTCGCGTGATCTGTACGCGCCCCAACTGGATACCATTCGCGCGTGCCAACGTCTTAAACACATCCCCCGCATAAAGTGCGGGCTTGCGCACAGGCAGCCAACGTGCCCCACCTGCGCCAAGCGCACCTTTTGCCACGGTCCATCGGTCCTGCCTTGCACTGGATTCGTAGGTGTAAATCGGTACTTTTCGGCTTTCAATCCTCATAGAAGCCATATCGACCGAAGGGTTGTATCGCGCACTTCGCGCATCCATAGACACGTCATAACGCGCGCCGTCGCGCTTCCATTCAAAATGGACCCGGTTGAAGTTCAGCGATATGCCGCTGATGGATGGACTATACCCCAGATGATCCGGCTGCCCCGGGTCGATGCTGAACACATAGGGCAACGCACCCTCATAAACCTTGAATGCGCCCCGAACCTCGGAAATTCCAGCCTCACGCAGGTTAGCCGCCATAGTGGCCAGTGCATCCGTATCCAGCAACGGATCGCCGCCGCCCACCAGGATCAGGTCACCTTTCAGGATACCGTTTTCAATCGGCCCGTCCGCCATCAGGGCGGTCTCGAACCGATAGTCCGATCCCAGAACATCTAACGCATAAAGAGCCGTCAACGCCTTGGCTACACTTGCTGGCGGCAACCCCTGATCACCACTGAACTCCTCCAGCTGGGTACCAGTTGTTGCGTCCGCCACCGCGAACACCACCTCTCCACGCAGGCCCGCAGCCTGGACAAGCCTCTCGACTCCAGTCGGCACGTCGCCGCGCAATTGCGGCCGCAACGAGGCCACAGGCGCTTCGGCCAACACCGCAGAGGGGATCAAAGCCGCTCCCAGCCCTGCCAAAAATCCTCTTCGAGAAAATCGATCAGTCATAAGTCGAATAAAATCTCACAGATTAAATACGCACAACCACTGATATGGATTATGCGTGCATGTGGCTATTCCGGCAACACCTCAGCGCCCCAGCCACCCCGCTCCCGGATTTGGCTCGAGCTGACTTCGACCATCGGAACGTTCACGAAACACCATGCAGGCGCTTCAACGCGCCCTAACAGGCGCCGCGCCTGCCCATCTATTCGGTATCTGGCATAGAGACGTGCCGCAGGGGACATCCGCGCGGAAATCCGGTCGCCCGGCCGCGCGATCACGCCCACCGGCACGCTGTCCATGATCCGCCGCCAGTCTTTCCACTTATGGAACTGCGCCAGATTGTCCGCGCCCATGATCCAGACAAACTTTACTTTGGGATACAAGCGCCGCAGTTCGGCCAGCGTATCCGCTGTCGCCCGCGTTCCGGTCAGCGCCTCGATATCCGTCACCTCGACCCGCGGGTGCTGCATCAACGCCCGCGAAGCAGCCATCCGCCGCGTCAGAGGCGCAGGCCCCTGTACCTTCAAAGGGTTGCCCGGAGACACCAGCCACCACACCCGATCCAGCCCAAAAGCCTTCATCGCCTCAAGCGTCACATGCACGTGACCCTGATGCGGAGGATCAAAGGACCCTCCGAAAAGCCCAATGACCTGTCCGGGCCGTGCATAAGGTATCTGGCTGCGCAACATTCTTAGCTGATGTTCAGAACTGAAGCAGCTTGTCAATCAATCGGTTGCACCGTATCGCCCACCCGAACGCGTCCAGGGCGCACCACTTCCGCACACCAGCCGCCATGCCCACGCACGGCAGAATAGCCCCCTTTGCCAAGCGCTTCCTCCATCCGACTGCAGGGCGCACAGATCACCGCAACGCGCAGGACCGCCTCACCTACCTGCACCTCACGACTCTTTAGTGCGGCCAGATTGATCCCAGAGACCACCAGATTGCGCCTAAGCACGTCCGGTGCGATCGGCCCTTGCCCAAGGTACGAACCAATCGCTGCCAAATGCTCCTGCTGGATCAGCGTCACCGCCCTCTTGCCCGCTCGACTGCGATCTCCGCCCAATCCATCGGCTGAAATCATAGCGTCGCCCAAAGTGACGATCTCCGTCCGCCGGGCTGGACGCACTCCGATCCAATCGACCCGACCGGGCTTTGCCCACCCAGCAATCAATTCCGCAAGTTCTGACATCTCATCCGCCTCTCAAACCGAAGCCACTCTAGCCCGCACGTGGTCTAAGCAAAATCACGAAACCACCAGCTTGCCCCGCCCGCCCCGCTTGGATATCAAGCGTTTCAACCCAATTTCCCCGACCCAGAGGACGCGACATGGCCGCCTATCAATATGTCTACCACATGCAGGGTGTCTCCAAGACCTACCCCGGTGGCAAGAAGTGCTTTGAAAACATCCACCTGAGCTTTCTCCCCGGCGTAAAAATCGGTGTTGTCGGCGTCAACGGCGCGGGTAAGTCGACGCTGATGAAAATCATGGCGGGCCTGGATACAGATTTCTCGGGTGAGGCTTGGGCCGCCGAAGGCGCCAAGGTCGGCTACCTGCCGCAGGAACCGCAGCTGGATGAAACGCTCACCGTCCGCGAGAACGTCATGCTGGGCGTCGCCGCGAAAAAGGCCAAGGTCGACCGGTTCAACGAGATTGCCATGGAGATCGCCGAGAACTACTCGGACGAACTGATGGAGGAAATGACCACCCTGCAGGACGCGATCGACGCCGAGAACCTCTGGGACCTCGACAGCCAGATCGACGTCTCGATGGAGGCGCTGCGCTGCCCGCCGGATGATGCCAACATCGCCAACCTCTCGGGTGGTGAGAAACGCCGCGTGGCGCTGTGCAAGCTGCTGCTGGAAGCGCCCGATATGCTGCTGCTCGACGAACCGACCAACCATCTGGACGCCGAGACCATCGCCTGGCTGCAACAACACCTGATCGACTACAAGGGCACCATCCTGATAGTCACCCACGACCGGTATTTCCTGGACGACATTACCGGCTGGATCCTCGAACTTGACCGCGGCCGCGGCATTCCTTACGAGGGCAACTACTCCGCATGGCTGGAACAAAAAGCCAAACGGCTGGAGCAGGAAGCCCGCGAGGACAAGTCCAAGCAGAAGACCCTGCAGCGTGAATTGGAATGGATGCGTCAGGGCCAGAAGGCCCGTCAGGCCAAATCCAAGGCCCGGATCAACGCCTATAACGAGCTGGCCGAACAGTCCGAGCGCGAAAAGCTGACCCGCGCCCAGATCGTCATCCCCAACGGCCAGCGCCTTGGCGGCAAGGTGATCGAGGTCGAGGGTCTGTCCAAGCACATGGGCGACAAGCAACTGATCGAAGGGCTAGATTTCGCCCTGCCCCCCGGCGGCATTGTCGGTGTCATCGGCCCCAACGGCGCGGGTAAATCGACCCTGTTCAAGATGCTCACCGGTCAGGAACAGCCCGACGCTGGCACCATTACACTGGGCGACACGGTTGAACTGTCCTATGTCGACCAGTCCCGCGACGACCTGAAAGACAACGACACCGTGTGGGAGGCGATCACCGGCGGCGCCGAGATCATCCAACTGGGCGACGCGCAGGTCAATTCCCGCGCCTATTGCTCGTCCTTCAACTTCAAGGGCGGAGATCAGCAGAAAAAGGTGTCGCTGCTATCCGGCGGTGAGCGCAACCGCGTCCACATGGCCCGTCTGCTAAAAGAGGGTGGCAACGTGCTGCTGCTCGACGAACCGACCAACGACCTCGACGTCGAGACCCTGCGCGCGCTGGAAGACGCCCTCGTCGATTTCGCCGGCTGCGCCGTCGTAATCTCGCACGACCGCTTCTTCCTTGACCGGATTTGCACGCATATTCTGGCGTTTGAGGGAGATGCGCACGTGGAATGGTTTGAGGGCAACTTCGAGGATTACGAAGAGGACAAAAAGCGCCGCCTGGGCCCAGATGCACTGGAGCCCAAACGATTGAAGCACAAGAAGTTTGCGCGGTAGAAACTCTGCTTCAGGCCCGCAACCAATGGATATGGTTGCGGGCCTGAAATAGACTGTTTGGAGCGAATGGTTTCGGTGATATTGGGAATACGCTTTGATCGGTATGAGCAGCTACCTTTCTTTGTTTATACAGACCGTTTTTGAGCTTCAAAAACCCGATCAAAATTTAGCGTCGCACAAACCAAAGCACCTTGTCTGTGCATAACCGAGCTGTACTTACAATAGCTTGCGGATATCAGTTACTTTTGCGACAGACCGTCCGTCCTTTGGTTTTCTCCACTCTGAGCATGTTCCTCACTTAGAACGTCCCCAAAAAGCACAGTCAGTTCTTCTTTGTTTACTGATCGAGAAAATGCTGTTTGCGTTTTCTCAGCGTGCTCGTTTGGCACCGAATTTGCCAACTCGCCTGATTTGAAAATACTGTTAAAGATCGACTTAAAAAGCATGTCTTTCACCTTGCGTATCGGATTTCTCTTTTTGTTAGAAACTGAGTATTCGTTTTAATGTTCCGCTGCGGGCCGATCCGAGCGTGCGGTGGAGGTCGGCTCAAGGACCGTATTTCCGTGAGTGGCCACCCGCAGCGGTGCGGCGTACATATGAAGGAAAGATCGCGCGCCAACGGGGAAGAAAACCGCGTTTCGCGTCATTTTTGAAAAGCCCGTCAAAAAGTCATTTCGTGATGCAGCCTTGCGATCTAAAGCTCACGCTGCTGCCTCGAATATGACGTTACGACACTTCTTTGCTGCTGATCGGTTTGGGGCTTCTTTTGGGCATTGCCCAGATCCAGGGCCGAGACTTTTGGCAAGCGGCGATACCATCAGTTTTCTAAGCAGTTAGTAGCCACTGTCGTAATCCACCCTTGCCACAGGCCCTCCCCAATGCCATATCAATGGCGCTTACGTTTTTCTATTTCGACCCACTGTCTCCGATTCCGGCGCTCAGTCTATCGATACAGACGACGACGCCGGGCTGCCGCAACTCCGTGGGCAGCACCAATTAGGAGACAACGGATATGCCCGCAGGCACCGTGAAATGGTTCAACACCACCAAAGGCTACGGCTTTATCGCACCTGAAGATGGCGGCAAAGACATCTTCGTACACATCTCGGCTGTCGAGCGTTCCGGCCTGACCGGTCTGGCCGACAACCAGAAAGTCACGTACGAGCTGCGCTCGGGTCGTGACGGCCGCGAAAGCGCCGACGACATCGCACTGGCCTAAGGCCGCAGAAGGGCAGAGGTTAACTCTGCCCTTTTCGCATCACGCGGGGCAAAACTGCAACATAAGTGTGTCCCTGCGATTACATCACAATACGGTTACTCTTGGCAGATGATTGACCAGATCGGTTATCATTCCGACACTGGTTTACAATTTTTCCTGTTGTCCTGAAGAGAACCAATATGTTCACACGTCGCACTTTCCTTGCAGCATCTGCAGCCGCTGGCCTGACGCCCGGCCTTGCTTCGGCCAAGAAAAAAGCCGTTGAATACGATCCCACGCCGCAGTTCGTTCGGGTCAAGAAGCAGTTTCTTCCGGGGCAGCTTCTGGTCGCTCCGCGATCGTTTTACCTGTACCTGATCACCGAACCGCGCAAGGCGATCCGCTATGGGTGCGGCGTCGGCAAAGCGGGACTGGAATTCACCGGTACGGCCACCATCGATGTCAAGAAAGAATGGCCGACATGGCGCCCCACCGACGAAATGATCGAACGCGAACCGACCACCTATGCTAGATTCAAGGACAATGATTATGTCCAGCCGGGTGGTGGGGATAATCCGCTGGGCGCGCGCGCGCTCTATCTGTTTCAAAATGGTGTCGATACGTATTTCCGCATCCACGGAACGACCCAGCCGCAAACTATCGGGCGTGCGGCCTCGAACGGGTGTATCCGCATGCTAAACTCGCATGTCATCGATTTATATGAGCGTGTACCGGTTGGAACTGTGGTTACCGTGGTCTGAGAATGTTACGGCGCGGACCAATCGACGTCCGTCGCTTCTTCAATCCGCAATAACCCGTCCGGCCAAGGTCGCGCCAAAGCCTTAGCGTCACTTTCTGAGCCATTAAGCCATGTCTGAATATCGGCAGGATCCAGCAGGACACCCATTCGGTGGTGTACCGGCTCCAGATCAGCATTGGGTACGCAAGTCACTGCCGCAAACTGATCAACACGCAGGCCACCTGGGGCCTGCCAACTGTCGGTAATAGCCGCAAAGAACAAAGTTGCGCCATCTGCCGAAGCAATACGCCACGCAGTTTTGTGACGTTTTTTGCCGGTCCACTCGTACCACCCGTCCACCGGCACAACGGCCCGGCCAACGCCTTCGTATGCGGCCTTGTCAAAGACGGTTTCAGATCTTGCGTTGACTATGGTTTCCATCACGGGTCGACCGCGAGCGTTGACACGCCCGACCGGGATCATCCCCCAACGCATGGGCGTCAGGCCGTCCGCACTCAGGACTATCACCTCCTGTCCCGGTTGAATGTTCCTTCGGGGTGGTTGTAGGTCCTCATCATAAGGGACGTTCAATGCCTGGGCTATTTCGGACATCGACCGTGTCAGGAAAAATCGCCCGGGCATCTTCTCAGTCCTGATTGGTCGAGGCTTCGACCAGCTCCAACACATAAGGTCCAAGTGCCGCGACGATCCGTGCCACACCCTCTTTGTTGGGGTGAATTCCGTCCGACTGCATGAATTGCCTTACTGCGTTCGGGTCACCGTTTGGCTGCAATCCTTCAAAAAAGCTCTCTGCAAATACAAGTTGGTATGCCTTGGCCAAATCCGGGTACATCGCATCAAAAGCTTGCTTGTATTCGGCTCCGTAGTTCCCGGGCGCCTGCATTCCGATCAACAACACCTCGACCTCGGCCGCCTGAGCGGACGCCACGATTGTCTCAAGGTTCTCGCGCGACACAGCCGGGTCGATCCCCCGCAAAAGATCATTGCCGCCCAGCGCCACAATCATCGCGTCTACGTCGGGCGTCAGGGTCCAATCAACACGCGCCGCACCGCCTGCGGTCGTATCACCGGACACTCCGGCATTAATCAAGCGCGCCTCAGTGCCCTGGTCCTTTAGCCATTGGTCCAACTGTGGTACGAACCCGTCCTGTTCCGGCAATCCGTATCCTTGCGTCAGCGAGTCCCCCAGCGCGGCGATGACCACCGGCTCCGCTGTGGCGGTAAAGCCGCAACATGCAAACAGTACGGGCATCAAGGCCTTGCGCATTTTTTGAACCGCTCCATATCCCAATTTGACTGCCCCCGTGTGGAAGTATCTATGACGACACCTGTTCTTTCGCTTCAAAATGCCGCTTTGTCGCTGGATGGCAATGCCGGTCGCGTCGATATCCTGCATGAGATTAACCTGACTGTCGAAAAAGGCGAAACGCTGGGGCTTGTAGGGCCGTCCGGGTCTGGCAAATCCTCGCTGCTGATGTTGATGGGCGGGCTGGAGCAGGCAACTGCAGGCAAAATCACGGCCCTGGGTCAGGACCTGACTGGCATGGATGAGGACTCGCTGGCCCGTTTCCGGCGCAATGCGATGGGAGTGGTCTTTCAGAACTTCCACCTGATCCCTACCATGACCGCCTTGGAAAACGTCGCCACCCCACTGGAATTGGCCGGCCATAAGGATGCGTTTCAACGCGCAAAGGCGGAGCTGGACGCAGTTGGGCTGGCGCATCGCCTTTATCACTATCCGGCACAATTGTCAGGTGGCGAACAACAACGCGTCGCACTAGCCCGTGCCGCGGCTCCACGTCCGCAAATTTTGTTGGCGGATGAGCCGACTGGAAATCTGGATGAAACCAACGGCGCGGCCATCGTTGATTTACTGTTTAGCCTGCGCGACAAACACGGGGCCACTCTCGTGCTTGTAACGCATAGCCATAGTCTTGCGCGCAAGTGCGATCGCGTTGTCCGGCTTCGTGATGGGCGGATTTCGGAAGATAGCCAGCAAGAGGCCGCAGAATGAGCCTTAAGCTGGCCGGTCGGCTGGCACGCCGTGAGCTGCGGGGCGGTCTGCATGGGTTTCGTGTTTTTTTGGCGTGTTTGGCACTGGGTGTTGCGGCAATCGCAGCAGTTGGGTCGGTGCGCCATGCGATACAGGCAGGTTTGACCGAGGAAGGCGCCTCACTTTTGGGTGGGGATGCACAACTGGAATTCACCTATCGGTTCGCAACAGATGAAGAACGCGCCTGGATGGACCAGACCGGGACAGACGTGTCAGCAGTGGTCGATTTTCGGTCGATGGCTGTTGCTGATCAGGGTTTAGAAACGCAGCGCGCCCTGACGCAGGTTAAATCGGTCGATGACACTTACCCTTTGTTGGGGGCTCCGGTTCTGGAACCTGCGATGCCCTTGTCCAAGGCTTTGGGCACGCATCAAGGTCTTCCCGGCGCGGTGATGGCCCCATCCCTTATTGATCGGCTGGGCCTTTCCGTCGGAGATCGGTTTGCACTGGGAACTCAAGAGTTCTTTCTGGCCGCTGCGTTGATCCACGAACCTGACGGGGCCGCGGATGGCTTTGGCCTGGGTCCCCGAACGCTTGTACGAACCCAAGACTTGCAAGAATCCGGCCTGTTGGAACCGGGAACCCTGTTTTCAACCAAGTACCGCCTGACCCTGCCACAAGGAACCGATCTGCAAGACTTGTCGGTAGAAGCACGCCAGAATTTTGAGGGCACTGGCATGCGATGGACCGACGCGCGCAACGGCGCGCCGGGAATTGCGGAATTCGTCGGACGACTCAGCGCATTTCTGGTGCTGGTCGGGTTGTCGGGCCTTGCGGTCGGCGGCATCGGGGTATCAGCGGCTGTGCGCGCCTATCTGTCCCAAAAGACCGAGACCATCGCGACACTTCGCACACTGGGCGCTGATAAGGCGACGATATTCCAAACCTATATGATCCAGATCGGAGTTCTGTCGGGGATCGGCATCTTGCTGGGCGTCGCGCTGGGTGGCTTACTGCCCCTGTTGCTGGCCCCCTTGATCGAAGCCCGCCTGCCGGTGCCTGCGGTGTTTTCGTTCTACCCGGCCCCGCTTGCCGAAGCAGCTTTGTACGGCATACTGACAGCATTTCTGTTTACGCTCTGGCCCCTTGCCCGTACCGAAGACGTCCGCGCAGCAACTCTGTTTCGGGATGCCCTGACCTCGGCTCGTGCGATTCCACGGGGTGCATACCTTATTGCAACTGGCGCGGGCCTCACGTTGCTGATCGGATGCGCAGCCTGGTTCAGCGGCTCTGCGCGCCTGACAATTTGGACCGCCGGAGGATTGGCGGGCGCTTTACTGCTGCTTTCCCTGGCTGCCTATGCGGTGCGAAGACTTGCCCGTCTCAGCACTTCTTCAGCGCGCGGACGCCCCGCCCTAAGGTGGGCCTTATCTGCCATCTCAGACCCGCGCGAGGGTGCCGCATCCGTGGTTCTGTCTCTGGGTCTTGGGCTTTCGGTTCTGGCGGCAGTTGGGCAGATCGACGGCACCTTGCGCAATGCAATTTCCGGGAACCTGCCGGATGTCGCCCCCTCGTATTTCTTCGTCGACATTCAGAAAGAGCAGATGCCCGGCTTTACCGAGCGCCTGACCTCGGACCCCGCCGTCAGCCGGATAGAAAGTGCGCCGATGTTGCGCGGGATCATCACGCAGATCAACGGCACGCCCGCCCGCGAGGTGGCAGGTGATCATTGGGTTCTGGATGGCGACCGGGGCGTAACCTACTCGGTCCAGCCCCCCGAAAACGCGCGTATCACTTCGGGTGAGTGGTGGGCTGAAGACTATGCTGGTACACCGCAAGTCAGTTTCGCCGCCGAAGAAGCTGAAGAAATGGGCCTGAAACTGGGCGACCAGCTGACCGTGAATATTCTGGGCCGTGACGTTACCGCTGAACTCACTTCAATGCGCGAAGTTGATTTCTCGAACGCCGGTATGGGATTTATCATGTCGATGAATCCATCGGCCCTGGCCGGTGCCCCGCACAGCTTCATTGCCACGGTCTATGCCGAAGAACAGGCAGAAACGGCAATTCTGCGCGATCTCGCCGGGAAATTCCCCAACATAACGGCGATCCGCGTTCGCGATGCGATTGACCGGGTCTCGGGCTTGCTGGCAGGCATCGCCGCAGCGACGTCTTATGGCGCAGGAATTTCCCTTCTGACCGGTTTTTTGGTGCTCATCGGTGCTGCCGCAGCCGGAGAACCTGCCCGCCGATACGAGGCCGCGATCCTCAAGACACTCGGTGCGGGCCGACGGCGCATCTTGGTCAGTTTTGCTTTACGCGCAGCACTGTTGGGCACAGCCGCAGGTGGCGTTGCCCTGCTAACTGGCATTCTGGGGGGCTGGGCCGTTGCCACCTATATCTTCGACACGAATTTCTCGGTTATCTGGCCATCCGCCATCGGCATTGTTCTGGCGGGTATCTTCGTGACGCTCGGCGCAGGGCTGATCTTTGCCTTGCGCCCCCTGGCCGTCCGCCCTGCCCGCATCCTGCGCGCCAGCGATTAACCGACGCGTGCGCAGGCAACCGGTTGCAGCATCTGCAGCAAAGGATCGTTGTCGCAAACAAGCGCGTCCAGAGTAATCTCGTCCAGTGAGGCGTAGAAGACCTCAGCCGCGTCTTGCAGCGCCAAACGCAGGCGGCAGGCATCGGTCAACGGGCATGTGTTGTCTGCATCCGCAAAACACTCTGCCAGCGGCAGGTTGCCTTCGACATCACGAAACACCGATCCGATCCGAATTTGTTCGGCCGAACGCGCCAGAACCATACCGCCGTTGCGACCGCGTTGGGTGCTAAGATAGTCCAACTGGCTAAGCTGGTTGATTACCTGCGCCAGATGGTTCTCCGAGATATTGCACACTTCGGCAATCTCGGACTTGGTGACCAGCCTGTCCTGATGCGCTGCACAATACATCAGCAGCCGCACCGCAATGTTCGTCCGTTTGGTTATCCGCATCGTGACCTCCCAGATTTCAAGATGCAGACTTATTGCATGTCTGATCAAAAAGCGGTTTGACATACATCAATCGTCAAGAAAGGACATGTGGGCACATGGCAGATCCCTATTTCTTTGGCTACGGCAGCCTCGTGAACCTGTCGACCCACGACTTTCCCGATCCGCGCCCTGCGCGTCTCAAAGGCTGGCGGCGTGCATGGAAGCACACTGACCTACGACCTGTCGCGTTCCTGACGGCGGTTCCAGACCCCGAGTCCGAAATCGAAGGTATGATTGCGCATGTGCCAAAAAACGATTGGGTTGCACTGGACGACCGTGAATGGGCCTATGACCGGATATCCGCCACCCAAGCCGTTACCCACCCCCTGAAGCATGAGGTCGAGATTGCCGTCTACGCTGTGCCTCATGACCGGCACAACGCGCCAAGCAACCACCATCCCTTGCTTCTGAGTTACATTGACGTGGTCGTACAAGGATACCTGCGCGCATTTGGTGAAGACGGCGCAGATCGTTTCTTTGCCACCACCGATGGATGGGATGCGCCGATCCTGAACGACCGGTCCACGCCACGGTACCCGCGCCATCAGCAATTGAAATCGGTTGAGACAAAATTCGTGGATGACCGTCTCAGCCGTCTTTCAGCCCGAATTGTGCAGAACGCATAGAAAAAGGCGGGATCGAATGATCCCGCCTCTCTTCATTCTATTACAAAACGCTCAGGCTTTTGCGCGAATAACCTGCAGTAGCGGCAGCAGCGTGGCCATCTCAGGCCCACGCTCCATGCCGGTCAGCGCTTTTCGCAACGGCATGAACAGGCCTTTGCCCTTACGCCCGGTCGCCTCTTTTACTGTGCTGGTCCATTTGCTCCAGGTTTCGCCATCGAATGGGCCTTCGGGCAGCAAGGTCATAGCTTCAGCGATGAAGTCACGATCCTCATCCGCGATCAATGGCTCTGCCCCATCGCGGCACAATTCCCACCAGCCCTTGAGGTCAGCCAAGGTTGTGATGTTCTCGCGTGCCATCGCCCAAAACGGTTCGGCCAGTTCGGCGGGAACGCCAGCTTCTGCAACGGCATCGGCCACATCGGACAAAGGCAGGGATTGCAGGTGCTTTGCGGTCAGAGGGAACAGATCCTGCACATCGAACTTTGTCGGGGCCGCGCCAAAGCGGTTGATATCGAACCCTTCGACCAATTCGGCCATATCGGACCGAAGCTCAACCGGATCAGACGAACCCAAACGCGCCATCAGGCTCAGCAAAGCCAACGGCTTAACACCCTGCTCACGCAAATCGCGCAAAGCCAATGTTCCCAGACGTTTCGACAGCGCCTCACCCTGAGGACCGGTCAGCAGCGAATGGTGGGCAAAGCGCGGGCAAGTGCCACCCAGCGCCTCGATGATCTGAATCTGCGTTGCAGTGTTGGTGACATGGTCCGAGCCACGCACCACATCGGTTACGCCCATCTCGGTGTCGTCCACAACAGACGCAATCGTATAGAGCACCTGACCATCGCCGCGGATAAGAACCGGATCAGACACCGATGCTGCATCAATCGAGATGTCGCCCAAAATACCGTCATTCCACTCGATCCGCTCGTGATCCAGTTTAAAGCGCCAGACGCCATTGCCGCGTTCAGCCCGAAGAGCTTCTTTCTCAGCATCACTTAGGTTCAGCGCCGCGCGGTCATAGACCGGCGGCTTGCCCATGTTCAGTTGTTTTTTACGCTTGAGGTCCAGCTCGGTAGGCGTCTCGAATGCCTCATAGAAGCGGCCCATTTCGCGCAACTTGTCAGCAGCCTCTGCGTAACGGTCCAAACGCTCAGACTGTCGCTCGACCTTGTCCCAATGCAGGCCCAACCACTCCAGATCTTGCTTAATGGCGTCGACATATTCTTCTTTCGACCGTTCTGGATCGGTGTCATCAATCCGCAAGATGAACGTGCCGCCAGCTTTACGGGCGATCAGGTAGTTCATCAGGGCGGTGCGCAGGTTGCCCACGTGGATGTAACCGGTGGGCGACGGGGCAAAACGGGTGGTTGTCATAGGTGTCTCCTGTTGGCGCGGCTCATGTCACAGGATTGACCAATTGTCCAGCAAAGGCGTTCAGGTTGGCTTAACGGGCCAGTGCCCATTCAGGTCCTTTAACCCCGCGCGGATCAGTTCAGACAGCACGTCCATATCGATATCCGCCAGCTTGTTCATATAGAGGCAGGATTTGCCCAGCTTGTGCTTGCCCAACCGCGACAGGATATCCTCAAAATCCGCGTAACCGGGCATGATGTAGATCGACAGTGCAGTCTTGCGTGGCGAAAATCCGGTTGCCAGAAATTCGCCCTCACGCCCTGACTTGTAGCGATAGTGATAACGTCCATAACCCACGATAGATGGCCCCCACATGACGGGTTCGAAACCGGTTGTTTGCCGAAAAAGAGTATTCAGCGCACGCGCATCATCCGCCTTCTTCGCCGGTTGAACGGTCAATAAAAAGCTCTCGACGCTTTGCCCTGTGGGAACGGTTTTGTTTTCGGATCGCGCCATAAACAAAAATTAACACGTAATGTTCATCAACGCAGCCCATTTGAAAAGGGTATACACTGGCAAGAGACTCGCGCCGACCTAAACTCACTGAATGCTGTTCTGACAGGGAGAACCAAAATGACCATCAAATTCACACGCCGCGCAGCGCTGGGAACCGCGGCAGCATTACCCTTTGCCGCGGCTGCGGCACCGGTTCTGGCGGCTGGGGCCAAGACCAAGGCAAATTCTACCATCGCCAAGTCCTTTGCGTTGGGCGATTTCACAGTAACGACACTGCTGGATGGCAGCCTGCCGCGCGACGGCGCCCAGGAAATCTTTGGCGGCGGCGCGTCGGATGAAGACTTTGCAAAAGTTTCGGCAGACAATTTCATCTCGCCCGATGTCGCACAATTCTTCTTTACCCCGACGCTCGTGAACACCGGGTCGGAACTGGTTCTGTTCGACACAGGTTTGGGACAGGGCGGCATACAGGCCGCGTTGGCAGACGCTGGAGTGACGCCGGATCAGATCGACGTCGTTGTGATCACCCATATGCACCCCGACCATATCGGCGGCATGACAACAAATGACGCGCCCACCTTTCCAAATGCGCGCTATGTGACATCATCCCCGGAGTACGACTTTTGGGCAGCGCAGGACGCGGGCAACCGAGTTGGTGATCTGGTTGCCGCCAAGGTAACGCCGTTGGCCGAAAAGATGACCTTCTTGCAAGATGGTGGCGAGGTTGCATCGGGTATCACAGCAGTGGCTGCCTATGGGCATACCCCCGGTCACACCGTGTATCACCTGGAAAGCAATGGGCAGCGTCTCGTTCTGACCGCCGATCTGGCCAATCACTATGTCTGGTCCTTTGCGCACCCCGAATGGGAGGTCCGTTTTGATATGGACAAGGCTGCAGCAACAGCCTCACGTCGCAATGTGCTGGGGATGCTGGCCGCGGACAAAGTTCCGATGATTGGTTATCACATGCCATTCCCGGCGGCCGGTTTCGTGGAAAGCCGGGGGGAAGGCTTCCGCTTTGTTCCGGTCAGCTATCAGATGATGGGCTGACGCATCAGTAACCGGCATCCGGCCGTACTTTCGAACCATCCGAAAAACGGGACAGGCGAAAGGCGGCCGGATCAACACATGGCGTGGTTTCACAAACCAAATCGGCCATCAAACGACCCGCTCCGGGGCCAATCCCAAAGCCGTGGCCCGAGAACCCTGTGGCGATAAACATTCCCGGCAGCGTATCAACCGCAGAGATCACCGGAATGGCGTCGGGCGTGACATCGATCAACCCGGCCCAACTTTGAACGATCTCTGCCTGTTCCAATACCGGGAACCCTTTGCGCGCTCGCGCCCATGTCCTCTTCAGGACTTTGCCAGAGGGCTCGGGGTCCAGCACGCGGCAAAGTTCAAATGGCGTGACGTCGGTTGGCAACCATGATCGGTCCTCTCCGGCCTCTGCAGCCCAGCGTTTGGACAGCCTGAACCGCAAGGATCGCCATTCTTGCCGGAACGCCGGTACAAACTGCATCGCAAGCCGAAAACTGTCCGGTACGATATCCACAGTATTTTCGTGCCCGGACGCAATAGTGTAGCCGCCATCAGCCCTTTTTCGCATCGCGAAATCATCTGACCACATTGCGGTTTCTGGCCCATTCACCGGTGACGTGCGCAATACCGTATTGAGAACCTTAAGCTGCGGCAGTTCAATCCCTGCGTTTCCAGCAAACAGACGCGACCACGCGCCTCCGGCAAGAACCACCCGTGCACAAGCCACCCGGCCACGTTCGGTAAACACACCTGAGATATGGCCGTTCTCAACGTCAACGCTGCGAACCGCGCAGTTGGTCATCAGACACGCGCCCTTGTCGCGCGCGGCCTCCGCAATCGCAGGGGCGGCCCATTGCGGTTCAGCTCGCCCGTCTCGCGGCATGTGCAAGGCAACTTTCAACCCCGATTGATTGTTGGGCAACAGAGCATCCAGTTCAGCCCCTGAAACCATCTGTGCGCCGGTCTGTAAACCTTCAACATTGCACATCCAACGTTCAAGGTTTGCGTGATCTCGCTTTCCTGAGGCACCAAAAAGGATGCCAGACCGCGAAAAACCAGTTTGGCGTCCGGTACGTTGATCAAGATGCTGCCAGATATGCTGCGCTTCCAACATAAGCGGGATTTCACGCGGGTCCCGCAGACCCAAACGTACCCACCCCCAGTTTCGCGAACTTTGCTCGCCCGCGATCTGGCCCTTTTCGCACAGCAAAACCGAGGCGCCCCGTTCTGACAGCTCCAAAGCCGTCGAAGCGCCGATGATTCCCCCACCTATGACCACAACGTCAACGGACTTGGGAAGATGCAAATCGGGTTCTACAGGATTTGGTTTAGGACCGGGCATTCGCCGCTCTTACTTCATTGCTTGGACCGCAATGAATGCGCGGTATCAGTTATTAGGCAACATGCCGCCTAACGCGCGGATCACAATTTTTGCAAGCTGTGGTTATAGTGCCAGTTTGATCCCTGGCACTATTTCTTTTATCAGGCCCTGGCCCTTAAGCAGCGCCGCAGAGTTCAGCCCACTTCTGACGCAATGTGGCTGTCAGGCCAGCATCATTGCCGGAAGTTTCTTCGGCCAGACTTTCCTGTGACGGCAGTTCGGGAAGAATCAAAGAAGCAGCTGGTTCTACCTGCACAGCACCGTTTTCTGGCGGCGTCTCAGCCCCCAAAAGGTCGGCAATGGCAGAATCTATCTGCTCTTCATCTAGATCATGGCCCTTAGATTCCATCGAACGCCACGGAAGTGGCGAGTGGAGTGGCCTATCATATTGCTCACGCATTTTCACACCAAATCGTTAACACAGACACCCAATTAATGATGCGCAACAAACCAAACCCGATCTAAAACACCGAGCCATTCAAGAATGCGCCGCATCTGCCCCACTTGAGGCGGCAATTAAGCTAAAATGTGTCAGAAAAATGTCCTGATTTCAAGCGTGTTAAACGGATGAAGCAGAATCTAGGTTCACACTGTTCCCAAGGCGGAGACAATATGCAAAATATCACCAAAAGGCGCTACAATTCGGAAACCACCGAAATCTAAGAATCCGCGCGGTTTCGATTTAAGACCGATCCCGCCAACGGTTTACGATCGGGTATCTCCGGTCCAGCCAGAAGGCCCTGTTAGTCAGTCGCGTGCCCGGAGCGGACTGAAAACGCTTGTACTCACTGATATAAATCAGGTGCTCGACACGGCGGGCGACATCGGCATCGAAGCCTGCCGTTTCGCAGTCGGCGATCGAACCATCGCGGTCGACTAGGATTTCCAGAATGGCGTCCAGTTCCGGGTAGTCCGGCAGGCTGTCGCTGTCTTTCTGGTCTTCACGCAACTCGGCGCTGGGGGGTTTGTCGATCACCGACGGGCGGATCACCTCGCCATCAGGTCCCATCATCCAGTCACGATGGTTGCCATTTCGCCAGCGGCATGTTTCGAACACACGCGTTTTATACAGATCCTTGATCGGGTTATAGCCACCATTCATGTCGCCATAAATGGTCGCATAACCCACGGCTACCTCGGACTTGTTGCCTGTGGTCAGCAGCATTTCGCCAAACTTGTTTGAGATCGCCATCAACAGCAATCCGCGCAAGCGTGACTGAATGTTTTCCTCGGTCAAATCCGCCTCGAGCCCGGCAAACAAAGGTGCCAGAGTGTCTGTCACCGCCGCCCGGCTGTCCGAGATAGGAACATAATCGAAATGCACGCCAAGCGCCTTGGCGACGGCTTCGGCGTCATCCAGCGAAGCCTGGCTGGTGTATTCCGACGGCAGCATCACGCAACGGACGTTTTCCGCCCCGATTGCATCAACTGCTATCGCCGCAACCAACGACGAGTCCACGCCGCCCGAAAGGCCCAACAGCGCCTTCTTGAAACCGGTCTTACCCATGTAATCACGAAGAGATTGGACCATGGCACGATAGTCCTGCTCCCACTCATCCGGTTGCGGCACGATCTCGCGTGGCACAATACGCCACCCTTCATCGCCGCGCTCCAAATCAACATGCGTTACAGCCTCGTCAAAGACCGGCATCCGAAACGCAATCTCTCCGCCCGGGTTAAGGCCGAAGGTTGCGCCATCAAAGACCTGATCGTCCTGTCCGCCCACCATGTTCAGGTAGATCAGCGGCAGGCCGGTTTCGACCACACGAGCAACCATGTGGTTCAGGCGCACATCATACTTGTTGCGGAAATAAGGCGAGCCATTGGGGATCAGCAAAAACTCGGCGCCGGTTTCTTCCAGAGTTTCCGAGACGTCCGGATGCCAGCTGTCTTCGCAGATCGGGCTACCGATCCGCGAGTTCCCAACCGAGTACGGGCCGCCCAACGGGCCAGCGTCGTACAAGCGCACCTCGTCGAACACTGTTTCATTCGGCAGGTGGTGCTTCAACACCTTGCTACCAATACGACCGGCCTTGAGGATCAGGTAAGCATTGAAAAGCTTGCCGTCTTCGGTCCACGGACCACCGATTGCAATGGCCGGCCCATCGGCACATTGGGCCGCCAACTCCTGAACCGCAGCCATTGCAGCCTGGTGAAAGACCGGCTTCATCACCAGATCCTGCGTGTTGTAACCTGTGATGAACATTTCAGGGAAAGCCACAAGGTCGGCACCTTCCTCGCGCCCCTGTTCCCACGCCGCAAGCGCCTTGTCCAAGTTGCCTTGGATGTCCCCAACAACAGGGTTGAGTTGTGCCAGAGTAATGCGGAAACGGTTGGCCATGCTGCCCTCTTGCCCTCGTCAGTCCTAATGCCATTTAGCAGATCGCACCGCGAGTGAAAGTCAAATGCGGCAAAACACGTTGCTCTGTCCGCACGGGTATCTTAGTTTTGCAATAACAAGTGACAATCGGGCAAGGCAGGAAAAACCATGAACGCTATCCGCACTTCTTTTGCCGCCACGGCGATGGCTTTGCTGGCCGCATCCGCCTCTGCGCAGGACGGGCAGGTTATCGTTGCGGATGATGACGTCGGCGGCGTGTATGAGGGTACATTCCTAAACGGCCTGCGCCACGGCGAAGGCACCTATCGCCTGCCAAACGGGTTCGAATATGTCGGCGAATGGGTCGAAGGCGAAATCCAGGGCAAAGGCATTGCACGCTATGTCAACGGCTCAGTCTATGAGGGGATGTTCTCAAAGGGACAACCCGAAGGACAAGGCAAGATCATCTATCCCGACGGCGGCAGCTATGAAGGGGAATGGGCTGAAGGGTCGATAAATGGAACCGGAGTCGCAAAATACACGAATGGCGTCCGGTACGAGGGCAGCTTCAAGGACGCCCGCTATCACGGCAAAGGCGTCCTGACTGACCCCAGCGGTTACGTTTACGATGGCAACTGGGCCGATGGTGTAAAGCATGGCGAGGGCAAAATCACCTCGACGCAAGGCAGCATCTATGAAGGGGAAATCAAGAACGGTCTGCGCGATGGCCAGGGCACACTGACCATCCCGGATGGCATGACATATACTGGCGAATGGTCTCAGGACCGCATGACCGGCAAGGGCCGCCTGTTGCAGGCCAATGGTGACCTCTACGAAGGCGATCTTGTGGACGGCCGCCGCGAGGGCAATGGCAAAGCGACCTATGCCAACGGCGCGACCTATGAAGGCGAATATGCCGATGACCGCCGCCATGGCAAAGGACGCTTTCTTGGGACCGACGGCTTTGACTACACCGGCGAATGGGTGGACGGTCAGATCGAAGGGCTGGGTGAGGTCACTTACCCCGACGGCGCTACCTATACAGGTGATTTCAGCGCAGATCTGCCACACGGCAAAGGGGTTCAAACCTATCCGGATGGCACCGTCTATGACGGCGAATGGACAGCCGGCATTTTCGAAGGCAATGGCAAGGCCACTTACCCCAACGGTGTTGTCTATCAGGGCCAGTTCAAGAACGGCCTCAGCCATGGCACCGGCGTTTTGACATTCGCCAACGGGTATCGATACGAAGGCGAATGGGTGGACGGCGCGCGCCAGGGCAAAGGCAAAGCGACATTTCCTGACGGAACCGCTTATGAAGGCGATTTCAAGGACGGTCAGCGTCACGGTGACGGGACCATAAAAACCCCGCGCGGGTTTAGCTATACCGGCGGTTGGGCCGAAGGCAAAATCAGCGGTCAGGGTGTCGCGACCTATGCGACCGGTGACGTGTACGAAGGCACATTCCTCGACAACAAGCGGCACGGCAATGGCACCATGCGCTATGCCAATGGTCAGGAAGAAACAGGCGTTTGGGAAAACGGTGTTCTGCCCCCGGAGAACGTAAGCGCGCCAGATGCGACGGATACCGAAACCGAGCCTGACAACTCTTCTTCTGACGGGTGATCAAACTACCAGGGCACCGGCTTCCCCGCCCAGTCAAAGAACCCACCTGTATCAGCTGAGTTCAAGGCGGCTGCTACGGATAGCAGGTTTTGGGCGGCCTCATCAGGTTCAACCGCGGGGTGCTTTCCGACATATTTCCGGGTGAAGGCCGTATTGACCGTACCAGGATGCAGGGCGACACAGATTGCGTGTTTGTGGGTCCGGGCCAATTCGATCGCAGATGTGCGGACAATCTGGTTCACCGCCGCCTTGGACGCTCGATAACTGATCCATCCGCCCAGCCGGTTGTCACCAATAGACCCCACCCGCGCAGACAAAACCGCAAAGACGGCGCGCTGGTCGCGCGGCAGCAAGCGCGCAGCATGAGCAAGAACCAACGCAGGTCCCACCGCATTCAGCGCAAATTGATCCATCATCGCCTGCGCCGATAGCATCCTGATGGTTTTTTCGGGGGTCGCACCGTTTATCTCAAGCGCGCCAGCCGCGACCAAGATCAGGTCAAACGGTCCAGTAACACCTGCCATTGTCCGATCCACGATCTCGGGGTCAGTCAGATCAAACCCGTCCTGCGACCTAGACAAGGTTGTGACGTTGACCGATTGCTGCCTAAGCCTGTTGGCGATTGCGCCTCCGATCCCGCCTGAGGCACCAATAATGAGTGCTGTGTCCATGCAGGACGAACTAGCCGTAGGTAATTCCAGATCAACACGCGCGGAAAAAAAGAAATCTAACCATGTGATCGAGGAAAATTCGTTCTTTTCATTCCCGCCGCGCGATGTATAACCTCAACCCCATGATCAACCGCGCAGATATCCTGATTGCCGACACCGCCCTTCGCGGTGCGTCTCTGCGTGGCCTACTGATCCTAATCCGCCTCTGAGCGTGCCATCCGGCGCGCCCGCTCAGAGGAGGACGCCCGCGCGCCAAATGGCTTTAGGACAGACAAGAAAGAGATTCCCATGACCAATGTGACCGACCAAGACCGCGTCTTGATCTTTGACACAACCCTGCGCGACGGCGAGCAAAGCCCCGGCGCGACCATGACCCATTCCGAAAAGCTTGAGATTGCTGAGCTGCTGGACGAAATGGGCGTCGACATCATCGAAGCCGGGTTCCCAATCGCTTCCGAGGGCGACTTCAAGGCCGTCTCTGAAATTGCCGAACGATCCAAAAACAGCCGCATCTGTGGTTTGGCCCGTGCCAATTTCGCGGATATCGACCGCTGTTGGGAAGCTGTGAAACACGCAGGCAAGAGCCGAATTCACACCTTCATCGGCACCTCACCGCTGCACCGTGCGATCCCGAACCTGACGCAGGACGAGATGGCCGACAAAATCCACGAAACCGTGAGCCATGCGCGCAATCTGTGTGAGAACGTGCAGTGGTCACCGATGGATGCCACGCGGACCGAATGGGATTACCTCTGCCGCGTGATCGAGATCGCCATCAAAGCTGGTGCAACGACAATCAACATCCCCGACACGGTCGGCTACACCGCACCGATGGAATCCGCCGACCTGATCAAACGCCTGATCGAAACGGTTCCCGGCGCGGATGAGGTGGTCTTCGCTACCCACTGCCACAACGACCTTGGCCTGGCGACCGCGAACTCCCTCGCTGCGGTTGCGGGTGGTGCACGTCAGATCGAATGCACCATCAACGGTCTGGGCGAACGCGCAGGAAATACCGCGTTGGAAGAGGTGGTAATGGCGCTGCGCACCCGCAATGACATCATGCCTTGGTCCACCGGTATCGACACGACCAAGATCATGCATATCTCGCGCCGCGTCGCGACCGTGTCCGGCTTCAACGTGCAGTTCAACAAGGCCATTGTCGGTAAGAACGCGTTCGCGCATGAAAGCGGCATCCACCAGGACGGCATGCTTAAGAACCGCGAAAACTTTGAGATCATGCGCCCCGAGGATATTGGACTGTCGGGTACGTCTTTGCCGCTGGGCAAACACTCGGGCCGCGCGGCGCTTCGCGACAAGCTTAACACGCTGGGCTATGAGGTGGGTGACAACCAGCTCAAGGATATCTTCTTTCGGTTCAAAGAGTTGGCCGACCGCAAAAAAGAAGTGTTCGACGACGACTTGATCGCGCTGATGACATTGGATGACGACGACGGCAGCGATCACCTGCAGCTGGTTTCAATGAAAGTCACCTGCGGAACTGTCGGCAAGGCCGAAGCCACAATCGAAATGGAAGTGGGCGGCAAGGAAATCATCGCCACCGAACAAGGCGACGGCCCAGTCGACGCTGCATTTCGTGCCATTCGCGTTGTGCATCCGAATACGGCGCATCTGCAGCTTTACCAAGTGCATGCCGTGACCGAAGGCACAGATGCGCAGGCCACGGTATCGGTGCGTCTGGAAGAGGACGGCATGATCGCGACGGGTCAATCCGCCAATACCGATACAGTCGTGGCCTCGGCCAAGGCGTATATTCACGCGCTGAACCGCCTGATCGTGCGGCGTCAAAAGGCCGGTCCGGGCGCTGACACCCGCGAGATCTCGTACAAAGATCTTACGTAAACAAGAAAGGGGCGGTCGATTGTCGACCGCCCTCTCTCATTCATCTCCAGCCAGATTACGGCCAATAGAACAAGGTCAGATCGACTGGCTTTTCCGTCCCGATCAGCGAATATTCATACACCGGCGTATCGTAGAGGTCGTTCAGCCCGGACACTGCATATCCCTCGGTCGGCAAATAATTCGCATCGTAGTTCAGATCGTAATCGCCATTCTCGTCGTGAAAGGCGATAACAGCGAAGTACCCGCTTTCCAGATCGGGGAAATCGAACCGGGCCGGTTCATCAGAGGCAAGCGCTTCAAGATACCCGGCTGCTTTGGTGTAATCCATGTTGTCGAACGCTGCCGCCTGATCAAACGCCATGACGATAACGTTGCCCTTGTTGCTGCGCGCACCGTGCAGATTGACCGTCAGGCCCGTGTTTTGCGCAGCCTCCGCGGTCGAAGCCGCTGCTTGGTCAATATCCGTGGTGAACCCCGAGGCGACCCAAGCACCACCGACAAACAAACCTGCTGTTACAATGGCCGCCACGATGCGTTGAGTGTTGCTTGGCATATTTTACACTCCCTCGAGTTACTTGGCGGGTTTGTTCAGTTTCCGACCGTTCTTTGGCTGCCAGCCCGGCGGTCCGAAGAAAACACCCAGCTTGTTGCTGAACCCCGGCATATTCCAGACATCCTTGAACAGACGGGCAAAACCGTGAAGGAAAGCGACGAAAGGGTTGATCGAGTCGATCGGTTTGACAAGGCCATAAACCACCTCTTCCTTTTCCTCCTCGAACGTACCGAACATGCGATCCCAGATGATCAGAATCCCGGCATAGTTCTTGTCCAGGTATTTCGGGTTGGACCCGTGGTGAACGCGGTGGTGCGACGGCGTGTTGAAGATATACTCGATCGGCCGCCACAGCTTTTTGATAACTTCGGTATGCAGGATCGTCTGATACAGCTGCACCAGCAGTTCTGCGATCAACACCATGAACGGGTTAAAGCCCAAAAGAACCAGCGGAATGTGAAAGAACAGCGGCCAGAAGCCATCCAGCGGGCCATGGCGATAGGCGACCGAGATATTGAAGAAGGGCGAGCTGTGGTGAACCGAATGTGTAGCCCAAAGGAAGTTGATCCGGTGCAGGATTCGATGCTCCCAGTAGTAAGCAAGGTCTGCAAGTATCAGCACAATGATGAACGAGGCCCATGTCGTCGGAATGTCGAACACGGCAAATTGCGAAGCCCAGACATATGCACCGATGTAAAACCCGGCCAATGATACAAAGCTGATTCCGATGAAGAAAACCAGCGTGATAAAGTTGGTGACGGTATCCCCCATCATCTGCCAGTTCAGTTTTTTGACGACTGCATAGCGGACCAATTCGAAGGCCAGGAAGCCCATTGCGAAGACAAAGAACCAGTCGTTGATCAAAGTTTCCCAGTAACTCAGGTGAAAGTCACTGATATGGCGGGTTAGAAAGTCCATCGAAGTAATCCGATTCCGTTCGCTGTCATATGTGACAACTTATTTACGGAGCCAATATTAAAAATCAAGATCCTGGCATCAGAAAAGCGGGACCTTCCAGCAAAGACATTGCTGTGGCATCAGAATTTGCTCCTGAGAAGTTCACTCTCAGGCAAAATCCCGTGTAATTACCGGTTTTTCTTCAACGAAGTTTGCCGAACAAGCCGTCCAGCGTTTTAGCGGACTCCTTCAGACCATAAGGCGCGTTCACGACAAACATGCTCGAACCAACCATACCGTGCCCTTCACGTGCGGCCGGAAAGCGCACCTCGTGATGCAAAACTTTGGGGAAATCCCGTTTCTCCAAAGCGTCGCGCATGCCCTGATGCCGCCCATTGGCCAGTATCGGATACCACAACGCAATGACACCGACGTTCCATTTCCGGTTCAACGAGGCGATTATACCGGGCATTCGGTCATAATCAGATTTGATCTCATAGCTTGGATCAATCAGCAATACGCCACGGCGCGGTGTCGGGGGCAGCAAAGATTGGGCCAGCTCAAAGCCGTCCTGCCGATAGGTTCGGGCGTCAGACGTGATCAATGCGTCGGACAGTGCTCGGTATTCTTGCGGATGCAATTCGGCAAAGTGCATCTTGTCGTATGGGCGCAAAAGGTTCGCCGCAATCAAAGGCGACCCTGGATATGCGGATGTGCCGTATCGGTCATGTACAGCGGCAATGGCTCGGCTCAGGGGATGATCGGCGTCAAACCAGCCTTCGGTCAACGCACGTTCGATTCCTGCTGCCGCTTCACCCGTCTGAACGGCCTGATCCGAGTCCAGCTTGTACAGCCCCCGCCCCGAATGGGTTTCGATGTAGCTTAGCGGTTTGTCCTTTTGAGTAAGATAGGCCAGCGTTTCTGCCAAAATTGCGTGCTTATGGACGTCCGCAAGGTTACCGGCGTGGTAAATATGTTGATATGAGAGCATGATGCCTTCTAAAGTCCCTGCAATTAAGGCGGAAAGGTGCTGATTGCCGCGGAATCAGCCCTTTTACCGGGCGAGTTGGCACCCTATAAGTCATCCGTCCCGGAACCGTCGAGTCGCGGGCAGTAGAAAAACCGACATACAGGATCAGGGGAAACATGGGGATCTTTGGCAATCTGGGCGGCCTGTTCACAGCGGACATGGCTATCGACCTTGGAACGGCAAATACGCTGGTTTATGTCAAGGGGCGCGGTGTTATCCTGTCTGAACCCTCTGTCGTTGCTTATCACGTCAAAGACGGCGTTAAAAAGGTTCTGGCCGTTGGTGAAGACGCCAAACTGATGCTGGGCCGAACCCCCGGCTCGATCGAGGCGATCCGCCCGATGCGCGAAGGCGTCATTGCCGACTTTGATACTGCTGAAGAAATGATCAAGCATTTCATCCGCAAAGTGCACAAACGCTCGACGTTTTCGAAACCGAAAATTATCGTTTGCGTACCTCATGGCGCGACACCTGTTGAAAAGCGCGCGATCCGTCAGTCGGTTCTGTCCGCTGGCGCGCGCCGCGCCGGTCTTATTGCCGAACCTATTGCAGCCGCGATTGGTGCAGGAATGCCCATCACCGACCCGACCGGCAACATGGTCGTCGATATCGGTGGTGGTACAACCGAGGTGGCCGTTTTATCGCTGGGTGACATCGTTTACGCGCGCTCGGTCCGCGTTGGCGGCGACCGGATGGACGAGGCCATCATCTCATACCTGCGCCGTCAGCAGAACCTGCTGGTCGGCGAATCCACCGCCGAACGTATCAAGACTACTATCGGCACTGCGCGCATGCCCGACGACGGCCGCGGCCAGTCGATGCACATCCGGGGTCGCGACCTGCTGAACGGCGTCCCGAAGGAAATTGAGATCAGCCAGGCTCAGGTGGCCGAGGCGCTGTCTGAGCCTGTCCAGCAGATTTGCGAGGCGGTGATGACCGCGCTGGAAACCACTCCGCCCGATCTGGCGGCGGATATCGTGGACCGGGGCGTGATGCTGACCGGCGGCGGTGCGCTGTTGGGTGATCTGGACCTTGCCCTGCGCGAACAGACCGGCCTGGCCGTGTCAATTGCCGACGAAAGCCTGAATTGTGTGGCTTTGGGCACCGGCAAGGCGCTGGAATACGAAAAACAACTGCGCCACGCGATTGACTACGAAAGCTAAGGCGCGCACCCTTAACCACATAGGGTAAATTCGGCACGAGCAGCACGGGAAGGAGTCCTGTGGCAAAAGACCGATCACAGCGCGATGAATACACAACCCCCTTGCGCCGCCTGCTGCTGGGGATTGTTGTGTTGTTCCTGTTGGGAATCTTCCTGATCTGGCGGATCGACAGCCCCCGCGTAGAACGGTTTCGCGCACAGGTCGTAGACAGGGTCGTGCCGTCTATGGAATGGGCTATGGTTCCAGTCACCGCCACCGTAAACCTGGTCCGCGACTTCCAAAGCTATCAACGGCTGAGCGACCAGAACCAGGAATTGCGCAGCGAGTTGCGCATCATGCGCGCCTGGAAAGAGGCCGCGTTGCAGCTGGAGCAGGAAAATGCCCGGCTTCTGGACCTGAACAATGTCCGGCTGGATCCTCGCCTGACCTATATCACCGGTGTGGTCATGGCCGACAGCGGCTCACCTTTCCGTCAGTCGGTTCTGCTAAATGTCGGCGAGAGAGATGGGATCAGGGACGGCTGGGCAACAATGGATGGGATCGGCGTGGTCGGCCGCATCTCGGGCGTTGGCCTGGACACAGCGCGCGTTATCCTGATGACGGATGCATCCAGCGCTATACCGGCCACGATCCAACCGTCTGGCCAAACCGCCCTGATCACCGGCGACAACACCCAATCCCCTTCGGTGGAGTTCCTCGAGAACCGCGAACTGGTACGTCCGGGCGATCGCGTTGTGACCTCCGGCGATGGGGGTGTGTTCCCAGGCGGGCTGCTGATCGGACAAATCACCGAAGACCCCGGCGGACGTTTGCGGGTGCGTTTGTCGGCAGATTTCGAACGGCTTGAGTTCCTTCGGGTTTTGAGATTCCATTCGGCCCCTGTGATCTCGGATCCCGGCGGTATCGTGGGTCCACGGCAACCAGAGGCTGCCTTGACCCCGCCGGAGGTCGGCGATGGATAAGCAAACCACGCATCTTTGGATCAAACGCAGTTTGTTTGTATTCTTGGCGGTAGTAATCATGTTTTTGCATCTTCTGCCGTTGAACACGCAGCCGGATCGCTGGCCGTTTCCGGATCTGTTGATCGCGCTTACGTTCGCTTGGGTTCTCCGCAGACCGGAGTACGTTCCCATATTTCTGGTTGCGGCGGTAATGTTGATGGCGGATTTGCTTCTGCAGCGGCCACCGGGCCTTTTGGCCGCGCTTGTGGTCCTGGGAGCCGCTTATCTGCGCTCGGCTGCGTTCGTACTGCGTGATTCCGGGTTTATGGCTGAATGGACAACAGCTGCCGTAGTGATCACTGGAGTTTTTGTTTTGAACCGTGTCATTCTTGCTATTGTATCTGTACAGCAAGCGGCATTGGGTCCTGTGGTGATACAAGTTGTTCTGACAATTGCGGTCTATCCTTTAATCGTTTTTCTCAGCCAAAACATGCTGGGTGTACGGCGGGTATCTGTGTCTGATCCCGGCACAAGAGGGGCCCGGGCATGAAGCAACGCAACCCCAAAGCTCAAGGCTTGGCCTACAAACGCCTACCCCGCCGCGCGTTGATCGTTGGCGGGTTGCAAGCTGCGTTTATCGGCGGGCTGGCCGCTCGAATGCGCTTTATGCAAGTCGATCAGGCCGACGAATACCGCCTGCTGGCCGAAGAAAACCGTATCAACATCCGTTTGATCCCCCCAACGCGCGGACGCATCTATGATCGGAACGGTCAAATCATCGGCCAGAACACGCAGTCCTATCGTATCGTGATGGTCCGCGAGGATGCCGGCGATGTCGACAAAGTTATCGCCAAGCTTTCAGACCTTATCCCGCTAACTCAGGAAGAGATTGATCGCGCCAAGACTGAAATGCGCCGGTCTGCTCCGTTCCTGCCTGTCACCCTGGCCGATCAGGTCACGTGGGAAGACATATCCAAAGTCGCAGTCAACGCGCCCGCCCTTCCCGGCGTTACGCCCGAAGTCGGAATGGCTCGTCAGTATCCCCGATACGAGGATTTCGCCCATGTTGTCGGCTATGTAGGGCCGGTCAGTGACTATGACCTCAGCCAGATCACAGACCCCGAGCCAGTATTGCGAATTCCGCGTTTCCAGATCGGCAAGGTCGGACTGGAATCCAAGCAGGAAATCACATTGCGCGGCAAAGCGGGCGCAAAGCGTGTCGAGGTCAACGCCACAGGTCGTGTCATGCGCGAACTTGACCGGCAAGAAGGCGAGGCCGGGGCTGATCTGCAGCTGTCCGTAGATGCGGACCTGCAGCAATACGCCCAAGCGCGCCTAGCCGGTGAAAGCGCCGCCGCGGTCGTCATCGACTGTGAAACCGGCGATATCCGGGCCATAAGTTCTGCACCCAGTTTCGATCCGAACCTTTTTGTGCGCGGGATTTCGGTTGGGGATTACCGGACACTCACTGAAGACAAATACCGCCCGCTGGCAAACAAAACGGTTCAGGGCACTTATCCGCCCGGTTCAACCTTCAAGATGATCACCGCGCTAGCCGCGCTTGAAGCTGGAGTTGTTGGCCCCGGCAACACCGTCTATTGCCCTGGCCACCTGAAGGTCGGAAGCCGCCGTTTCCACTGCTGGAAACGTGGCGGACATGGGACAGTGGATCTTAATTTGTCACTGAAACGCAGCTGCGATGTCTATTACTACGATGTCGCGGTGCGCACCGGCATCGACAAAATCTCGGACATGGCGCGCAAGTTCGGGCTGGGCGTAAAACACGACATCCCGATGTCAGCAGTTGCAGCTGGTTTAGCCCCCAATCAGGCATGGAAAGAGCGGGTCCACGGTGAGGGTTGGCTGGTGGGCGACACCGCGAATGCCTCGATCGGGCAAGGGTTCATGCTGGCCTCCCCCCTGCAGCTTGCAGTTATGACGGCAAGGATCGCCACTGGCCGGGCCGTGAAGCCGCGTTTGGTGCGATCCGTCAACGGCATCGAAGAACCATCTGGCGCGGGTGAGCCGCTAGACGTAAATCCGTTCAATCTGGAACAGGTGCGCAAAGCGATGTTCTCGGTGTCAAACGACAGGGGTGGCACCGCCTATCGCAGCCGGATAATCGAAGACGAATTCCGCATGGCCGGCAAAACCGGAACCAGTCAGGTACGCAACATTACCAAGGCGGAACGCGCAGCTGGCGTGATCCGCAACGAAGACCTGCCATGGGAACGGCGCGACCACGCGTTGTTCGTCAGCTTTGCGCCCTATGACAACCCGAAATACGCGGTTGCAGTGGTGGTGGAACATGGCGGCGGCGGATCCAAAGCAGCGGCTCCTGTCGCACGGGACATCATGTTGCAGGCGTTGTACAACGGTACCCCGCCGCTGGAAGCGTACCCGGTAGCAGATCGTGAGCGCATCAAGGAACAACAAAAACGGCTGGAGGGCGACCGCCGCCCCAAAGCGCGACCCGATGAAAAGGACCGCGCATGAGCTATCTCGAGTACGCCGTCAAATCCACACCAACGGGGTTTCGCAAGTTCCTCTACATGAACTGGCCGCTGACGCTGTTGCTGATCAGTGTAGCCAGCGCCGGGTTTCTGATGCTGTACTCGGTTGCGGGCGGATCCTGGATGCCTTGGGCCGAGCCGCAGATTGAACGGTTCGGACTGGGACTGACAGTTATGTTCATCATCGCGCTGGTACCAATCTGGTTCTGGCGCAACATGTCGGTTGTGGCCTATCTTGGCGCGATCGTTCTTCTGGTATTCGTGGAACTTTTTGGCACCATCGGCATGGGTGCGCAACGTTGGATCGACCTTGGATTCATGCGGCTGCAACCTTCCGAAGTCATGAAAGTGGCGCTGGTTATGGTGCTGGCGGCATATTACGACTGGCTACCCTCTCACAAAACATCGCGCCCGCTCTGGGTTTTGATTCCGGTCGTCCTGATCCTGATCCCCACGGCAATGGTCCTGAAGCAACCCGATCTGGGCACTTCGATCCTTTTGCTGGCAGCGGGCGGTGGCCTGATGTTTCTGGCAGGTGTTCACTGGGCCTATTTCGCCGCCGTTATCGCAGCGGTAGTCGGCCTGATTGCCACCGTGTTCAACAGCAGGGGCACCGAATGGCAGCTTCTCAAGGACTACCAGTTCCGTCGAATAGACACCTTTCTTGATCCGTCAACCGATCCACTTGGGGCTGGTTATCACATCACGCAGTCCAAAATCGCGCTGGGGTCGGGTGGCTGGAACGGCCGCGGATTCATGCAAGGAACGCAATCGCGCCTGAACTTTCTGCCCGAAAAACACACCGACTTCATCTTTACCACGCTGGCCGAGGAATTCGGCTTTGTCGGCGGCATTACTCTGCTGACCCTTTATGCCCTGATCATCATTTTTTGCATGGTCACTGCTTTGGCGACCAAAGACCGGTTCTCATCGCTGGTCACCTTGGGCGTCGCTCTGAACTTTTTCCTGTTCTTCGCGGTCAACATGTCAATGGTCATGGGCCTTGCCCCGGTTGTGGGTGTGCCACTACCGATGGTCAGCTACGGAGGGTCCGCCATGCTGGTTCTAATGGCCGCCTTCGGCATTGTTCAAAGCGCGCATATTCACCGCCCCCGCTAAATTGAAAGGCCCCTCATGCCCGTAAACGTCCTGTTTTCCGCGCGCCCAGAACAATGGCCGGTGTATGAACCTCTACTTACAAAAGGGCTGTCGCAGGCCGATCTGGACTTCCGTCTGACAACTGAGTTTGAGCCTGATCAGGTCGACTACGTCGTTTATGCACCAACAAGCGGGCTGCTGGATTTTTCACCCTACACACGATTGAAGGCGGTTCTGAGCCTTTGGGCAGGAGTTGAGAAAATTGCGGGCAATGAAACGCTGACCGTTCCGCTGGCGCGAATGGTTGACCACGGGCTAAAGCACGGCATGACGGAATGGGTCGTCGGTCAGGTGCTGCGCTATCATCTGGGCATGGACCGCTATATCACGGTGCAGGACGGTGTCTGGACACCTGACGCCCCGCCGCTCGCCAGCGAGCGGAATGTGTGTGTGCTGGGCCTTGGTGCATTAGGAGAAGCCGCCGCAACGGCGCTGGCCGCGCTGAATTTCAAAGTCACGGGTTGGAGCAGAACCGCAAAGGACATCCCCGGCGTGACCTGCCTGCACGGCACTGACGGCTTGCGTACCGCCTTATCTAGTGCCGAGATCGTGGTTCTATTGTTGCCCGATACCCCGGCGACGGTGAATGCATTGAATGCGGACACTCTGGCCTTGCTGCCCATGGGCGCGCGGATCATCAACCCCGGGCGCGGACCATTGATCGACGACGATGCGCTGCTGGCCGCGTTGGATTCGGGGCACATTAGCCACGCCACGCTAGACGTGTTTCGCGTGGAACCCCTGCCGTCAGAACACCCCTACTGGGCGCATCCCAACGTGACGGTCACGCCGCATATCGCGTCGGAAACCCGCCCGGCGACCGCAGCTCAGGTGATCTGTGAGAACATTATCCGAGGCGAGGAAGGAAAGCCCTTCCTGCATCTCGTTGACCGCCACCTGGGCTACTGATCCGGTCAGGCCGCGACTAGCCCGCGGCCTTTCAACAGCGCTTCAACCCCTGGTAAACGTCCGCGGAACGCAAGATACAGGTCTTCGGCTTCGCGGGACCCGCCTGTGGATAAAATATTGTCCTCTAGGGCTTTTGCCCGTTCCGCATCAAAGGCTCCGCCGGCTTCTTCGAATGCAGCAAATGCGTCTGCATCCATGACCTCGGACCACATGTAGCTGTAGTAGCCAGAACTATAGCCGTCGCCCGCGAAGACATGCGCAAAATGCGGTGTCGCATGGCGCATACCAATGGCTTTTGGCATTCCGATACCGGCCAGTACCTCGGCCTGTTTTGCCATCGGGTCAGATGGTGCTGCGCCCTCATGGAACGCGAGATCAACCAGTGCCGAGGCCACGTATTCCACGGTCTGGAACCCTTGATCGAAATTCGCCGCCTTTAATACCTTGTCCAGCATGTCTTGAGGCATCGGCTCACCGGTTTCAGCATGGGTCGCAAATTCCGCCAGGACCTCGGGTACCTCCAGCCAGTGTTCATAGAGCTGACTGGGAAGTTCTACGAAATCACGTGCAACGCTGGTACCTGAGATGCTTTCGTAGGTCACGTTGGACAACATCTGATGTAAGGCATGGCCAAACTCGTGGAATAGCGTGCGCGCATCGTCATACGACAGCAGCGCGGGGTCACCTTTGGCGAAATTGCAGACGTTGATCACGATTGGGGCCTGTTCCTTGGGGAACTTTGCCTGACCCCGCATGGCGCTGCACCATGCGCCCGATCGCTTGGACCCACGCGCAAAGTAATCGCCAATGAAAACCGCAATATGCTGCCCGTCGCGCGTCACGTCCCAAGCCCTGCAATCAAGGTGATAAAGCGGCACGTCCAGCGTGGTGAACTCTAACCCGAATAGCCTGTTAGCACAGGCAAAGGCAGCCTCGATCATGCGATCAAGTTGCAGGTAAGGTTTAAGCGCTGCCTCATCCAAATCATGTTCGGCCTTGCGGCGTTTTTCGGCGTAGTAGCGCCAGTCCCAAGCCTCGAGCGGACCATTCACGCCATCCTCCTGCATCATGGTGGTCAGGATTTCTGCATCCGCGTCCGCCCGCTTTTTTGCCGGTTCCCAAACCTGCATCAACAGATCGCGAACACGGTCTGGCGTTCGGGCCATTTCGGTTTCCAGCTTGTAGTCCGCGAAACTGGAATAGCCCAAAAGCTTGGCCCGCTCTTCGCGTAAGCTCAGGATCTCGGCCGCAATCTCGCGGTTGTCCGTGTCGCCGCCTTTGGCCCCTCGTGCTGTCCAAGCGCGGTACGCTTTCTCTCGCAGATCGCGGCGGGGTGAGAATTGCAGAAACGGAACGATCAGCGACCGGGACAGAGTGACGACAGGTCCATCAGCCCCCTTCTCATTCCCGGCAGCCCGTGCCGTATCCACAACGAATTCCGGCAACCCTTCCAAATCATCTTCGGACAAGTCCATTGACCATTCCCGTTCGTCCGCCAGAAGGTTTTGTGTGAACGAAGTCCCCAGCGAGGCAAGGCGCGACTTGATCTCTTGCATGCGGGTGTCATCGTCGCCATCCAATGCGGCACCTGCACGCACGAAACCACGATGCGTCAACATCAGAACGCGGGCTTGTTCATCGGTCAGCTTCAACTGATCCTTGCGCGCCCACAGGTCCGCAACCCGCTGAAACAGTGCTTTGTTCGAAGAAATCCCTGAAAAATGCGCCGACAGTTTGGGCGAAAATGCACGCTGCAGCTCTTCCCGCGCCGGGTTGCTGTCAGCCCCTGCAACCGTGAAAAAGACAGACAATACCTTGTCCATCTGCTCTCCGGCCGCTTCAAGTGCCTCGATTGTATTGGCAAAACTGGCTGGTTCGGGGTTGTTTGCAATCGCGTCGATCTGCGCGTTATGGGCTGCCATCGCCGGTTCCAAAGCAGGCGCGAAATCGTCATCCGAAATCCGGGCGAATGGCGCGATTTCAAATGGGGTGGTCCAGTCGGACAGGATCGGATTGGTCATGCGGATCTCCTTTGCTGGTCAAGCTAGGGAGGCGGGGTGGAATGGTCCAGAGGCGGTGCCTGCAATACATCGAAATTCTACTGCAATACTGGCGCGACGATTGCCCTACGCGTCTTCTTCTCCGCAAATGGGGCAATCCGAACGTGGCATCAGGGTAATCTTGCGGCTTTCGCCATAAAGTGCGTCATAAATCAGCATTTCTGCGCGCAGCGCCTGCCCGGCGCCCGTGATTACCTTGATCGCCTCAACCGCCATCATCGAGCCCAAAACGCCGGGCAGCGGGCCAATGACACCAGCCTCGGCACAAGATGGGGCCAAGCCAGGGGCCGGGGCCTCGGGGAAGATACACTGATAACACGGGGCACCGTTGGCCGGGTCAAAGACGCTTAGCTGACCTTCCCATTGTGACAGAGCACCCGAAATCAGCGGCTTACCCAGCGCCACCGCAGTACGATTGGCCAAATAGCGCGTTTCGAAATTGTCGGTCCCGTCGAGGATCAGGTCAAAATCGTCGAACAGGTCCGCTGCGATTTCATCGGTCAGGCGGCGATGGTAAGGCAGTACAACGACGTTTGGGTTCTGAGCCTGCATGGCCTGCTGGGCAGAGAAAACTTTAGGCATCCCGATATCAGCGTCGCGATGGATCACCTGCCGCTGCAGATTGGCGTTTTCAACAATATCGTCGTCGATCACACCGATCGTACCCACACCGGCCGCGGCAAGGTATTGCAAAGCAGGTGCGCCAAGCCCACCCGCACCGACAACCAGAATGCGGGCCTGTTTCATCTTTTTTTGCCCCGGCCCACCAAGTTCACGCAGGACGATATGGCGTGCATAGCGTTCCAGTTCGGTCTCAGAGAACTTGTCTGATGGCATCGCGGTTTCCTCGGCTGACTGTGGCGCAGCGCGATTGCGCAGCGCATTAAGCACCCTGCCGTAAATCAGAACCAGAACCACCGTACCAGCCAGGATCAACCACAAGGCCGCGGACCCGCCGGTTGCCTCACGCAGCGGGTGCCCGTCCGGTAAGGTCAACTGAATGACCAGTACCCCTATCAACAAAACACCGACCGATACGGATCGGGCAGTTCGGGACACGCCGGCCATATACCCAATGCCCCACAGACCGGCAGCAAGGATAAGAACCAGAAACATCAGCCGCGTCCGGTCGAGCCGAAACCGCCGGCACCGCGATCTGTATCGCTGAGCGCTTCAACAGCTTCAAACGTCGCCTGCATGACAGGAGCAACAACCAATTGCGCGATGCGTTCGCCATGCGCAATCTCAAAGCTTTCCTGGCCCGCATTTAGCAATATTACACCTAACGGACCACGATAGTCGCTGTCGATCGTGCCGGGCGTGTTGGGCAAGGTGATCCCGTGTTTCAATGCAAGGCCGGATCGGGGTCGAACCTGCACTTCGTACCCGTTCGGAATTTCGATCCGCAACCCGGTGGGAACCAAGGCACGCTGCCCCGGCTTCAGCGTGATCGGCGCACCATCGGGCAGGTTCGCCCGGACGTCCGCCCCCGCCGCTCCGGTCGTTTCATAAGAGGGCAAAGCGATGGCCGGATCAGCCCCGTCTTCGCGGATCACACGAATTGCTACCATCACTGCACCTCTTGTTTAGCTTGTCAAAGCGTCGGCGATCTTTTGCGCCAAACGTTGCGCCACGGCATCCTTGTCCATACGCGGCCATTCTTCTGCCCCATCGTCCGAGATCAGGGTAACCGCGTTTTCCGAGCCCCCCATGATGCCGGTCGCCGGGCTGACATCATTGGCGACGATCCAATCACAGCCTTTTCGCTCACGTTTTGCGGTGGCGTGTTCCAGCACGTTGTCGGTTTCTGCGGCAAAACCAACCACCAGAGACGGCCGACCTGCATCCAGCCGCGACACGCGTTTGAGGATATCCGGGTTCTCGGCAAACTCCAGCACCGGCAGACCATCGCGGCTTTTCTTCAATTTCTTGTCCGAGGCCGTCGCCATGCGCCAGTCCGCAACTGCAGCTGCAAAGACACCCGCGTCCACTGGCATTGCAGCATCCACTGCATCAGACATCTGCTGAGCGGTTTCCACGCGGATCACTTGCACACCATCGGGCGGCGGAACATCGGCAGGGCCGCTGACAAAAACCACGTCTGCGCCCAGCGCAGATAACGCCCGTGCCACCGCAGTACCTTGCGCGCCGGACGATCGATTTGCGATGTAGCGCACCGGGTCAATTGGTTCATGGGTCGGGCCCGAAGTGACCAGAACACGCTTGCCCTTAAGAGGGCCGTCACCAAGCTGTGCCTCGACTGCGGACACAATTTCCAGCGGTTCAGACATGCGGCCTGGACCGTATTCGCCACAGGCCATGTCACCCTCATTGGGGCCGACAAAGCGTATGCCATCTGCCTGCAATTGCTTGAGGTTGCGTTGTGTCGAGGGATGGTCCCACATCCGGACATTCATCGCCGGCGCACACAAAACCGGAGTATCCGTCGCCATCAGCAAGGTCGAAGCCAGATCGTTGGCCAAACCTGCAGCCATCTTTCCCATCATATCCGCCGTGGCCGGTGCGACTACGATCAGATCAGCGGACCGCGACAGTTGGATATGGCCCATCTCGGCCTCATCGGTCAGGTCAAACAGGTCGCGGTATACCTTCTCTCCGGCGAGTGCCGAGACCGACAGCGGGGTTACAAACTCTTCTGCCGCGCCAGTCAGAACCGGTGTCACTGAGGCACCGCGCTCTTTCAGTCGCCGGATCAGATCCAGCGACTTGTAGGCCGCGATCCCTGCGCCGATGATCAAAAGAATGCGTTTCGATGCCAGCATGTTGTGCCCTTCCCGTACCGGTCGGCCCGACATTAGGGAAGGCCAACGGACAGTTCCAGCGGTTAATTCTGTGTCTGAAAAGCCAGACAGGGGTCTTCACGCTCAATGCCGGGGCTGTCGATAACTGCGTCAAACACACCGTCAACAACACCATCCTCGGACTGGCCCAACACGAAAACCTTCAAGCCGGGGCGCAGACGTGACAAAAAAGTTGGGATGCCCCTGTCCTTGCGAGCGTGACCATTGCCAGTGATCACGGCAACGGGACCGCCGGTATCATCCACCGCTTGCAGTATGGCTCTGGTCAGAACCGCGTCCCGCAGCCTCTGAATTGCAACCAATTGCGGCAAAGCGTTCTCGGGTATCGCATTGCAATGAGCCACCAATTGATCGGCTTCGCGCGCCGCCTGTTCATCCCTTGGCAGTGGGACAGTCAGACCGTAGCGCGCGGCATCTGCGCCCAACGCTGTGGCCGCGCCGCGTTCCATGGCTGCTCGCGCCGCCGCGCGGGGAACCATCGCACCATACACCGGCGCGTCCGACGCCTGAAATACCGGATAATACATGCTAAGGGGCGGCCAGCCGGATTCGAGCCACTTCAAAATCCTGGCAAGCTCCTCTGGATCAGAGACGGCCTTATCCGCCAATCTCTGAGCACCTTCTTCAGTCACCATTTCCCAGACAACCGCCGAGGGATTGATTGCCTTCAACGCCTCGGCCTGAACAATGTGGTGCTGCGGGTTGTCGTGAATTTCACCCAATATGACGACGTCCGCTGAAGTCATCGCGGACACAACGTCGTCAGGTATCAGGTCATCGGCATGGCCAGGGTTGGCCATAACCACCAGTGCACAAAGCAGAATCGCAAGATGTTTCATGCGATGAAGTGTTGCACCTCACGCGATTGAGCTTCAAGGTTCTTGCGCATTTTCACAAAAGCGGCAGCCTCAAGCTGACGCACGCGCTCCTTTGACAAACTCAGTTCCTGCCCAAGGCTTTCCAGCGTGCGGGCAGGTTCGCGCAGCTTGCGTTCGCGGACAATGAACCTTTCGCGATCGTTCAATGCCTGCATTGCCGTCACCAGCCATTCACGCAATTGCTCAGTATCGTGACTGTTTTCGACCGCCTCTGCAGCTTGTTCGCGCTCATCTTCCAGCGCATCTATCCATTCCCGGCCGTCTTCATCAGCCGATTGAACGGCATTCAACGAAAAATCGGAACCGGACAAACGGCCTTCCATCATTTCCACGTCTCGCAACGGAACGCCTATCTCTGCGGCAATCATCTGATGCAATTGATGACGGTCCAGATCCATACCCTCGGTCGCGGCCTCCCGCTCCAGCCGGGCTTGCACACGTCGCATGTTGAAGAACAGTGATTTTTGCGAAGATGTGGATCCGGTGCGAACCATGGACCAATTGCGCATCACGTAGTCCTGAATGCTCGCCTTGATCCACCAGACCGCGTAGGTCGAAAACCGCACGCCCCGATCGGGATCAAACTTGTCGGCGGCCTTCATCAAGCCCAGACCCGCCTCTTGGATGAGGTCATTCATCGGCGCGCCATAGCGTTTGAACTTGGCCGCCATTGAAATAGCCAGACGCATATAGGCTGTGATCAACCGGTGAAGGGCCTGTTCATCACGGTTATCCCGCCACGCATATGCCAACTTCAGTTCTGTTTCCGCATCCAGAAGTTCAGCTTTCATTGCCCTCCGGGACATCGAGAAGTCGTTCGCATTGTCCAGTGCCATTGAAATCTCCCCTTTTCACAGGCGCGGGCCGGGGTTGCTTTGCCGACCTATGAACGATACGCAAAACAAAACCGGGTGGATCACATGGAAGGTAATTATCGTGAGTCCGGATTTAACCTTTGTGTTGGGCGGCGCGGCCTCGGGCAAGTCGGCTTTTGCCGAACATCTTGTTGTTTCATCAGGAAAAAAGAGAGTTTACCTTGCGACATCACAAGTGTTTGATGATGAGATGCGAGGTAAGGTTCAGCGCCATATTTCTCAACGGGGCGAAGGCTGGAAGACGATCGAGGCACCGTTTGACCTTGGCCCGACATTGGCGGATTTGTCCCCAAACTCTGTTTGTCTGATCGACTGCGCCACCATGTGGCTGACTAATCACTTGCTTGCGGAAAACGATCTGGAACAGGCGCAAAGCGCGCTCTTGCAGTCCCTACGGTTATGTTCCTCACAGGTCGTAATCGTCTCGAACGAGGTTGGACACGGGATCGTCCCGGACAATGCGCTATCCCGCCGATTCCGCGAGGCGCAGGGGCGGTTGAACATCGCGTTGGCCGCCGAGGCCGACCTGGTGGTGCAGGTCACGGCCGGCTTGCCAATGGTTTTGAAGGGACAACTGGATTGACACGTCTGCATCTCGTGCGTCACGGCCCAACTCATGCCAAAACGATGGTCGGTTGGTCCGACCTTCCCGCCGATCTAAGCGATCGGGCAGCCGTTGCCCGCTTGCATGACCACCTACCCGCCACGGCACTTGTTGTTTCTTCTGATCTGAGCCGGGCCGCAGATACCGCCTCAGCCATACAGGGCAACCGCCAGCGCCTACCGCATCGACCCGCGCTGCGCGAAATCAATTTCGGCACGTGGGAGCTGCGTGCTTTCAAAGAGATCGAGGCCGAAGACCCCGAGCTTGCATTCGCATATTGGGACAACCCCGGCGACGTACGTCCCCCAAACGGGGAAAGCTGGAACGAGGTTCGCGGACGCGTCAACGCAGCCGTTGACGAACTGATCGCGCGCCACAGCGGGTGCGATATCGTGGTCGTGGCGCATTTTGGCGTGATCCTGACACAGGTCCAAAGGGCGCTGGACGTCGACGCGCAAGAAGCCTTTAGCCATCGCATCGACAACCTTTCGGTTACCGACATCACGCACAACGGAAAACACTGGTCCGTTGGGCGGATCAATCATCTTCCGTGATGCAACCGCGCACAAATCACTGATTTACTGAACGGGTCTGCCACGCCATCCTTGCCGCATGACTTATGATTTGTTTATCGGAGACCGCTTGTTTTCCAGCTGGTCTATGCGTGGTTGGCTGATGCTGGAAAAGTTCGGTCTGCCCTATCGTTCCCATATGATCGGCCTTTATTCGGACACCATGGCCGAGGATATGAAACCTCTCGCCCCTGCCCGCCTTGTCCCTGCCCTGCGATTGCCTGACGGCACCGTGGTTGGGGAAAGTCTGGCGATGGCGGAAACGCTGGCCGAGTTGCATCCGGAAGCCGGGTTGTGGCCCGAAGATCCTGCCGCGCGCGCCACCGCGCGATGGCTTTGCGCGGAAATGGTAGCTGGATTTGGCGCATTGCGCGGGCAGTGTCCGATGCAACTCAAACAGTGTTGGCAAGGGTTCGTTCCCTCGTCTGAGACGCGCACCGATCTGGCAAGGATCGAGACCTTGTGGGCTCATGCCCGTGATGTGTCAGGCGCGGATGCCGGTCCTTTGTTCGGTCGCTATTCGCTGGCTGATGTGTTCTACACACCAGTCGCGGCGCGGATCATCGGCTACGGCTTGCCCGTGTCTGATGCCAGTCGCGAATACTGTCTTGAGTTGCTGTCAGATGGACCTGTCCGCCAATGGCGTGCGATGGGACTGACGGTCGAATACGACCCATTTCCCTACCCAATGGATTTGCAATCAGAACCTTGGCCAATCGGCGGCACGTCGCAGGCAAAGGCGGTGGATGGCACGACGTCAATCAATGAAACCTGCCCCTATTCCGGCAAAGCCATTACTGCAGTTCTTGAACTCGACGGCCAACGCTGGGGGTTCTGTAATTCGTTCTGCCGGGACAAAACTGTCGCTGATCCCGGAGCCTGGCCAAAATTCACCGAAATGACCCGCACCGTTAACGATTCTTAAACCGCCACTGTGGCAGCAACGACCTGTTAACCAAAAAGGTCATTCATGGTTGCCCGCGCCTATACCGTTGCTTTTCAAGGGGTTGATGCCCGCCCGGTCGAGGTGCAATGCGCCGTCTCGCCGGGATTGCCCGCCTTTTCCATCGTAGGATTGCCCGACAAAGCTGTGTCCGAAGCGCGGGACCGCGTCCGCAGCGCGTTAAGTTCCATGGCCATCGCATTGCCGTCGAAACGGATCACGATCAACCTGTCACCCGCCGACCTGCCCAAGGAAGGCAGCCATTTCGACCTGCCCATCGCGGTCGCGCTGCTATCCGCGTTAGAGATCATTCCTCGGGACGCCGCCGAAGGATCGGTGTCGCTGGGCGAATTGTCTCTGGACGGCTCTCTGGTACCTGTTGTCGGCGCCCTGCCTGCCGCTATGACCGCAGCAGCAGAGGATCGCGCATTGCTTTGCCCGCGCGCGTCCAGCGCCGAGGCCGCGTGGGTCGACGCAACTCAGGTGATCGGGGCGGGATCGCTGGGTGATGTCGTTCGACATTTTTCCGGCCAGTCGCCTTTGCCCGCCGCCCAGCCCGGCGAAGTCAAGCTTGAACCCAGCGTGCGGGATTTGCGTGACGTAAAAGGGCAAGAACGCGCAAAGCGTGCCTTAGAGATTGCCGCAGCGGGCCGGCACCACCTGATCATGACCGGCACACCGGGCTCAGGCAAATCCATGCTGGCCGCGCGGTTGCCCGGAATATTGCCCCCGCTCACACCGGCCGAAACGTTGGAGACGTCGATGATTCAATCGCTTTGCGGGCTTTTGGACGAAGGTGGGATCAGCCGCAGCCGCCCGTTCCGCGAACCGCATCACACGGCGTCGATGGCCGCAATCGTTGGTGGCGGCAGAGGAGCCAAACCCGGCGAGATATCACTGGCCCATAACGGGGTTCTGTTCATGGACGAGTTCCCCGAGTTTCCTCGCACTGTTCTTGAGACCTTGCGCCAGCCGATCGAAACCGGAGAAGTCATGGTCGCACGGGCAAACGCGCACGTGAAATACCCCTGCCGTTTCATGCTCGTGGCCGCGGCCAACCCCTGTAAATGCGGATACCTGACCGACCCCGGTCGCGCCTGTTCGCGAGCGCCGGTTTGCGGTGAGGATTATCTGAGCCGAATCTCCGGACCACTGATGGATCGGTTCGATTTAAGAATCGAAGTGCCTCCGGTTGGGTTCACCGATCTAGATTTGCCGCCCTCGGGCGACGGTTCGGCCACCGTAGCTGCGCGGGTTGAACAGGCCCGCTCTATTCAGGCAGAGCGGTTTCGCGATATGCCGTCCACCCGTCAGAACGCAGACGTCGAGGGCAAGTTGCTGGACGAAATAGCGGCGCCGGATGCCGAAGGGAAAGAACTGCTGCTAAAGGCCGCCGAACGGCTTGGCCTTTCCGCCCGCGCCTTTCACCGCATCCTGCGCGTGGCACGCACCATCGCTGATCTGGACGGCGCACCGGATGTCCGACGCCCCCATATTGCCGAAGCGCTGAGCTTCCGCATCAGCGCCAAGGCCACGCTTTAGAGTTTGGCCTCGATCGCCTGCCAAATTTTCTCGGCGATGTTCACGCCGTTGAATCGTTCCAGTTCCTGAATGCCGGTTGGCGAGGTCACGTTGATTTCCGTCAGGTAGTCGCCGATCACGTCGATCCCGACGAATATTTGACCCTTTTCTTTCAGCAACGGACCAATCGCGGCGCAGATTTCCAGATCGCGCTCAGACAGGCCGATTTTTTCAGGCCGTCCGCCCACATGCATGTTCGAACGTGTTTCGCCTGCAGCGGGTACCCGGTTGATCGCGCCTACGGCTTCACCGTCGACCAGAATAACGCGTTTGTCGCCATTGCTGACATCGGGCAGGAACTTCTGCACGATTAGTGGCTCGCGCGAAAATCCGGTAAACAGCTCGTGCAATGATGTCAGGTTGCGGTCATTTGCGTCCAGCCGGAACACACCGGCACCACCATTGCCGTAGAGCGGTTTCAGGATGACGTCGCCGTGCTTTTCTTTGAACGCCTTGATGGTCGTTAGGTCACGCGCAATCGTTGTTGGTGGCGTCAGGTCAGGGAAATCCAGAACCAGCAGCTTTTCAGGATAGTTCCGCACCCAGAACGGATCATTCACAACCAACACCTGGCCCTTAAGACGGTCCAGCAAGTGGGTCGATGTGATGTAATGCATGTCAAACGGCGGGTCCTGACGCAGCCAGATCACGTCAAACTCGGCCAGGTCCACTTCACGTTCCGGGCCGAGTTCCGCCGGATTATCTTCCACGCGCTGAACTTTCATGTCCTGACCGCGCGCGGTGATCCGCCCCTCTTGATAGGCCAGCTGATCCGGGCTGTAGAAAAACAGAGTATGTCCGCGCGCCTGCGCTTCTTCCGCCAGACGGAATGAGCTGTCGGCATTGATGTCCACGGCCCCGATCGGGTCCATCTGAAAGGCGATTTTCATGGCGTGTCCCTCAGTTTCACGCCAGATACATGGCCCAGCCACGCCGGGGGTTCAATGGTGATCACGCCAAACCAAAAGCGTTTTCGATAATTTGAACGGCGCCCGACGCATCAACCAAAGCCGCGTCAAACCGAACATTCGTCAGTTGTCCGCTGGGCTCAGTTTCCAGATATTGGGCCGCAGATGCGCAGATACGATCCATCTGACGCCGATTGATCCGGGCTGCAGCCGCATCGAAACTGGTGCTTTTCTTAACCTCGACAAAAACAATCCCGTCCGAGTTGCGCGCAATCAGATCAATTTCCCCGCCGGCGCCACGCCAGCGGCGGTGGGCAACAGAAAATCCATGCCGTTCGTATTCTGCTGCAACCTGCTGTTCCGCCGCTTGCCCGGCATGATATGACACAGAACTTCGAACGGATCGTGCAGCCATTTCATCCCTTTCCCAGCTTCAGAGCCTTCTGATAGATCGGGCGCCGCGGCAGTTTGTACATTTCTGATACCAAATCAGCCGCGTCCCGAACCGAGTGGATTTCCAAGGCTCGTTTCAATGCCTCTTCTATGTCGGATTCGTTAACAGTTTCCGAATGGCCGCGATCCACGAGCAGCACGATTTCACCTTTGACCGTCTGACCTTGCAGGTCTGTCGCCAGTTCTTCCAGCGACCCGCGACGAACTTCTTCGAATTTCTTAGTGAGTTCCCGGCACATAGCAGCCTGACGATTTCCGCCCAGAACATCAGCAAGGTCAGACAGACACGCCGCCACGCGCTTTGGCGACTCGTAAAAAACCAAAGTACCCGGTACGTCCCGCAACGCCTCGATCCGTGAGCGGCGCGCGCCTTTTGCATTGGGCAGGAACCCCGCAAAGAAAAACGCGTCCGTCGGCAATCCCGCAAGGGTCAATGCCATTAGCGCAGCAGACGGTCCGGGCGCGCAGGTCACCGTGTGGCCGGCTTCTGCTGCTTGTCGCCCCAGGTCGTAACCGGGATCAGCGATCAGTGGCATACCAGCTTCGGACGCATAAGCCACAGACTTCCCGTCTTGCAGAGAATCAAGGATTTTCCCCCGCGCACCTGCGCCGCTGTGATCGTGATAGGCTAGGATCCGACGTCCTTCCAGCGGGACTCCGTGAATTTCCATTAACCGGCGCAAGCTGCGCGTGTCTTCGGCGGCGATGACATCCGCCGAAGCGAGCACATCCAGCGCTCTAAGCGTGATATCGCGCGCCGCCCCGATCGGAGTGGCAACAAAATACAGGCCAGCGCCCAATCTTACTTTTTGGAAATTCAAAGCTGGACCCTCACAGCGTGACGTTTATTATCGCGGCATAACAGATTGGTGGTACCCCAAGCCGCCGGGACAGGGAGTTTTCATTTAGATGTTTACCGTTTGCAAGCCCGTTCGCAAGCTGGCGAAATCCGCCGCGATCCTGGCAACCGCCGCATTCCTCGCCGCGTGTGAGCCCGGAGGTCTTGGCGGAGGCCCGTCGATCAATACATCCAAACCCGTACCGGTCGCGCTGTTGGTTCCGGCAGGATCGGGGAATTCCGGTGACGCGCAACTGGCGCGAAGCCTTGAAAACGCTGCGCGCCTTGCAATGGCAGACTTGCAAAACGTGCAGATTGATCTGCGTGTTTACGACACGCGGGGCAGCTCGAACACGGCAGCGACGGTGGCGCAACAGGCCGTCGCAGACGGGGCAAAGATAATCATTGGCCCGGTTTACGCACAGGCAGCAAACTCGGCCGGATTGGCGGTGCTGAACAATCAGGTCAACGTCCTGTCCTTCTCAAACAATACCAGTATCGCGGGTGGCAATGTCTTTGTTCTAGGTCCGACCTTTCAGAACACGGCAAACCGTTTGGTTAACTTCGCCGGATCCCAAGGCAAGAACAGCATGGTCATTGTCCACAGCAACGACTCAGCCGGGCAGCTGGGACAGTCGGCTATCGCAACGGCGCTTGCCAGCAGCCGCGTAGCGAACGCAGGTACGGTTGGTTATGACCGGTCTCAGCAAGGCGTCATCAATTCAGTTCCCACAATCAAGGCGACGGTAGATGCAGCAGGTGCAGATTCCGTGTTTCTGACAGCGACGACGGCTGGCGCATTGCCGCTGTATTCCCAATTGCTGCCCGAAGCAGGTGTATCGCCATCCACCACCCAGTTCATTGGCTTGACGCGCTGGGATATTCCGGCTCAGACGCTGGAACTGCCCGGCGTACAAGGCGGTTGGTTCGCTCTGCCCGATCCGGCAAAGGCGCAGGCCTATCGCCAGCGGTATAACAACACCTATGGCGAGGCCCCCCATCCGATCAGCGGCTTGGCCTATGATGGGATCGCGGCAATTGCAGCACTGGTTAGTCAGGGTAAATCAGATGCGCTGACCGCCTCGGCCCTGACTCAGAACGCAGGGTTCCAAGGTGTTGGCGGCATCTTCCGCTTGCGGCCCAACGGTACGAACGAACGCGGTCTGGCCGTTGCCACGATCCAGAACAAACAGGTAGTAGTGATTGACTCCGCCCCTCAAAGCTTCTCAGGCGCCGGTTTCTGATCAGCCAGAGCTGACGCTCACCCCTCAAGGTGAGCTGATTTGCCCGGCCGATGAAATTTTCGACAGTACCGCCGTCATGGCCCAACTGTCCGAAGCCTTTAATAGTATTCAGGACAATGCCGCACGGCGCAATGAAACCGTGCGCATCCTGCGTGATGCCCAAAAGGCTGGGCGCAAGACCATTGCAGAGGCCTTCGCCGAACGCCCCTTCGACGCCAGACCTTTGACCCGGTCCTATACCTATCTGACCGACGGCCTTGTCTGTACCGCCATGCAGGTGGCCAGCGTGCACTTGCATCCTTTGGCAACGCCAACGCAGGGCGAAAGGATCGCGGTTCTGGCCGTAGGCGGATACGGGCGGGGTGAAATGGCTCCGGCCTCAGACGTCGATCTGCTGTTCCTGACCCCGTACAAGATCACCGCCTGGGCCGAGAGTGTCATCGAGTCCATGCTCTACATGCTTTGGGATCTACGCCTGAAGGTTGGCCATTCATCCCGAACGATCAAGGATTGCCTGCGTCTGGGCACAGAAGATTTCACAATCCGCACCGCCATGCTGGAGCAGCGTTACCTGGCTGGCGACGCGGCCCTTGCCCAAGAGCTTGATAATCGTCTGAAAACCGAACTCTTCAAAGGCAGCGAACGTCAGTTCATCGAGGCCAAGCTGCAGGAACGGGATGAGCGTCACCACAAACAGGGTGAACGCTATATGGTCGAGCCCAATGTCAAAGAAGGCAAGGGCGGGCTGCGCGACCTGCAGTCTCTCTACTGGATCGCCAAGTACATCTATGGCGTTCAGGACGTGGCCGAACTGGTTCCCCTGGGTCTTTTTACACCCGAAGAGTTCAACACCTTTGTTGAGGCTGAACAGTTTCTTTGGGCCGTCCGATCGCATCTGCATCTGGTGACAGGGCGCGCCACAGAGCAACTGACCTTCGACCTGCAGGTCGAGGTGGCCGACCGCATGGGCTATGAGGATCGTGCAGGGCGTCGGGCGGTTGAAGTTTTCATGCAGCGTTACTTCCGAGAGGCAACGCGTGTCGGTGAGTTGACCCGGATTTTCCTGACCAAGCTCGAAGCCTCGCACGTGAAAGGCGCGGCCTTACTGGAGCGCATCTTTCGGCGCAGGCCGCGTGTAAAATCGGGATACAAGGTGGTTCACGGACGCCTGGATGTGGCGGACTCCAAGAAATTTCTTGCAGACAAACTAAACCTGCTGCGTTTGTTCGACGAAGGTTTGCGTACGGGTATGCTAATCCACCCGGATGCAATGCGGCTTGTGACTGCCAATCTGCAACTTATCGATGACGACATGCGCCAAAACAAAGAGGCGCAACGCATTTTTCTGGACCTGATGCTGAAGCACGGCAACCCGGAACGCGCCCTGCGCCGCATGAACGAATTGGGCGTATTGTCGGCCTTTCTGCCAGAGTTTGAGCACATCGTGGCGATGATGCAGTTCAACATGTATCACAGCTATACCGTGGACGAACATACGATCCAGACCATCGTCAATCTGGCCCAGATTGAACGCGGTGAATTGGTCGAGTCTCTGCCGTTGGCCTCGTCGATTCTGAAACGCGGAGTTAATCGCAAGGTTCTATTCGTCGCGTTGCTGCTGCATGACATCGCCAAGGGGCGGCCCGAAGATCACTCGATCCTTGGCGCTCAGATCGCGCGCAAGGTGGCGCCGCGTTTAGGCCTGAGCAAATCCGACTCGGAGACCGTAGAATGGCTGGTACGGTATCACTTGCTGATGTCGGATATGGCACAGAAACGCGACATCTCGGATCCACGTACAGTCCGTGACTTTGCCAAAGCGGTGAAGACGGTCAAACGGTTGGATCTACTCACGGTTCTTACCGTTTGTGACATTCGCGGCGTTGGGCCCAACACCTGGAACAACTGGAAGGCAACTCTGCTGCGCGCTTTGCACACAGAAACCAAACGGGCGCTGGAAACCGGCATGGAGGACCTGAACCGGGCCAACCGCGGGGCCGAGGCCAAAAAGGCGTTGCGCGCGGCACTCAGCGACTGGTCCAAGGCCGACCTGAAGGGGGAAACCGGACGGCACTATGCGCCGTATTGGCAGGGTTTGAACCTGTCCACGCATGTTGAGTTTGCGAAAATGCTGCGCGCGCTGGAACACAGTGGCGACCCCGGTGCGATGGAAATTCACCTGCACCCGGATGACGACCGCGACGCCACTCGCGCCTGTTTTGCAATGGCAGACCACCCGGGGATTTTCGCCCGCATCGCCGGTGCGCTTGCTTTGGTAGGGGCTAACGTGGTCGACGCCCGGAGCTATACGACAAAGGACGGATTCGTCACCGATGCCTTCTGGATACAGGATGCCGAAGGTCATCCTTTTGAAGCAAGCCGCCTGCCGCGATTGACGCAAATGATCCACAAGACGCTCAAGGGTGAAGTGATCGCGCGGGACGCATTGAAATCGCGCGACAAGATCAAGAAACGCGAACGCGCCTTCAACGTGCCGACCCATATAATCTTCGACAACGACGGGTCCGAGATCTACACGATCATCGAGGTTGATACCCGTGACCGTCCTGGCCTGCTGTATGACCTGACAAGGACGCTGGCCGCCGCCAACGTTTATATCGCCAATGCGGTCATTGCGACCTACGGCGAACAGGTTGTCGATACCTTCTATGTCAAGGACATGTTCGGCCTGAAATACCACTCGGAAAGCAAACAACGCGGCCTTGAAACCAAGCTGCGCACAGCCATCACCGAAGGTGCGGAGCGCGCAATTTCATGAAACAAATCCGATTGTTTTCAGGACTGTTCACAGTCGGATTCTGGACACTCGCCAGCCGGATCTTGGGATTTCTACGAGAGATTCTGCTAACAGCTTTCATTGGGCCGGGTCCAGTGATGGACGCCTTTGTTGCCGCCTTTCGCCTGCCCAACATGTTCCGACGGTTTTTTGCCGAAGGTGCCTTCAACGCCGCCTTTGTACCGATGTTTTCGAAACGCCTGGAGGGCGAGGAAAACGCCCAAAGCTTTGCGCAGGATGCCTTCAACCTGTTGGCCGTAGCCGTACTGGCGCTGGTTGGGCTGGCGATGGTTTTCATGCCCGGGCTTGTCTGGCTCACTGCTGAAGGGTTCTACGGCGACGAACGGTTCGATCTGGCCGTTGACTATGGCTATGTCGTTTTTCCCTACATCCTGTTTATGTCTCTGGCGGCGCTGTTTTCCGGCGTTTTGAATGCCACCGGGCGGTTCGCTGCCGCTGCCGCAGCTCCGGTGTTGCTAAACATTTTTGCCTGTACCGCCCTGATCGCAGGCGCCCTGTCCGGGGGTGAGGTGATCCGATGGCTGATCGCAGTGATCCCGCTGGCCGGGGTCGCGCAACTCGCGCTCGTCTGGGTTGCGACGGAACGCGCAGGCATTCGAATTCGCCCCGGTAAACCCAAACTCAGCCCGGAAATGCGGCACATGGTGCGCATTGCCGTTCCCGCCGCTTTGGCGATGGGTGTTACGCAGGTCAATCTGGTGGTTGGTCAGCTTGTTGCCTCTAAAACTGAAAAGGCCGTCAGCTGGCTGTTCGCAGCCGACCGGTTGTATCAGCTGCCTTTGGGAGTGGTCGGCATCGCGGTTGGGATCGTGCTGCTGCCGGACTTGTCCCGTCGCCTGCGTGCAGGCGACAAGGACGGTGCCCGCAATGCATATTCCCGCGCCGGCGAGTTCACGTTGCTGCTGACCCTGCCGTCGACGGTGGCCTTTATGATCATCCCCATTCCTCTGGTGTCGGTCCTTTTCGAACGCGGTCAGTTCGGCCCTGAAGACACCGCGGCAACGGCACTGGCCGTGGCGATTTACGGGATCGGCCTGCCCGCCTTCATGCTACAGAAGCTTTTGCAACCACTGTTCTTCGCCCGCGAGGACACGAAATCCCCTTTCCGGTATGCGGTGGTTGCGATGGTTGTTAATGCCGGGCTGGCTTTCGGCCTGTTTCCATTTCTTGGGTGGATCGCACCAGCTATCGCAGCATCGGCGGCGGGCTGGGCAATGGTTGCGCTGCTGGCCATCGGCGCGCGCCGTTTCGGTGATGAGGCGCGGTTTGACGATCGGTTCAAACGGCGCGCCTGGCGCATCGTCGCGGCATCGCTGGGTATGGGCGTTGTGCTTTTCGCCGCCCTTTACCTCTTTGGCTGGGTATTCCAAATTCCGGGATGGCGCTATGCGGCGTTGCTTGCACTAATCGTCGTGGCCGCAACTGCGTACTTCTTCCTTGGGCACCTACTCAAAGCGTTCGAGGTGTCCGAATTCAGAAAAGCGCTACGCCGGTCCTGATTATTCTCGACGGATACGTCCCACGATCCGCGCCCATCCGCCGGGAGCCAAAAAAAACGACAAACCGAATCCGGTTGCAAATCCGCCTAGGTCTGCGACCCAATCCGACGTACCGCCAAACAAAAGCCCGAACACCAGCTGGATGCCCATCAAGACCGCGATAAGGCTGAATGCCCGGGACTGGTTCTCGCCGACCAGAGACAGCTTGCGCCACAGTAACCACGTGAACGCACCAATCAGCCCATAGACCGGAGGGAACCCTCCGACCAGTGGGTATTTTGGGTTCAGCAGTAGCGCATAGATCAACGCACCGCCAACCCCAGACACAACGAAAATGATCAGCATCTGCAGGCCACCGAACACTTCGGCCACCATTTTGCCCATAGCCAGAACGAAGACGCTGACAAAAACCGCCTGGGTAAAACTGCCCGAGACGAACGGATAGGTCACGAAACGGATCACGTGTTCAAACGGCCAGCGCCCGTTCTCGATCATCCAGTGAAAGATGTCCGGGGAAAATGAATAGCTCTGCAAGGCATCCAGGCGCCAACCCACTGCGCCAGGTCCTCCGACCAGGCCGCGCGAACCCAGCGTAAACGCCAATTCGATCCCCATGATAAACAACACCAACGCCACCACGACCGGCGGCAAGGGGTTCACGGCGGGTGTATAATGCTCACTGCTCATTGGGCTGGCCTTTCGCGGCTGTTGACGTCCCTTGACCTCATGGGTAAGCGACGGGGGCTGATTTTTCCAGACGGGAGTTCCCTTCGATGACCGAAACCAAGTTCACGCCGCGCGTGTTTTCCGGCATCCAGCCTTCGGGAAACCTGCACCTTGGCAACTACCTGGGTGCGCTCAAGCGTTTTGTGGATATGCAGGGCGAAGATTACGAGACCATTTACTGCATGGTCGACCTGCACGCGATCACCGTCTGGCAAGACCCTGCCCGTCTGCGCGAAAAGACCCGCGAAGTCTGCGCCGGCTTCATTGCTGCTGGTCTGGACCCGGAAAAGTCTATTCTGTTCAACCAGAGCCAAGTGGCAGAGCACACACAATTGGCATGGATCTTCAACTGTATCGCTCGCATGGGCTGGATGCAGCGTATGACACAGTTCAAGGACAAAGCGGGCAAGAACGCGCAGAATGCATCGTTGGGTTTGTTTGCCTATCCAGCGCTGATGGCAGCGGACATCCTGACCTATCACGCGACGCATGTGCCAGTGGGCGAGGACCAGAAACAGCATCTGGAACTGACCCGCGACATCGCGATCAAGTTCAACCATGATTACGGCGTCGATTTCTTCCCCGTGACCGAACCGGTCATCGGCGGCCCCGCGCCGCGTGTGATGAACCTGCGCGACGGCTCTCGTAAAATGTCATCTTCGGACCCGTCCGACATGACCCGGATCAATATGACTGACGATGCCGACGCGATCGCCAAGAAAATCCGCAAGGCCAAGACGGACCCGGATGCGCTGCCATCGGAAACCGATGGCCTGTCCGAACGTCCCGAGGCGCGCAATCTGGTCAACATCTATGCTGCGCTCAGCGATCAGACCGCGGAACAGGTTTTGGCTGAGGTTGGCGGCAAGCAGTTTGGCGAGTTCAAACCAATGCTGGCCGAATTGGCGGTAGCCAAACTGGCTCCGATCTCGACAGAAATGGGACGCCTGATGGGCGAAGAGGCCGAAATTGATCGGATTCTAGCCCTCGGTGCGGACAAGGCACGGGCAATTGCGGCCCCGATCCTGCAACAGACCTACGAAATCGTGGGCATGGTTGGCGCCAAACAAGGCTGATTGCGCTGGACCTTCCTGTGACGCCTTCCTAGGTTGCCCCAAGGGCAAAGGAGGGCGTCATGGCAGTCGGCAAGAATATCCGCACCTATTTTGATGGTCAGTGGCATAACGGGGACGCCCCGATTATGCGCGCGGCAGATCATGGCGCATGGCTAGGGTCTTCGGTCTTTGATGGTGCGCGCTACTTTGACGGGCTAGCCCCGGATCTGGCTGCTCATTGCGAACGAGTCAACCGTTCCGCAGAGGCGCTGCTGCTGACGCCGACCGTCACGACCGCACAGATGGTCGAGATCGTCCGGGAAGGGTTGGAAAGCTATGCCAAAGGGGCTGCGGTCTATATCCGGCCCATGTATTGGGGGATCGACGGCGACGCCACGGCCATCGTGCCTCAGCAGAACAGCACGGGCTTTGCCATTTGTCTGGAAGAAATACCGATGGCGGCGGAAACAGCCTCGGTCACCCTATCCACCACGCGGTTCCGACGTCCGGTTCTGGAATCAGCCGTCGTGAATGCCAAGGCCGGGTGCCTGTACCCCAATAACGCCCGCATGCTGCAGGAAGCCCGGTCCAAAGGATTCTCGAATGCATTGGTGGCGGACGCTTTGGGTCACGTGGCAGAGACCGCTACTGCAAACATCTTCATGGTCCGCGATGGCGAGGTTTTCACGCCCACCCCAAATGGAACTTTCCTGGCAGGAATCACCCGCGCGCGGCATATCAAAAACCTGCGCGCCGACGGCGTGACAGTCCACGAATCTGTCCTCAGCTTTGAAGATTTTCACAAGGCGGACGAAGTGTTTATGACCGGCAACATGAACAAATTAACGCCGGTCACCGCATTGGAAGATACACAATATCAGGTTGGACCAATTGCGCGCCGCGCGCGCGAGCTCTACTGGGACTGGGCAGCAAGCAAGCGGTAGGGACTCACCGTGTTGCCAGCCCGCATCTGGTCGGGCATGATCCCCCTAAATACACGAGGACAACCATGCGTAAGTTTCTAGTCATTCTGGATGACAGCCGCGAATGCCTGAACGCTATGCGTTTCGCGGCAATGCGTGCCGCCCATACCGGCGGCGGTGTCACGATCCTGTCCGTGATCCCACCGGATGAGTTCAACCACTGGATCGGTGTCGCCGAAACCATGCGCGAAGAGGCACGTGAACGGATTCACGCGCACTACGAAGTGTTCGCGAAATGGATGCGCGACAAACAAGGGATCGACCCCGAGTTGTCCATTCGCGAAGGCGATCCGGTCCCTCAGATTATCGAACATGTCCAGTCTGACCCGGAAATCGGGGTTCTGGTACTAGGTGCCGGCATTGAAAAGAAGGGGCCCGGGCCCCTGGTGACGCAGTTGACCAAAAATTCGGGCAGTTTGCCAATTCCGATCACAATCGTGCCCGGCGACCTGAGCAAGGAAAAGCTGGAAGCCATCACCTGAGGCCACCTAATGCAGAACCGCATCCAGTTCTGGTTCGAATTCGCATCGACCTATTCCTACCTTAGCGCAATGCGAATCGAGCAGGCTGCGGCACAGCAAGACGTCTTTGTTGAGTGGCACCCCTTTCTACTGGGCCCCATTTTCGCAGCACAGGGTTGGGACAATTCTCCATTCAACCTCTACGCAGCCAAGGGACGCTATATGTGGCGTGATATGGAACGGTTGACGGCGCAGCGCGGCCTGCCCTTCCGACAGCCGGACCCGTTTCCGCAAAACGGCCTGAAAGCTGCGCGTCTTACGCTGGCGATTGAGGATCAGTACCAGAAGGGGCGTTTTGTCCGGGCGGTCTATGCAGCCGAATTTGCGCAAGGTCGAAATGTATCGGATGATGCAGTTCTGGTTGATTGCCTGAAGTCTACCGATTTGCCAGAAAGCTTTTTGGACAGAACCCAAGACCCCGAAATCAAGTCTGCGCTGATCGAACAGACCAAATCAGCTCAGTCCAAGGGGTTGTTTGGCGCGCCCAGCTTTGTGGTCGGTGATGAACTATATTGGGGTGACGACCGGTTGGATGATGCGATCCGGTTTGCCGCCAAAATTTAGAATGGTTCCAAATCTTGACTTATCCGGCCCGGACCCGCATATCAGAACCAACTGAAACGGAGCCGTGACATGTTCATCCAGACCGAATCCACGCCGAACCCTGCAACCTTGAAGTTTCTGCCCGGTCAAACCGTGCTGGAAGCTGGAACTGCGGATTTCCCATCGGCTGAAGCTGGCGAGAAATCACCACTGGCCAAACGGATTTTTTCGGTCGGCGGTGTGACCGGCGTGTTCCTCGGCAATGACTTCGTGACCGTCACCAAATCTGATGACGTCCAATGGGATCACATCAAGCCCGCGATCCTGGGTGCGGTGATGGAACATTACCAGTCCGGTCAACCGGTCATCGGTGCTGACGCTTCGGCTGCGTCGGGCCATGCAGAGCACACCGGCGAGGACGCCGAAGTCGTTAACCAAATCAAAGACTTGCTGGATAGCCGCGTCCGCCCGGCGGTTGCTCAGGACGGTGGTGATATCACGTTCCACGGGTTTGACCGCGGCGTTGTCTACCTGCACATGCAAGGCGCTTGCGCGGGCTGCCCGTCTTCGACCTTGACGCTGAAGATGGGTATCGAAAACCTGCTGCGCCACTACATCCCCGAAGTGACCGAGGTGCGCCCTGTTGCCGTCTGACTCGATCATTCTGGCATTTGACACATCGGCCGCGCATTGCGCGGCCGCTTTGTTGTGCGGGGACCAAATCGTCACATCGCGCATAGAAACCATGTCACGGGGTCAGGCCGAACGTCTGATGCCGTTGCTGGAAGAGATTCTGGCCGAAACCGGTTATGACTGGAAAGACCTGTCCGCGCTTGGTGTCGGTGTCGGACCGGGAAACTTTACAGGTATTCGAATCTCGGTTTCTGCCGCGCGTGGTTTGGCCTTGGGACTCGGAGTGCCTGCTGTAGGCGTTACGGGGTTTGACGCTTTGGCCGAAATGTCCAAAGACGCCCTGCCCGCCATCCGCGCTCCGCGTGATCAGGTTTACGTTGCGTTGCCGGACAAGGGTCCCGTGCTTATGCCTCAGACCGAGGCAGAATCACTTGGCCCCCTGCTCCTGAATGACGACCCGGATGCGCAAATCCGCGCAATTGCCCGGATCGCCGGGCAAAGGTGTCAGACGCATACGTCAAAGCCGGCCCCGCTCTATGTTCGGCCCGCGGATGCGGCACCTTCAAAAGACTCCCCCCCGGTTTTGCTGGACTGATGACCCCAGAAATCCTTGCCAAAACACACGCGGCGGCATTTACCCAATCACGTGCGTGGGCTGCGGTCGAATTCGAAGACCTGTTAAGCAACCGGTTCATCCATGCCGTTGGAAATGCTAAATCTTTCGCGTTATTCCAGGTGATCGGTGATGAGGCCGAATTGCTGACGATCGCCACTCATCCAAACTTTCAGCGGCAGGGCCTGGCCCGAGCGTGCATGCAAGAGTGGCATTCCAAAGCAAAATTTTTGGGCGCAACACGCGCTTTCCTGGACGTTGCTGCGGATAACTTGCCAGCGATCACGTTGTATGAAAACAGCGGCTATCGTGCCTGTGGTTTGCGCAAGGCCTATTATCTGCGCGAAAACAATCAGAAAATCGACGCCATCGTGATGGAAATCGCGCTGGATTAACTGCCTTCGGTCAATTTTTTAGACCATTTGGTCAAAAATCTGTTGACCACGGCGGTTGCAAACGGCCTTAATTCCCGCCATCACAACAGTTATGCTCGCTCACAGTGGGTGAACGGGGCTATCTTTGCCTCGATCGATAATAACAAACGGGAGTAAGAAATGACCCTGATGAAATCCTTGATGGGTGCCACCGCCGCGGTCGCACTTACGGCTGGCGCCGCGCTTGCAGATCCTGCCCTGATCTTTGATCTTGGTGGCAAGTTCGACAAATCGTTCAACGAAGCCGCCCATAACGGCGCGTCGCGTTGGGCAGAAGAAACAGGCGGCAGCTACAACGAGATCGAGATCCAGTCCGAAGCACAGCGCGAGCAAGCTCTGCGCCGTTTCGCTGAATCCGGTTCGAACCCGATCATTACGATGGGTTTCGGTATGGCTGATCCGCTTTCGGCCGTCGCCGCCGACTATCCCGACACCAAATTTGTTGCGGTTGACGTCAACTGGCTGGACATCCCCAACATCCGTCAGATCGGTTTTGCCGAACATGAAGGGTCATATCTGGTTGGCATGATGGCCGCGATGGCATCGGAATCCGGTACCGTGGGCTTTATCGGCGGTATGGATATCCCGCTGATCCGCCACTTTGGCTGTGGTTACGCACAGGGTGCCAAGGCCGTGAACCCTGACATCAACGTTGTTGCCAATATGACCGGAACTACTCCGGCGGCGTGGAACGACCCGGTTAAAGGGTCCGAACTGACCAAAGCACAGATCAGCCAGGGCGCTGATGTGATCTATGCGGCCGCAGGCGGCACCGGTGTTGGTGTTCTGCAAACCGCAGCAGACGAAGGCATCCTGTCGATCGGCGTGGACAGCAACCAGAACCACCTGCACCCCGGTAAGGTTCTGACCTCGATGCTCAAGCGTGTTGATGTCGCCGTTTATGACGCGATGAAAGCAGGTGAAGGTCTGGAAACCGGCGTGTTCCAGATGGGTCTGGCCGAAGAAGGTGTTGGCGTCGCGATGGATGAAAACAACGCACCTCTGGTCTCGGACGAGATGAAGGGCGCCGTCGACAAGGCACGTCAGGACATTATCGACGGTAATGTCTCGGTCGTCAGCTACTATGAGAACGACAGCTGCCCCGCACTGCAGTTCTAATATCGCGCGAGGCGGGGGTACAACCTCCGCCTTGCCCCTAACTCTGCCGCGAATGACACCGCGGCCTTTCGGCAATTGAGGACAAGACATGACCGTCCCCGCCATTGAGCTCAAAGGGATATCCAAAGCCTTTGGGCCGGTTCAGGCCAACAAAGACATTTCCATCAGCGTCGCCCCCGGTACGATCCATGGGATCATCGGTGAAAACGGTGCGGGCAAATCCACGTTGATGAGCATTCTCTACGGCTTTTACAAAGCCGATAAAGGTGAAATTTGGATCAACGGAAACAAGACCGAAATCCCTGACAGCCAGGCGGCCATTGCTGCCGGGATCGGGATGGTTTTTCAGCATTTCAAACTGGTTGAAAATTTCACCGTTCTTGAAAATATCGTGCTTGGTGCCGAAGATGGCGGGCTTCTGGCCCCGTCCTTGTCCAAAGCCCGTAAGGAACTGAAAGCGCTGGAGGAAGAATACGAGCTGTTCGTTGATCCCGACAAGCGCATCGACGAGATTGGCGTCGGTATGCAGCAACGGGTCGAAATCCTGAAGGCGCTGTATCGCAAAGCCGAGATTTTGATTCTGGACGAACCGACCGGGGTATTGACTCCGGCCGAAGCTGACCAGCTGTTCCGCATTCTTGACCGGCTTCGGGCCGAAGGGAAAACGATCATCGTGATCACGCACAAGCTGCGCGAAATCATGGAAAACACCGATACGGTTTCGGTGATGCGGCGCGGCCAGATGACGGCTACGGTGAAAACAGCTGAAACCAGCCCCGAAGAACTGGCCGAGCTGATGGTAGGCCGCAAAGTTCTTTTGCAGGTCGACAAAGTGCCCGCAAAACCCGGCAAGCCTGTATTGGAAATTGAAAAACTGAGTGTTTTCGATTCGGCCGGAGTCGAACGGGTCAAAGGTATCGATCTAACTGTTCGGGCCGGGGAAATCGTCGGCATCGCCGGCGTGGCCGGCAACGGGCAATCGGAACTTCTGGAAGTTTTGGGCGGTATGCGCCCGGGCCAGGGTTCAATCAAACTGAATGGCAGCCCGCTCGCGCTCAGCGGTCCGGGATCGGACGGTCAGGCGCGTCGGGCCCAACATATCGCGCATGTGCCCGAAGACCGTCAGCGCGAAGGCCTTGTAATGGACTTTCACGCTTGGGAGAACGTCGCCTTCGGCTATCATCGTGATCCCGCCTATCAAAGCGGGATTTTCATGAACAATGCCGCCCTGCGCGCGGATACCGAGCGCAAGATCGAGAAATTCGACGTTCGGCCACCTGATGCGTGGCTTGCGGCCAAAAGCTTCTCGGGCGGGAACCAACAAAAGATTGTTGTCGCGCGCGAGATTGAACGAAACCCGGATCTACTATTGGTCGGACAACCCACCCGAGGCGTCGATATCGGCGCGATCGAGTTCATTCACAAACAGATCGTCGCGTTGCGCGATCAAGGCAAAGCGATCCTGCTGGTGTCGGTCGAGTTGGAAGAAATCTTCTCACTGTCGGACCGCATTGCAGTGATGTTTGACGGACATGTCATGGGCGAACGACTGCCCCATGAAACTGATGAAAAAGAACTTGGCCTATTGATGGCCGGTGTTGCGGGGGAGGCCGCGTAACATGGAAAAGATGCCCAAATGGGCCGATGTAGTACTGATCCCGCTGATCAGTCTGGTATTGGCCGCAATCCTGTCCGCTCTGGTCATTCTTGCGATTGGGGAAAACCCGATCGAAGCAGTTAAGCTAATGGTGACCGGCGCGCTCGGGTCGACCTATGGATGGGGCTATACGCTGTATTACGCCACCAACTTCATGTTCACCGGGTTGGCCGTGGCCGTCGCCTTCCATGCCCGGCTTTTCAACATTGGGGGCGAAGGGCAGGCCATGCTGGGTGGGCTTGGCGTCGCTCTGGTATGCCTCTACATCCCATGGCCGCATTGGAGCGTTGCTCTGTTGGCGGCTTGCGCAGGTTCGATGCTGTTTGGCGCAGCATGGGCCGCCATTCCGGCCTACCTTCAGGCCAAGCGTGGCAGCCACATCGTGATCACAACGATCATGTTCAACTTTATTGCGGCAGCATTCCTGAATTACGTGCTGGTCAATCTTATGCGGCCACCGGGCGCACAAGACCCGTCCTCGGCGCGTTTCCCCGAGGCTGTGCACCTGCCGACATTTCAGTCGATGTTCTCAAGCGCCGACAACGTGGTGTTCAAGGGGACACCGGTTAACATTACGTTCTTCATTGCGGTTTTGGCTTGTTTTGTTGTCTGGGCGCTGATCTGGCGGACAAGATTGGGCTATGAAATCCGATCATACGGCAAAACCGAAACCGGCGCTGTCTATGCAGGCATTTCACCGGTGCGGATCACGATCATTGCAATGCTGATTTCAGGCGCACTGGCGGGGCTGATGGCGATCAACAACGTGATGGGTGAGGCAGAGCGCTTGGTCTTGAATGCGACCGAAGGCGCGGGTTTCATCGGCATCGCCGTGGCCCTCATGGGCCGGTCGCACCCGTTCGGTGTGTTTCTTGCGGCGATCCTGTTCGGGTTCCTCTATCAGGGTGGTGCGGAGTTGGCCTTCTGGACGTCGATCCCTCGCGAACTGATCGTTGTCATTCAGGCACTGGTGATCCTGTTCACCGGGGCGCTGGACAACATGGTCCGGATGCCGCTTGAAAAGCTGTTCCTGAGCCTGCGGAAGGGAGCGCAGTGATGGAGTTCTTTATAACACTCATCCAGGTCCTGGACTCGAGCATCCGTTTGGCCACACCGCTATTGCTGGCCTGCCTGGCTGGCCTTTATTCTGAACGCGCGGGCATTTTCGACATCGGTCTGGAAGGCAAGATGCTGATGGCCGCCTTCTTTTCAGCGGCGGTCGCGGCCGTAACCGGATCGGTCTGGCTGGGTCTGCTGGCAGGGGTTGCCTCTTCTCTTGTTCTTTCAGGACTTCATGGATTGGCCTCGATCACCTTCCGGGGCAACCAGTTGATATCCGGGGTCGCGATCAACTTTCTTGCGGCAGGTATGACGGTCCTTGTTGCACAAAGCTGGTTCGAACAGGGTGGGCGCACGCCCTCACTGTTTGGCGGCGGTCGCTTCACACCGATCAACTTCCCTTTTGCCGAGTCGCTGAGCGGAGTGCCGATCATCGGACCGATCTATTCCGAGCTACTCTCGGGCCATTCGATCCTGGTCTATGTCGCGTTCCTGATGGTGCCGGCGACCTGGTGGGTTCTGTACCGCACCCGGTTCGGGTTGCGCCTGCGCGCCGTGGGTGAAAACCCGGCTGCCGTGGACACAGCTGGTGTCTCGGTCGTTGGCTTGCGCTACGCTGCTGTTGCCATCTGCGGTGTGCTGTGCGGCATTGCCGGGGCGTATCTGGCTACTGCCTTGCAGGCCGGGTTCGTCAAGGACATGACCGCGGGCCGTGGGTTCATCGCACTGGCTGCGCTGATCTTTGCAAAATGGCGGCCCTGGCATGCAATGGGCGCGTGCCTGTTGTTCGGGCTGCTGCAAGCCATTGCCTTGCGGTTCCAGAACATTGATCTGGGCGGTGTGGTTATCCCTGTGCAGGCGATGGATGCCCTGCCCTACGTCCTCACCGTGGTCATTCTGGCTGGCTTTGTCGGCAAGGCGGTCCCGCCCCGCGCCGGCGGCGAACCCTATGTGAAAGAGCGCTGATAAGTCCAGTTTCGGACTCAGTTCAGTCCTGTTCGCTGCAGAGCGGCATGCAGAGTTGATTTTGCATGCCGCAACCGTTCTAAAGGGGTATGCAGGTGTCTCCAAACATACCCCGCGACTCGGAAGCGGTCCGGATCGTGAATTTGGAAACGCTTGCAAACCTCAATACTGGGGAAAATCAGATCACCAGCCTTATCAGGCAGCTGGCATGACGCCCAGCGAACCGACATTCGCCATGTGGTCACGGGGCATTGCCGCCGCGCGCTGCATTAAACCTATACCACTTTGCCTTGAGGCGACCGCGGTCACCCTCTTCCAGTAGCTCGATATGCAAATTTACCTTCCTATCGCCGAAGTCTCTGTCAACGCCTTCCTTCTATTGGGACTTGGAGGGATGGTCGGCATTCTTTCGGGCATGTTCGGTGTTGGCGGTGGTTTCCTGATGACACCCCTTCTGTTCTTTATCGGCATTCCGCCAGCCGTTGCGGTTGCAACAGAAGCCAATCAGATTGTCGCGTCTTCATTCTCGGGCGTATTGGCACATTTTCGACGAAAGACGGTGGACCTGAAAATGGGGACCGTCCTTTTGATAGGAGGCTTAACTGGGGCTGCGGTCGGGGTGGTGATCTTCAACTATCTCAAAAGCCTCGGGCAAGTCGATCTGTTGGTCACACTTTGCTACGTCGTGTTTCTTGGCGTCGTGGGCGGCCTGATGTTTATCGAGAGCCTGAATGCGCTCCGTAAATCCAAGAAAGGCGTGTCCGCACCGCCCAAGCGCCGTCAGCGCGGCTGGGTGCATGCGATGCCGTTCAAAATGCGGTTTCGGACCTCGGGCCTTTATATCTCGGTCATTCCGCCTGCGCTTGTTGGCCTGTTCGTAGGAATCCTGTCTGCCATTATGGGCGTTGGCGGCGGGTTCATCATGGTTCCTGCGATGATCTACCTTTTGGGGATGCCAACAAAGGTCGTGGTCGGGACATCCCTGTTCCAGATCATTTTTGTCACCGCCTTTACGACCATGTTGCATGCAACGACCAACTTCACAGTGGATGTCGTACTGGCCGTTCTGCTTCTGGTCGGCGGCGTCATCGGCGCACAAATCGGAACGGTCATCGGCGCTCGTATGCCCGCGGAACAATTGCGGGTGTTGCTTGCAGCCCTTGTTCTTGCGGTCTGCGGGAAGCTGGCTTTGGATCTGCTGATTGAACCATCCGAGCTGTACTCGCTTGGCACCGGCGGAGGGCACTGATCATGCTGAAACGCCTGCTTTTTGCGCTTGCGCTGTGCGCCAGCCCCGCACTGGCCGTTGATGAACAAGTTGTTCTGGGCCTGAGCCAGGACCGTGTGGCAATCACCGCCAATTTCGATGGCTCTGAGATCCTTGTCTTTGGCGCAGTCAAACGTGAGGCCCCTATTCCACCGGGGCCACCGCTGGAAGTGATTGTCGCTGTGTCCGGCCCATCCGGCCCTGTCACCGTTCGCCGTAAAGCGCGCAAGCTTGGAATCTGGGTCAATACTGACAGTGTTCTGGTAGACGAAGCCCCCAGCTTCTATGCCGTTGCGACCAGTGCACCCTTGGATGAGATCCTGTCAGACACCGAAGACCTGAGATACAGCGTGTCAATCGAACGTGCCATTCGGTCCGTTGGTGCGGCAATGAACATTCGCGGCGCCCAGGAATTTGCAGACGCCGTTATTCGTATCCGCGAGGACGAAGGGCTGTACTCCATTCGCGAGGACACCGTCGCCGTTGATGAACAGACACTGTTCCGTACGTCAATCGAGATGCCTGCGGACCTGACCGAAGGCGACTACGTAGCGCGCATCTACCTGACCCGCGGCGGTGCGGTTGTTTCACAGTTTGAGACCACCATCGACGTGCGCAAGGTGGGGTTGGAGCGGTTCCTGTACAACATGTCCCGCCAACAACCGGTCTGGTACGGCTTGATGTCACTGGTCATTGCTATTGCTGCAGGTTGGGGAGCTTCAACCGCGTTCCGCCTGTTGCGCGAGTAACTGTCCGCTACCCACGTCCGATGTAGGGCATCGTCGTGGCCATCACAGTCATGAACTGAACGTTCGCCTCAAGCGGCAGGTTCGCCATGTGAAGAACGGACCGAGCCGCGTCTTCGACGGCCATTGTTGGGTCGGGCTGCTTCCCGTCTGCAATGGCCGCCTCGACCAGCCCCTGCACCATTTGTGTTCGCGCATTGCCGATATCGATCTGACCACAAGCGATATTGAATGCTCGCCCGTCAAGAGACAGGCTGCGCGTCAGGCCCGTAATGGCGTGTTTCGTCGCGGAGTAATGCACCGAGTTTGGGCGGGGCACGTGCGCTGCAATAGAGCCGTTATTGATAATACGCCCACCTTGCGGAGACTGGTGTCGCATGATCCGAAAGGCTTCGCGTGCGCATAGGAACATACCGTTCAGGTTGACGTTGACGCTTTGGTACCAGTCGTCCAAGGCAATTTCGTCAATCGTTCCCCCCGGCGCGAAAATTCCCGCGTTGTTGAACAGAACATCCAAATGGCCGGCCTTGTCCTTAAAGGTAACGAAAGCGGCCTCGACTGCTTGTGCATCGGTGACATCCGCAACCAACGGAACCGCATTGGCATAGTCCCCGGCCATTTGATTCAGGGTGCCCGCACTGCGCGCCAAAAGGCCAACTGTCCATCCTTGTGTCAGAAATAATTCAGCCGTGGCCCGCCCGATGCCCGAGCTTGCGCCGGTAACGATAATGGATGTCATGTCTCTTCCGCCTCCAACGTCAGCGATGCCGCAGGAACCGCGCGCAGGTCGTCCACTCGCAACGGATAAGTCGGCTTGGCCAGCCGATTACGTACGACCCAGATCAGCCTCTCCTGCGCGCGTGTGATGGCTACATAAGCCAATCGTTTCCACAGCGGCTGTCCCGCCTCAGTGCGACCCATACGGGCAGCGGCATAAATATCCGGAGCGAATACCTGAACGGTGTCCCACTGTGATCCTTGCGCCTTGTGAATGGTGACTGCTGCACCGTGCAAAAAGGTGGCGCCCATGCGCGCGGCAAAGGGAATGAACGGTTCTTCCTCGTCCGGTTTCTCGATCTTGACGATCGATGCGGCACTGACCTGCGGGTCTTCTGCCCCCATCACGTGCAACCTAGAAAACCCCGGTTTGCGCCCAGGCCCCAGATAGATGACTTGCGCGCCTTTGATCAGGCCACGCGCCTCAAGATCAAGGCGTTTCTTGCGATGTTTCAAAGGCAGTTCGATACCGTCGCAGATAAGCGGTTCGCCTTCCAAAAGCTCGGTGTCCGGCGCACCATGAACATTTCGGAAAGCCTGAATAAGCCGAATGCGCGTTGCGTTGCGCCAAACCAAAACAGGGCTGCGGGCCATCAAATCAACTTCGACCCGCTGGCCCCACACAACACGATCGTCGCGCTGCGCGGTTTGTTCAATCATGCGTTCAAAATCTTCAAACCCCATTTGCGGGTCAGCCAGCGCATGAGCGAGGTCAAGAATGGGATTGTCCGCCTCTTGCCTGTGAACCCGGTGAAGAACTTGTTTGCGCGGCTCTGGCAGCGCTTCAAACACCATGCTGCCCGACTGATTAACCGGAGCAAGCTGCGCCGGGTCACCGAACAACAACAAAGTCGGGAAGATCTCCTGCAAGTCTTCGAACTGACGGTCATCCAGCATCGAAGCTTCGTCCACAAACCCGATATCCAATGGTTCATCCCGGCGTTTCCAGCCAGTAATGAAATCCGAGCCCCGCAACCCTGCAGTAGCCAATGCTCCGGGAATGGACTTGTTGTTTTCATAAAATGCTGCCGCGCGATCCAGGGCTTCGTCTGTCAGACCTTCGATCTCGGGGCGTTCGTCATTGCCAGCCAACCATTCAGCAATGCGCTCGTATTCAGGGTCGTAAACAGGTGTATAAAGAATACGGTGGATCGTGGTGGCCGGCACCCCACGCAGACGCAACACACTGGCAGCCTTGTTCGTCGGGGCAAGAATGGCCAAGCTGCGTTTTTCGCGGGCTTTGCGGCTTTCAAAATCGCCGGACACAATCTGAACGCCCGTCTCGGCAAGAGCCTTGTAAAGCTCGGCCAAAAGGAGGGTTTTCCCAGATCCCGCCTTGCCGATCACGGCCATCACTCCGGATTTGCCCGCCCCCGGAAGTTTCAGCAGCGCGTCATCATCAAGGTCAACGCCTGCCGATTTCAACATCTCAGAGATGTTGTCATAAGCGGCGGCCTGGTCGTCAGAGAAAGTCACGGGGGGTAAAGACATGGCGCGACCCTACAAGGCCGCGCCTGCTATCACCAGATGCGGATTTATGTTTTCGCCCCGTCACGCCGACATGGCAAACCGGTGCTGCCTTCCGACGCCAAAGGCGGTCTTGAACCACAGCCGCGACAGTTCGCGCGGAATGCCCGCGCGCTCGGCCACGCGGTTGCAGTCGTCGGCCGAATAAGGCCACAGCCCGACCGAGATTTGATCGCGCCCCTTGCCTTCCTCACCCAGCACGATCGGAGACGATCCGATGAGGCGATATATCCGAATCATGCGCGCATCAAAAACACCCGCAATGTGGGTTAGACCAAACCCCTCCATCATCTCGCCACCGCTAAGCATGATAGCCCCGGCGGTGTGCGGGCTGGCCGTGCGCGACAGGCAAAAGCGCGTCACCTCCCAAATCATAGGGCTGGAGATTGGTTCGCCACCTGTCAGGTGCCCAAACACCTCGTTCACCATGACCGGGCCAGTGGTTGGCAAAACGCGCATGGATCCGCCGTGGCTGCCATCCGGTTCTTCCCAAATGACGTAAATCGGGTTCAGATCATCGTACTGATCCCGTTCTTCCCCCTTGGCATTAACATGAACATCCCAACCCAGCCGGGTTTTGAACTGGTCGGCACGGTCCCGAAACATTCCCTCAGCCAATTTTGGATATTTGTGCAATTCGTCAGCATAAACATAGCGCAACATGACTCTTTTCCCCTTGTCGTCCTGTGCAGGAACAAAGGGGGTACAGAGTCGTGATTAATTTCCGGTTTTGAGGGCGCGCGCGCCTTAAACGACTATTAACCCTCGGCTCAGCGCCGTTGCGATGGCATGGGTTGTATTCTGCGCGCCCAGCTTGGCGCGGGCGCTTTCGATGTAGACCCTCAGTGTGTGTTCCGAGATCGACAAGGAATGAGCCACTTGTGCCCGGCTGTAGCCCAGGGCGAGCAAGGTCATGGCGTCCACTTCACGCGGCGACAACCCACGCGCAGAGTCGGGCTGGCGGTCACTTTCAAACTCCAGCGCCTTTCGGTTGAAGTAATGAGCGATCAGGATCAACTCACGCCCATGCGTTTCGATGAATTTCTGCCAGGTTTCATCATCACAGGTGTGGTTGACCGTAAACAAGGCGAACTGCCCATTCGGCCCACGGATCGGAATGGAATAGCCTTGATTGCCAACACCGTGCTCTAACGCGTCCTTCAGGAACGTCTTGGCAACCTTGCCCGACCAATCCAGCGTCTTCCAGTCCACCGGGTGAAACCGTTGGAAACAACCCAGAATGACCGGATCTATCCTGTGATAATTGCGCTCGCGATACCGTTCGGCCCAGACATCGGGATAGGTAGTATAGCCATATTGATCACCTGCCCCATCGACCCAATGATAAATCAGATTTTCGATCCGTAGCCTGTCCCGCAGGCGAACAGCGACATCGCCCAGCTCGTCAAGCGTACTGGTGTTTTCCAAGTCCTCCAGAACTTGGCTCATATCGAGTTTTGTTGCCATCCGCGGGTGCCTGAACCTCATTCTTTCTGGACGAGATTTCGGCTGCGGCGATCAGCTTGGTATCATCCAGCTGCTCGGCAAGCGCGGTCAAACCGTTTTCAACAGCAAAGGCGCTGAGGTCCGAAAGAACGTCCAGTATCCACTCATTTTGCGCCATCAGGGTCTCTCCGAAACGGTTAACGAAGGGTTAACACAACCATAGCATGAACAAGTTTTTTTAGCCTATTCACTGGTTTCTACTCCCCAAAAACAGCGGGGGAATTACGGTTAAGTCACTGAAAATAAATACATCATCCCCCAATAGGAAACACCCGCGAACCGGAAAACCGATTCGCGGGTGTTTTGAATTCGTCCAGTCGGGGTTTAGTCGCGCGCGGCCAAAACCTCTTCCAGAGTACGCATTCCGGTCTGTGGCGCCTGGACCAGTACCGACATGTTGCCCGGCTTATGCTCGTTGCGCATCATTTTCATATGCGCCTCAGGCAGATCAGCCCAGGTGAATACCTCGGACATGCACGGATCCAGTCGACGCTCGACCATCAGCTGGTTTGCTGCGGCCGCCTGTTTCAGGTGAGCAAAGTGCGAACCCTGCAGACGCTTCTGGTGCATCCACATGTAGCGCACGTCGAAGGTCAGGTTGTAGCCGGTGGTACCAGCGCAGATCACAACCATGCCGCCCTTCTTCACAACAAAGGTCGAAACCGGGAAGGTGCTTTCGCCGGGGTGCTCGAACACCATGTCGACGTTGTTGCCTTTTCCAGTGATGTCCCAAATCGCTTTGCCGAATTTGCGGGCCTCTTTGAACCACTCGGCATATTCCGGTGTGTTGACTGTGGGAAGCTGACCCCAGCAGTTGAAGTCCTTGCGGTTCAGAACGCCCTTGGCACCCAGACCCATCACAAAGTCACGCTTGCTTTCGTCCGAGATCACACCGATCGCGTTTGCGCCTGCAGTGTTGATCAACTGGATCGCATAGGAACCCAGACCACCCGACGCGCCCCAAACCAGAACGTTCTGGCCCGGCTTCAGGTCGTGTGGCTCATGACCGAACAGCATCCGGTAGGCAGTCGCCAGCGTCAGCGTGTAGCAAGCGCTTTCTTCCCAAGTCAGGTGCTTGGGCCGCGGCATCAGCTGCTGGGCCTGAACATTGGTGAACTGCGCGAACGAACCATCGGGGGTTTCATAGCCCCAAATCCGCTGGCTGTCCGAATACATCGGATCACCGCCGTTACAATGCTCGTCGTCGCCATCATCCTGGTTGCAGTGGATGACGACTTCATCACCGACCTTCCAGCGAGTAACCTTCGAACCAACAGCCCAAACGATGCCCGAAGCGTCCGAACCAGCAATATGATAGGGTGCCTTGTGGCCATCGAAAGGCGAGATTGGCTTACCCAGCGATGCCCAGACACCATTGTAGTTCACGCCAGCCGCCATCACCAGAACCAGCACTTCGTGGCTGTCCAGTTCGGGGACGTCCACGACTTCTTGAATCATCGCGGTGTCCGGCTCGCCGTGGCGTTCCTTGCGGATCGCCCATGCATACATTTTTTTAGGCACAAAACCCATCGGAGGGATTTCACCCATCTCATAGAGGTCTTTTTCCGGTGCCTCGTACGACGCGATGCCGCTGTCGGTGTCCAGAGCCATGTTGGCCTCCTTTGTTCAAAACCTTTGCCGCGATGCAGAATCGCGTGCATTAACCGATGGAATATTGGCCCTGAAGAAACAATGCAACCAAATTCAGCGCTGTTTTGTAATTTTATGACCCTGCGGTCGCAGAAATTTATTTCGCGATCGCAGCATTTCCCTCATCCGGCCCCATCGGAACCGAAGCCGCATAGTAATCTAGCAGATCAACCCTTTGACCTGAGGAGCATATCTTACCGTTACTTCGCTTGAGAATCCGGCGTTCGACCAATTGATCGATAGCAGCCTCAACCGAGATCCGGTTTTTTTGGTCGGCTATCCCATTGCGACGCATAAGCTCGACTATGACCTGAACGGCATCGGCCTCAGGCATCTCTTTATGCTTCTGTATCAACCAACAGGCAGCCGGAACGGGCACCAGAGGGATAGCAGCGCGCAGACGCGTCATTAGCTCGCGCGCCAAATCGGTCATGAGATCAGGCTGATGATCGGCCCGAAATGCTTGTAGGGAAACCGGCTGACCATACCGGACCGAGGCCAGCCCAAATCGTTTGTAACGCCCGATCACGCGTCGCCAGAGCTGTTTGAGGATCCACCTGGCGATTACTCCGATTCGCGCACGAAACCGCCGTTCATTCCCCAACGCGGCCCGCGTCAGAACCGTATCTTCGAGCACACGATCATAGTTCAGCGCCACCGGAACAAACACGACATCGCGCCCGCCTTCCGTGGTCCCGTCTATGATATACTTGAGCAAACCCAGCTTTGGACGACCCAAGGCGCCTGTCAAGCTTAGCCCACCCTCAGGAAACATGGCCTGAGTTACACCAGCCTCAGTCGCGTGGCGCACGTAACAGGCCAGCACTTGACGATAGAGATCGTTGCCAGACTTTCGTCGGATAAAGTACGCCCCCATCGCGCGGATCAGACGGCTTAGTGGCCAGACCCGAGCCCATTCACCTACCGCATAGGACAAGGCAGAATGTTGCGCTGCAAGGTAGGTGACAAGCACATAATCCATATTGCTGCGATGGTTCATGACGAAAACGACCGTGGCGTCGGGGTCAATATTCTCGACAGCATCCTCGTCCTGATAACTGAGCTGCACATGATAAAACGCATTGCTCAGCAATCGGGCGACACGGATCGCAAAACTGAAATAGGCAACGGCTGAAAACGAGGGCACTATCTCGCGCGCGTATCGCCGCGCCTGCTCAAACGCCACAGCTTCAGGAACACCGGTTTCGCGTGCACGGTCCTGAATGGCCTGACCAACCTGTGGGTCGTAGATCAGGCGCTGAATCATATCGTGACGGTGTGCCAGCTTGAACGGTTGGATCGGCCGTTTCAGACGAGTGTTCAAACGTTTCACGGCACGTTCAAGGCGACGTCTGAAAAACCACCGCACCGATGGGAACAGAAAATGCGACGCTAAAGTGACCGCGGCAAACACCAGGATCAGCAAAAACAGCCAAAGCGGAAGTTCCACGGTCTGAGTCATGCGCGCACCCTGCCACCAAACGCTGCGTCCTACAATCTGAAGAACCTAATATGCCGCGACGCAGCGAATTGACATATCCCGAAAATTGCGCTTTAGAAGCCAGGAACGTAATTTTGTTGCCCACCCAACTCACGAGGCCCGCTATGACGCAGACGCAGAAAGATCGCCCCTGGCTCATCCGAACCTATGCCGGTCATTCCACCGCCAAAGCGTCGAACGCCTTGTATCGCGGGAACCTGGCAAAAGGCCAGACGGGCCTGTCGGTGGCTTTCGATCTGCCGACCCAGACAGGGTATGACAGCGACCACACTCTGGCACGCGGCGAAGTGGGCAAGGTTGGCGTACCTGTCTGCCACCTGGGCGACATGCGTGTTTTGTTCGACCAGATTCCACTGGAACAGATGAACACCTCGATGACGATCAATGCGACGGCGCCTTGGCTGCTTGCGCTCTATATCGCTGTGGCCGAGGAACAAGGTGCCGATGTCTCGAAATTGCAGGGCACGGTACAAAACGACCTGATCAAGGAATACCTGAGCCGCGGAACCTATGTCTGCCCGCCCAAACCGTCGCTCAAGATGATCGCGGACGTGGCCGAGTATTGTTATGCCAACGTGCCGAAATGGAACCCGATGAACGTGTGTTCCTATCACCTGCAAGAAGCCGGCGCGACACCGGAACAAGAGCTGGCATATGCATTGGCCACCGCCATCGCCGTGTTGGACGAACTGCGCCCCCGCGTCCCCGCCGAGGACTTCCCGGCGCTTTGCGGGCGGATTTCTTTCTTTGTGAACGCAGGTATCCGCTTTGTCACTGAAATGTGCAAAATGCGTGCTTTCGTCGATCTTTGGGATGAAATCCTGCACGAACGCTACGGGGTAGAAAATCCGAAGTTCCGCCGATTCCGCTATGGCGTTCAGGTAAACTCGCTGGGCCTGACCGAGCAGCAGCCTGAAAACAACGTCTACCGAATCCTGATCGAGATGCTGGCCGTGACGTTGTCGAAAAAGGCCCGCGCCCGTGCGGTGCAATTGCCTGCATGGAACGAAGCATTGGGCCTGCCTCGTCCTTGGGATCAGCAATGGTCAATGCGGATGCAACAGATTTTGGCGTATGAGACCGACCTTCTGGAATACGGTGACCTCTTCGACGGCAACCCTGCCGTGGATGCGAAGGTTGAAGAGTTGAAAGAGGGCGCGCGCGCCGAACTGGCCAATTTGGATTCAATGGGAGGCGCGGTGGCGTCAATCGAATACATGAAGTCGCGGCTTGTCGATTCAAACGCCGAACGCCTGAACCGGATCGAACGGAATGAAACTGTCGTTGTCGGTGTGAACAAATGGATCGAAGGTGAACCGTCGCCCCTGCAAACCGAAGACGGCGGCATCATGGTCGTTGACCCGGCTGTCGAACAGGAACAGATCAACCGACTGAACGAGTGGCGCGCAGATCGCGACGATACGGCTGTCGCCGCGGCCCTGACCGCGCTACGTGAAGCGGCGCAAAACGGCAGCAACGTCATGGTGCCGTCAATTGCGGCTGCCAAAGCCGGTGTGACCACAGGTGAATGGGCCGAAGAGATGCGCAAGGTCTACGGCACGTATCGGGGTCCCACCGGCGTTTCGGGCTCGGTCTCGAACAAGACCGAGGGCCTGGAAGATCTGCGAGCGGCAGTGGATGCGGTCAGCGATAAGCTGGGCCGCCGCCTGAAATTCCTGGTCGGAAAGCCGGGTTTGGACGGACATTCGAACGGAGCGGAGCAGATTGCATTCCGCGCGCGAGATTGCGGTATGGATATCAGTTACGAAGGTATTCGCCTGACACCCGAGGAAATCGTGGCCGCCGCAGGCGAAGACGACGCGCATGTGATCGGTCTGTCAATCCTGTCCGGCAGCCATATTCCGCTTGTTCAGGACGTTATGAACCGGCTGCGCGAAGCCGGACTGGATCGTATTCCAGTAATTGTCGGCGGCATTATTCCCGATGACGATGCCGCAAAGCTCACCGCAATGGGTGTCGCAAAGATCTATACGCCCAAGAATTTTGAGCTGAACGCAATTATGGGCGATATCGTGACTCTGGTTGATCCACAAAACCTCGCGGCTGAGTGATCCCTATCAATTTCATCGGCCCTTAATCTATCCCCTGAATGAAAGGGGATAGATAATTCTTTACTTTGGAATTACGGTGTGCCTTCGGGGACAACGGTAATGACTAATTCCAGGGAGAGGGAAAATGTCGGGGGCAAATCTTGAAAAAATGTCGCGTAAAGAACTACTTGAATTGCGCGACAAGGTCGAAAAAGCGTTAATTGGCGCCGAAAAACGCGAACGGAAAGAGGCGTTAAAGGCTGCGGAAAAAGCCGCCGCAGAATTCGGATTCTCGTTGTCTGAATTGGCAAAAGACCATCCGTCGACCGGAAAAACCTCGAAAGCAAAATACAAAAACCCTGCAGATCCAAAACAGACATGGTCAGGACGCGGCCGAAAACCGCAATGGATTCATGACGCGCTGAAATCCGGGGCGGACATTTCGGATCTGGAAATTTAATATCTAATTGGAACGGACCCCAAAATGACAATTCATATTGGAGCCAAAGAAGGCGACATCGCAGAAACTGTTCTTTTGCCCGGCGATCCCTATCGTGCAAAATGGGCAGCCGAAACGTTTTTGGACGACGTGAAGCAAGTCAATGATGTGCGTGGAATGCTAGGCTTCACCGGAAGCTGGAAAGGGAATCCAGTTACCATTCAGGGCAGCGGCATGGGCATGCCGTCCTTGTCGATCTACGTCAACGAACTGATCCGGGACTATGGGGCCAAAACGCTGATCCGCATCGGCTCTTGCGGGGGAATGCAAGACAGCGTGAATGTCCGCGATGTGATCCTTGCGATGACATCAACCACACTCAGCACACCGTCACGCGGCATAATGAAAGAGCTGAACTTTGCACCATGTGCGGATTGGGGACTGTTGCAAGCGGCGGCTAAGGCGGCAGCGACCAAAGGCACTCCTACCCATGTCGGCGGCATCTATTCGTCGGATGTATTCTATGATGAACGTCCTGATCTTAACGAACAGATGGTCCGACACGGCATTCTCGGGGTCGAGATGGAAGCGGCCGAACTATACATTCTTGCCGCCCGCCACAAGTGCCGCGCCTTGACCGTTCTAACCGTTTCCGACCACTTGCTGACTGGCGAAGCTCTGTCCTCGGCTGATCGCGAACGCAGCTTCGGCGATATGGTTGAAATTGCCTTGCAGGCGGCATTCCCGGCGACTTAAACGCAGGAATTCTGGATAGGTTGCCGTCCTGATTGCGGTGTTATTGGACCTTCAAACACTGAGTGGGCGCGTCGCTGCCTTGCTGCTGCGCGCCACAGAATGCACACACCCACATGCCTTCCTTGCGGTGCTGCCGCCATCGGCAGTCCCGAGTCAAAGAGGAAGTGCGCGAGCGCCACAGGAAATAGGCAAACACTCCGCCTGCCAAAACAAGAAGCAAAATGGGCATGCCAATGCATCGCCTATTTTACCCCTTGGTCGCAAGTCTACAGTTGTTGGTTCAGGCCGCGTTTGCGCATTCGAACATGTCTGGCGTGCGGTCACTTTCGGGCTTTACAGGTGCGGGCGTGTAATATGACCACGCTTGTTCCAGTGCTTTCAAAGCCTCTGATCTGGTGTTCAGCTTTTCCATCTGAGTGATCCTGTTGTGTCTCGATCACTCCTCCCTGATTGGAAAGTAGGCGGAGATACTGGCGGATTCACCACATCTTTTTGCAGTCTCGGTATGTTCAGGACGCAATTTGGGGCGGCAGTACACCTGCCAGCCTTGAACTTAGTGCCCTTTAAGCTGCCATACAGGCATTCGCTTTGGCGGCCTGAGCCTCGCTTACGCCATCACCAGGAACAAACACTTCAGTTTGCTTGCCGCCCTGCAGTTCGTATTGCGTCGTAAATGAACCAGTGATCCCTGCCTGCCCGGCACAATCCACCTGCTTAAATACAGTATCCGCCCGATTGCTGCCTGATCCGCCACAGGCCGAAAGAGTTGCGATCACTGCAACGGACAGCGCCTTGAAAAGTGTTTGATTCATTAGTGTTCTCCGATACTTCAATATTTGCAAGAAACGAAAAACCCGGGAAGTTTCCATCCCGGGTTTCAATAAAATCTTCAACTGTGTTCAAACCGCGCGGTCGACCATCATCTTCTTGATTTCGGCAATCGCCTTGGCCGGGTTCAGACCTTTCGGGCAGGTCTTGGCGCAGTTCATAATCGTGTGGCAGCGATACAGCTTGAACGGATCTTCCAGCTCATCCAGACGCTCACCGGTGGCTTCGTCACGACTGTCGATGATCCAGCGATACGCATGCAACAAAGCGGCGGGGCCAAGATAGCGATCCCCGTTCCACCAATAGCTGGGGCACGAGGTTGAGCAGCTGGCGCACATCACGCATTCGTACAATCCATCCAGTTTCTTGCGATCCTCAATGGATTGCTTCCACTCTTTCGCGGGACGGTTTGTCTTGGTTTCCAGCCACGGCATGATGCTGGCATGCTGCGCGTAGAAATGCGTCAGGTCGGGGATCAGGTCTTTGACCACCGGCATATGCGGCAGCGGATATATCTTCACGTCGCCCTTGATTTCATCCATGCCGTAGATACAGGCCAGCGTGTTGATCCCGTCGATGTTCATCGCACAGGATCCGCAGATGCCTTCGCGGCAGGACCGGCGGAACGTCAACGTCGGGTCAATCTCGTTTTTGATCTTGATCAGCGCGTCCAGAACCATCGGGCCGCAGCTGTCCATGTCAACGAAATAAGTGTCAACGCGCGGGTTCTGTCCGTCATCCGGATTCCAGCGATAGATCTGAAACTTACGAACATTGGTCGCGCCTTCAGGCTTGGACCAAGTTTTGCCAGTGGTAATCCGAGAATTCTTGGGGAGGGTCAATTGTACCATCAGTCAAGTCCTTTGGCGTGCTGCTTAGACGACATTTGAAGCACCAACATGCTAGTGCAATGAACGCGCATATTCACTCCACTCCTTCTTTGGACCGGGACGCAAATACGGATATTTCTGCAAGTACGGCCGGAGGTGTTCGTCTAGTGAATGTTTTAAAGATAGTCTCGTGATCTCTTTCCGCTGGAATACGGCCCACAAAACCCCGTTGCCGGTCAATTGCCCAGCTTTCAACTCCATTTTCGTACAGCCAACGCGCATATCGCACATCCACGAATTTCTGGCTGTCTTTCATGAATTCATACGGGGCAACGTTCTTGCCCATCGCAACCATGCCACATGTTGCAAGCTGGTCAACGCGCTGCATCCGGCGCAGTGGTCGGCCAACCTTGACAACATCTCGTTGTCGATGGCTGGTCGGAGACTTTTCGGTGTAGGTCGAAGCGTGAGTTCCAAAAACTACCTTCTCCGGGCCCTTCTCCTCAAGCCGCTGCACCATGTGCTTTACGAAAATTTCGCTATAGATCAGATCATCATCGACGAAGAAAACGATGTCGTCCGGGTCGGGTGTCGTGAAGAACTTACCGACATCTTTCTGATCCTCTTCCGGCACAAAGGCGTGTATCTTAGGGTTTTCTTTGTATTCCGACGGAACCTCGCCCCATTCGTTCAGACACAGGTACAGCGCATCCACCTGATCGATGATCGACTGCACCGCAAGGGGTAACATTTTCTCCCGCAATGGGTACGAGGCCATATGTGCTCTAACCGCCATCACTCATCCTTTCGAAGACTTTGAACGAAGCGAAACTGTACCTGCTGGCATTACCATGGCCATCTCGATTGAACGGGTTTGTCTCGCCGCAATACATCTTCCAATTTGGGAACCGGTCCGCGACCCAGGTCGAATACGCCCTATGGCGCACATGAACGTTGTTTGTTTCAAGATCGAAATCGGACGAATAAATCACCACAAACCGTTTTGCCAAAGAAAACAGCCGGTTCATATAGGCCTCAAAAACGTCATCCTCGACCAGATGGTAAATAACGTCCAGAGACAGTGCGGCGTCGTGCGGCTCGACCTCTGCATCTGCCGAAAGAAACGTCCAACCTGAACGCCCACTGAATTGCGTGTTGCATTTGCGCACGCAATCTTCCGAGATATCCAGCCCTGTGAATTGAGGAATATCAAAAAAACTTGCCTGGTTGCCGTCGCCACTGCCCAGTTCGGCTACCGATTGTATGTCTTCAACTTCGACGAAGGTGTTGATGAAATTGGCCTTGTAAACCGCCAGCCTGCCGTATGACCCGGCGCCAGAGTTTCTGCCCCGCGCATATCGGTTGGTCCAGTATTCGTTTGAGGAAAAACTACTCATGTCGGCACATCAACACTGACAAGACCGCAGATTTTGGTTCCACGGTCTGTGAGTGCGTATAGTCCTTTTCCCTCAACGATACTATTCATTGCGCGGCCTTTCGGTTTCTGTCGCGTCTTTAGGCTAAGTGACGTCAGAACGTCCGCGCTTTGGGCGCGATTTTCTGCAGGCTTATGCCGCCTTCATCCTCGGTTGTCAGCGGATCGGCAATGACGGGGCGATAGCTAAGCTCGACCTGGTTGCCATCAACACGCGAGACCGTGTGCACGCGCCAGTTCTCATCATCACGCTCGGTGAAATCCTCATGCGCATGCGCGCCACGGGATTCCTTACGCGCCTCGGCGCCGACAATCGTGGCCAAGGCGCTTGGCATCAGGTTAGTCAACTCCAACGTTTCCATCAGATCGCTGTTCCAAACTAGCGAGCGATCGCTGACTTTCAGGTCGTCCATCTTGGCGGCAATCGCCGTCATCTTTTCGACGCCTTCGGCCATTGTCTTGGCGGTACGGAACACAGCGGCATCTTCTTGCATGGTCTTCTGCATTTCGAGACGCAGATCGGCTGTCGCAATCTCGCCGCTGGCATTACGCACCGCGTCGAAGCGGTCGAACGCCTTGTCGACGGACGCCTGATTTAGCACAGGGTTCGGCGCTTCAGCATCCACAACCTTACCTGCGCGGATAGCTGCCGCGCGGCCAAAGACCACAAGGTCAATCAGCGAGTTGGAGCCCAGACGGTTCGCTCCGTGCACCGAGGCACAGCCTGCCTCGCCAACGGCCATAAGGCCGGGGACCACAGCGGTCGGATTCTCGGCCGTCGGGTTCAGAACCTCACCCCAATAGTTCGTTGGGATACCGCCCATGTTGTAGTGCACGGTCGGCAGAACCGGGATCGGCTCTTTGGTGACGTCCACGCCAGCAAAAACGCGCGCCGATTCCGAAATGCCCGGCAGGCGCTCGGCCAGCGCCTCAGCGGGCAAGTGGCTAAGGTTCAGGTGAATGTGGTCGCCACCCTCGCCATGCCCACGACCTTCGCGGATCTCCATAGTCATTGAGCGCGAGACGTAATCGCGAGGTGCGAGATCCTTGTACTGGGGCGCGTAGCGCTCCATGAACCGCTCGCCTTCCGAGTTGGTCAGATAACCACCCTCGCCACGCGCACCCTCGGTGATCAGACAGCCAGAACCGTAAATGCCGGTCGGGTGGAACTGAACGAACTCCATGTCCTGCAGGGCCAGCCCTGCGCGGGCCACCATGCCACCACCGTCACCAGTGCAGGTATGGGCCGAGGTCGCACTGAAATAGGCGCGGCCATAGCCGCCGGTCGCCAGCACCACCATCTTGGCGTTGAAAACGTGCATCGTGCCGTCATCCAACTTCCAGCAGACGACACCCTGACACTGACCGTCCTCGGACATGATCAGGTCTATGGCAAAATATTCGATATAGAACTCGGCGTTGTTCTTAAGCGACTGACCGTACAGCGTGTGCAGGATCGCGTGACCGGTCCGGTCCGCAGCAGCACAGGTCCGCTGCACGGCAGGACCTTCGCCGAATTCGGTCGTGTGGCCGCCGAAGGGACGCTGATAGATCTTGCCTTCTTCGGTACGGCTGAAGGGCACGCCATAATGTTCCAGCTCGTAGACGGCCTTGGGCGCCTCACGCGCGAGGTATTCCATCGCGTCGGTGTCACCCAGCCAGTCCGACCCTTTGACGGTGTCGTACATGTGCCATTGCCAGTGGTCTGGGCCCATGTTGGACAGAGATGCGGCGATACCGCCCTGCGCAGCAACTGTGTGCGAACGCGTCGGGAACACTTTGGTCACGCACGCTGTACGCAGACCCTGTTCAGCCATGCCGAGCGTGGCGCGCAGACCAGCGCCGCCAGCGCCGACAACAACCACGTCATATTCGTGTGTTTCGTATTCGTATGCAGCTGTCATTTTATTAATTCCTTACCGCGCGTTTCACAGAGCTAGCTTGATCAGGGCAAACAGCCCGGCAGCTATCAATGTGTAGCCAAACGCCGCGACGGCCATGAGGCTCAGCTTTTCTGCGACACCATGGACATAGTCTTCGATCGCAACCTGCGTCTCTCGTACCAGATGGATGATTACGACGACCAAAGTCAGGCCGGTTACAATCGCCGGGAATGGGCGGCTGTAGTAGGTCAGAACCTCTTCGTATGATCTGCCCAAGCCGCTTGCGAAGACAAAAACGAAAAGTGGCACCAGAATGACCAGAGCGGCCGAGCTGACCATCATCTGCCAGTGATGATGTGTGCCTTCACCGCCAGCACCGGTTCCCTGCGCGCGTTTGCGGTCAGTGAGATAATTCATAGCCAGTCTCCTTAAACCGCGATTGCCGTGATGAATGCCAGGATGGTGGCAAGCACCAGCATGCCGATCCCCAGCTTCTCGGAAATCCGCACATCCACGCAGTATCCCAGATCCCAGATCACGTGACGCAGACGACCCAGCATGTGATAGAAGATCGCCCAGGTCGCAGCGAACATCACCAGATCACCCAGCCAGCTTCTCATCAGCCCGTCGATGAAATTGAATGCCGTCTCGGATGTTGCCGCCGCCAGGAACCACCAGACGACAAAAAATGCGATCATAAGCGATGCAATACCGGTGATCCGCACAAGGATCGACGTTATCGAAGTCAGTTGGGGGCGGTAGATCGTGAGGTGAGGTGAAAGAGGGCGATTGCCCCGATTTACATCGGCCATGTTGGCTCCTTTACGGTTGGCTCCCGAAGGTTTTACTGTTTTTTGCGGTTCTGTCACGTGCTGCAGATGCAAAAAAGCTGATAATTGACCCAAAATGACGGATATTTGCATTATGTGATCACACAAAATAAACTCGTGATCACAAAATGTTTTTCATCGTTCGTGATGTTAGCGCCTGCAGTCCCGAATCTGTTGAACGGCTATTTCAATTCAGCGGTTTGCTGGGTTACTTCCCGTAGAAGTTTCTTACGAATACGCTCGGGATAATCGGCAAACCCCGAGGCCGAAACGACAAACGCACCCTCTCCTACGATGACATTCTCAAAAAAATATGCGGTCAGATCCGGCTCGCTTTCTTCGATTGCAATGGCGTTCACCGTCACGCCACGTGTGCGCAGAATTCGGTGCACCTCAGACGGTTCAACCCCTTCGTTCGACACGCCATCGCCTGAGATATCAATAAGGTGGCGCTTGCAGTCCGACACCTCATCGAAATAGGACATTGTCGTTTCCAGCGCCTCGCCGATTGCGGTGGAGAAGTTGCGCCAAACCCTTGGATCGTTGGCCACCTTGACCGCAAACTGATCAATTGCTTCGAAGCTGTCTATTTGTGTCCACGGAACAGTGACCATTTGCCGAGAGGACCCCGTCCACTGCACCAACATCACACGAGCTTTCCCGCGCACCAGCGCCTCGGACACAATCGGGTCGCGCAAACCTGCTGCAAGACCATCCATCTGGATACGATACTCGGTCGTGTCTACGGAACCTGAGACATCCACGGCAAGCGCCAATGCCAGGTCACAAGCATAGGCAGGCGGCGTGAGGCATACGCAGGCAGCTATCGTGCGAAACAGGGTCATGACCACAGCCTAACACGATTGGTGCTGGCTGCGATCAAATGAATGTCAGGACCGCAGTTAGATCGGCATCAAGGCCCAGTAATCGAGATCCAGAAGAACGTTCGGCAAATACCGACCTTCTTCGTTCCTCAACTCAAAAGGCGCGCCGCCCTTGGTGGCGACCAACCGCAGACGCACAGCGCCGACGCCCGGCACAGAGGTTTCCGCCTTATCCAGAACCTCAGACCAAGCCTTGATCGTGTCGCCTGCAAAGCAGGGATTCGCATGTGCGCCACTGTTTAGGCCTACAATCATCTGTGCGTTGGCCAGACCGTTGAACGACAGGGTTCGCGCCATCGAAATTACGTGACCGCCATAGATCAGCCGCCCGTCTGGGCGGAAGGTCAGGTCAAAATGCACCTTGGCGGTGTTCTGCCAAAGGCGGGTGGCCAGCATATGTTCGGCCTCTTCGACGGTGACGCCATCGACGTGATCAATAGTCTCGCCGATCTCATAGTCACCCCAGCGATGTGCTTCACCGGATTGAGCAAAATCGTACTTTGAAAAACCAAGCCCCTCGGGCAGCACTAGATCTTTCGCGTCAAGCGCCTTTTTCAGTTCAGGCACCACGGTTTCGGGCGCGGGCGCATCCAAATCCGATTTGCGTACCATGACCCAACGCACGTATTCGATGACAACCTCATCGCGCTGGTTCAGACCGCGCGTACGCACCCAGACAACACCGGTCTTGCCGTTCGAGTTTTGCTTGAGGCCAATCACCTCGGATTCCGAACGCAGCGTGTCGCCCGGATAAACCGGTTTCAGCCAGCGCCCTTCTGCGTAACCCAGATTGGCAACCGCATTCAGCGAGACGTCGGGGACGGTCTTGCCAAAGACGACATGAAACGCCGCAAGATCATCAATCGGGCTTTGTGGCAGGCCACAGTTCCGGGCGAATTCGTCGGAAGAATACAGCGCATGCCGCGCCGGATAGAGCGCATGGTACAGCGCCCGCTCTCCAGTGGTCACCGTGCGCGGCACGGCATGGTGCAACACCTGACCAATGGAATAGTCCTCGAAAAAGCGGCCCGAATTGGTTTTTGCCATTATTGCTGTCCCAGTTTCATGTCAGGTGAATAGTCGACCTCGACCTCTTTAGTCACAGCCTGCGCACAGCGCATAACGCCATTCGTGGCGTCGTGGGCATAGGACGGGTCGCCATAAAGCACCCATCCTTTTGCCAGCGCGTCAGATACTTTGTGACAGAATGCGGATGTGTCCTCTTCAGTCAGCAGGCGATAGAGTTTTGCCATAGTGTCTGGTCCTTACGATGGGAATGGCGACGGACCGACAAGCCCGTGAATATATCCGATGATGCCCAGCAGCACGATCGAGGCCACAAAGAACATCGCGTCCTTGCCATAGGTTCCGGGTTCACCGGGGGTCCAGTCAGGCTGCGATTTGTTGATTACGATCACTTCGACAACGGCCCAAGCCAACAGACCGCCGAACAGGATGATTGAAGCCAGATCCCCATTCACCAGCAAATGCGCGAAAGCCCACAGTTTGAACCCGCCCAGCATCGGGTGGCGAAACTTATTCAGAATCCGCCCTTTGGTTCCGGCTGGGCTCATCATGTAGATCGCTATCAACACCAGCAGGTTGTTGATGTGGATCATGAAGGACGGTGGGGCCCAGACATAGATGAAATCGGTCATGCGATAGCCGAAGATCATCAACAGGATGGACGCGACCAGCGCCAGAGCAACAGCACCCTTGCCAGCATCGCCCATCGCTGCGCGCTGTTCTGGCATCACGCGTTTGAACAGATGTGCAGCCCACCAAAGTGCCACACCGAGAATCAGAAGAACAAAGCCCATGCTGGCTTACCCCGCTTGCAAAGCTGTAATTGCCTCCGCTTTTGCCAGAGTTTCGCGGGCAGTTACAACGTGCAGGTTTTCGACAATCTTCCCATCGACCACGGCGACGCCCTGGCCTAGCGCTTCAACCTCTTCAAAAGCAGCAATCTGGCGACGCGCCAGATCAATCTCGATCTCCGACGGCGCAAAGGCTGCGTTGGTAACGTCGACCTGCGCCGGATGGATCAGGGTCTTGCCGTCAAAACCCATATCACGGCCCTGCTCACATTCGGTAGCCAGACCTTCGGCGTCCTTGAATGCGTTATAGACGCCATCAACAATGATCAGACCCTCGGCCTTTGCGGCCAGAAGGCACAGGCCCAGCGAGGTCATTAGTGGCAGGCGATCCGGGCGGAAGCGGGTTTGCAGCTCTTTCGCCAGATCATTGGTACCCATGACAAAACCTGCCATCAGCGGATGAGCGGCGATCTCAGCGGCGTTCAGCATGCCGCGCGGGGTCTCCATCATCGCCCAGATCGGGATATCGCCGGTGATTGCGGCAAGCGCGTCCACATCCGCTGCAGAATTCACCTTGGGCAAAAGAACAACGTCGGCGTCCATCTCGCGCACAGCTTCGGCATCGGCGTGACCCCATTCGGTATCCAGGCCATTGATGCGGACAATCTTGACCCGATCACCATATCCGCCTGCAGCTAGTGCAGCCTTAAGCGTTTCGCGCGCATTGTTCTTTTCGTCGGCGGACACCGCGTCTTCGAGATCAAAAATGATCGCATCCACAGGCAGAGTACGCGCCTTGTCCAGCGCCCGGTCTTTTGAACCAGGGATGTAGAGAACAGAGCGATAGGGGCGCTGGCGCGGATCCATTGGCTTCTCCCGAAGAAATAAAGTTGCGCGGAATGGGGCATTTTTTGCCGGAAAGTTCAAGCGCAAAATCGCCGCATCGCAGCATTCGCGACGCAACGTGCGTTCTTTTAACGGAATTTCGGTTCGCGGTCGGCACCCTGGATCGCAAACGCAATCGAAAGGGGTGAAGATGCAAAAGACATTACTGAAGATGACGATGGGCCTTGGAATCATGGCTCTGGCTGCACAACAGGCCCATGCCCGCACCTGCGCGCCGCGTGAAGAGGTGATTAAACGGCTGACAGAGACCTATGGCGAAAGGCGGCAGGGAATCGGAATCGCACGACGGGGCGCTGTGATGGAGGTTTTTGCCTCAGATCATAGCGGCAGCTGGACGATCACGGTGACCCTGCCAGATGGCACGACCTGCCTTGTCGCCTCGGGTCAGGCATATGAAATGATCGCCGAAACATTGCCACCAAACGTCTGATCAGGTCAGCGCGTCCCAGATCAGTTTACTGCCCGTGAGCGTCAGCAGCACATAGGCGATGCCAAAGAACAGACGCTCAGAAAGCATGAAATGCGCCCGGACGCCCAACCAGGCACCAAGAATCGCAAATGGTGTCAAAAGCAGATCGGCCCACGCGGTGTGCCAAGTGAACATGCCGAGATACGCGTAAGGCACAAATTTCGTAATGTTTATGACCCAAAACGCCAGAACGGTGCTGGCCTGAAACTCGGTTTTCGTCAATCGTTGCGAAAGCAGATACACAGCGGCGGGCGGACCGCCTGCATGGCTGACAAAGCTTGTGAACCCGGCGACAAGCCCAGCGAATAACCCCGCTGCCGGCGGTAAGCGATTGGCAAACCCACGCACCCAGCCACGGGTCTGGGCGACGTGCCACACGACAAAGCCCACAGAAATCCCACCGATCAGCAGACGCAAAAGATCGTCATCCGTGGCGCGATAAAGCAATGCGCCCAGCGCTACGCCGGGTATAGCCCCAATGATCAACAGGCGCGAATCCGTCCAGCTCCAGCGTTTCCAATAGGGTCCAAGCGTTGCGACATCGATCACCATCAGGATCGGCAACATCAAGGCAAGCGCCTGACCCGGCTCCAATATCAGCGCCAGAATCGACGAAGATGCAAAGGCCACCCCTGAGCCAAAGCCGCCCTTTGAAATACCCGCAAAGATCACGGCCGGGATCGACACAGCAAAAAACATCAGGTTCAATTCGAACATGTAACGTCCCGGTTTAGGCTTGTATCACAGGCCGTTTAGCGCAATCAGACCGGACCGTGCAAACAGTATGCGGTTGCATGCCGCGCCGCTGAACACTTGCGCGAAAGCCATTTAGCGACTAGCACAGCCGCGATTTCAATTCCGACCGGAGATTTTCCAAATGGCCAGACCCAAGATTGCGCTGATCGGCGCAGGGAACATCGGCGGCACGCTTGCGCACCTCGCGGCTGTCAAAGAACTGGGTGACGTTGTCCTGTTCGACATCGCAGACGGGCTGCCGCAAGGCAAAGCGCTCGACATCGCTGAATCCGGCCCTTCGGAAGGGTTCGACGCAGCCATGTCCGGCACCAGCGATTATGCTGATATCGCAGGCGCGGACGTCTGCATCGTCACCGCTGGCGTTGCCCGAAAACCCGGCATGAGCCGCGATGACCTGCTAGGCATCAACCTGAAAGTCATGAAGTCGGTTGGCGAAGGCATCGCAGCCCACGCACCCAACGCATTCGTGATCTGCATCACCAACCCGCTGGATGCGATGGTCTGGGCTCTGCGCGAATTCTCGGGTCTGCCGCACAACAAAGTCTGCGGCATGGCTGGCGTTCTGGACTCGGCTCGTTTTGCACACTTCCTGTCGGAAGAGTTCAACGTTTCGATGCGCGACGTCACCGCATTCGTTCTGGGCGGCCACGGCGACACCATGGTACCTTCGGTTCGCTACTCGACCGTTGCCGGTATCCCTCTGCCCGATCTGGTCGAGATGGGCTGGACCACGCAGGACAAGCTGGACGCTATCGTTCAGCGTACCCGTGACGGCGGTGCCGAGATCGTTGGCCTGCTGAAAACCGGTTCGGCCTACTACGCGCCTGCCACTTCGGCGATTGAAATGGCCGAAGCCTATCTGAAAGACCAGAAGCGCGTACTGCCTTGCGCCGCATACTGCAGCGGTGAGCTGGGCGTTGACGGCCTCTATGTCGGCGTTCCAACCGTCATCGGCGCTGGTGGTGTCGAACGGATCGTGGACATCAAGCTGAACGAAGACGAGCAGGCTGGTTTCGACAACTCGGTCAACGCAGTCAAAGGCCTGATCGAAGCATGCAAGGGCATCGACAGCTCGCTGGCGTGATCCATACGTAGAGAAAATCAGAACCCGGTTCACCTTTGGTGAGCCGGGTTTTGTTTTGGGCTACTTCTGCGCTCTTCGATCGATCCGCTATCGAAGCTAGCGGCCTACAGTCTTGCGAATTTGCCGTCTCGACGGGTCGACTTGGTTTAGCGCTAGCTGAATTCTCTCTTTATTCTAAAGGCCGTCACCGGCAACGAATCAAACGGGCGGCCTTCCTTTCATTTTGTGATCACACCCAAAAAAACCGTGATCACAAATGATGAAAATCTTCGTGAAAAACTGCTTCACCATCAAAAAACCCTTTAAACTTGCCCCGTAGACACCCCTATAACGGAGTAATCGTAGTCAGACAGGACAGTTTCGATGAACATTCACGAATATCAGGCCAAGGCGCTTCTTCGCAGCTATGGCGCTCCGGTCTCCGAAGGTCGCGCGGTTCTGCGCGCTGAGGAAGCCAAAACCGCAGCCGGTGAACTGGATGGCCCGCTCTGGGTTGTCAAAGCACAGATCCACGCGGGTGGCCGCGGCAAAGGGTCCTTCAAAGAAGCTGATGCCGGCGAAAAAGGCGGGGTTCGTCTGACCAAGTCAGTGGAAGAAGCAGCCGAAGAAGCCAAAAAGATGCTGGGCCGCACGCTGGTGACACATCAGACCGGTCCCGCAGGCAAGCAGGTCAACCGCATTTACATCGAAGCTGGTTCCGGCATCGAGCGTGAACTGTACCTGGCTCTGCTGGTGGATCGGCAGACCAGCCGCATCTCGTTCGTCTGCTCGACCGAGGGCGGCATGGACATCGAAGAAGTGGCCGCAGCGACGCCCGAGAAAATCCTGTCCTTCTCGGTCGACCCGGCGACCGGCTATCAACCCTATCACGGCCGCCGCATCGCGTTTTCGCTGGGTTTGCAAGGCGCGCAGATCAAACAATGCGTGAAACTGATGAGCCAGCTCTATAACGCCTTCGTCGAGAAGGACATGGAGATGCTGGAGATCAACCCGCTGATCGTGTCGGACAGCGGCGACCTCAAGGTGCTGGACGCCAAGGTCGGCTTTGACGGCAACGCGGTTTACCGCCACCCCGACATCGCCGAACTGCGCGACACCACTGAGGAAGATCCCAAGGAACTGGAAGCCTCCAAGTATGACCTGAACTACATCGCGCTGGATGGTGAGATTGGTTGCATGGTCAACGGCGCTGGTCTGGCAATGGCGACGATGGACATCATCAAGCTCTATGGTGCTGAACCGGCCAACTTCCTCGACGTGGGCGGCGGTGCCACCAAAGAGAAAGTGACCGAAGCGTTCAAGATCATCACCTCGGACCCGCAGGTCAAAGGCATTCTGGTCAACATCTTCGGCGGCATCATGCGCTGTGACGTCATCGCCGAAGGCGTTGTTGCTGCCGTGAAAGAGGTCGGCCTCAAGGTTCCGCTGGTCGTACGTCTGGAAGGCACGAACGTCGAGAAAGGCAAAGAGATCATCAACACCTCTGGCCTGGACGTGATCGCGGCGGACAACCTGAAAGACGGTGCCGAGAAGATCGTGAAAGCGGTTAAGGGTTAATCTGACTGATTAGCTTGAGATTTTGCTACACATTGGGAAGCCGCAATGCGAGACAGTGTCAGATCAGTATTCGAAAGCAAGAGTTGGGCCGGCCGGCGTAATGGACCGCGTTCAGGACCCGGATCCACTCTTGCTGCTACTGCGGCCCTGCGCACTGCGCTTCCCCGCATCTTTGCCGACTACAAGATCGGCACCTTTCTTGACGCTCCGTGCGGGGATTGGACTTGGATGCAGGATGTGGACCTGAATGGTATCCAATATATCGGGGGCGATATCTCGACGGAAGTTTTGACTGAGGTCAAAGATCAGCATGCAGCACCCGGTCGCGAGTTTATCCATCTGGATATAACTTCGGACGCCTTGCCTAAAGCGGATCTCATGATGTGTAGGGACTGTCTTTTTCATCTAAAATGGTGGTTGAGATGGGCATTCTTCGAGAACTTTGTTGAAAGTGAGATTCCATATCTCATGACCACGATGGACTATGTTCCGCGCAATCCACGGCTTCAGAGAAATGGAGACTTCAAAAAGTTCAACCCATGCGCCGCTCCGTTCAACTTCCCGGATCCTATCGAAACGGTAAGTGAAACGGGTGAAATCAATCTCAACCCGGATTTTCTGGAAACGCCTGAGGGTCGGAAACAACGCTCTCTTGGAATTTGGTCCAGAGATCAGGTGATCGACGCTTTGGAACGGCGTGAAGGTTGATCAAGACGCAAAAACAACTCGCTGTGCCGCAGAAGTCAGAAAACGGCGCGCTAACAACAATCACTACGGAGGCCTAAAATGGCAGTCCTCATCGACGAAAATACCAAAGTGATCTGTCAGGGCTTTACCGGCTCGCAGGGCACATTCCACTCTGAACAGGCCATCGCATATGGCACCAAGATGGTCGGCGGCGTGACCCCCGGCAAAGGTGGGATGACCCATCTGGACCTGCCCGTGTTCAACTCGGTCCACGAAGCCAAGCATGTGACCGAAGCCAATGCCTCGGTGATCTATGTTCCGCCGCCGTTTGCAGCCGACTCGATCCTAGAAGCGATTGATGCCGAGATGGAAGTGATCGTCTGCATCACCGAAGGCATCCCGGTTTTGGACATGATGAAGGTGAAGCGCGCGCTGGAAGGTTCGAAATCTCGCCTGATCGGCCCGAACTGCCCCGGTGTCATCACACCCGACGCCTGCAAGATCGGCATCATGCCCGGCCACATCCACAAGCGCGGCTCGGTCGGCGTTGTGTCGCGCTCCGGCACCCTGACCTATGAGGCCGTCAAGCAGACCACCGATGTGGGTCTGGGCCAGTCCACCTGCGTGGGCATCGGCGGCGACCCGATCAAAGGTACCGAGCATATCGACGTGCTTGAATGGTTCCTGGCCGATGACGAAACCGAGTCGATCATCATGATCGGTGAGATCGGTGGCTCGGCCGAGGAAGAAGCCGCGCAGTTCCTGGCGGACGAGGCCAAGAAGGGCCGCAAGAAGCCAACCGCTGGTTTCATCGCAGGCCGCACAGCCCCTCCGGGCCGTCGCATGGGCCACGCGGGCGCAATTGTCGCCGGCGGCAAAGGCGGAGCCGAGGACAAGATCGAAGCCATGCGCTCAGCCGGTATCGTTGTGGCGGAAAGCCCGGCGCAGCTAGGTGAAGCTGTGCTGGAAGCGATTGGGTGATGACAGACCGACTCTCCATAGGCGCTGAGGGCAGCGCCCGACGCTGGGTGGGTGCTGCAAGCGCCCTCCCGGGGGGAGGGTCGGGCGCTGCCCGGTGTTGCCACTGGGCGGGTGGGTGTTAATGAGACCAAAGCAAGCCATATCGACCGGCTTCCGTAAGGCTTTTGTCTTTTCAGGTAGAGCTTCGCGCACCGAGTTTTGGTGGTTCGCACCTGTTGCTTCTATTCTACCTATTTCTGTAGCACTGAATCTTGATTGGCGCGTTTCCCTAAGTTGGGGAATTGGACAGCTGTGTGTTGTGATGATAGCCTCACTGCCGTTGCTTTCGGCGATGAGCCGACGACTTCAGGATACTGGTGAAGACGGTTATCAGGCCATTTTTCCTTTCATGCCAATCATTCTGTTCTGGCTCGGATATCAGTTGTTTCTTGGATTCAGCTTGCTAATCGGCGGACCAATTCTCTGGTTCATACTGGCTTTTCTAACCCTTTTGCCAGCGTTTGTGGCATCGCTAGTAGTGAGTGTGATGGTCACATCAAGTATCATCGGCATGATGCTCGTCGCATCCGATTCAGAGGAAAATCGATTTGGAGCGCCGGGTGGAGCTTTGCCCTCATGACCTTCTCTGACGCCATACACACCTGTTTCTCTAAGTTTTTCACCTTCTCAGGTCGTGCCTCGCGGCCCGAGTACTGGTTCTTTTTCCTGTTCATCGTGATCTGGAACATCATCGCCGGGATCATCGACTGGCAGTTCTTCACTCAGGTCTCGGTCAGCCAGACTGACGAGGTCAAAGCCGTAACTGCGACGTCCTCTGCGCCAGTACAGAGCATCGTCGGCCTGATCGTATTTTTCCCGCATCTGGCCGTCGCGTGGCGGCGGATGCATGATACCGGGCGCAGCGGGCTATATGCTCTGTTGCCGATCCTGCTGATCCTCGGGGCCTTTGCGGTTCTGATCTTTGGCATCGGCCTTGCCTCCAGTTTCCAGCATGGCGGCAATCTGGACATCCTGTTCACCCGCGCCACTTTGCTGGTCGTTATCCCGACACTGCTTGTCCTGTTTGTGTCACCCCTCCTGGTTCTGTGGTGGCTGACCCGCCCCAGCCAGCCAGGCACCAATCAATACGGTCCCAACCCACATGAGGTAGCCCAATGACCGAACATACGCCCAACTCTGCCTTTCATGCCTCAAGCTTTATGCAGGGGCATAATGCTGAATATCTGGAGCAGCTTTATGCCCAGTACACCAAGGATCCGAATGCGGTGGATGCTGCCTGGGTCGAGTTCTTCCGGCAGATGGGCGACGCCACGCCGGACGTCCAGCGCGAGGCCGAGGGGCCATCCTGGGCTCGGACCGATTGGCCTCCGATGCCGGCGGACGATTTAACTGGCGCACTGACAGGTGAGTGGGCTGAAATCGACGCAAAGGCAGCGGGCGACAAGATCAAAGACAAGGCCGAGGCCAAGGGCGTTCAGGTCAGCGAAGATCAGATCAAACGTGCGGTTCTGGACAGTCTACGCGCCCTGATGCTGATCCGGGCGTATCGCATCCGGGGCCATCTGGCCGCTGATCTGGACCCGTTGGGCATGCGTGCCGCCAGCACTCATCCCGAGCTGGACCCCAAGACCTATGGTTTCACCGAAGCCGACATGGATCGACCGATCTTTATCGACAACGTGCTAGGGCTGCAGATGGCCAGCATGCGTCAGATCGTCGAGATCGTGAAACGGACCTATTGCGGCACTTTCGCGCTGCAATACATGCACATTTCCGACCCTGAACAGGCCGCTTGGCTGAAGGAACGGATCGAAGGATATGGCAAGGAAATCCAGTTCACGAAAGAAGGCCGCAAGGCGATCCTGAACAAGATGGTCGAGGCTGAAGGCTTCGAAAAGTTCCTGCACGTGAAATACATGGGAACCAAGCGGTTCGGTCTGGACGGTGGCGAAGCGCTGATCCCTGCGATGGAGCAGATCATCAAGCGTGGTGGAGCGCTGGGTGTCAGCGACATTGTGATCGGCATGCCCCACCGTGGCCGCCTGAACATTTTGGCCAACGTGATGCGCAAACCTTATCGCGCCATCTTCAACGAGTTTCAGGGCGGCAGCTTCAAACCCGAAGATGTAGATGGTTCTGGAGATGTGAAATACCACCTCGGGGCTTCAAGCGACCGCGAGTTTGATGGCAATTCCGTCCACTTGTCGCTGACAGCAAACCCCTCTCACCTCGAGGCGGTAAACCCGGTCGTACTGGGCAAGGTCCGCGCCAAGCAGGATCAGTTGGGCGACGAAGATCGCACCAGGGTCATGGGCATCCTGCTACACGGTGATGCGGCTTTTGCTGGTCAGGGTGTTGTAGCCGAAGGCTTCGGCCTGTCCGGCCTAAAGGGCCACAAAACCGGCGGCACAATGCATATCGTGGTGAACAACCAGATCGGCTTTACCACCGCACCACATTTCAGCCGTTCCAGCCCCTACCCCACAGATATCGCCCTTATGGTTGAGGCGCCAATTTTCCATGTAAACGGTGACGACCCCGAGGCTGTGACACACGCTGCCAAAGTGGCCACCGAGTTCCGCCAGAAGTTCCACAAAGACGTTGTCATCGATATCTTCTGCTATCGCCGGTTCGGGCATAACGAGGGCGATGAGCCCATGTTCACCAACCCGATCATGTACAAGAAGATCAAGACCCATAAGACCACGCTGTCGCTGTACACCGAGCGGTTGGTCAAAGATGGCCTGATCCCCGAGGGTGAGATCGAGGATTTGAAAGCCGCCTTTCAGGCCCATCTGAATGATGAGTTCGAGGCGGGCAAGGACTATAAACCCAACAAGGCCGACTGGCTGGACGGGCGTTGGTCGCACCTGGACAAAAACAAAGAAGAATATGTCCGCGGCGACACCGCAATTAAACCTGAAACGCTTGCTCAGATTGGCAACGCGCTGAGCCATGCGCCCGAAGATATCGCAGTGCACCGGACCGTCGCGCGTCTTCTGGATCACAAGAAACAGATGTTCGAAAGCGGCAAAGGATTTGATTGGGCCACTGGAGAAGCACTGGCCTTCGGCTCGCTGCTGACAGAAGGCTATCCTGTCCGCCTGTCAGGGCAGGATGCGACACGCGGGACGTTCAGCCAGCGTCATTCGGGTTTTGTGCATCAGGAAACCGAAGAGCGGTACTATCCACTGAACAACATTCGCGAAGGCCAGTCGAAATACGAAGTGATCGACTCGATGCTCAGCGAATATGCGGTTCTGGGTTTTGAATACGGGTTTTCCCTGGCCGAACCGAATGCGCTGACCCTATGGGAGGCACAGTTTGGCGATTTTGCCAACGGCGCGCAAATCATGTTCGACCAGTTTATCAGCTCGGGCGAAAGCAAGTGGCTGCGGATGTCCGGCTTGGTTTGTCTGTTGCCTCATGGCTTTGAAGGGCAAGGACCGGAACACTCGTCCGCACGTCTTGAACGGTTCTTGCAGATGTGTGGTCAGGACAACTGGATCGTGGCCAACTGCACGACCCCGGCGAACTATTTCCACATCCTGCGCCGTCAGCTGCACCGGACCTTCCGCAAGCCGCTAATCCTGGTGACGCCGAAATCGCTGCTGCGCCACAAGATGGCGGTCAGCAAGGCAGAAGAGTTCACAACAGGCTCCAGCTTCCACCGCGTGTTGTGGGACGATGCGCAACAAGGAAACTCGGAAACCAAACTGTTGAAAGACGATAAGGTCAAGCGCGTGGTGATGTGTTCCGGCAAGGTCTACTATGACCTGCTGGAAGAACGTGATGCGCGCGGTATCGACGATGTCTACCTGATGCGGATCGAGCAGTTCTATCCCTTCCCTGCGCATTCGTTGATCAATGAGCTTGAACGCTTCAAGGGTGCCGAGATGATCTGGTGCCAGGAAGAACCCAAGAACCAGGGCGCCTGGACCTTTATCGAGCCAAATATCGAGTGGGTTCTGACCCGCATCGGAGCCAAGCACACCAGGCCGCGTTATGTCGGCCGCGCCACATCGGCCTCTCCCGCGACGGGTCTGGCCAGCCAACACAAAGCCCAACAAGAAGCGCTGGTCGACGAAGCGCTGAGCATTGAAGGAAAATAATCGATGTCCATTGAAGTTCGAGTTCCCACGCTTGGCGAGTCGGTGACCGAAGCCACGGTTGCGACATGGTTCAAAAAACCCGGCGACGCCGTAGCCGTTGATGAAATGTTGTGCGAGTTGGAGACCGACAAGGTCACAGTCGAAGTTCCTTCTCCCGCTGCTGGCGTGATGGGCGAAATCGTCGCCGCCGAAGGTGAAACCGTTGGCGTTGACGCGCTGCTGGCCACTATTGCCGCAGGCGAAGGCGCAGCCCCTGCCCCGGCAGTAGCTCCGGCCCCGACAGCGGCGGCAGCTCCGGCGGCGTCGGGCGGCAGTGTCGACGTGATGGTGCCAACCTTGGGTGAATCCGTGACCGAAGCGACTGTTTCGACATGGTTCAAACAGGTCGGTGACAGCGTCGCGCAGGATGAGATGCTGTGCGAGCTGGAAACAGACAAGGTCTCGGTCGAGGTTCCCGCCCCGGCTGCAGGCGTTCTGGCAGAAATCGTCGCCCCCGAAGGCGCGACAGTCGAAGCTTCGGCCAAATTGGCGGTGATTTCAGGCGCAGCGGCTGGGACAGCTGCCGCTCCGGCTCCTGCGACGGCGGCCCCGGCTGCAGCAGCAAGCACCGGCAAGGACATTGCCAACGCCCCGTCCGCCGAAAAGGCTATGGCAGAGGCTGGTTTGTCCGCCGATCAGGTCACCGGCACCGGTCGGGATGGCAGGATCATGAAAGAAGATGTGGCCCGAGCAGCGGCAACAGCAGCTGCCCCGGCCCCCGCTGCGGCAGCTCCGGCCCCGGCACAAGCGCCACGGGCGCCGGTTGCTGCGCAGGATGCGGCCCGTGAAGAGCGCGTACGGATGACCCGCCTGCGCCAGACCATCGCCAAGCGTTTGAAGGATGCGCAGAACACGGCTGCAATCCTGACCACCTTCAACGAGGTGGACATGACCGAGGTGATGGCCCTGCGTAACGAATACAAAGACCTGTTCCAAAAGAAACACGGTGTGAAGCTGGGCTTTATGTCCTTCTTCACCAAGGCGTGCTGCCACGCGCTGAAAGAGGTTCCCGAAGTCAACGCCGAGATTGACGGCACAGACATCGTCTACAAGAACTTCGTTCACATGGGCGTCGCCGCCGGTACGCCTCAGGGTCTGGTTGTTCCGGTCATCCGCGACGCCGACAGCATGTCCTTTGCCGATATCGAAAAGGCAATTGCCGAAAAGGGCAAGCGCGCCCGCGACGGCAAACTTAGCATGGCTGAAATGCAGGGCGGCACCTTCACCATCTCGAATGGTGGTGTCTATGGCTCGCTGATGTCTTCACCGATCCTGAACCCGCCGCAATCGGGTATTCTGGGCATGCACAAGATTCAGGACCGTCCGATGGTAATCAATGGTGAGATCAAGATCCGCCCGATGATGTATCTGGCGTTGTCCTATGACCACCGGATTGTTGACGGCAAGGGCGCCGTGACGTTCCTTGTACGTGTGAAAGAGGCGCTGGAAGATCCGCGCCGCCTGCTGATGGATCTGTAATCATGGCAACACATGTACTCTGGCAAGCTGACGTGGCCGACTTTGATGTCTGGTTGAAGGTTTTCGAAGAAGACAAACCAATGAGAGAGGCCGCAGGCATCCGCGACCTCCACGTTTGGAAGGACCCCGATCAAAAGGACCACGCAGTTGCGCTGTTCGAAATCACCGATCTCGACCGGGCCCAGAGCTTCATCGAATCCGAAGAGCTGGCCATGCACCACGAACGTGGCGGCGTGGCGCATATCCAGACAAAGGTTCTGACACCTGTCTGACGGCAAAAGGCAGCGCCCCTATCGGGGACGTGGCACGAACGGGTAACGCGATGACTTTCGACTGCTCAATGGGAAACGCTGGATGACCACGGAACTGACCGTCCTGACCCTCGCCGCACTGCTTTGGGTCGCGCAATTCGTGGCCTATTTGGCCGCCGGACACGGTAGGATTGACTTGCGACACGCGATAGGCCCCCGGGATGTCCCCTTTGACAAACCGGGGGTTTCGGGACGGTTGCACCGTGCGCTGAGCAACCACACTGAAGGTTTGGTTCTGTTCGCAATAGCGGCGCTTGTTGTGACGGTTTCTGGTGAAGCAAACGGTTTCACAGCCGCTTGTAGCTGGGTCTACTTGATCGCTCGTATCCTCTATGTCCCGGCCTACGCATTGGGCTGGACACCTTGGCGAACCGTGTTTTGGATCGTTGGCCTGTCGGCCAACACTGTAATGTTGCTGGCGGCAATCTTTTGATTCAGTCGCTGGCGTGGATAAAGTAATGGGGAAACGCCCTGGTGCACATATAAATGTCGCCATCCCCGTAAACGATAAGGACCTGACATATGGCAAATTATGACGTTATCGTAATCGGATCAGGCCCCGGCGGCTATGTTTGCGCCATCCGTTGCGCGCAGCTGGGTCTGAAGACTGCCTGCGTCGAAGGGCGTGAAACTCTGGGTGGAACCTGCCTGAACGTCGGCTGTATCCCCTCCAAGGCGCTGCTGCATGCCAGCCATCAACTGCATGAGGCCGAACATAACTTTGCGAAGATGGGCCTGAAGGGCAAAAGTCCCTCGGTCGATTGGAAACAGATGCAGGGCTACAAGCAGGAAACGATCGATGGCAACACCAAAGGCATCGAGTTTCTGTTCAAAAAGAACAAAATCGACTGGCTGAAAGGCTGGGGCTCGATCCCCGCAGCCGGTCAGGTCAAAGTGGGTGATGAAGTTCACACCGCCAAGAACATCATCATCGCGTCCGGGTCCGAGCCTTCTTCGCTTCCCGGTGTCGAAGTGGACGAAAAGGTTGTCGTGACTTCGACCGGAGCTTTGTCTCTGAACAAGATCCCGAAAAAGATGGTCGTAATCGGCGCCGGTGTGATCGGACTGGAATTGGGCTCGGTCTATCAACGGCTGGGGGCTGAGGTGACTGTGATCGAATTCCTGGATGCGATCACTCCGGGCATGGACCCCGAGGTTCAGAAAACATTCCAACGTATCTTGAAAAAACAGGGCCTGAAATTTGTCATGGGCGCGGCGGTACAAAAGACCGAAGCCACCAAGACCAAGGCCAAAGTGACCTACAAGCTGCGCAAGGATGACAGCGAGCATGTGATCGAGGCCGACACTGTGCTGGTTGCAACCGGGCGCAAACCCTATTCCGACGGTTTGGGTCTTGAGGCATTGGGCGTCGAAATGTCGCCGCGTGGTCAGATTAAGGTCGGTTCTGATTGGCAGACTAATGTTCCGGGCATTTACGCTATCGGCGACGTGACGGAAGGCCCCATGCTGGCCCATAAGGCCGAGGATGAAGGCATGGCTGCGGCCGAACAAGTCGCGGGCAAACACGGTCATGTGAATTATGGCGTCATTCCGGGTGTGATCTACACCTGGCCCGAGGTCGCAAATGTGGGCGAGACCGAAGAAACCCTGAAAGAACAGGGCCGCGCCTATAAGGTCGGCAAATTCATGTTCATGGGCAACGGTCGTGCAAAAGCCAACTTGATGACCGACGGGTTTGTAAAAATCCTGGCCGACAAGGAAACGGATCGCATTCTGGGCTGCCACATCATCGGCCCCGGCGCAGGTGATCTGATCCACGAGGTTTGTGTGGCAATGGAATTTGGTGCCTCGGCCGAGGATCTGGCGCTGACCTGCCACGCCCACCCGACCTATTCCGAGGCCGTCCGCGAGGCTGCCTTGGCTTGCGGCGACGGACCGATTCACAGTTAAAATGAAACCCCGGCTGCCGTCAGGTTGCCGGGGTTAACCACGCGTCCAGATAGATTTCCAACCTGTCTGAGAAACTCTCTGCTTCATGTAGAGCACAAAACTTTAACGACATCGACTGAATAGCAAAAGCCTGAACACCTTCGGCCAGCAGATCGGGGGAAATGTCGTGGCGCACTTTTGCGGTTTCCAACCAGCCAGAAACCAGTCGGACATAGCGTTCGAAACAGCGCGCAATTGGGCCAATTTCGGTAATCGCCGCCGCTCCGGAATACCGGATGATCAGATCAAATACATAGCGTTCAGACGTCATGAATGCGTGGATTGGCAACAACGCGTTGGCGATTTCGGGGGCTGTACGTGGGGTGGATCCCTGTTCGACCTGATCAAAACAGGCGATCAGCCTCTCACTGATTAGCATTTCCATTAACGCGTCTTTGTCCCGGAAATGGGCAAAAAAGGTTCCTTTGGCGACACCAGCCGCTTGAACCACGTCTTCCACGCGTAGGGCTTGATAGCCTCCTCTCTCGATAACTTCTTCTGCCGCCTCGATTAATCGCGCGCGGGTTTTGAGGGTTCTCTTTTGCATACGCTCTATTCGCATGTTTTTTGACCATGGTCAAATTTTATAATTGACCGCGGTCACTTTTTCACTCTATTAACTGACCACGGTCAATTTTGGAGAATCCTTATGCACCCTAAAAAAATCCTAATCCTCGACGGGCACCCCGGAAAAGCCAGCCTGTCTCGTACCTTTGCTGAGACCTATGCCGATGCAGCCCAGAACCAGGGGCACGACGTTCGCATGATTCATCTAAGCGATTTGCAATTCGACCACGACTTTGGTCAGGGGAATTACGAAGATTTCAAACCGCTTGAACCCGTTTTGGAACAAGTCCTGCAGGATTTCGAATGGAGCGAGCACCTTGTCCTGACGGCACCGATGTGGTGGGGCGGCCTACCGGCAAAACTAAAAGGGCTGATCGACCGGGCATTCATCCCCGGACGCACTTTCGACACGCGAAATACAACAAGGATTGGATTTCCAGCACCCATGCTGACAGGGCGCACGGCACGGGTCATCCTGACCTCTGACACGCCGGGTTGGTTTATGCGTCTGATCTACAGGCAAGCACTGATACGCCAGATCCGTGATCAGATACTGGGATTTGTCGGGTTCAAACCGACCCGGTTCACTTATTTTGCGGGTGCCAGCTATCCCAAACCAGGCAGCGTGGATCGCTGGATATCAAAGGTGGCCAGGATCGGCGCTGCTGGGGCTTGATTGAGTGCTTACCACATTGTCTTGGCGGCGCGCGCACCCCATTCCCGATCATATTGCGTGCCGCCTTCCTCACCTTCCGATGCCTCGGCTAGGATTTCGCCGACAGTCGGCAAGTCCGTAGTTTCGTCGGCGCCGACCCAAGTACGGGCCCGCATCAGGGCACGGGCGCATTGCGTATAAATCTCGGCGATTTCGATGATGGTAACTGTTGCTGGCGTTTTGCCGTTCTTTTCGAACCGAGCGCGCAAATCTTGATCATCCGTTACATGCGCCGTTCCATTCAGCCGTACGACGCTATTGGACCCCGGCACCATGAACATCAACGATACGCGCGGGTCGCGCACGATGTTGCGCAGACTGTCCAACCGGTTGTTCCCGCGCCAGTCGGGCATCGCCAGCGTGTTCCGGTCAAGCTCCAGCACAACCGGACCGTCGTCGCCACGCGGGCTGCCATCGACACCTTCAGGCCCGACGGTGCTAAGGATGCACAAGCGCGAGGCCATAATCCATTTTCGGTAAAGCGGCGTGAGGTGTCTGGCCACTTTGCGCAGTGAAGGCGCGGCCGGTGTGCCATAGAGCGCCTCGAGTGTTTCGATGTTCTTAATGAACTCCATCCGGATCAAACCCCACTTCTCGCATCAATGCATCAGATCGTGTCTCGATCACATCCTCCAGACGCTCGAGGAATTGGTTCCGACCAACACCCGGCTCGATCGGATCAAGAAAATCGACAATTGCCAGACCCGGTTTGCGCATGACCCCGGTGCGTGGCCAAAACACACCTGCGTTCGTCGCGACAGGCACGCAAGGAAAGCCCAGCCCTTCATACAGAACTGCTGTTCCGACCTTGTAGGGCTTCTTCACCCCCGGAGCGACACGCGTACCTTGCGGATAGATTACAAGTTGGCCGGGCTCTGAGAACTCCTTGGCCACGTCCTTGACCATCTTGGCGACCGCCGCACCCTTTTTTCCGCGATTGACAGGGATGCACCCAAGGCGGCGGGCATAAAGTCCGATAACCGGGGTATATAGCAGTTCCCTTTTCATGATGAATTTGCCGTGCGGAATGGCGTTGAAGATCATGATGATGTCCAGGAAGGACTGGTGTTTGGCACCGATCACGACTTCGTCCACGGGAACGTTTCCGCGAACCTCACAACGGATGCCTACCATCCACTTAGCCATCCAAATCGTCGAACGCGCGTAGGTTTTACAGGCCTGCAATGCCCCGCGTTTTGCAAACAACGCGTACGGGGCGAAGACGATACCAAGGATCAGCATCCACGCATAAATCACGATCATAAAGATCAAAGAGCGCACCCATTGGATTGCTGTAGCCATCAGGAAAGCTCCTTCAATTTTCGCGCGGCCGCTGTCCATGTGGCCAAGAATGCCACCGCAGCCCCCAGCAGAGGTATCAGCGCAGGCAACAGCCAGCCAACCCCCTGAAAACCCAATCCGGTCAGAAACCCGCCCTCAATCGAGGCTTCGGGCAAAAGCAAAACACCCGTCATACCGAACAGAACACCGACCAACGCGCCGAAGAAAGCGCGATATGTGAATCGCCTTACAAATGCGCTGGCAATGAACCGATCTCGGGCTCCAATCAGGCGGAGAACTTCAATGATCTGCGCGTTGGCCGCGAGTGAGGCATTGGCCGCCAGCGTAATCATCGCCGCCGTTGCACCGCCAATCAGTAGGATAGACACCCAGCCCAAGCGGCGCAGCGAATTTGCCGCCTCGACCAGCGGCTCGCGCCAGCGCGAGTGGTCGTCCAGCACGGCTCCGGGTACTTCGGCACCTAGCCGCAAGCGCAAACCCGCGGCATCCAGCCCCGGTTCGCCCTCGATGATTTCGATCAACTGTGGCACCGGCAAGGTGTCAAGTGGCAGGTCGGGACCGAACCATGGGGACAGAAGCGCGACCTGTTCCTCAGCTGTAAGGGCGCGGGCGGATGCAACACCAGGAGTCTGAGCAAGCACGGTCAGTGCAGCTTCGGTCTGGGCTGCCAACTGCTCGGCAGGTGCGTTGATACGCAAAGTCGCGGCACCGGCCAGTTCTGATGCCCAACGGTCGGCCAGTCGGCCTGATGCCAACGACAAAGCAAGCGCAAAAACGGCCAGAAATGCCATCGCGCCGGAAACAAAAAGGGTCAGTTGCGCTGTGTAGCCCGACGGTGGAACAACCCGATCCGCGCGTTTGTCGCGCACCAGCATGCTGCGGATGGTTCCCTTTATCATAGATCCGCCCCCGCAAGTTGAATCTGGCGCTGCGAGATTCGCAAAACCCGGGCCTGCACCTGACTTTTGGCCGCGCGGATCAGGCTAAGATCATGGGTCGCGATCAGCACGGTCTTGCCCATCTTGTTCAACTCGATCAGCAGGCGCAGCAATCGCTGGGACATTTCCCAATCCACGTTTCCGGTCGGTTCATCGGCCAGCACAACGTCCGGTGACAGGATGACAGCCCGGGCCAGTGCGGCGCGCTGGCGTTCACCCCCTGAAAGCTCAGGTGGCAGCGCATCAAGCCGTGCACCCAGCCCGACCCAATTTAGCAATTCCAGCAGGTCTTCTTTCTGGGCGTTCTCGCCCTTGCCCGACACCATCAACGGCAAAGCAACGTTTTCAGCCAGCGTCATATGGTCCAGAAACCGGCAGTCCTGATGCACCACCCCAATCCGGCGACGCAGCAACGCCATTTGATCCCGGTCCAGGCGGGCTATGTCCTGCTCAAAAGCGCTCAGTCGCCCTGATGTGGGCAGCAACGCGCCGTAGCAAAGCTTGAGCAAGGTGGTCTTGCCCGCACCTGATGGACCGGTCAGAAAGTGGAACGAACCCGGTTGCAACTGAAGCGACACGTCGCTCAGCAACTCACCATCACCATAGGTGTAGCTGACGTTTTCCAGCTCGATCACAAGGGCCCCCGTTTATTGTTGCCGCTCTTCTTGCCCGAGCGTGGTTGTGGTTTCAATGCCTGCACCGGGTCGAATTGGTGACACTTGTCGCATGAAACCGAAAACACCCTTTGCGGTCAGGTCTTAACGGAATATCATTCCTGAAAAAACTATTATCAGGTCGGGGCCCCGACCGGGAGGCAGCATGCGTCTTACTTGTCCGAATTGTGGTGCTCAGTACGAAGTGCCAGACGAGGTCATTCCGGAGGAAGGCCGCGATGTGCAGTGTTCCAACTGCGAAAAGACGTGGTTTCAGGCTAAGCACCCTGAAACTGCGGCTGAACCGGTAAAGCCGGAACCCGCTACGCCCGTGGTGGAACCTGCGGCAAAGGCAGCAACCCCAGAGATTGTCGCGAAGCCTGTCGAAGAGCACAAATCAGCGCCAGAGCCCGCCGAGGCATCCTCAACCGGTAATGTCGACCCGGCTGTTGCCAATATCCTCAAGGAAGAGGCAGAGCGGGAAGCGGACCTACGCGCCCAAGAAGGCGGCAGTCTCGAAACACAGACCGATTTGGCACTAGACGCTCCGCCCGAAGCGGAAAAGGCCGCAAAGGACCTGATCGCGACGGAAACGGCGAAGGATTCTGGTCAGAAAGACGCACTGCCGGATGTTGAGGCAATCAATTCCAGCCTACGTAGTGAAGATCCCCTGCCAAAGCTGGACGAGGATGTGCCCCCGCCGAAAAAGTCAGGCGGATTCCGGCGCGGGTTTCTGCTGATTTTGATCATCGGTGTTATCCTGCTGCTGATCTACAGCAACTCGCAGAAGATTTCCGAAGCGGTCCCGCAGGCTGATCCGGTTCTCAGCAGCTATGTCTCGCTGGTCGATCAGGCACGTTTGTGGATTGAGACGCAAGCCGGCTCAGGTACGTCTCAGAACTGACCTAACATCAGAATCTCTCTAGCAGACGTTTGAGGTATTCCAGTTCGATCTGGGGGCGATCCGTTTCCCCAGTCCGGCGGCGGATTTCGTCCAGCAACTCGCGCGCACGGCGGTAGACATCCTCACCCTGCAGCAGGTTTTCGTCGGTTGAGATCGTGCCATTGGCCCCCGGGCTGCGACCCAATGGGTCACGGTTGTTGGCTTGCATATCGCCTTCTTGCGAACCCTGTCCCGGTTGGTTCTGCTGATTTTGCGCCAAAGCTTCGCCTAAAGAGCGCATACCTTCGCGAAGGGCCTCCATCGCCTCAGACTGCTGGTCGATGGCTTCGGCCAGATCATCACCGCGCAATGCATCTTCAGCCCCTTCCATCGCTCGTCCGGCGCGGTCCAGCGCATCGCGTGCGGCACCACCTTCAGAGGTCCCGGCCCCGGGCAAGCTTTGCTGCTGGCGGTTCAGTTCATCGCGCAGGGCCTGTTGGCGGTCTGCGAGTGATCCCTGCCCTTGCTGGCCACCGCCGCCCTGCTGGTCGGTTTCCTGACCTTCCCCGCCTTGCCCTTCGTGGCTCTGGCCTCGACCCTGCCCGCCGGAGCGGCCCTCATTGCCTTGGCTTTCGCCAGATTGTGCACCGGGGTTGAATTGTTCCTGCAGATCACGAAACGCCTGATCGCTTAAGCCCTGCTGTTCACGCAGTGTTTCTGCCAGTCCTTCCATCGCCTGCTGGCCCTCGGACTGTTGCCCCTGACCCTGGCCTTGGGTGACTCGCATGTTTTCCATCATCTGCTGAAACTCTTCCAAAGCCTGCTGCGCCTCAGCCATGCGGCCCTGTTCCATCAGTTCCTGAATTCGGTCCATCATGCGCTGCAGGTCATCCTGAGTCATTTGCATGGACTCGCCGTCCTGGCCCTGCTGGTTCTCGTCGAACTCGCCGTTTTCCTGCGCCAGACGCTGTAATTGGCGCATATAGTCCTGCGTGGCTTCACGCAGTTCCTGCATTAGCTCGGCGATCTCTTCGTCGGTGGCGCCGTTTTTCATCGCCTCTGTCAAACGCTCCTGCGCCCGGCGCATACGCTCCAGCGCGTCTGCAAGGGTGCCATCTTCAATCAGTACGCCAAGTTCCCAAAGCGCCTCGGCGATTTCCGCCTGTTGCTCGGGTTTCAGTCCGTATTCGTTAAACATCTCCAACCGGCGCAAGATCACACGCAGACGCAGATAGGCGGTGTCTGAACGGAAAAGGTTTTCAGGCAGGTGCGAGACCGCCCGCAATACCTGCGACACCCGTGTCGCGTTTTCGCGCGTCCAAAGCAGATCGCGGCGCTGCTCGATCACGGCAGCCGCCAAAGGATCGAAGAAGCGGCGTGCGGGCAGCGTCGCCGCATAAGGTTCGGATTGTCCTTCCTGATCAGCCGCGTCACGGGCCATCAGGGTGATTTTCACAGGCAAATGTGCCCAGGGGTGCTGCGAAAAGTCCTCAATCAGGTCTTCGGTGAAATCCGCCCGATCGCCGGTGATCGGCATCGGCAGTTCAACCTTGATGTCCTCGCGCGGCTCAGGCGCAGAGGTCAAACCGTACCGGCGGTCGACGGAAGCCAGGTCCAGTTCGATCACCGCCGAACCGGAAACAACGCCGTAATCGTCACTGGCAGCAAATGGCAGTTTCATTTGGCCACCCGCCTCTGACTCGGCTGAACCTGTCACGGCCACCTGAGGACGTGTATCCGAGATGACGTTCAGCGCCCAGTCCCGGCCCGATGGGCCGTCGATTTTTAACTGGCCCGAGCGTTCGACGACAAAATCCTGTTCCGGTTCAGTCGCCGCTTCAGTACCCAAAGGCGTGGTGGTTTCGGTCAAACTGTGCGCGCCGATTTCTCCGTAAAAGCGCAACGTGATGCGACTACCCTGCGGGACAGACAACGTTGGATCAGATTGATCGGCCAGATAAAGCGTCGGCAACCCGGTGTAACGGGGCGGTTCAACCCAGCCTTCCCAGCTGGGACCTTGCCCTGCCACGGCGGCACCCGGCGTCATCTCGGCCACCGAGCCAATCCGCCAGAACGATCCAAACATTGCCGCGATCACCAGCGCCAGCAGCGCTGAATAGCGCAGCGCATACGGGTCGCGGTCTGCCAGCCGCAGATCGGGTTTGACAGGCTCCGCCAGGGCAACGCTCCGCGCCATCCTATTCTGGTGCGCGCGCCACAACGCAACAGAATCCGCGTCCATCGCGCCGATGGCCTGATCATCTATCAAAGCTTGGATAGGCCGCCCCGGCATCGCCGCGTCCAGCCGCATCAGCGCTTCGGCCCGTGAAGGGAAATGGAATCGCCTTGCACCAACAAACAGCGTAGCGGCCAGCCCCAACAATGCGACAGCCCCCACTGCCCAGACGATTTCAACGCGGACCTCGTCCTGCAAACCCAGCATCAAAGCCGCCAGAATTGCCATCAAAACTGAGAAAAACGGCCAAAATGCACGCAAGAACTGCTCGGCCAGCATCCCTGCGTGCGTCAGCCACAGGGACAGTCTAGGGATCGGCAGGTTGTGTTTTGCGCGCAAAGCGGGCCTCCTGATCGGGCCCACGCGCCTATCGCGTCAAAGCCACTCAGGTATGGTATCGCGGTTTATGATTTCGTCAAAGCTTGGGCGTTCACGAATAACTGCAAATTGATCCCCATGTACAAGAACCTCTGGGATCAGGGGCCGGGTATTGTATTCGCTGGACATCACCGCACCATAGGCTCCGGCACTGCGGAAGGCGACCAGATCGCCTGGCGCAAGGGGCGGCATGTTGCGTTCCTTGGCAAAAGTATCACCGCTTTCGCAGACCGGGCCGACAATGTCATAGGGTTGTTGTTCGACGCCCGGAGCAGGTTCATCTACGGCAACGATGTCATGATGCGCCTCGTACATCGCCGGACGGATCAGGTCGTTCATCGCGCCATCCAGAATCAGGAAGTCACGGCCCTCGCCAGATTTCACGTAAATTACCTTGCTGACCATTAGACCGGCGTTTCCGGCAATCAGGCGGCCGGGTTCGATCTCGATCTCACAGTCCAGATGGCCCAACGTTTTCTTAATCAACGCTCCATATTCCACTGGCAGCGGTGGTGCGTCATTGGCGCGGGTGTATGGAATGCCCAAGCCCCCGCCCAAATCCAGACGGCGAATATTGTGACCTTCAGACCGCAGCTTTTCCGTAAGTTCGGCGACCTTAGTGTAGGCCATCTCGAACGGCTCCAACTCGGTCAGTTGCGAGCCGATATGGACGTCGATACCGATCACCTCCAGCCCCGGAAGGCTGGCCGCATGTCCATAGACCTCGGAGGCGCGGGCAATCGGAATGCCGAACTTGTTTTCGGACTTACCCGTGGCAATCTTGGCATGGGTCTTGGCGTCTACGTCCGGATTTACGCGAACTGTGATCGGCGCGACCACACCCAATTCAAGCGCGATGGCGTTGATCACTTCCATTTCGGGCTCGGATTCCACGTTGAACTGGCGGATGCCTCCAGTCAGCGCAGTGCGAATCTCATCGGCCGTTTTACCGACGCCGGAAAACACGATCTTGTCTCCCGGAACACCCGCTGCCTTGGCGCGCAGGTATTCCCCGCCCGAGACAACGTCCATTCCAGCGCCCGCCCGCGCCAGCGTCTTCAGAATCGCCTGATTACTGGCAGCTTTCATCGCATAGCAGACCAAATGATCCGTTCCGTCCAGCGCATCATCGAACAGCTGGAAATGCCGCAACAAAGTCGCAGTTGAGTAGACATAGAACGGGGTTCCGACCGCGGCTGCGATTTCGGAGATCGGGACATCCTCGGCGTAAAGCGCGCCGTCGCGGTAGAGAAAGTGATCCATGACAGCGCGCTTAGACCAAAATGGCCTCGCGGATCAATGGATTCCGCGCAAGATCAGTTCGACGTAGAAATTCCGACCCTGCCATAGCCCGAGATTTTGAGGCCGGTCCCGGTTGACGTCTCTGCGGGTTCCGGGCGGGGTTTATACGTCGGGTCGCAGGCTGCCAGAACGAACAGCGCGAGGATCAGGCCAATGATTTTCATTGTTTAAACTTCTTGTTGTGTTTGGCGCAGGGCCGTTCTGCCATGCAGATAAGCATGGTTTTGCAAGATTGCTATCCGCGATTAAAGTCCTAGGAAAACCCCGAACCCGCCGCGACTTAGGCCGACTCCGACGCCACCATAGGTGCCGCTGCTACCGACACCGATATTTGCGCTCATCGTGGGTTGAATGGGTTCGCCATCCGCTCCGCAACCCGCCAGAAAAAACCCTGCCGACATCAGAAGGACCACACGTAGTATCAGCATCACACCAGCGCCTTCCACCGCTTGACCTGGGCACGCACCTGATCGGGCGCAGTGCCACCATAAGACTGGCGCGAGTTTACCGAATTTTCGACGGTAAGGACAGAATAGACATTATCCGTGATGTCTGCATGGACCGACTGCATGTCTTCCAGTGTCAGATCGGGCAAATCACAGCCTTTGCTTTCGGCCATCGCCACCAGCGATCCGGTCACGTGGTGCGCATCGCGGAACGGCAGTTCCAGCACTCGGACCAGCCAATCGGCCAGATCGGTCGCGGTCGAGAAACCGGATCCGGCAGCTGCGGCAAGACTGTCCCGGTTGGCTGTCATATCCTTGACCATGCCTTCCATCGCCGCCAATGCCAGCATCCAGTTGTCGGCGGCATCAAAGACCTGCTCCTTGTCTTCCTGCATGTCCTTGGAATAGGCCAAAGGAAGGCCCTTCATCACCATCATCAGTGCCGTGTTGGCACCGTATATCCGTCCCACTTTGGCGCGGATCAACTCGGCAGCGTCGGGGTTTTTCTTCTGTGGCATGATCGACGAGCCGGTCGAGAACCGGTCTGACAAAGTCACAAAGCGGAACTGGGCCGAGGACCAGATCACCAATTCCTCTGCAAAGCGCGACAGGTGAACGGCACAGATCGACGCACAGGACAAGAATTCTAGCGCAAAATCACGATCACTGACCGCATCCAGCGAGTTTGCCGCAGGGCGGTCAAAGCCCAGCGCTTCGGCTGTCATGTGACGATCGATTGGGAAGGACGTTCCTGCCAATGCAGCGGCCCCCAGCGGGGATTCGTTCATGCGGGCGCGGGCGTCGCGAACGCGGCTCAAATCGCGGCCGAACATCTCGACATAGGCCATCATGTGATGGCCCCATGTGACAGGCTGCGCGGTTTGCAGGTGGGTAAAGCCGGGCATGACCCAATCGGCGCCTGCCTCGGCCTGCGCTAAAAGAGCGCGGATCAGGGCCAACAGGCCCGTTTCAGCCGCATCAAACTGATCGCGGACCCAGAGCTTAAAATCGGTCGCGACCTGATCATTGCGCGAACGGCCTGTGTGCAAACGGCCTGCGGGCTCTCCGATCACCTCTTTCAGGCGCGCCTCGACATTCATGTGGATGTCTTCCAGCGCGGTCGAAAACTGAAACTCTCCGTTCTGGATTTCTGACAAAACGGTGAGCAGCCCTTCCCGAATAGCCTGCGCATCACTATCAGTTATAACGCCTGTGGCAGCCAGCATGGCGGCATGGGCGCGCGAGCCTGCAATGTCCTGGGCTGCCATCCGCTGATCGAACCCGATCGAGGCATTGATCGCCTCCATGATCGCGTCTGGACCGGCGGCAAAGCGGCCGCCCCACATCTGGTTCGAAGATTGATCGGTCATGTAAGAAAACCCGGAGTTGATATGCGCCTATTTCGTCTGATCCCCCTTTATATGGCCCTTGCGTTGGGTGCAAACGCGGCTTTGGCCACGGATGCTGAAACTCTGGCACCGCTGCGGGAGGACACCCTGAAACGGTTGATCCTGCACAAAGAACCGAAACCCGTTGAAGCAGTAGAGTTCCAGCTTGAAGATGATGGCGGTGTCGCGACGCTTGAAGACTACAAGGGCAAGTATGTCCTGCTGAACTTCTGGGCCACATGGTGTGCACCCTGCCGAAAGGAAATGCCCCAGATTGCCGAGCTGCAGGAAGAGTTTGGCGGAGATAAATTCGAGGTCCTGACACTTGCAACCGGGCGCAATTCACCAGCTGGGATAAAGAAGTTCTTCGAAGAGAACGGCATCGACAATTTGCCCCGTCATCAGGACCCTAAATCGGCTGTTGCCAGGGAAATGGGCGTAATCGCTCTGCCTATCACTGTCATTCTGGACCCCGACGGCAACGAGATTGCCCGATTGATTGGCGATGCTGAATGGAACTCGGACAGTGCCAAGGCGATCGTTTCGACCTTAGTGGGTGCCGAAGGTTAACTGACCAAGGGTTCAGCGAATCGTGATAGTCTCTCTGGTGTTTAACCAGGGAGACTTGTTGTGAAGCGTATTGTTTTAACTTTTATAATTTCAGTTCTTGTTGCGGCAGCTGGTGCCGCTCAGGCAGATTACAAACGCGTCAAAACTGCGGATCAATTCAACATTCAGCTTGTCGGCAAAAAGCTGACGGATGAACAGGGCAACGTGTTTATTGCCAATGCCGACGGCTCGGTTTCAGCAAAGTTGACCAGCGGGAAGAAATTCAGCGGCAGTTGGGTTTGGAACAAGAAATTCTGGTGCCGCAACGGCGTGCTGGACGGCAAGGCGCTTGGGACCGATTGTCAGGTTTGGGAAATTGACGGAAATTCGGCGCGCATGACGCGCGAAAAGGGCAAGGGCAAAACAACCGTTTACAAGGTTTCGAACTAGCGTCCACCGCCACGCTCAATCTCGTGATACAATGCTCCTGCCCTTCTTTTGGGCAGGGCAATATGTACGATTGAAATGGAGGCGACGATGAGACCAGTGGTGTTACTGATTGGACGCTTGCCAAATGTGATCGGAGACGTTGCGCGGCAACTTGATCACCTTCCGATCCAATGGCTTGGCGCGCATGATCAGGAAGAAGTCAAACGGCAGTTGGACGAAGAACCGCGCATCTCTTGCGCGATCATGGGCGCAGGTCTTGATGACAGGATACGCGGCGAGATGGTGGGCATCATCGCGGCGCGCAGGCCCGACATCTGTATCCACCTCAAGGATCGGGCTTCCGGTCCCGAGGGGTTGGTCCCCTTTGTGCAACGGGTCGTGCAGTATGAAATTCTGGACAGTCTGGAGCATAGCTGACGCCACGCCACCTTTGACAGCCTGCCTGCCGCTTTGCACTCTGCCGCGCAGGAGGACGGAATGCCGCTTGAAATTCTACTGGTTCTGGTGGTCGGAGGCATCGCCGGGATAACGGTGATGTTGCACATGACCGGCAGGTCGCGGTTGCGTAGGCTGACACCAGAAATCGCACGTTCAGAATGGCTTCGCCATGCGCCGGATGATGAGGTTATCGACGTCACAGTTGCCCATGATGGCCACGCGGCGCTGATTCGAACCGAAAAAGGCAATGGCGTGCTTTGGTCCTTTGGCGCAGACACCGTGGCCCGACATCTGCTGGACTTTGACGTGATGGACCATCCACAAGGGGTCGAAGTCCGGTTCCACGACTTCGGAACGCCAAAAGCCGTCATCCACCTTGACGAAACAGAACGCCGCCATTGGCAGCACCTGATGGAGCCCGCATGATCGACCAAGTGACTTTCCCGGACGCCGTGCAATGGGCCGTCCCCTTTTTTATTGCCGCCATTCTGGCCGAGTTTCTGTGGATCGCCGTCAAGGGGCGTGGAGGGCGCTATGAGACACGGGATGCCGTCACATCTCTGATCATGGGCGCGGGCAATATCGCATCCGGCTTTTTACTGGGATTCATCGCTTATGCGTTTTTCATGTGGCTGTGGCAAATCACACCGCTGAACCTGGGGACGTCTATACCCGTCATCATTCTATGCTTTGTACTGGATGACCTGCGTTATTACTGGGTGCACAGATTTGGTCACCGCATCCGCTGGGTCTGGGCCAGCCATGTGAACCATCACAGCTCGCAACACTACAACCTGACCACAGCTCTTCGTCAGACCTGGACCTATACGTTCACCTTCATGATGGTGGTTCGTGCTCCGCTCATCCTTCTGGGCTTTCACCCGGCGATGGTGCTGTTCGTGGGTGGTCTGAACCTGATTTATCAGTTCTGGATACACACCGAAGCCATCGGCAAGATGCCCCGCTGGTTCGAGGCGGTGATGAACACGCCTAGCCACCACCGCGCCCATCACGGTCGCAATGCACGCTATCTGGATTGCAACTACGCCGGCGTGTTCATCATCTGGGACAAGATGTTTAGAACCTTCGTTCCCGAACAGGAAGATGACCAAGTGGACTATGGGCTGGTGCACAACATCGGCACGTTCAACCCGCTGCGCGTGGCTTTTCATGAATGGGTCGGCATCTGGCGTGACGCTACCCAACCCGGGCTGACGATGCGCCAGCGGCTGGCCTATTGCTTTGCCCCTCCGGGCTACAGTCATGATGGCAGCCGAGACAATTCCGAACAGATCAAAGCCAAGCATCTGGCCCGCCACCCGGAAGATCGCGGAACGCCCGGATTCGAGCAGTTCGACGCCAAACAGCCCAATACGCAGGCAAAACAGGCCTGATCCCGCCGACCGGCCCGACCCAATTCTTGAAATCCGGCCCCTGCGCCCCATATCGATCCGATGTGAGTAGTGCGAGTAACCGGAGGCCAAGATGATCAGACTGACAACCCTGTCCACCGTAATGGGTCTTACCGGTATGGTGTTGGCGATGATGACCGCCCTTGGTGGTGGTGCCTCTGAGATCGTCGCGTTGGGCTTTGGCATGATGCTTTTGGGCTTAATGGGTGCGGTGATCGGCGGCTTTGCTGCGCTAGGTCGCATCTGGGAAACGACACGCTGACTTGTACTGACCTGCACCAATCACGTCTTCCTTAACCACAGATTCATACCTTTCCTCTGAAATCGTCACCGGACCGACGACAGTAAGGGAAACGGGTTGCTCATGCGGAAAAAGGAACTGGCAGATTTGCCCGAGGGTGGCGACAACCCTCTAAACGCCGCCGTTAAATCCCGTGATGCCTCGACTCTTGAAACCGCGGCCGAGGCTGTGAAGCACAAACAGTGCAAACTGGCCTTTCAACCCGTGATGCAGGCGAACGCGCCACATGGTGTCGCCTTCTACGAAGGCTTCATCAGGGTGCTGGACGAAACCGGTCGGGTCATTCCAGCGCGCGAATTCATGCCACAACTGGAAAACACTCCAATCGGACGCGAACTAGACTGTGTCGCGCTTGAAATGGGCCTGCGGACGCTGACCAAAAACCCCGACATTCGCCTGTCCATCAACATGTCCGCCCGTTCGATTGGGTATGCGCGATGGTCGCGTGTACTGGAGCGGTATTTGAAGAAAGGTGCCAGTATCGGCGAAAGGTTGATTTTGGAAATTTCCGAAAGTTCGGCCATGACGGTGCCTGAACTTGTGATCGACTTCATGGATCGGCTGCAGCCGCGCGGCGTCGCCTTTGCGCTTGATGACTTTGGTGCCAGTAACTTCAGCTTTCGCAATTTTCGCGAGTTTTTCTTTGACGCCGCAAAGATCGACGGCCAGTTCATCCACGGTATCAGCGAAAACCCGGACAATCAGGCGCTGGTGCGGGCCTTGATCGCCGTGGCCCGGGAATTCGAGATTCTGGTCACCGCCGAATCAGTCGAAACACAAAGCGATGCCGAATTCCTTATCGCTAACGGCGTCGACTGCCTGCAGGGGTTCCTGTTTGGCGCACCAACCGTTTCCGCCCCATGGAAGGCGAAAAAGCGCGCACGTACAGCCAGTTAGAAGGAATGTGCCGGTCCACACCCGGGCTGAGACAAGCTGACCGTTGCTGCAACTGCAGCGTTGCGCTATGCCATTGAGAGTTGGAGCGGGGAACATGAGGCGCTCTTACTGCCACAGGGCCCTCTCTGTGCGATCCGCGCCGTCGAATATCCCGCAGGACCTTGACGGTAAAGGATTGTCTAAATGACCAACGTAGTAATCGCATCCGCCGCGCGTACCGGAGTGGGCAGCTTTGGCGGCTCGTTTGCAAACACACCCGCGCATGATCTTGGAGCCGCCGTACTGGAGGCCGTAGTAGAACGCGCAGGCGTGGAAAAGGGCGAAGTCAGCGAAACCATTCTGGGACAGGTGCTGACAGCTGCTCAGGGTCAGAATCCCGCCCGTCAGGCGCATATCAATGCTGGTCTGCCGCAGGAAAGCGCAGCCTGGGGCATCAACCAGGTGTGCGGTTCGGGTTTGCGGGCGGTTGCTTTGGGCGCACAGCACATCCAACTGGGCGACGCCGAGATCGTTGCTGCCGGCGGCCAAGAGAACATGACCTTGTCGCCCCATGCCGCCGCTCTGCGGGCCGGTCAAAAAATGGGCGACATGAAATATATCGACACGATGATCCGCGATGGTCTTTGGGATGCGTTCAACGGCTATCACATGGGTCAGACCGCTGAAAACGTCGCCGAGAAATGGCAAATTAGCCGCGACATGCAGGATGAATTCGCCGTGGCCTCGCAGAACAAGGCTGAAGCTGCGCAAAAGGCTGGCAAATTCGCCGACGAAATCACGCCTTTCACCATCAAGACCCGCAAGGGCGATATCGTGATGGACGCTGACGAATACATCCGTCACGGCGCAACCATGGAAGCCATGGGCAAACTGCGTCCGGCCTTCACCAAGGACGGTTCGGTCACGGCCGCAAACGCTTCTGGCCTGAACGACGGCGCCGCGGCCACTCTGCTGATGTCCGCTGAGAACGCTGAAAAGCGAGGTATTGAACCTCTGGCCCGCATCGCATCCTACGCAACCGCCGGTCTGGATCCGTCGATCATGGGCGTTGGCCCGATCTACGCGTCGCGCAAGGCGTTGGAAAAAGCAGGATGGTCGGTTGACGATCTGGATCTGGTCGAAGCCAACGAAGCCTTCGCCGCACAGGCCTGCGCCGTGAACAAGGACATGGGTTGGGACCCGTCGATCGTAAACGTGAACGGCGGCGCTATCGCCATCGGTCACCCGATCGGCGCTTCGGGCTGCCGCGTTCTGAACACGCTTCTGTTCGAAATGAAACGTCGCGACGCGAAGAAAGGTCTCGCCACTCTCTGCATCGGCGGCGGCATGGGCGTCGCCCTGTGCGTGGAGCGCGACTAAGTGCGTTGATAATCAAATAAAAAAGGGCGTCCATTGGGCGCCCTTTTTTGTTACATTGGGTCCTTAACCCAAAGATGCGACGATATTGCCAAGCGGAAAATCAAATTTCATGACGAAACAATATTGCGCACGATCACCTCTCAAAGTAACAGCATTACCAAGACGACTTAAATTGGAGGATTCCTAAATGGCACGTACAGCACTCGTTACCGGCGGCTCCCGCGGCATCGGCGCAGCAATTTCCAAGGCGCTCAAGGCCGAAGGGTACAATGTTGCAGCCACCTATGCGGGGAACGACGAAGCCGCCGCGAAGTTCACCGAAGAGACAGGCATCGCCACCTACAAGTGGAACGTCGCTGATTACGACGAATCCAAAGCCGGAATTGAAAAAGTCGAATCTGAAGTCGGCCCCATCGACATCGTGGTCGCCAACGCGGGCATCACCCGCGATGCACCGTTCCACAAGATGACCCCGGAACAGTGGCACCAGGTCATCGACACCAACCTGACCGGCGTGTTCAACACCGTGCACCCCGTCTGGAACGGCATGCGCGAGCGTAAGTTCGGCCGTGTCATCGTCATCAGCTCGATCAATGGTCAGAAGGGCCAGTTCGCTCAGGTGAACTATGCCGCGACCAAAGCAGGTGATCTGGGCATCGTGAAATCGCTGGCGCAGGAAGGCGCGCGTGCTGGTATCACCGCCAACGCGATCTGCCCCGGCTACATCGCAACCGAGATGGTGATGGCCGTTCCTGAAAAAGTCCGCGAATCCATCATCGGCCAGATCCCAGCAGGTCGCCTGGGTGAGCCGGAAGAAATCGCGCGTTGCGTGGCGTTCCTGGCATCCGACGATTCTCAGTTCATCAATGGTTCGACAATCTCGGCCAACGGAGCACAGTTCTTCGCCTGATCCGAAGCGCTGAAAAGACAACGGGCCGGTCCCTTGCGGACCGGCCCTTTTTTATCCCGTAAGAACGCGCGCGCTACGCTCAGCGGGAACCGAATAGCCAGTTAATGGCGTGTTTGATCATCTTGCCGCGCTCAGCGTGCGCCCGCTGAAAGGCGCGGGCAGCTGCGGGGTTGGTCGTCATTTCGATCATGGCAGTCGTCCTTTCAGTTCAGCTTGGTTTGACATGCGACCAATATGCGCCTTATCAATCAAAGTGACAAACGAGCTTTATTGGGATTTCAGTTAAGATATTCTTGTGCATCTATGAGCGATTATCTTCCCCCTCTGACAGCTTTACGCGCTTTTGACGCCGCTGCACGCCATATGTCATTTGCGAAGGCCGCCGAAGAATTGCGTGTGACCCCCGCGGCCCTGTCTTTCCAAATCAAATCACTGGAGGAACATCTGGGCCGCCCCCTGTTTCACCGACTGAACCGCGCGGTGGAACTGACCGAAGCGGGACGCGTCCTTGCTCCTGGTGCCGCCGAAGGTTTCGCAGCGCTGCAGGCCGCATGGCGATCCGTGCGACGGCAAGGTAACGATACCTCTTTGACAGTGACCGCCGGACCAGCTTTGACCGCTAAATGGTTGGCGCCGCGCCTGTATGAATTTGCGCGTACGCATCCCGAGATTGACCTCAAGTTCTCGGCAACATTGCGGATCATGGACCTTGAACGTGATGACGTGGATGTCGCTATTCGGTTTGGCTACGGAGGCGATGAAGGGCTGTATTCCCTGCCCGTGCGCAAGGAATGGTTGACCCCGGTGATGACGCCAGAACTGGCCGAGCAGTTCCCAACGCCCGACAGCCTCAGAGATGCTCCCTTGATCTTTGATGATTCAATTGCGTTCCTGCAGCCGCCCAGCGACTGGCCAACCTGGTTTCGAGCAGTCAGAGTTGATTTTGCGCCTGCCCACGGAGCTCATTTTTCGAACGCAGACCACGCGATTGATGCTGCGGTTGCCGGAGTTGGCATTGTATTGGGACGCCGCGCGATGATCCTGAAGGACCTTACCGAGGGTCGCCTTGTCGCACCGTTCAAAACGGCCATTGAAACCCGGGGTCGGTTTCGGTTTCTGTGCTTGCCAGGCGCAGAAAACAGGCCTCAGATCGCTGCGTTCCGTGACTGGTTCATGGCCGAGATCGAAAAGACCGCGCATATCTCGGACGAATTCAACATTATCCCGGTCGAAGAGGTTCAGAGCCTATGACCAAATCCCGAGCCACGGCCATCGGGTTTGTAGCCGTCCTGCTGTGGTCTCTGCTGGCCCTTTTCACAGTCGGGTCGGCCCCTACGCCGCCACTGTTACTTAATACAATCTGCTTTTCTATCGGTGGAGTTTTGGGTCTGATCTGGACCTGGCGCAGTGGCGGGTTGCGGCAGTTAAAAGAGATTCCATGGACCACCTATCTGTTCGGCACAGCCGGGTTGTTCGGCTATCACGCGCTTTATTTCTCGGCCCTGCGCACGGCTCCTGCAGCCGAGGCGGGTTTGATCGCCTATCTCTGGCCCTTGCTCATCGTGTTGTTTTCCGGCCTCTTGCCGGGCGAACATCTACGCATCGGACATTTGTTCGGCGCCTGCCTTGGATTCGCAGGGGCCGCCGTGATTATCGGCGGTGCTGGCAGCACAGGGTTTCAGACCGACCACCTGCCCGGCTACGGGTTGGCCTTGCTATGCGCGCTTACATGGTCCGGCTACTCGGTTCTGTCGCGCCGACTGGGGAATACACCAACAAGCTCTGTGGCCGTTTTCTGCATTGCTACGGCTATAGCCTCTGGTGCACTGCATCTCGCAGTCGAGGATACTGTATGGCCCCCCAGCGCCTTTGGCTGGGCGTCCGTGATCGCATTGGGCTTAGGGCCGGTGGGACTGGCGTTCTATGTCTGGGATATCGGGGTCAAGCAAGGCGACATTCAGATACTGGGCACGGCATCGTACGCAGCACCCCTGTTGTCTACGCTGGCATTGGTTGTTGCCGGGATCGCCGCCCCGTCCTGGGGTCTGGCGATCGCGGCCGTGTTAATTACTGGCGGCGCGTGTATTGCTGCGCGAGCTAGTATGAAAACCTAGGCTGACAGGCGTTCGATCTCTTCCTTTAGCTTTAGTTTTTGTTTTTTGAGTTGCGCGATATGGAGATCATCGATGCCTGGCGAGCGTTGGGCCTGTTCAACTTCAAGACCGAGAGTTTCGTGCTTTTTCTTCAGTTCGGTCAGATGTGCGCTCACGCTCATGGCGATACTCCTTCGTTGGTGTCTCAGGTTCACGTAAGAATTTGACCACATCGTTTCCAGCCTGTCACGCTGCAGACGCACAGAATCTGTAATAAATCCGACAAATTCGGCTGGTTAATGCCTATTGAACGGAAAACCCAGGCAACGCAGCCCCTTTGCGCAATACGTCCGATATCTGCGGCGTATAGCTTTCGCCATCACGTTCGTGCCGATCCCCGCTGTGTAAAACCACTGGCGCATGCAGCTGAAAATCGGCGCGACCACCCTTTCTGGCCCGTAAAATCACCAATTCGGCTTTGCGGCCAGATCTGGCGACCAGTGGGAGGATCTCAACCGATCCTAACCGCCCTTCGCATGCCGCCAGCATGTCAGGAAGACGATTGGCTTTCTGGATCATGTGCAAATACCCACGCGGCGCGAGGCGCTTGGATGCGCAGCTAAACCAGTTTTCCAAAGGCGTTTGCTCGCCCAATGCGATACTACGCCCCGCGTCATCTGCCGGGCTATGCGCACCAGCACGGTAATAGGGTGGGTTGGCGATCACGTGATCAAATTGTCGTGTTTTGAGCCTAGCCGGCAAGGCACCAAGGTCAGCCTCTACAACCTCCAGCCGCGCAGTGTTTTCAGCCGCATTTCGGCGCGCCAAATCAGCATAGCTTGCCTGCAGCTCGACCCCAACGGCCTGCAGGTGCGAAACACGCGCCAACAGACACAGGATCGCGGCACCTGCACCGCAGCCCAGTTCCAACACGGTGTGACCACGTGTCGCCGGGACAGCCGCCGCCAGCAGAACCGGATCAACACCCGCGCGATATCCCGCGCGCGGCTGCAACAGACGCACACGTCCGCCCAAAAAGTCGTTTTGGGTCAATTCACTGTCGGAAAACAGGCTCATCTGCCAAGCGGGATTTCGTTGTCACGCATGACCCGTTCTGCGCGGGTCAGGTCATCGGCCCGCACCATCAGGCGGCGCGGAAAGATTCCTATGCCTCCTTCGAGGATGCTCATATTTACGTCCATCTGAAAGCAGTCTATATCCTCGCCCTCAAGAAGGGCGGAAGCAAAAGCCAGAATCGTCGGATCGGTGCTGCGCAGTAGTTCTTTCATGGGGATTGATGTAAGGGCAAGGCAAGGCGGAAGTCGAGCCTTGTATCAGGAGAGTGATGAACATCGACACGATCTCGAAACCGCATGAGCGACTGGCCGAGATTCTGGACGGCGAAATGGACGCCGTAAACCAGTTGATCCGCACGCGTATGGCCTCGGAACATGCACCGCGTATACCGGAAGTGACAGCGCATCTGGTTGAGGCGGGCGGCAAGCGTCTGCGCCCGATGCTGACGCTGGCAGCCGCTCGGATGTTCAATTATCCGGGCGATCACCACGTGCGCCTCGCCGCAACGGTCGAGTTCATTCACACCGCAACCCTGCTGCACGACGATGTCGTTGACGAAAGCGCTCAGCGGCGTGGCCGCCCCACTGCGAACCTGTTGTGGGACAACAAATCCAGCGTTTTGGTAGGCGACTACCTGTTCTCCCGCAGTTTCCAGCTGATGGTTGAGACCGGTTCCCTGCGTGTGCTGGACATTCTGGCCAATGCCTCGGCGACCATTGCCGAGGGCGAGGTGCTGCAAATGACCGCCGCCACCGATCTGGGCACTACCGAGGCAATTTACTTGCAGGTCGTGCGTGGCAAGACCGCTGCACTGTTCTCAGCCGCAACCGAGGTGGGCGGCGTGATCGCCGGGGCGTCAGAAGATCAGGTTAAGGCATTGTACGACTATGGCGATGCGCTGGGGATTGCATTCCAGATCGCCGATGACCTGCTGGATTACCAGGGGGACAGCAAGGCGACCGGCAAAAATGTCGGCGACGACTTCCGTGAGCGTAAGCTGACTTTGCCGGTCATCAAAGCCATCGCACAGGCCTCCCCGGAAGAGCATGCCTTTTGGGAGCGCACAATTGGCCGCGGCCGTCAGGAAGACGGCGATCTGGACCAAGCGCTGAGCCTGATGAACAAATACGGCACGTTGGACGCCACACGCTCGGATGCGTTTGGGTGGGCCGCCAAAGCCAAATCTTCGCTGGACGCATTGCCGGATCACGAGATCCGGTCGTTACTGCGTGACCTGGCCGATTACGTGGTTTCGCGCCTTAATTGAGCAGCGTTGCGCGGCACCACCAGTCAGGATGGGCCGCGCCAATCTCATAAGCGGCAAAATGGGCCGCATTCATGGTCGGATAGAGCGCGAAACAAGTCGAACCAGAGCCTGACATACGGGCCATTAAAGCATCTCTTGTATCTGATAGATCATCCAGAACGCGGGCGACCTCGGACGCTAGGTTCTTTGTTGGTGTTTCAAGGTCATTGCGTTGTGCCAGCAGCCAATTACTGCAGGTTTCAGGCGTCTCAAGGGCCGGGATATTTTCAGGCATTGGCGCGTTGTCGCGACTCTGCAGAGCAGAGAAGACGGCACCGGTAGGAACCTCCACACCGGGATTGACCAAAAGAGCTGGCAATCGCGGCAGTGAAACGGGCTGCAACTGTTCGCCGATACCCTGCATCCGGGTGGCATTGGCCGCCACGCAAACCGGTACATCCGCACCAAGGGTCAGGGCCGTCTCGTCAGGGATCGCACCACCGTGATCTGCAATCATGCGCAGCGTCGCCGCAGCGTCCGAGGATCCCCCGCCAATCCCGCCTCCGTGCGGCAACACTTTGTTCAGGTTGATGTGCCCGGTCCATCTGGCAGCAGCAGCAGCTTTCCAAACCAGATTTCGGTCGTCTGTCGGCACCCCTTCGGCGTGTTCACCTATGACGGACATCGACAACGTCGGCCCCGGTGTGAACTCCAGCGCGTCACCGACATCCGCAAAGACGACCAGCGAATCCAACAGGTGATACCCGTCCGCGCGGCGGCCGGTCACATGCAAGGTCAGGTTAATCTTTGCAGGCGCGAAGCCCTTAACCCTCATTAGCGACATTCAGGGGATCGGCGCCTTCTTCCACCAAAACCGCGTCCAGCCCAACTTCAAGCTTGCGACGGATGCGGTCCGGATCAGCTTCACCATCTGTGTCTTCTGGGTCAACAAAAGACAGCGCGCGTTTCCACTGGAATTCAGCTTCGCGGGCGCGCCCCACAGCCCAGTACACATCGCCCAGGTGATCATTCACTACTGGATCGACAGGCATCAACTCGACCGCGCGCTCCATATGTGCAACGGCTTCGTCGTAGCGACCCAGACGGAACAGAACCCACCCAAGACTGTCAACAATATAGCCGCTGTCCGGGCGCGCAGCGACAGCGCGTTCGATCATGTCCAGCGCTTCGTCCAGCTTTTCCTGACGTTCAACCAGCGAATAGCCCAGATAGTTCAGAACTTGCGGCTGATCGGGGTTCAATTCCAGCGCGCGCCTGAAATCAGCTTCGGCCAAATCCCAGTTCTTGAGACGTTCATGCGAGATACCGCGGGCGTAGTACAGAAACCAGTTACCGCTGACGCCCTGCTCGGTCAGTTCGATAGCCGTGTCATAGGTCGCAACGGCATCAGTATAGTTCTCTTGCCGTCTTTGCAGATCGGCCAGGGCCACGTGCACACTGGGTAGGTCAGGGCTTTGCGCCGCAAGGTTCTGCAGAACTTCGGCCGCTGCATCTGTTTTTCCTGAACGGCCCAGAACCTCGGCTCGGCCCAACTCGGCCGCGTGGTAGTCACTGCTAGTTGAAGGCACCATGCGATAGGCTTCGACGGCCAGGTCATATTGTTCGAGCGCATCCAGCAACTCGGCACTCAGAAGGATGGCATCGACATGGTCCTGGCGCAGGAACGCTGCAATCCGGGCGTAGAGCAGAACGTAATCTTGTGACGCTTCGCTGCTGAGCGCTGCACCGACAGAAAAGAAGACCTCGGCCATACCGTCCTGAGCGGACTGAACATGTGTGAACGGCAGCGTTTCACCAGCCTTCAGACGGGCTACATACCCTTCAATCGACGGGTCGCTGCCAGCCGCGAAAACATCATCTAGGTATTGCACCGCATCCTCGTTGCGGTCCAGTTGCGACAGCACCTCGGTCCGGGCCAGCGCTGCACGCCGCGAGAAACGAGAGACCGCGCCATTGTTGGCAGAAAAAATCTCTTCGGCACCTTCGAAATCACCAACCGAAGCAAGCGCCAGCGCCTTGTGGAACATGGCGAATTCCCGCAGCCCCTCTTGCGTGCTGACCTCGTCAAACTTCTCCATAGCCTTGGTCATGGCACCCTGAGCCACATAGACCCAGCCCAGAACCAGCCCATCAACCAGTGGTCCGACGCCTTGGGTCTCAGGATCGCGCGCAAGCAGCTCATCCAACTTTTCGTCGGCGATCAGGTTGGCCATGATGACCATTTTTGCCGCCTGGCTTGGCAGTTGAAGCGCTTCAATGGATTGGGCAACCGGCAGCGCACGCTCAACCTCACCCAACGCAAGGCGTGCTACGACGACGTTTTCCAGTAGCTTTCCGTTTTCAGGGTCGGCCCGCAGGGCCTGCGCATAATACTTCTCGGCAGAGGTATAGTCGCTTTGATAAATCGCCTGACGTCCGGCCAGATACGACCCAGAGCCAGAATCCGACAGCGCCGGGAATGCAAATGACGAGGTTAACAGCGCGACCAATGCCGCGCGACGAACGAGGGAAGCCACCAAAATCCTGCCTTGCTATCGTTGACTGGGCAACAAGCTAGGGCTTTGACCGGAAAGAGGCAATGGCAGAGCCTTCACGACCCTGCCATTGCCCGTGTTTTCGCTTACATGTTGGGATAGTTCGGTCCGTCCCCACCCTGTGGCGTGGTCCATGTGATATTCTGGCTGGGATCCTTGATGTCACAGGTTTTGCAGTGGACGCAATTCTGGAAGTTAATGACGAATCGCGGACCATCTTCATCCTCGACCATCTCATACACGCCCGCCGGGCAATAACGCTGCGCCGGTTCATCGAACTTGGGCAGGTTGACCTTTACCGGGATCTCCGGGTCCGTCAGTTTCAGGTGGCAGGGCTGGCTTTCCTCGTGGTTGGTCATCGCGAAGGACACGTTGGTCAGACGGTCAAACGACAGCGTACCATCGGGCTTCGGATAGTCGATAGGCTGATGCTTGCTTGCCTCTTCGGTCGCCTCGGCGTCGTTTTTGCCGTGACCCAGAGTGCCCAAAAGCGAAAAGCCCAGCGTGTTGGTCCACATGTCCATACCACCCAGCATCAGGCTGGCGGTCAGACCGTATTTCGACCACAGCGGTTTGACGTTGCGCACTTTCTTTAGGTCCGCACCGATTGCGCCTTCACGCACGTCGGTCTCGTAAGCGGTCAGCTCGTCGCCCGAACGTTCGGCCTTGATGGCGTCGAATGCGGCTTCAGCCGCAGCCTTGCCCGACAGCATTGCGTTGTGGTTGCCCTTGATGCGCGGCACGTTGACCATGCCCGCCGAACAACCCAGAAGCGCCACGCCAGGTGCAACCAGCTTTGGCATCGACTGCCAGCCACCTTCGGTAATTGCACGTGCACCATAGGCCACGCGCTTGCCGCCTTTCAGCAGATCGGCCACCACCGGGTGATGCTTGAAGCGCTGGAATTCCATGTAAGGATACAGATGCGGGTTTTTGTAGTTCAGGTGAACCACGAAACCGACATAGACCTGATTGTTTTCAAGGTGGTAAATAAACGATCCGCCGCCCGCGTTGCTGCCCAGAGGCCAGCCCATCGTATGAGTTACTGAGCCTTCCTTGTGCTTGGCGGGGTCGACCTCCCAGATCTCTTTCATGCCGACGCCGTATTTCTGCGGCTCTTTGCCAGCAGACAGGTCGTACTTGGCGATGACTTCCTTGGACAGCGAGCCACGGACACCTTCCGAAAGGAAGACGTATTTGCCGTGCAGTTCCATGCCCGGCTCGGTGCCCGGGCCATAGGACCCATCAGGCTCCAGGCCGAAGACACCGGCAACAACGCCTTTGACTTCGCCATTGTCGCCATACACCAGTTCCGAACACGCCATGCCAGGGAAGATTTCTACGCCCAGCTCCTCGGCCTGTTCAGCCATCCAGCGGCAGACATTACCCATAGAGACAATGTAGTTGCCGTGATTGTTCATCAGCGGCGGCATCGGGAAGTTGGGGATGCGGATCTTGCCCGCCTCGCCCAGCATGTAGAAGTTATCTTCATGCACCGGCACGTTCAGCGGGGCGCCTTTTTCCTTCCAATCCGGGATCAGAGCGTCCAGACCGCAGGGATCCAGAACTGCTCCAGAAAGGATATGCGCGCCCACTTCCGAGCCCTTCTCGAGCACGACAACGTTCAGGTCGGCATCCAGCTGTTTCAGACGGATGGCCGCCGACAGGCCCGCGGGGCCTGCACCCACGATCACCACATCGTATTCCATCGCTTCGCGTTCAATCTCGGCCATCGCGGGCTCCTTAGCTAACTTTCCGAATTGGCGCTTTCACTGCGTGGTCTGCGCAATATTGTTTCACGGCTGATTACATGGTCTCAAAGACGTTGGTCAATCAAAACACGGCGTAACTTTGCTGCAATGCGGCAGTTATGCCTCGGGTGAGTCCCCCATCAGATACCTGGGACCGCTACCATTTGATTTGGCGCGGTCATCGGGGTTGTACAAGGCGCATTTCGGCAGACTAAGGCAACCACAACCGATGCAGCCGTCCAGATTGTCGCGCAATCGCGTCAGGGTATCGATTCGCTGATTCAGATGGGCCCGCAGACCCTTGCTGATTTTTTGCCAATCCTGCGGGGTCGGGGTGCGATTGCCCGGCAGGCCGGACAGCACCTCTCGGATCTCGGGCAGGGTCAGGCCGAACTGCTGGGCAATCATCACAAAGCTCAGGCGTCTGATGTCCGCGCGTTGATACCGCCGTTGCCCGCCCGCGTTACGCCAAGGCGATATCAGGCCTTGCGCCTCGTAATACCGGATGGCCGACACAGCCAGCCCAGTACGCTGCGCCAATGCACCAATTGCCAACCCGTCCGAAACCGCCATCACATACTCCGAAATAATACCTTGACCTAAAGTTAGGTTTAGAAATTACGGTGAGTCGGGACAAGCCTCAAGATGCAAAGGAGATCCCATGATGGCGACGCTTGAACACACCAATTTCACTGTCCGCGATCCACAGGCTTCAGCTGCGTGGATGCACAAGGTTTTCGGTTGGAAAACCCGCTGGGAAGGCCCGGCAATTGCAGGCGGTTACACGGTTCACGTAGGCAGTAAGCACACATACTTGGCACTTTACGCGCCCAGCGATCCGCAACCGTCCGGGGAAAGTAGCTATGACATCGTTGGCGGCCTGAACCATGTGGGCGTATTGGTCGAGGACATCGATACAACCGAGAAAAAGGTGATAGCCGCAGGATTCACGCCTAAGTCCCATGCGGATTATGAGCCAGGTCGGCGGTTCTACTTCAATGACGACAATGACATCGAATTCGAAGTCATTAGCTACGACTAGGCCGTAATCCGCGCGTCGCGCGACCAAGCCCCCTTGCAATTCACGCCTCATTTGGGTCAGGTATTTGATGACCCATCAAATCGCCCCGACGCTTGTCTCATGCGGCGGGGCGAAACAATTTATGCGTGGACGACAAGAACATGGAAAAAATTCCAATGACGCCTACGGGCAATGCCGCTCTTGCGGCGGAGCTGAAAAACCTCAAGTCGGTCGAGCGCCCGGCGATCATCGAAGCCATCGCCACAGCGCGCGAGCTGGGCGACCTGAAAGAGAATGCCGAATACCATTCGGCCCGTGAAAAGCAGGGCTTCATCGAAGGTCGTATCAAAGAGCTGGAAGGCATCCTGTCACTGGCTGACGTGATCGACCCGGCCAAGCTGAACGGCGCAATCAAATTTGGCGCCAAGGTAACGCTGGTGGACGAAGACACTGACGAGGAAAAGACCTGGCAAATCGTCGGCGAGTACGAGGCCAACATCGAAAACGGCCTGCTGAACATCAAATCGCCCATCGCAAGGGCATTGATCGGCAAGGAAGAAGGCGACAGTGTCGAAGTACGCACCCCCGGTGGTGTGCGGTCCTATGAAGTTCTAAGTATCGAGTATGCCTGACCGGAGCCTTGACCATGTCAGAGCCCAATCCCGAGCAAGATCCCGAACGGCCGACCCCTTTGGGTATCTATGACAAGCCTTCGCATCCTTCGGTGACCGAGATCGAGATCGTTGCCATCGTGCTTAGCGTGGTCTGGCTGATCGTGTCTGTTGTATTTCTGGTGCTTCCCGACAAGGTCGAAGGTGGCGGATTCGTCGTGACCCTGCTGGCGGTGTTCATGCCAGTGGCTATGATCTGGGTCGCCGCGACATCAATGCGCGCCAGCCGCGTCATGCGCGAGGAAAGCGCCCGGTTACAAACCGCGATTGACGCGATCCGTCAAACCTATGTGATTCAGCAACAGCGCGCGGCTAGTCTGCAAGAACCCGGTGTCAGTAAAAAACTAGATGAAATCGCTGAGGCCACCAAAAAGACGGAAACCGCGCTGGCGACGTTTTCGTCGAAACGGACCGAGCCGGTTCGGGGCGAGACCTCTGTTGATGCGGGTGACCAGACGTCATTGGAACTGGGTACGCCGGCTGAGGATATCGCGCCGCCATTGACGACCAATACCTTCATTCGGGCGCTGAACTTTCCTGAAACACAGGATGACGCCGAAGGGTTCGATGCCCTCAGGCTGGCGCTTCGGGATCGCAAGACCGCGCAACTGGTACAGGCTTCACAGGACGTACTGACACTGCTGAGCCAGGAAGGCATCTATATGGATGACCTGCGCCCGGATATGGCCCGCCCTGAAATCTGGCGGCAATTCGCGCAAGGCGCGCGCGGCCGCGCGGTTGCCGCGTTGGGCGGAATCAGAGACCGTTCTTCGCTGGCCCTGACCGCCGCAAGGATGAAGCAGGACCCGATATTCCGGGACGCAGCGCATCATTTCCTGCGCCGTTTTGATCACATGATCGTCGAATTTGAACCGTCGGCCAGCGACGCGGACCTGACTGCATTGGGCGACACACGAACCGCCCGTGCTTTCATGCTGCTTGGGCGCGTCGCGGGTACATTTGACTGATCACAACCCAAAGCTGCCATAAGGAATGAACCGCACCGGATCACCTGGCACGATGTGACAAGCGCCATCCTGAATCTCGACCAGTCCCTCAGCCCAGCTAAGTCCACTGATACGACCTGAGCCTTCCGAGGCAAAAACCTCGACCCTGCCATCACGGACGCGGGCGCGCAGATACTCGCGCCGCCCCGGTTTCTTGCGTTTCTCGAAATTGGCAGGCAGGTCGAAGCCCTGCGGTTCGGACCAACCTTCGCCCGCCATCAGACCCAACCCAGGGCGGGCAAAGATCAAAGTGCAGACCTTGGCGGCAACAGGGTTTCCCGGCAGACCAAACACGGGCGTTTCGTTCCACATACCCAACGCCAATGGGCGGCCCGGTTTCAGCGCGATCCGCCACTCCTGCATGGCCCCGGCCTCTCGCAACAATGCTGAGACGTGATCTTCATCTCCGGCAGACGCGCCGCCGCTGGTCATAATGACGTCTGCCTGCGCTGCCGACCTGTCCAACCTGTCACGCAAGTCTTCCCTGTCGTCGGACGCCCGACCCATGTCAACCGGCTCAAAACCCAGCCTTTCAATCATCGACAACAGCATTGGACGGTTGGCGTCGAAAATCTGACCGGGACCGGCGAGGTTTCCCGGTTCGACCAGTTCATCCCCGGTCGACAGCACCGCAACCCGCAACGTTTTGCGAACCGAAATCTCGGCAATCCCTGTTGCCGACAAAAGCGCGACATCAGCCGGCGTCAGCCGGCGCCCGGCGGGCAAAACCAAGTCGCCCTCTGCAACGTCCTCGCCAGCCTTGCGGGTGTTTGCGCCCTGCTTCAGCGGACCATGAAAGGCGATATGGCCGTCCTGAACGGTCACATCCTCTTCCAGTATTACCGTATCCACGCCGTCGGGCAGCGCCGCGCCGGTCAATACGCGCAGCGCGTTACCCAGCGCCACTACGCCGTCAAACGGGATACCAGCAGCGGCGCGCCCATCCTGCAGCGGCATCACCTGCGGTCCCTCGGGGGCCGCTCCGGAAAACCCATATCCATCCACAGCCGTATTCGGTTGCGGCGGGTTCGAACGCTTTGCCAAAACGTCTTCTGCAAGTATACGTCCCGAAGCCTGCTCGATCTGGGCGATTTCGACCGAAGTCACAACAGTCAACCTCGACCGCAACATCTCTAGTGCCTCGTCCACGGGCGTCCAATTGACCCCGGCAGGCAACGCAAAACAATCATTTCGCAAGGGCGGAGGCGTGATGTTTGGCGGCGTCATAGTCCGACCTCTTTCAAGATGAAATCTGCGATTGCGGAGGTGTCGTTCAGATCGAACACCGGAACCCCGACCTGCAGCGGTGTATCGCTGGCTATGGCCCGGATCGTATTGTTCTCCCCGGCCATCAGCGCATTGCCAGCCTCTGCCCTAAACGCTTCGATCTTGGGGTGTCTTTCCCGTTTGAACCCTTCGATCAGGACAAGATCGACCGGAAGAAGCCGCGCCAGAAGATCTGCCAGAGGTGGTTCGGGTGCCCCGCGCAATTCCTGCATTACCGCAATGCGCTTACCCGATGCCAGAAGCACCTCGGATGCACCGGCGTCTCGATGGCGGAAACTGTCAGTCCCAGGCTGGTCGACATCGACCGCGTGATGGGCGTGCTTGACCGTAGAAACCGTGAGGCCGCGTTTGGTGATCTCGGCAACCAAACGCTCCATCAGACCGGTCTTGCCGGCGTTTTTCCATCCGGTGACGCCGTAAGCCCTCATGCCTGCTCCAGCAGTTCTTGCGCCCGTGCCAGATCGTCGGGTGTGTTGACGTTGAAGAACGGATCGAACGGATCGGCAGGAAACAGCGCCTCGCGCCCGTTGTGCTTGTCAGTCCACTGCACGACTTTACGCAATCCGCCGTTCAAAGCGTCCCGTAGATCGTCGCGCAGCGCGACAGGCCAAAGGCCAAAGGTCGGGTGCCGGTTCACCCGTTTGCCGCCGCCCGACTTCAGAGCTTCATCACTGGTACGGGGGGTGGTTGCCAAAACCAACGGATGCACCTGACCTTCGGCGGCCCGCATCAGCCGCACGGCCAGATCACGCGGGAAAAACGGCGTGTCGGCAGCCGCGGTTACGATGCTTTCGGCGCCCTGCCCTGCCGCCCAGTCAAGCCCGGCCAGAACTCCAGCCAGCGGTCCTGCGAACCCTTCTATTGTATCGGGCAGGATCGGCAGATCGAGGTTTGCAAACCGCTTGGGGTCGCCATTGGCGTTCAATGCCAGCCCGCCCACCTGCGGTTTCAAGCGATCGATCACATGAGACAGCAGACTCTGCTTACCGATTGTCAGCAGGCCCTTGTCTCCTCCGCCCATTCGGGTGGCGAGACCGCCCGCCAGGATAACACCAAGAGGGGTATTCATTGCCGTACCTTGTTGCCTAGATCCAAGTGATCAATTGATCGCAACTTTGTAGATCGAACTCAATTCAATTGGAACGCTGTTGGATGCAGTTGGTGCAGGACAAACAGCCACAGGATCAAAGTCACCACCGCCAGAAGCGAAGTCGCGGAGACTATATGAGCGGCAAGCTGAGGCTCCTGATCATAATGTTTAGCCAAGAGGAAGATGCTTTTAGCCGTAGGGGCCGCCGCTGAAACCGTTGCCGCAATGGTCCAAAGCGGGTCCAGCCCGATCAGATGTGCCGCAAGCAGCACGAGCCCCGGAACTACGAGAAGCTTCATTATTGACAGAAACAAGATCATCGGACCGGTTTGAAGGATCGTACGCACGCTTGTGGTGAACCCGATCGCGAACAAGGCAACTGCCGCCAGCGCCTGACTCATCAACTCCAAATAGTCCGAAACAGCCTGAGAAAACCCAATGCCCGTAAAAGAATAGACAACGCCTAACAAAGTTGCAGCGATAATCGGGTTTTTCAGGACATTGGCGACAATCTTGTAAACGGGCGTCCTCTTGCTTGCCTTATGCCCTGCAGACGTTTCGAGAATGGTGGTCAAAACCAACAGCAAAATGGCGACAACAAGGTTCGCCAAAACTGCCGGCAAAGCCCCTTTTGACCCGAAAATCGCGTGGAGAATGGGCAACGCAACCAACGCTGTGTTTGAAGCAACACCAGCAAAGGCTAACACGGTTGCGGATCCGACCTGATAACTCGTCAACGTTTTCAGGCAGATGAATAAAACAGCAAAAAGAACCAGGAGTGTACCGCCGTAGGACAGATAAAACCCATAGTTCAGAAGGTTCTCGAAATCCTCCTGACCAATCAGGTAGAACATGATCGCAGGGATCAGGACATACACCGCAAATTGCACCAGAGCCTCGGATGTGTCCTCGCTCAGAAGTTTTGTCCACGAAAACACGTAGCCCGTCAGGATCACCGCAAAGACCGGTGCAATTAAGCTGATTAACTCCATAGCGCCCTCAGGTTGCTAACACCCAATATCTCACTTCGATTTGCCCCACCTTAGGGCATATCCTGTGGAATTCGCAGAGTTTTTTCGAAGTGACGGCACACTGAAGAAATTCAGGACTGAGAGCTTTTTCTTTTATGCTTCTTATCTTCGACCGGAACGCTCGAAGGATCAACATCGCGCACCAGACGATCTTCTCCTGACAAACACACAAAACGTTGCCCACGCATCCGGCCAATCAGCGTCAGTCCAACCTCGCGCGCGATCTCGACGCCCCAGGCGGTGAAACCTGACCGAGAAGCCAGAACCGGAATGCCCATCATCGCCGTTTTGATTACCATCTCGGACGTCAGACGACCGGTGGTGTAGAGAATCTTGTCCTCAGGTGTTTCTTTTGCGGACAGCATCCAGCCCGCGATCTTGTCGACCGCGTTATGACGACCCACATCTTCCATATAGACCAGAGGGCGGTTTTCGCGGCACAGTACCGTGCCGTGGATTGCTCCGGCTTCAAGGTAAAGGGATGGAGTTCGGTTGATTTTGGCAGCAAGGTCATAAAGCCACGAAGTACGAACCTGAACCTGCGGCAGGCGCACATCCTCAAGCCCTTCCATCATATCACCAAAGACCGTGCCGACCGCACAGCCGCTGGTACGGGTCTTTTTCTTCAGCTTGTCTTCGTAGGACGTCTCGCGTGCCGTGCGTACTACCACGGTTTCCAGATCTTCATCATAGTCGACGCGCGTGATTTCATCATCCGCCAGCAACATCCCCTGATTGCGCAGGAAACCCAGCGCCAGATATTCTGGATAGTCCCCTATGGTCATCGCGGTCACGATTTCCTGTGAATTCAGGAAAATAGTCAGCGGGCGTTCCTCGACCACCGAGATCTGACTGACCTCGCCATTCTGATCCACGCCTTCGACCGCGCGGGTCAGGCGCGCCGCACCGGGATCGGGGGCGATGATGTAGTCTGACAGGTTCTGTTTCGTGGCCAATTGCAACCCTTTCCCAAGACCGCTACTGCTGCGGGGATCACCATAGGATTTAGCCATGGCAGACACCACATCCAAGTCATACTTCTGGAAGGGTTTTCGCGACGGGACCCCGTTTATTTTTGTGGCAATCCCGTTTGGCACCCTGTTTGGCGTTTTCGCGACTGAAGCTGGGCTAAACATCGTGCAGACCATGGCGTTTACGTCCACGGTCTTTGCAGGTGCTGCGCAGTTTGCTGCACTGCAATTGCTGCAGGATCAGACACCAACAGCCATTATTCTCGTCTCTGCCCTTGCAGTAAATCTGCGAATGGCGATGTATTCCGCGTCGCTGACCCCTTATCTGGGGGCTGCGCCGATGTGGCAACGCGCATGTGCCGCTTATCTAACGGTCGATCAATCCTATGCCTGTTCAATCGTGCAATTCGAAAAAGAACCCAGGATGACGGTCCCGCAGCGCATGGCCTACTTTGTTGGCTCGGTCACACCCATCACGCCGCTATGGATATTTGCGACTTATCTGGGCGCAGTGCTTGGCACGCGCATTCCCGAAAGCTGGGCGCTGGACTTTGCCTTGCCGATTACATTTCTGGCCATGATCGGGCCGATGATGCGCACCCTGCCCCATGTGGTGGCTGCGCTGGTTGCCATTGTCGTTTCATTGCTGACCGTTGGCATCCCATACAATCTGGGGCTGTTGATTGCCGGGTGTGCCGGCATGATGGCAGGTGCGCAAGCCGAATTGTACGCTGAACGCAGAAAGGCCGCGGCATGACCCCCGTTGATCCCGTCACGATCTGGACCATTATTATCGGTCTCGCCATCGGCAGTTATAGCTTGCGCTTTGTCTTTATCGGCCTCGTCGGGGATCGGCCGATGCCGCCATGGCTGCTGCGCCATTTGCGCTATACCGCCGTCGCCATCCTGCCCGCCCTGATTGCACCGCTGGTTGTTTGGCCAACCGCAACCGAAGGGCAGCCCGACATTCCACGGATGGCCGCCGCCGCCGTTGCATTGACGATAGGGTTGATGACCAAAAACGTACTGGCGGCCATATTCAGCGGTGCTGCAACCCTGTACGGGTTGCTGTACTTATTGGGTTGAGACCGTTTCCAGTTGGTTCAGCGTCGCGTTGTTGGCGGCCAGACCTTTTTGCAGGTCGGCATCGTCGTTCTCACGATACTCAGTGGTCACGACCCCCGGAAGCTGACCGAATTGCTCCGACAGCTTGACTGGGAAAAAGGTCACGTTGATCTGTTCGAAACCCGGAACCTGCTTCAACAAGGACGCGGTGGAATTCGCACAATAGGCACCCGCAACCGGGCCAGATTGCTTGGCCAGCTGCAAGGCAATCTCTGCCTGTTGTGGGCTGACTTGAATGGTCTGGATGCGCGCATAGTGCGTTTCGCGCGCGTGTGAACTGCGGTATGCGCGTTCGACATTCGGGGTTATGCCGTACAGAACGTCATCCTTGATCGGAACGACATCTGCCCGGAATGACCCTGCAGGATCAAAAATCACCCTCTCGCTGCCGCTGATCATCAACGAGGTATGCGCGCCAGATCCGGTGCGCGTGCTGATCATTGTATAAAGCGTCAGGGTAGAGGGCCCCGGATCACGATAAGATCGGGCAACGACTTCAGCCTGGTCGGCCTGCGGACGCTGCGATCCCGCGCAGCCAGCAACAGTTGCTGCCAGCAGGCAGGCAATCAAAATCCGGATCACGGTCAACCCCGTTTTGGATTAAGCGGCAAAGACTGCCAGGAACAGGCAAAGTAAGGCGATGGCAACCACGCACCATGTGGTGGCTTTGACAAACCCATCAAAGGTTTTGGTTTGAACAGTGATATCCATTTCGCCGTGCTTGTGTTCAGCCATGAGTCTCAGAATCCTAATTCGCGTGTTTGAAATGTTGGATAATCGAAAATCCTGGGCCTGTCACCACGTCATTCGCGCGCAGGGGCCAAAGGAGGAAATACCGAACACCCCGGATACCCAAAACCCCAGCGCCAGGGCAGGCCAGAACACGGGCCGCCGCCGAACCGGACCGCTGCATACATCGCCTCAGCCGTGACGGAATGAGCGGTACGGATTTGTTCGGCCGTCATATCATAGCGTTCGGCGTATTCCTCGTCATGTTCAACCCCATGCTGTTTGACGCAGGCACGCAAGGTATCATCTGCTGAAAGGCGCGCCTCGTAGCTGTCTTCGGCCCGCAAAGCCCCACCCGCGTGGTGGTAGGCGCGATCATGGGCCACACAGCAATATTCCCAGGGCGGGTGTGCCTCATATAAAGCCCGAAAGCTGGGGAACGTATCCGCTACAAAGCGCCAGCTTGCCGAAAGACCGCCCGAACAACCATCGGTTTCAAACGAGGTCAGCTCTGCACCTTCGCGTTCTGCCATCAGGCTGCGATGCGCGGGTAACTCGAAGCTGCGCATGACGTCCTGCGCAGTGGCGGCCGTGGCACTAAGCAAAAGGATCGCTGCCAGCCTAAGGGCTTTCATCGCGCGCCGCCTCAGTATCAAAGGACATGCCGAAGGTGGTGGCCAGCCATAGCAACAAGCGCTCTGCCGGACCCATTTCTGCGCGCACCCGCAGCACTTCGTTCGCCATCGCTGGCCGGTCCGTGATCAAACCGTCTACGCCCATCGAGGCCATCGCCGACATCTGCAGCGGGTCGTTGACCGTCCAGACATAGATATCCTTACCTGCCGCCTGAACCGAATTGACCAAACCCGGCGTCGCCATGGCGGCGTTCACAGCAACGAAATCACCTTCGAGACCCGATAGATCACCCACCGCAGTCGCGGCCAGAACCCCGGCCCGCCAGTCGGGACGGATCGCCTTCATCTTTTGCACAGCCGGGTATTTCAGGGACATCGTTGCAATATCGTCCTGCATATCCAGCTCTTCGACGAGGGCGACGACGCGATTCTCAAGGTCTATGTCGTGGCCATAATACTTCAGCTCTATGATGACCTTGGCCTTGCCCTTCGCGGCCTCCAGCACATCGCGCAGTGTCGGCGTACGCTCATCGGCGTATTCCGGGCCAAACCAGCTGCCGATATCGATCTGGTCGATGTCCTCCATCGTGGCATCCCAGACCTTGAGGTTGACGCCAGCAAGTTTCATGAAGTCGCTATCATGGGCGACGATGACCACATCATCTGCAGTTTCCTGCACGTCTATTTCGACCCAGTCGGCACCATCCTCGATCGCCTTGAGAACCGAGGCCATCGTGTTTTCGGGCCGAAGCGCCGCAGCGCCGCGATGTCCGATAACCTCGGCGCGGTCCGGCGCCTGTACCCTTTCCAGAAGGTGCTGGCCGAACCATATCCCGACAAGAACGGCAACGACTGCGGCTCCAACAGCCATGAACACCGATATGCGTATGTTGCGCGGCTCAGGATGCGGTGGTTCGGATGTTTGGATGTCAAAGAATCCATCGAGCAGCACAGCCAAAGCGCCAAGCGCCGTGGCCGCCAAAACTAATCCGGCCAGTGACCAGATCCCGGCAACGCCCAGGCTGTAAATCAGGGCCAATCGCAGGTTAGCTGCGCCTTGCAACGGCACCAGTGCGAACAAAAGCCCCGCAACCCAGGCAATCATGGCGGCGATGGCAAGGCGCATAACCAACCAGATGGCCAATTCTATCTTGAGGCGCCCACGCTTACCCTCCATCCGGCTGGCGCTGATACCGAATGCGTGCCCGGGATGTACACCCTCAAACAAAACCAGATGCAGCGACAAGGCCCAGGCTGAGAGACGGCGAATAAGCACCCACGCCATTACCAGAACAACAGCCCCAATCAGAACCAAGGCCACCCAGAATGAGGGCGGGTGGAAAGTCAGGTAATAGTTGATGTCGTATTCCGTCAGCGTCCACCACGCGATAACGGCAGAAACAACGGCAAAGGGCAAAACCAACAGCAAAACCCGCATGACAAAGCGCACCGCAAAGCCAAACAGGGATGGAAGTCGCGACAATATTAACCTGATCGAAGAACTGCCCGACCGCCAGGGGTCCGGCTCTGCCATCCGCAATGATCCGGCCATGACCGAAAAGACAAACACCTCGGCCAGAAGAAACAAGCTGAGAACAGCGATGGCCGCGACAAAACCGGCAGGCGACAGGATGAACGCCGCGATGGCCTGATCCGTCAGTGCGGTTTGGTTGGACAACCTAACCGCAAGATTCACTGCGATAGCGACACCCGGCGCAACCAGGGCAACCAGCAGCAGGCGCACGACGAGGTAGATCGGCACAAAGACACGGCGACGCGCCCACGCATCTTTGTAGGCACTTGTAACAGAAGAGAAAGTGGTCACGCGACACCCCCTTGAATGGTGGACTCATTCAAGGCTGCGCAGACGTGAATTGCAAGTCAGGTGATCAGCTTTCTTCCAGATCCGCCGCCAGACGGAACCCGATCCGGTTGGCGGGTTTATCCTCGACCGATTTGGGCAATGCCCGCAACATCACGTTCAACTGGCTGACATGCTGCACCAGCTGAGTGCGCGCGCCGGTCGCGTCGGATCCGTAAAAGGTGATGATATCAGGGTCGAAATACCCCATCCCTTCGATCCGCATGACACCGGCGTCTCCGCCAGTGAAGCCCATCGCGACTTCTTGGTCACCTGTCAGAGTTTTCTCGAAATTCTGGATATAGAGGATCAGACGTTCATACGCCCATTGCGCGGGGCTTTTTGTTTCAACCGGTTTTTGCAACGGGCCAGGCAGGTCCTTCGCACCGGACTCGGACTCAGAGTTCGCATGCACTTCGTAGCAACGCGGCAGAGCTGCGGCTTCGGCGGCCTCGGCCGATGTTTCGATCTGATCCTGCATGGCTTTACCCTTTGCGCTGAAACTCCCACGCCCCGTCCGCGCGGCGCGTCCGGGTGACAGCACCAATGTGGTAAAGATGGTTCAGATGTGCAACCGCTTCGACCAGCGCAAGCCCATACTCGCCGCCACTGATTTGCCGTTTGAACAAAGGCACGAAACACTCGGCTGCGGTTTTTGGCTGGTCCAGATAGTCCTGCAACCGATCAAGCGCGCCGTGATGGTTGGAAATCAATTGCTTCATCCGTGTTGGCAGCCCTGTGAAAGGCAGCTTATGCCCGCCCAGTGCCAGATGATCAGGCCGTGCCAACCCCTGAAGCCGCTCGCAGGCTTCCAGCCATTCGGCAACCGGGTCGGCCAAAGGTTCAGTGACATAGACACCTAAATTGGGACTGATCGAACTGAGTATCTGATCGCCTGTGATCACGAGGTTGTCGTCGCGGCTCCAGAACGTGGCGTGTTCTGGGGCATGACCATTGCCCATATGCACGTCCCAATCGCGCCCGCCCATACGGATCACACTACCCTGCTTGATCCGAGTGAACCCCAGTGGCATCGGATAAACGGTGTCGCAATAATTGAACGGGCGCTCGGCCATCCGCTTGGCCAGAACCTCGGGCGCCATACCTGCGCTGCGATAATAATCCAGAGTTTCCTGCGGCCAGCTTTCCTGAACATCCAGTTGCAGCATACGCGAAAACAGCCAGGAGGTGCGCGAAGCCACCAGCTCGACGCCGTGTTCGGATTGGAACCAACCCGCATTGCCCACATGGTCGGGGTGATGATGCGTCACCACCACCCGCTTGATGGGCTTGCCACCCAACGGACCGGCCATCAGTTTTTCCCAGATACGCCGGGTCTTGTTCGATGACATGCCCGTATCGATTACGGTCCAGCCGTCGCCATCGTCCAACGCATAGATATTGACGTGATCCAGTGCCATAGGCAGCGGCAAGCGCATCCAAAGCACTCCTTCGGCGACCTCGATCGCCTCACCCTCGGCCGGAGGTTCGGGCCACGGATACCGGATCGCCAAAGGGGTATCTCCGTCCATCAGGCCAAAAGCTCCTCGACGCTGAGCCCGAACACATCATCTGCGCCGTTCTGAGCTTGCGCCAGCAGTCCGGCATATTCGGGCAACAGTGCGTTGATGTAGTAACGAGCCAGTTTGAAGCGCGGACCACCCGGTTCTGCCAAAGCAGCCATCAGATGATAATGCGCGCCCAGAACGCGGGCAAAGGCGTGAAGGTACGGCACCGCACCGGCAAATCGGTTGTTCAACTCGGATTGCGCAACCATCCATTCGGTTGTTTCGCGCAGGCTTTCCGTGGCTTCCCAAACCGGGCCAGCCAATTCGGGTATGGTTGCGCGCGCCTGCTCGGCGTGATCCTCGATTTCGTCCAACAGACGCGATGCTGCGTCGCCGCCGTCCATCATCTTGCGCGCGACAAGGTCCATGGCCTGAATGCCATTGGTTCCCTCGTAAATCGCAGTCACACGGACGTCTCGGTAGTACTGCGCGGCACCGGATTCTTCGATAAAGCCCATGCCGCCATGCACCTGAACGCCGTTTTCGGACACCCGCATACCGGTCTCGGTGCCAAAAACCTTTCCGATCGGTGTCAGCAGGGCGGCACGAGCTGCCCAGTCTGCATCGCCGGTCGCGTTGGCCATATCAATGGCGGCAGCGTTGGCCAGCATGATCGCACGCGCGGCGAACGTGTCGGCACGCATACTCATCAGCATCCGACGCACGTCGGCGTGGTCAACGATCGTACCTGATGGCGTTTTGCCCTGCTTACGGTCCAGCGCATAGGCCAGCGCGTGCTGATAGGCACCTTCGGCTGCACCCACACCCTGACCACCGACGCCCAGACGCGCGTTGTTCATCATGGTGAACATCGCAGCCATGCCGCCATGTTCCTTGCCCACGATCCAGCCCTTAGCACCGTCAAATTGCATCACGCAGGTTGGTGAGCCGTGCAGGCCCATCTTGTGTTCAACCGATACGACCTTCAAATCATTCGCAACGCCGGCCTTACCGTTCTCATCCGGCAGGTACTTGGGCACCAGGAACAGCGAAATCCCCTTGGTTCCGGGAACGCCATCCGGCAATCGCGCCAGAACCAGATGGCAGACGTTCTCAGCAAAATCGTTGTCACCCCATGAGATAAAGATTTTCTGCCCTGTCACAGAAAAAGTGCCATCCCCATTGGCTTCGGCTTTCGAAGTCAACGCACCCACATCCGACCCGGCCTGTGGTTCTGTCAGGTTCATGGTACCAGACCACTCACCCGCCATCATCTTGGGCAGATACAACTCCTTGAGCTCATCGCTGGCGTGGTGCTCAAGCGCCTCGATCTGGCCCTGCGTCATCAGCGGCGCAAGTTGCAGCGACAGGCAGGCGGCTGACATCATCTCGTTCACGGCGGTGGTCAGCGTCATCGGCAGCCCCATGCCGCCATATTCCGGATCACCGCTCATTCCGATCCAGCCGCCTTCGGCAATGGCTTTCCAGCCGTCAGAATAACCGGGCGAGGTGCGTAGCACGCCGTTTTCCAACCGTGCTGGCTCCAGATCACCGGGTCGCTGCAGCGGAGCCATCACCTCTTCGCACATTTTCCCGGCTTCGGTCAGAATGGCACTGACGACATCTTCGCTGGCTTCCGAGAATTTCTCGGTCTCGGCGATCTGTTCGAAGCCGACCGCGTGGCGGAACAGGAATTCATAATCAGAGATTGGCGCGCGGTATGGCATGTCTTCCCTCGGAGCTGTCTGATTGCATTTACGCCGACGGGCTTGGAATTTCCACCGCCCATCTTTATGCATCTGGGTTCAACCGATTACGTATCGGTCCACATGCTATACGCAATCAAAACGCGGCGTCACCACCCATGATCCCTAACGGCACCCTGACATTATCCGCCGATCCGGCCGGAATCGCGCTGGCTGCAGACCTGCTGCGCCAGGGGCTTTTAGTCGCAATCCCGACCGAAACAGTTTACGGCTTAGGCGGGGATGCGCGTAACGGCGAAGCCGTAGCCAGCATCTATGCCGCCAAGGGACGACCCAGTTTCAACCCGCTGATTGCGCATGTAGCCTCGGCCGAAGCTGCCCGGCGTTTCGTGACATGGTCCGATAATGCCGAGGCTTTGGCGGCCGCGTTCTGGCCCGGGCCGCTGACCTTGGTTTTGCCGCTGCGGCCGGATCACGGGATATCCTCGCTGGTAACTGCCGGGCTTGAAACCCTCGCGGTGCGGGTTCCAGCCCATCCTGCGGCGCGCGCGTTGCTGTCCGAGTTTGACGGCCCGGTCGCCGCGCCTTCTGCCAACCCATCCGGACAAATCAGCCCAACGACCGCCGCACACGTCCTGTCCGGATTGAATGGGCGCATCGCCGCGGTGCTGGATGACGGTCCATGCGGGGTCGGATTGGAAAGCACCATTGTGGGTCTTTCCGGCGAGCCCGCGCTTTTGCGCCCCGGCGGTGTTGCGCTGGAGCAGATCGAGGCCGTTTTGGGAACTCAATTGCATCATCACTTACCGGGTGATGCGCTGAGCGCGCCAGGTCAGCTGCAATCGCACTATGCTCCGGATGCGCCCGTTCGGTTGGACGCAAGCACCGCGCAGGGAGATGAAGTACTGTTGGGGTTTGGCCCGGTAGACTGCGATCTAAACCTTTCAGCGAAAGGTGATCTTTCCGAGGCGGCGGCGAACCTGTTCGCCGCTTTGCACAGCCTGAATGACACCGGCAGGCCAATTGCGGTTACGCCAATTCCAGATCATGGATTGGGTGCAGCCATTAACGACCGCCTGCGCCGTGCCGCAGCCCCGCGAAACAGCTGATCAGGCGCGCCCGGACTCCGCAGACAGGATCAGGGGGTCAACGCCCAAAGTCGCCAGAGCGCCGCTCCATTTCTCATCATCCGGCACATCAAAGACCAACTGTGACGACGCCTCAGTCGTGAGCCAGCCGTTCAGGGCGATTTCGTCCTCAAGCTGACCGGGTCCCCAGCCCGAGTAGCCCAACACCAAAGTTGAGTTCAAAGGCCCGCGCCCCGAGGCAAGATCCTCGAGGATATCCAGCGTTGCCGTCATGCTGAACTCATCCGTGATGTGCATGGAATGCAAGTTCGCTTCGTAATCCGAGCTGTGCAGGACAAAACCACGCGACATCTCGACCGGACCGCCGAAATGGACCAGACGTTCGCCCACGACCGGAATCCGGCAGGGGATGTTCAGCTGACTCAACAGGGTTTTTAGCCGCAAGTCCGAAGGTTTGTTGATTATCAAGCCCATAGCACCATCTTCGCCATGGCTGCACAGGTACACCACTGAATGGTCAAAACGCGGATCGCCCATGCCGGGCATCGCAATCAACAGTTTTCCGGTAAGATCCATGGGCGGACATCTCTTAACAGGTCTGTTTCAACAATGACCCTTGGTCACCCGGAATGGCAAGGGATCAGCACACATTTCCGCAGATTTCATCCCAGTGACCGGAACGTGACTTGGAATCTGCGCCGCAACCGCGCATTTATGAACCATGAGCGTTAAAAAGATATTTCCGGCGATCGCCCTTACCATCGGCGTGGCCTTACCTGCGACAGCGCAGGTAAAAGGCCCTGTTGCTGAGTTGGACATTCTGGACGGCGGACGTACAGCGAAAGGAACATATCTGAGCGCCGTGCGTGTGACGCTGCAAGACGGTTGGAAAACCTATTGGCGTGCGCCGGGGGATGCTGGGATCCCGCCGGAATTCAACTGGACCCGCTCGGACAATGTTGGCGGCGTGTCGATTACGTGGCCCGCACCGGATGTCTTTGACCAGAACGGGCTGCAATCGATCGGCTATGAAAACCAACTAGTTCTGCCGGTCGAGATCACACCGAAAAACCCGGCGCGGCCCGTACGGCTGCAAGGAACAATGGATCTGGGCGTCTGCAAGGACGTCTGTATCCCCGAACAACTGGAATTCGACCATACTCTGGACGCAGAAGCCGGGCGAAACCCGACCATCGCTGCAGCGCTTGCCCAGCGACCCTTTTCTGAACGAGAAGCCAATGTGGCGCAGGCAAGCTGTCACCTGTCACCAACAGCCGACGGGATGCAGATCGAGGCACGGGTGACCATGCCTTCTGCCGGCGGGCGCGAGGTTGCGGTGATCGAACCGGGCAATCCTGCTCTCTGGGCCTCTCAGACGCAAACAAAACGGACGGGCAATACTCTGGTCGCAACCTCCGAGGTAATCAACGCATCCGGAGGGCCATTTGCGCTGGACCGATCGGAAATCCGTATCACTGTTCTGGGTGCAAATCACGCGGTCGACATTCAGGGCTGCAGCGCAGGCTGAGCCCGGTGATTTCATGACACAAACCCCAAAAATCGGCGCTTTGGCGGTTGTCCTGCATAAGGACCAAGTGCTGCTGGTTCAGCGCAGCAAGCAACCTGATGCTGGGCTATGGGGGTTCCCTGGGGGTCATGTGGAATGGGGCGAGACTGTCCTGCAAGCCGCGCAAAGAGAACTGCGCGAAGAAACCTCGGTCATCGCAGACCCACAGCACTATTTAGACAATCTTGATTTGCTGCGCTGGGACGCGAACGGCAACGTCCAGACACACTACCTGCTGGTAGGCGTGGCCTGTCAGTATCAAACCGGCGACCCCTTTGCAGGTGACGACGCGCTCGACGCGCGTTGGTTCCCTGTGGATCAGATCCGCCGTGGCGAATTGGAGATGAGCAACCGCGTCATCGACCTGCTGGAAACTGCCCTGCGCCGGGCTTAGGTCGCGGATCTTTTGAACCGCGCATAAAGCAGGCCGGAAGCTGCGAGGCTGAAGAACAGGATCAACGCAGCGCCGGCAACGAATGCACCCAGCCCCATCTGCAGGATCGCCATGCCACTCTCGCCAGCATAGAGACCGGACAACACCCCAAGAGGTGCACCGGTAAACGCGGGCCAAACCATTGTAACCGCAAACCACAAAAGCAGGGCAAGGCCCGTGCACGCCAAAGCCCCTTGCACCACCCGGTCCGGGGCGCGGGCAGCACGGCGCATCGCGGTCATTGGACGGGCCAAATCGTTCAGAATGGCAAGCAATGCCGGCACCAGCAGCAAGACCAGCAACATCCCGAACCCAAGCCCATAGACCAACGTAATGACTGTGGGCTTGAGAAACTGCGCCTGTTGCGATCCTTCATAAAGCAGCGGGGTCAGCCCCAGCACTGTGGTCAGAGTGGTCAACATCACAGGCCGCAATCGATCCGCCGTGCCCTCGACAATCGAAGGAACAAGCCCACGCTCTTTTTGGTAGCTGTCAATGGTGGTCACCAAAACGATCGAGTCGTTGATGATAATCCCCGTCATCCCCAACAGGCCGACAACCGTGAACATGCTCAGCGGGACGTCCCACAGATAGTGTCCCCATATCGCACCGACCAAGCCAAAGGGGATAATCGCCATCACCACCAGCGGCCGTGTCCAGCTGGCGAACACCCAGGCGAGCACCAGATAAATGCCTGTCAGACACAGGATCAGGCCGGTACGGGCCTCGGACAGGAACTCATCTTCCTGTTCACTCAGACCGGCCATGCGCCATTCAACCTGTCGTTCCGAGGCGATTTTCGGAAGGATTTCCTCGCCCATGGCACGTGCAATCTCAGCCGCGCGCGTCGGGTCGTCTTCCGATATGTCACCGTTTACCGAGATCACACGCAGGCCATTTTCGCGCCGGACGGTCGAGAAGCCGGACTTTCGCTCGACCGACACGATATCGGCCAACGGCACATACACTCCATCGGGTGTGCGCATCAGAGTGCGCTCCAGGAAATCGGCGGTCAGCTCGCCTTCAGGCAACTCTACCCTGATCTCGGCACTGCGCGGGCCATCCGGGAAGGTCGCCGCCTCGATCCCGTTCAGGCGATCACGCAACACGCGACCCAGCGTTTCAATCCGGAAACCCAGCGCCTGACCCTGTGCCGTCAGGTCCAGGATGTACTCTTCCTTGTCATAGGCAAGGTTGTCTTCCAGTGCCGAAACCTCGGGGTATTTTGAAAGCTCGGTCTGCAAATCCTCGGAAGCGGATTTGAGCGTGTTCACATCCGAGCCATAGAACTGAACATCAATGGCATCACCACCGGGTCCCGAGCGCCAGCCTCGGAAACTGAGCAGTTCGACCTTTGGATGGCGGGGCACAAAGTCCTGCAACTCACCCACAAATTCAAAGCTGGAATAGGGGCGCAGATCCGCATCAATCAGCTCGATAGAAATACCACCCAGCAAATCTGCGTCTTTGCCATCCGCTGCCGCCAATCCCCAACCTGCGGATCCGCCAACCTCGGCCAGAACATAGTCGATCGGGTTGCGACCATGGCGCTCTTCATAGATTTGGCCCAACTCTTCGGTCGCCCGCTGCAACTCGTGCATCATGGCCACAGTCTCGGCGCGGGTGGCGCCTTCGACCATTATGAAGTTGCCCGTGACCGAGCCACGCTCGGGTGCGTTAAAGAACCGCCAGTTCACGTCGCCGCGAATGAACAGGGCAATCTGACTGGCCAAGACCACCACCATCAATGCGACCACCACATAGCGCGCCCACACGACCCAGGCGATCAACGGGCGGAACAGATGATCGCGCACCCACCGGAACCCGCGATTGACCACCCGGTTCGGCAGATCATACCAGTGTTCTTTGGTGGAATGCGCGATGGCATGCGCCATGTGGTTCGGCAAGATCAAGAAGCATTCGATCAACGAGGCAATCAGCACCGCGATCACCGTAAAGGGGATGTCGCGTATCAACTCGCCAAACCGGCCGCCAACCAGGGTCAGACCAAAAAAGGCAATCACCGTCGTCAGGGTCGCCGCAAAAACCGGCATCGCCATACGCCGTGCCGCCCGTTCGGCAGCCACCATCGGTGCCTCACCCAGCCGGCGCGCGCGGAAATCAGCATGCTCGCCCACGACGATGGCGTCATCCACAACAATGCCCAGCGTGATGATCAAGCCGAACAGGGACACCATATTGATCGACAGCCCACCGATATACATGAAGGCAATCGCGGCGGACATGGCAACCGGAATGCCGGCAGCGACCCAAAAGGCGATCCGAGCGTTCAGGAACAGGAACAGCAGACAGACAACAAGGCCCAATCCGACGAGACCATTGTCCACCAGAATATCCAGACGATCGGTGATCGCCTGGGCGCGGGTTCGGATCAATTCGATTGTCACGCCTTCGGGGACGCTGGCCTGCATTTCCTTCACAACGTCTTCGACCGTGTGCTGGATTTCGATCGCGTCACCTAGATTCGAGCGATCCACCCGCACCGACATCGCAGGATTTTCGCCCACGAAATAACTGCGATTGCGATTGACACCTTCGACCCGGATTTGTGCTACATCGCCCACCAGCAACTTGGATCCATCCGCAAAGTTGCGCAGCGCTATGCCTTCGATTTCCTTGGGCGTGCGCTTTTCCGTGCCTGTGCGAATACGGGCATTCGCGCCAGTCACATCACCCGCCGGGTTTGCGTTGACCTCAGCCGCTACGGCTGACGCAACCTCGGACAGCGTGATGTCGTTAGCAATCAGTTGTGCGGTCGGTATCTCAACCACAATACGCGGCGCGGCGAGGCCTCGAATTGTTGTGCGCGTAACACCAACCGCAAAAAGACGGTTGATCAATTCGTCGGTGAACTTGGCCAGATGATCGGGGTCGACTGGCCCTGTCACAACTACATCCGTAACCCTGTCGCGCCAGGCACCGCGGCGGATCGTCGGTTCCTCGGCATCGTCGGGCAGGCTGGTGACACTGTCGACGGCAGTCCGGACCTCTTCGACGGCGCGGGACATGTCCCAATTCGGCTCGAACTCCAGCTGGATGCTGGCGCGCCCTTCACGCGAGGTCGACTCGGTGCTGGCAACGCCCTCGACCGCCAGCAAGGCAGGTTCGAGCACCTGAACGATCCCGTTGTCCACGTCTTCAGGACCGGCCCCGTCCCAATCAACACGGACGTCGACACGTTCTAGAACCACATCAGGAAAGAACTGCGCCCGCATATTCGGGATCGCCGCCGCACCCAGTACCAGCATCACCAGCAGTAGCAGGTTTGCCACCGTTTTGTGACGCGTGAAGTAACTGAGGATACCGCCTGCCGCGCTGGGGATCTCGCGCATCATAGCGCTTAGCCCCCCGCCCTGTTTTCAAGCCGCTGGACAAGCGAGGCGGGCACCTTAGCCTCGCTCAATTGACCCAGAACCCGTTCTTTGACGTCCTTTGGCATGCGGGTGCTGGCCTCAACCTGAGCTACCAACTTAGCGCGCTGTTCCACTGACAGCTCAACCATACCCGGTGCAGCCCCGGCGCTGTCATCTATCCGCAATGGCCGCACACGCACGCCTGATCCCAACAGCGGAGTGCGGCCTATCACGACCTCGCGCCCCACCAAACCGTCACCACGCAATAAGACTTCATCGCCCTGACGCCGGATCAGCTGCACCGGCAGTGCCTCGAGCCTGTCGCCATCGTCCAATACCAACACCGTCCCAACGGCATCCAAAGCCGAAGAGGGCAACCGCACAACATTGTCCAGCGGTTGTTCCTGCACAGTGACCGTAACAAAATCGCCCGGCTTGAACCCCGACGCATCGTCTAGGCGGGCATAGATCAAACGCCCGGTCTGTCCTTCGCCCGCCGAGCCGCTATCACGACTGATGCGGCCTTGGGCGGTCAGGTCGGTGCCGGTAACCTCAAGCGAGACGGTAACCGGCGCGTCGATCAGGTCGCCAGCTGCGTCCAGCAATCGAACGTATTGCGCGGTCGACACGCGGAAAGCCACTTCCAACGCGTCAGGGTCGACGAGTTCAGCCAGTTTTTCGTTCGCAGACACCAGCCGACCTTCGACCAGCGTTACATCCGTCAACGTCCCCGCAAACCGGGCGCGGATTGTCATGTCGTCCAGATCGCGCTCTGCGGCCTCAAGCGCAATACGCGCCCGGGCCAACAGGGTGGTCGCCTGATCGACGCGCGATTCTGCCTGAGCCAGCGCAATGCGCCGCGCCAGCACCGCTTGCTGGGCAGCTGCTTTTGCAAGCTCTGCCTCTTCCACAGCAGCTGCGGCACCGACGCCACGTGTCTGCAAATCCTGCTGACGCTGCAAGGCACGCCCACGCAACTCCGCCTGCGCCTCGGCCGAGTTCAACTCGTCCTGCGCCAGCAGCAGCGACCGTTCAGCGTCACGCTCTTCAAACTGCGCGTCCAGCAAATCGGATTTTGCCCGGTCCAGCGCGGACTGGGCATCAGCAGGATCAAGTTCAACCAGAACCTCATTTGCTGTCACAACACCGCCATCTTCGAAATCATCGGCCAGCCCGACCACGCGCCCCCCCAAAGCCGCGCGCAGTTCCAGCCTGCGGCGGCTTTGCACCTCACCGAATGCTTCAAGATAAGGAGTCACGGTTACCAGTTCCGCAGGCCGAACAGACACCGCGAATACACGCTCGCGCGACTGCGGAGCGGACTCTTCCCGTGTCAGAACGTCCTGTACCGCGCCCGAAATCATCTGTGCCGCCACAAACAACAGGGCTAGCGTCAGCGACGCCAGAAAGACTCCAACAAGGCTTTGCCTCAGAAATCGCATATAAAATTCACCCCGGTTGCATCAGGCTGCCATTCGCAAAAGGTAGCTGGACAATAAAAAATGCCAAGCCACAAAGCGGTTATGAACGTTTAAACGCGCGACCAGTCTACTTCCGTCGCAAATGTTCGTCCAATCTGGGCATTATTTCGACGAAATTACAGGGACGGTGGCGATAGTCGAACTGCTTTTCCAAAATCCCGTCCCAAGCGTCCTTGCAAGCGCCCGGACTGCCCGGCAATGCAAATAGATATGTGCCGCCTGCCACGCCGCCAGTTGCCCGCGATTGAACGGCGGAAGTGCCGATCTTTTCCATGGAAATAATTGTGAACACCGTGCCGAAAGCCTCGATTTCCTTCTCATAGACATCGCGATGCGCCTCGACAGTTACGTCGCGCCCCGTCAGGCCGGTACCCCCGGTCGAAATTACCACATCTATTTCCGGGTTAGCGATCCAGGCCCGCAACTGATCGGCGATCTTGCTGCGTTCGTCCTGAATGATGCTGCGGTCAGCAACGTGATGCCCGGCGCGTTCGATGCGGTCCACAAGTGTCTGGCCGGATTTATCTTCATCCAGCGACCGCGTGTCCGAGACGGTTAGCACGGCGATACGGACCGGAATGAAGTCTTTGGTCTCATCAATGCGCGACATGTTTCCTCAGGCCCTTTCCAAGATGGCAAGCCGGATCGCGAGGGCTGTGAAAATCCCTCCGGTCACCCAGCCCATGATGCGCGAAGCGCGCGGGTTCGCGATCAACACTCGCCCAGCACCCCCGGCAAAAATTCCCACCAGTCCGTTCACTGCGAAGCCGCCCAGCGCAATGATTGATCCGAAAATCAGGAACTGAAGCAGAATCGCGCCCGCTGCCGGATTCACAAATTGCGGAATAAAGGCCAGAACGAACAGGATGACTTTGGGGTTCGTCAGATTGACGACCAAACCGTCCCGGAATGCCAGTTGCGTGGGTCCGGACGGCGCGTCCGCAGAGACTACCCCGTTCCGAAATGCACCCCAGGCGAGATACAACAGATAGGCTACGCCCATCCAGCGGATCACGTCGAACAACCAGGGCATCGTCGCCACGGCTGCGCCAAGACCAAGGCCGGCCAGCAGAACGTGAACCATGGACCCGGCAGAAATACCTGCACTGGCGGCGATTGCCGATTTCGGCCCGGACCTAAGACCTTGCCCAAAGCAAAACATCATATCGGCCCCGGGCGTCAGATTCAGGGCAATTGCAGCTGGGATAAACGCCAGCAACGTAACTGTTTCTATCACGTTGTGACCTCGAACCAATTCACCGTGGGGCCAAGGTTGGCGATCTGCGTCACTCCGATTGTACCGCGATATCCCCAACTGTCGTGGATATGCCCGCAAAGCGCGTATTGAGGCTGCAAGCGTTCAATTGCGTTTCGCACCGCCACCGACCCTACGGCATCGCCCATCGACGTAGTATCGCCGTGGCCCTTCGGTGGGGAATGAGCGATCAGGATGTCGGTGCCGTCACACCGGTCCAGAAGCTCGGCCGCCTCGGGATCAGACAGGTCGCAAGACCAGCCGCCAAACGGCGTAACTGGCACGCCGTAGCCCAGCCCAAACAGGCGCAGACCATCCATCGTCATACCTGTCCCGTGCAGGACGTGCACGCCTTCAGGTGCGGCGTCTTCCAGTTCTTCCACACTTTCGGCATTGCCGGGCACCACGACCATTGCAGCCGAAATACCCGCAAGCATAGCCATCGCGTCATCCAGCCCTTGCCGCATATTACAGAAATCCCCTGCGCCAATCACCAGATCGGCCTCGGCGCTGGCTGCGACAACCTCGGCCGCGCGATTGCGCGCCATATGCAGGTCCGAGAACGCGAGGATTTTCATGCCTTTCCCTCCAGCCGCGCTTTGAGTTCCAGCAAATCGGCCCATGCCTGCCGTTTCATCTGCGGCTGTCGCAGCAGGTAAGCTGGGTGGAACATCGGGATCACCGGTAGATCCATCGCCTGATCCCACTGACCGCGCAACCGCGTGATCCCCCGTTTGCCCAGTACGGCCTGACAGCTGATATTGCCCATCACCACCAAAACCTCGGGCTTGGCCAAGGCGACGTGCCGTTCCAGGAACGGCTTCAGCATGCCAATCTCTTCGGGTTTGGGATCCCGGTTCTGCGGTGGGCGCCACGGCAGGACGTTAATGATATAGACGTTTTCCGCCCGGTTCAGATCAATCGCAGCCAACATGCGGTCCAGCAATTGCCCGGCCCGCCCGACAAAGGGCCTACCCTCGCGGTCCTCATCCCGACCCGGTGCTTCTCCGATTACCATCACCTTCGCACCCGGTGTGCCGTCAGCAAAGACCAGCTGTCGTGCGCCTCTCTTCAATTCGCAATGGTCAAACGCGTCCATGGCCGCCTGCAACTGATCCAATGTACCCGCGGCTTGGGCAACTGATCTTGCTACAGCAACCGGATCCACCTGTTTGGGTTTTTCTGGTGCGGTCTGCGCTTTTTGGGTTCTTTTGGCTTTGGGCGCTGTATCAGGCAGCGCATACCGGTCAACCGGTGCGTCACCGATCGCATCCGTTGCGCCCAGCTCGATCTGCCATTCCAGCAGGGCGCGGGCAGTATGATAGTCCAAAGCCGATTCCATATCCCTCAATCTAACCACCTTTTGAACGAGGGAAAGCAGATAGACCTTGATTGGTCGGTCCATCGCACCGACGATTGCCATATTCATGTTGTCTGTTTTGCGATTCTTGTTCCTTGGCTTGCTGCTGATCATTCTCAGCGGTCCGGCTTCTGCGCAGTTCAAAGACAGATATGGCCAGTGTCGCGCGGGCCAATTCAAATGCGGCAGCACGTGTTGCTCGGGCGGACAAAGATGCAGCTTTGACGGGCACTGCATTCCATTGGGCGGCACCTATTGCGGTGGCGGCAGAACCTGCGGCCCGTTCGAACGCTGCGTGGCAGGCGGCACCCGGTGCGCCCCAGCCGGACAAAATAAGTGCAGATCGCGTCTGGATTGCCCGGGCGGCAGCACCTGCAACGCCCGCGGGGAATGCGAGAAGATAACGCCCGACATTCTGGAACTGCCTTCCCTGACGTGTGACGACGGTCGCATTTGCGGATCCGGATCGTCCTGCCTGCCGGGGGGAGGATGCACGCGCCCCGGTTGGTATTTCTGCGAAAAAACCGGGTCTCAGTGCCGTCAGGGATTCAAATGTTCAAAAAACCAAGGATGTGTTCCTGTTAAGGCCATCGACTGCGGATACGGCAAGTGGTGCAAGCCCGGCGAACAGTGTCTGCCCGAAGGCGGGTGCGAGAAACTACCTGAAGGATCTGATCCTTAGGTTGCCTTGGGCTGCGTGGCTTCTTATAAGCGGCGCGATTGTCAGACAGGAGCCCGCCAATGCGTTTCGCCCATCGTCACCTTCTTGGCATCGAACATCTGTCGCAATCCGATATCACTGCCATCCTTGATCTGGCCGAGAAATACGTCGACATGAACCGTCAGTCGACCAAGCATTCCGACGTTCTGTCGGGCCTGACGCAGATTAACATGTTCTTCGAGAATTCGACCCGCACGCAGGCCAGTTTCGAAATCGCGGGCAAGCGGCTGGGCGCGGACGTGATGAACATGGCGATGCAGGCCAGCTCGATCAAAAAAGGCGAGACGCTGATCGACACGGCCATGACGCTGAATGCAATGCACCCAGACCTGTTGGTGGTACGCCATCCACATTCAGGTGCCGTTGATCTGTTGGCGCAGAAAGTGAATTGCGCTGTACTGAACGCCGGCGATGGTAAGCACGAACACCCGACGCAGGCTCTGCTGGATGCTTTGACCATTCGTCGTGCCAAGGGTCGCCTGCACCGGCTGAACATTGCGATCTGCGGCGATGTCGCTCATTCCCGCGTTGCCCGGTCAAACCTGATCCTGCTGGGTAAGATGGAAAACCGTATTCGCCTGATCGGGCCGCCGACATTGGTTCCGTCGCAATTCGCAGATTTTGGCGCCGAAATTTACGACGACATGAACGAAGGTCTAAAGGACGTCGACGTCGTCATGATGCTGCGCCTTCAGAAAGAGCGGATGGACGGCGGCTTTATCCCGTCAGAGCGGGAATACTACCACCGCTATGGCCTCGACGCTGCGAAACTGGCACAGGCCAAACCCGACGCCATCGTCATGCACCCCGGTCCGATGAACCGCGGGGTCGAGATTGACGGAACACTGGCAGACGACATCAACCGGTCCGTCATTCAGGAACAGGTCGAAATGGGCGTCGCCGTTCGTATGGCCGCAATGGAACTGCTGGCCCGCAACCTTGGTGAGGCCGCATGAGTGATCTGAACGTCGCCCCACATGAACACGGCGTTCTGCGCTTGTTTCAACTCGACATGCGCCCGGAAGAGGCAAAGTTCCTGCGCGAACCCGGGGCGGCAGACCAGATTCTGGGTGTCGAGGGTCTGGATCTGGCCCAGATCGACGTCTTTCCTGTCTCGGACCTCGAGGAACTGGGTCTTTATGGCTATCTGAACGAAGGATGTGGCATACCCAAAGATCAACTGGATCGAGATGCGCTGGAGAGCGTTGAAGGTTGGGTTATGGTCGTGCGCAGTGCTGCGTTTCAGGGGCGCGCAGCCACACTGCGACCGAATCCGAAGATGCGCTTGATTGGCCTCTATACCGAAGAGGCGACAAACTGGACCGGCGGAAGGATTGAAACCGATAGCGCAAAACCGTTCTCGGCCCCACAAGTTTCTTCACAGGATGACAAACCCCGCCGCATCGGATCGGCCATGCTGGCGGTGGTGGCACTGCTCGTCATCGGAGGTATCCTGTGGCTGATCCTGTGACCTTTGCGCCCGACAAGGGGGCTTATATCCGCACAAACACATGGCTGGCCGCAGGGGCAATGGCCGTCGCGATGATGGTGCTGTGGTTGATCGGCAATCCCTATCCTTGGACAGGGGCGCCTGCCGGTTTGGCCGCAATCGGTATCCGCGCATGGTATCTGGCTTCGGAGGAAATGACCGCCGCGTGGAAAATGACGGACACCACCCTAACCGGCCCGGGCCCGCGCAATGTTGCGCTGAACCAGATTGAGGCGGTCAAAATCATGGGCAGTTTTGTCCAGATTGTCACTAAGGGCGGTGACAAACATCTGATCAAATACCAGGCAGATCCAGCTGCAACCAAAGCCGCTATCGAAAGGGCAATGGCATGAGCAACACTATTTTCACCAACGCCCGCCTGATCGACCCGGAAGCCGGAACAGACAGCCTTGGGTGGCTACAAGTGTCCGAGGGTCGAATTGCTGGGCGCGGCGAAGGGGATGCTCCGGCGCTGGATGGCGCAGTCATTGATTGCAAAGGACAGTGCCTTGCCCCGGGTATCGTCGATATTGGCGTCAAGGTTTGTGAGCCGGGTGAGCGGCACAAGGAAAGCTATAAGTCCGCCGGTCTGGCCGCCGCCGCCGGAGGCGTGACCACGATCGTGACCCGTCCTGACACTTTGCCTGCCGTTGACACTCCGGAAACCTTGGAATTCGCAACCAGGCGAGCGCAGGCCGACGCACCTGTCAATGTCTTGCCTATGGCGGCGCTGACCAAGGGCCGCGAAGGGCGCGAGATGACTGAGATCGGGTTCCTGCAGGATGCCGGAGCCGTGGCCTTCACAGATTGCGACCATGTCGTCGCCAACACCAAGGTGTTTTCCCGCGCCCTGACCTATGCCCGCGCTTGCGGGGCGCTGGTCATCGCCCACCCGCAAGAACCCATCCTCAGCAACGGTGCCGCGGCGACTAGTGGTAAGTTTGCCGTGCTGCGTGGCCTTCCCGCTGTTTCGCCAATGGCCGAGCGGATGGGGCTGGATCGCGACATCGCCTTGCTTGAGATGACCGGCGCCGCTTATCACGCTGACCAGATCACCACCGCCCGCGCCCTGCCCGCGCTTGAGCGCGCAAAACGCAACGGTCTGGATATCACCGCAGGTACGTCGATCCACCATCTGACACTGAACGAGCTGGACGTGGCCGACTATAGGACCTTCTTCAAGGTCAAACCGCCGCTGCGCTCCGAGGATGACCGACAAGCGGTAATCGAAGCCGTGCGGACCGGCCTGATCGATACAATCAGTTCGATGCACACGCCACAGGACGAGGAAAGCAAGCGCCTGCCGTTTGAAGAGGCGGCCTCGGGCGCGGTGGCTCTTGAAACGTTGTTGCCCGCAGCACTGCGCCTGTGTCATGCCGGGCAGCTGGATCTGCCAACATTGTTCCGTGCCATGTCTCTGAACCCGGCAAAACGACTGGGCTTACACAGCGGACGCCTGTCCGAAGGCGCACCTGCAGATCTGGTTCTATTTGACCCAGATGTACCCTTTGTGCTGGACCGGTTCTCGCTGAAATCGAAATCGCAGAACACACCGTTTGACGGCCAGCGGATGCAGGGTAAGGTCACCGCAACTTTCGTTGCAGGCCAAGAAGTTTACCGGAGACCCTGATGCCCGCCATTGACAGTACAACGACCCAGCTGATCCTCTGGGCGGCCTTTGGGTATCTGATGGGGTCGATCCCGTTTGGCATGGTCCTGGCCAAGGTGATGGGCTTGGGCAATCTGCGCAACATCGGTTCGGGCAATATCGGCGCAACCAATGTTCTGCGGACTGGCAACAAAACTGCCGCGGCCCTGACCCTGATCTTAGATGCCGCAAAAGGCGGTGTTGCCGTTCTGGTTGCGCGCGCTGCAGCGGGCGAAGATGCAGCGCAGATTGCAGCGCTGGCCGCATTATTGGGTCATTGCTTCCCCGTTTGGCTGGGCTTTAAGGGAGGCAAAGGGGTCGCCACGTTCCTGGGTATCTGGCTGGCGTTGGACTGGCGCGTTGGTGTCGCCTGTTGCCTGACCTGGCTGGTTGCTGCTGCAATATGGCGTATCTCATCCCTTGCGGCACTTGCAGCCGCCGCGATGTCCACTATTTGGGTCCTTCTGCTGACGAATTCAGTGACGCTGGTACTGACAGGTATCCTGACCATGTTGGTCTACTGGCGCCACAGCGCAAATATCGCCCGCATCAAATCCGGTACTGAACCAAAAATTGGACAGTCTTGAGCGCCTCGGACGCCTTCCTGACCGCCTTTTTCGCCATCCCGGTGGGCTCATCAACCGGGTACGCCCACGGCAAGCGATACATCGTCAACCGAACAGAATTCTCAGACGGTAAATCTCAGAAGCTTGTCGCGCACGCTATGGCTGGCGGGGATTATATCAGTCTGAACATCTATCTGACCAGAAACGGATCACTTCTTCGCCCCTGCGAAATGCCGGCAGAAAAAGTTACTGAATTCGTTCTGGCATTCGTGACCGATACCTAAGGCCAACTCTGCATTTGTGAACAGAACCTATTCACCTCTGCACATTCACAATTGATTGCTTTGAACGTGATGACCTGCCTGCCCACTTGGGTTCCGTGACGACCAATTGCGGGTCTCACGGACAAAAAACTCTTGGGTCGTCTGGGCGCAATTTTCTGCGCGACGTGGCGGCCCCTTCACGAAAGGTGAAAACAATGAACAAGTTCAAATCTCTTATTGGCGGCGTTGCGCTGTCTGTTGCCATCGCAGGTTCGGCTTTGGCCGCTGGTGTTGAACTGAATGCAAGCTCGACCGGTCTGGCCTTGCAGGGTTATGACCCGGTTGCCTATTTCACCGAAGGTCAGCCGACGAAAGGTGACTACCGTATCACCGCGCTGCACAATGACGCGATGTACCGCTTTGCCAATGAAGAAAACAAAGCCGCATTCGAGGAAAACCCCGAGGCCTACCTGCCCGCATACGGCGGCTACTGCGCATTTGGTGCCGCGATGGGCTTCAAGTTTGACGGTGACCCGAACTACTGGAAGATCGTCGACAACAAGCTGTACCTGAACCTGTCGCAGGACATCCAGCAGCGCTGGGAAGGCGACATCCCTGGCTTTATCGATCAGGCCAGCGCCAATTGGGAAGATATTTCCGACAAGACACCGGCGGAACTGCAGCAGTAAATCGCAAACATTCCCCAAAAAAAGCGGCGGCAGATTTTCTGCCGCCGCTTCCCGTTTCGCGACCAGGCAGTCTTACGGTTCCAGAACCGTGCTGCCCGTGGTTTGACGCGCTTCAAGCACTCGGTGCGCCTCGGCAACTTCCGCAAGAGGAAAGCGTTGGTCGATGTGGATTTTGACCTCTCCGCCTTCGACCTTACCGAATAGCCGCCGCGCCATTGCCTGACAGACGGAATGGTCCGAGATGTGGGTAAACAGGGTCGGCCGCGTGATCTTCAACGAACCCTTCTTCCCCAGAATGCCGATATCCATCAACGGAACCGGTCCCGAAGCGTTGCCGAATGAGATCATCATCCCCAAAGGTTTCAGGCAGTCCAGCGAGCCATTGAACGTGTCCGCGCCAATGGAGTCCATCACCACATCCACACCCTTTCCACCAGTGATCTCTGCCACACGCTGGGCAAAGTTCTCAGTCCGATAGTTGATGCAATGCGCGGCCCCGTTGAACTGTGCAAGGCTGCATTTCTCATCCGTTCCAGCGGTTCCGATAAGGGTGATACCTTCGGACTTGGCCCATTGGCAGGCAATCAAACCAACACCACCGGCTGCCGCATGGAACAGAACCGTGTCACCGCGTTTCAAGGGCGTTGTCCGATGAAACAAATACTCCACCGTCATCCCCTTGAGCATCATCGCCGCGGCCGCATCAAAGGAAATCCCTTCAGACAACGGGCATACCTGCGCCGCAGGCATCACGCGCGCTTCGCAATAAGCTCCGGCGGGGGCTGCGGCATAGGCTGCGCGTTGGCCGGGTTTCAGATGGGTAACACCTTCACCTACGGCCTCAATCACACCTGCAGCTTCCATGCCCAGCGCATGCGGCAGATCCAGCGGATACAGCCCGGTGCGCTGGTAAACATCAATGAAGTTCAACCCACATGCCCTTTGGCGAATGCGAACCTCGCCGGGTCCGGGATCGCCCAAGGGCCGGTCTTCGATCTTCAGAACTTCGGGGCCGCCGTGTTCGTGAATGACGACGGTTCTTGCCGTTTGCTGCATGCTGACCTCCTGTTGCCTGACGCCAAGCTAACACGACTGTGAAACAGGGCAATTGGAAGGTTTTTGCCGCCACGCAACCACAGCGCGAAAAACTGTGCTATACTAGGTCCCGAGCGTTGCCGGCTGGTCCGGCCAAAGGCAACCAACGCCGGATTGACCCCGCTGCGCACTGGCAAAGGGAGGGGATCAAGATGGCCAAAACAATTGGAAATCCAATTAGCTGGGCGGCCCGAAACATTGGCGCAACCGGCGATCACATCACCGAAAGCGTGCACCACATCGGCAGCGCGGAAACTCGGCATCTGCCGCAGGTGCAAACCCTGACGATGCAGGATCTGAAGGCCTGTTTACAGGCCGGGTACAACGATTTCCTGGAAACGCGGGCGGATGCCATTTTCATCATACTGGTTTACCCGATCGCGGGCTTGTTGATGTTCGGGTTCGGCCTGAACCGCAATATGGTTCCGCTTCTGGCGCCGCTGATCATGGGATTCGCACTTGTGGGTCCAATAGCCGCCGTGGGCCTTTACGAGATCAGCCGCAAACGTGAACAAGGCGGCGAAGTGCATTGGTTGGACGCCTTGGGCGTATTCCGGTCCCCATCGTTTGGCGCGATTCTGGCTTTAGGTTTTTATCTGGTCATGCTGTTGCTGGTCTGGCTGATGGTCGCACAGAGCATATACGTGCATACGCTAGGGCCTGATCTGCCCGCCTCATTCGGGGCCTTCGTGACTCAGGTGTTCACCACAGGAGCAGGCTGGTCCATGATCATCTTCGGAAATGCGATCGGGTTCCTGTTTGCGTTGGTCGCATTGGCCGTGAGTGTCGTCAGCTTTCCGCTTTTGCTGGACCGTCAGGTTGGCCTGCCGGTTGCAGTCGTAACTTCTGTCCGGGTGCTGCGGCATAACCCAGGTGTCATTCTGGCGTGGGGGTTCATCGTGGCGGCCTTGCTGATTATCGGAGCCATCCCGATGTTGTTGGGGCTGATCGTCGTCATGCCCGTCTTGGGCCACGCGACCTGGCATCTCTACCGCCGCGCGGTGGTCTGATTGAAAAAGCGCGGGAGCTACCCGCGCCTAAGCTTTAGCCGGCGACTTTCAGGACGATCTTTCCGATATGTCCCGAACTTTCCATCCGTGCATGGGCGGCTGACGCATCCGCCAGATCGAACTCACTATCCATCACAGGGGCCACCTTCCCGGCCTCCAGCAATGGCCAGACGGCTTCGCCCAGATCCTGCGCAATCTTCGCCTTTGCCAGATCACTTTGAGGGCGCAAAGTACTGCCAGTCAGGGTCAGGCGTTTGACCATCATCATCGCAAAGTTCAACTCGACCTTCGGACCTTGCAGGAAGGCGATCTGAACCAGACGCCCATCCTCGGCCAGAGCTTTGACGTTACGCGGGATATAGTCGCCACCAACCATGTCGAGGATCAGGTTCGCCCCACCTTCGGCGCGCATGACACCCACAAAATCCTCGTCCCGGTAATTGATCGCCTTCTCGGCGCCAAGGCTCACACAAGCCTCGCACTTCTCAGCAGACCCGGCCGTTGCAAATACCCGCGCGCCAAACGCATTCGCCAGCTGAATAGCCGTTGTGCCAATTCCGCTTGACCCGCCATGAACCAGAAAACGCTCGCCCGCTTTGAGCCCACCACGAGTGAAGACGTTGGACCAGACAGTGAAGAAGGTTTCGGGCAGACAGGCCGCTTCTTTCATCCCCATTCCCGAAGGAACTGGCAGACAATGTGCGGCTGGGGTGGCCACATATTCCGCATAGCCACCACCAGGCAACAATGCGCAAACCTGATCGCCAACTGCCAGACCTTGTACCCCGGCACCAACGGCAACAATCTCGCCCGACGCCTCAAGCCCAGGCAAATCGCTGGCGCCCGGAGGCGGATCGTATGCCCCGGCGCGCTGCAGCGCATCCGGGCGGTTCACGCCAGCATAGGCCACTTTCAGGATCACTTGTCCGGCTTGCGGTTCGGGCACGGGGCGTTCCGTCAGTTGCAGAACATCCGGGCCACCGGGTTTGGTGATTTCGACAGCGCGCATCATCTGGGTCATGGGCAAATCTCCTTTGCCCAATGCCTAGCAGGCAATTTCTGGAAGGCCCAGACGCTTACTTGCGCGGGTTCAGCATCCCCGGCAAATCGGCCCTCATTTTCAAGGGTGGCTTCACCTGACCGGCCAGCCAATTTGGAACCGCCAGAAACGGTTTGAACAGCGGGTTACCATTCACCTGCGCTTTGATCTTTTCGATCTGCATAACGTTATCTATGCGCCGATCCAGAAACTCCCATGTTTTCTGGTGATCGGGGGAATCGTCGCCCAGCCAGAACAGCAGTGTCGAGGAATAGACACCCGACAATGTCGCACGTTTTGTGTACCAGTTCACATCGTCCGATGTATCTCCCAGCGTGTCCCAAATCAGATCACAGGTCTGCCACAGTGCTTTTGCCCCATCGGCTGCATGAGTAGGCAGGGAAAACAACGTCATGCCCCGGCGAACCAGTTCCTTGTCCGGAACAGCCTCAAGCCGAAAGCGAACTGCGGCGGCGATTCGCTCTCGGAACTTCAGATCGCTCAGGTCCGTGGATTTAAGGCGGTCTTCCATCGCCGCGTCGCCGCGCGCATGGAACGCAAGCGCCAGATCAACTGCGCCGCGGGGGCAGATCGCGCGCGCCAGAGTGTCATCCATATCGCAATCTAATATAGCCGCGCGAAAGCTGGCCTCGGACCAGCCGTCAAACGGCACATGGATCAAGACTGCGTCCAAAAGCTGCTGTTTTGCATCTTCATAAGTGGTCGTCATGGCGGTTCTCCGGTTCTCAGAGCCAGTACTAGACAAGATAGAGGCGCTTTGCTATACGGCCAACTCCTGCAATTTCCTTGCAACTCTATCTAGAAAGGTGGTGACAACCACATGCAGGTTAGTGTTCGCGACAATAACGTCGATCAGGCGCTTCGTGCCCTGAAGAAAAAGCTGCAGCGCGAAGGCGTGTTCCGTGAAATGAAGCTTAAGCAACATTTCGAGAAACCGTCCGAGAAAAAAGCGCGCGAGAAGGCTGAAGCGATCCGTCGTGCCCGTAAACTGGCACGTAAGAAAGCACAGCGCGAAGGTTTGCTCTAAAACCTCGCTCGTCCAGCTTTGGATGACACTTTTTGACGACCCCCGAGGCATCGCCCGGGGGTTTGTCGTTTTCAGGGTCGGATGATTTATGCCGACTCGGGCCGCCTACGCGCGACAAGCTGCCATTTCCCCCTCAGCAACATTTTGCCCGGCATTTTGCAGCGCAGCGAATCTCGTGGCGGTAGCACTGCCCCGCCAAAACTCGCCTTAAAGCACTCCGTCCCTATGAACGCAGCATCCAGCCTTTGTAACTGGCGCCGTCTACCACGACAAAAACCAATCGGAGGCAAAAATGTCGACTGCAAGTAGTATCGAACGAGAAATGCTGGCGCTTATTAACCAAGAGCGTACATCCCGCGGGCTGGACCCCTTACAGCTTGAAACCCGCCTGAACGACTCGTCCGAGGATCACAGCGAGTGGATGCTGGAAACGAACAGGTTCAGCCACACCGGCTCGGGTGGCAGCAGCGCCACACAGCGGATGGAAATGGCAGGGTTCGATTTCTCGGGCAACTGGCGATCAGGTGAAAACATCGCCTGGCAATCCGAGCGCGGCGCGCCCGGTATCAGCGATGACGTCGCGCAGCTTCATCAGAACCTGATGAACAGCCCCGGTCACCGTGCGAACATTCTGAACCCGGATTTCAAATACATTGGCATCGGTATTGAAACCGGCGATATGCAGGGTTTCGACGCTGTGATGGTCACGCAAAACTTCGCCGCCACCCAAGGTGAAGTTATGCCGGACAATGGCTCCACCACACCGCCGACTCCGACACCACCGGTTGAAGAAACCCCGCAGCCCGACGAGCCCGTGGCCGAAGTACCTGATCCCGAGGTTACCGAGCCAGAGGAACCCGTAGCCGAAACACCGGATACCGACAAAGAGGAACCAGCACCCGAAACGCCTGACACAGATGTCACCGAGACTGAAGAGCCGGAGCCGGAAACGCCCGACACTGACGTCACCGAGACTGAAGAACCGGAGCCCGAAACGCCCGACACCGACGTCACCGAAACCGAGGAGCCGGAACCGGAAACACCCGACACCGACGTCACCGAGACTGAAGAACCGGAGCCCGAAACACCCGACACCGATGTCACCGAGACCGAGGAGCCGGAACCGGAAACACCCGACACCGATGTCACCGAGACAGAAGAACCGGAAACACCCGGAACCGAGGACCCGGAACAAGTCGCCTGTTTTGACGTTCAGGAATTCCTTGCCGAGATCAGGTCCTTTGTCCAATCACTGCAAGCACAGTTCGACCAGTTTGACTGGAACGACACAGACTATGCCGATGCAGAACCCGAAGCGGATGACTTTGATATGACGATGACCGGTGCCGACAACGGTGGGGACGATGTGGATACCACATGCTCTGACATGTCCGGAAACGATTCAGGTGATGTCTTTGTGTTCAACTATTATGACTTCGACTGCATGATGGACGCAGCTTAACAAACCCCACGGTGCGAGGTGGAGATGAGCCTGCCTCGCACCAATTCCAACTGGGATTTTCAATAGACCTTAGGAACGTATAGTTCGTCCGGCAGAATCCGGCGTTCATACTCAGGATTGTACTTACGGTCCGGCAAATCGACCTTTTCCTGCGGTACGTCCGAATACGGAATTTTGGTCAGTAGATGCTCGATACAATTCAGGCGTTCGCGCTTTTTGTCATTGCCTTCGACGATGTACCACGGCGCTTCGGGAATGTTCGTGCGAAACAACATATCCTCTTTGGCCTTTGTGTACGCCTCCCACCGAATGCGCGACTCCAGATCCATAGGGGACAGTTTCCACTGCTTCATCGGATCGTGAATGCGCATCAGGAATCGCAACTGCTGTTCTTCGTCGGTGATCGAGAACCAGTATTTCAGCAAGATGATACCCGACCGCACCAGCATTCTTTCGAATTCGGGAACGTCCTGAAAAAACTGTTCGACCTGATCTTCGCTGGCAAAGCCCATGACTCGTTCAACGCCTGCGCGGTTGTACCAGGACCGGTCGAACAGAACGATTTCACCGGCGGCCGGCAGATGCGGAACATAGCGCTGAAAATACCATTGGCTTTGCTCCCGGCGGCTGGGCGCGGGCAATGCGACCACACGCGCAACACGCGGATTTAGGCGCTGGGTGATGCGCTTGATCACCCCACCCTTACCGGCACTGTCGCGACCTTCAAAAAGAATGCACACTTTGGCACCGGTGTGTTGAACCCAGTCCTGGACCCGGATCAATTCGGCCTGCAATCGCAGAAGGTTCCGGAAATAAACCTTGCGGTCCAACATTTCGGGATGTTGTTCCTTATAGATCTTGCGAACTTCCATCGACAGCATCGGTTCGCTGAATTCAATCTCGAAATCTTCATCCAGCGTGTCTTCCAGCTCGGCTTCCAGCCAGTCTTTGGGGGCATCATTGTGTTCGTAAGCCAAGATCTGCTCCTTATTAGTCAACGGGTTCCGACCATACCGAGGTTGTGTGACCGCCTGATGTCATCAGAAAAATTGATGAACGCTCCGCGCAGGTTCAATACCAAGTTGGCGCGGCGCCGGAAAACAGGCAGATGTACGGTCATTCCCATAATTGAACTGACCAGCGCCGGGATACAAGCGTCTGAATTGACGCAATGCCGGCATACTGGCCCGGTCTGCCCCGTTTGGTCATTCTATTTTGGGGGTATCCGACGGTATCCCTACACACCTGAGCACGTAATGGCCGTGAGGCATTTTACATCCCTTTTGCCAGCGAAATGGCTAAGGCTCGAACGGATCGCTGGTATTCTCTGTGCGGTTTCGAAGCTGCGCACCTGACCCCGTTCACCCTGCGTCAGCCAGATGGTCACACCGGCAAGGCGGTCGTTTTGAACACGGTGCGCAGCGCGAATGAGCTTTGCATCTGCGCCACCCCAGGAAGCCGCGAAAGGTATTGACGGTGAATGCGGGCGAAATCCTCGGTATTCTCGGCAACCACTTTCAAAATATAGTCTGCCGTACCTGCCATAAGGTGACATTCAAGAACGTCGGGAATACGCGCCACCGCTTTTTCGAACGCGTCCAACAGTTCTTCTGCCTGACCTTGCAGGGTGATCTCGACAAACACCGTGGTGGGGACATTCATCTTGCGTGCATCCAGCAGCGCCACATAGTTGCGAATGTACCCTTCGGCCTCAAGTCGCTGGACTCGACGATGACAGGCCGAGGGCGACAGATTCACCTGATCTGACAGTTCTGCATTCGACATCCTGCCATTTCGCTGCAGGGCAGCCAGAATCTTTTTATCAGTCGTATCAAGGCTCATTCGCGCACATCCTTTGCAAGATGACGCAATATTACAGGAAATTATCGCAAAGAAAAACCAAATGACGGGCAGAGTTTCACAGAAATTGCATCCCAAGTTGCCCATAATTTAGGCAGTTTATGAATGGAGGAGCAAAACATGAAAATCGGTTGCCCCAAGGAAATCAAACCCCAGGAATTTCGTGTTGGCATGACGCCTAACGCCGCGCAAGAAGCTGTCGCGCGCGGCCACGAGGTTATCATTGAAACCAATGCCGGCATGGGTTCCGGCTTTGACAACGACTCGTATATCGCTGCAGGTGCCCGCATCGTCGACACCGCAGAAGAAGTGTTCGCGACCGCGGACATGATCGTAAAGGTCAAAGAGCCCCAGGCGATTGAACGCAAGATGCTGCGCGAAGGTCAGCTGCTGTTCACCTACCTGCACCTGGCACCTGATCCAGACCAGACCCACGACCTGCTGGCGTCGGGCTGCACCGCGATTGCCTATGAAACCGTAACCGACCGCAACGGCGGCCTGCCGCTGCTGGCGCCGATGTCCGAAGTTGCCGGTCGTCTGGCACCTCAGGTCGGTTCGTGGACCCTGCAAAAGGCCAATGGCGGCCGTGGTGTTCTGATGGGTGGCGTTCCCGGTGTTGGCCCAGCCAAAGTCATCGTGATCGGCGGCGGCGTTGTTGGCACGCACGCAGCCAAGATCGCGGCCGGCATGGGCGCTGATGTCACCGTTCTGGACCGGTCTCTGCCGCGCCTGCGTTACCTTGACGACGTCTTCGGCGGCACGTTCAAAAGCCAGTATTCGACAGCCGGTGCAACGGCCGAGCTGATCCAGGATGCCGACATGGTTATCGGTGCTGTTCTGATCCCCGGCGCTGCGGCACCCAAGCTGATCTCGCGCGCGCAGTTGTCCACCATGAAACCCGGCGCGGTTCTGGTTGACGTTGCCATCGACCAGGGCGGCTGCTTTGAAACCTCCAAGGCGACCACCCATGCGGACCCGATCTACGAAGTTGACGGCGTCATGCACTACTGCGTGGCCAACATGCCGGGCGCAGTTGCGCGCACCTCGACCATCGCACTGGGTAACGCGACAATGCCGTTCATGCTGTCGCTGGCAAGCAAAGGCTGGAAGAAAGCATGTCAGGACGACCCGCATCTTCTGGCGGGTCTGAACGTACATGCCGGTCAGCTGACTTACGAAGCTGTTGGCACGGCGCTGGGTCTGGATGTTGTCTCGCCCGAGGCAATCGTCAACGCCTGAAGCACTCCCGTCCCTGAAAGCACCCGCTGACGCGGCTGCTTTAAAGTGTTGGGCATGGCGGCGCGCCTTTGGCGCGCCGCTTTTCGTTTATGGCCACGATCCTGGCTTCCCAAAAAGAAACGCCGCGCTGAAAGCGCGGCGCCGGGCCCAACCGGAGGAGGACATTTCCAATGCCCGTGCGACGGGCGGGAGCCTTTACCCTTCCTTGTGGATTTCCACCGAATGCGGGTAGGGAATCGAAACGCCTTTGGCGTCAAAGGCTTCCTTGACAGCTTTGGTCAGGTCGAACTTCACATCCCAATAATCTGCTGCCGCGCACCAAAGGCGCGCGGTCAGATCAACCGAGCTGTCGCCCAGATTGGTCACGCGAACCCAAGGTTCCGGGTCATCCATGATGCGCTCATCAGCCTTGGCGACATCCAGAATGATCTTCATTGCCTCATCTGCACTGTCACCATAGTCGATGCCGAACACCAGATCGACGCGGCGCGTGTCATGAGCCGAGTAGTTGGTGATGATTGATCCCCAGGACTGGCCGTTCGGAACGATGATCTGTACGTTGTCTGGCGTCACCAATTCAGTCGTGAACAGGTTCAGGTCTTTCACCGTCCCCGCGGTTCCACCGATATCCACATACTGACCCAGCTTGTAGGGGCGGAAGACAACCAGCATGACACCGGCAGCAAGATCGCTCAGAGTTCCCTGAAGAGCCAGACCGATGGCCAGTGATGCAGCACCCAGAATGGCGACGATACTTGTCGCCTGAATGCCAAAGATGCCCAGGACGGCAACCAGCACCATGGCCAGTATGACCCACTTCACCAAGCTGGCGACAAAATTCCCAAGTGTCGGATCAATTTGCGGCGTCGCATTGATCCGGCGGCGGACCATGCCGGCAATGGCACCAGCAACGATCCACCCAAGGATCAGTACGAACAGCGCCTTGACCGCGCTTATGATCAGCGGGGCGAATGCACCCACCTGTGTTACGACGTCATCCACGCGCATCTCCTTTCGATTCACGGCGAACCCGCGTCTCTCGGCGCGGGATTGGCGGAATAGTGGTCCATAAGCGCGCTTCGGTCTAGGTGCGAGATACACAGGTTTTCCCCGTTGTTCCCAATTACACAGGCCCTGACCGGGTGCGCACAGCACAAACACTGGCAAGACAGGGTCACCATGCCTAACTATTGCAGGCAACCCATGACAGGAGCCCCCATGCTGGACACCGCCTCTCACCCGATTACAGCCCGCTGGCCTGCGCAGTTTTCAGACAGGATTCAGCTCTACTCTTTTCCCACACCCAACGGCGTCAAAGCGTCAATCATGCTGGAAGAAACCGGCTTGGCCTATGAAGCCCACCGGGTGACCCTTTCAGACACGGACGTCAAAAGCCCCGAGTTTCTTTCACTGAACCCAAACAACAAGATCCCGGCGATTATCGACCCGAACGGCCCCGATGGCACACCCATCAGCCTGTTCGAAAGCGGTGCAATCCTGATTTACCTAGCAGAGAAAAGCGGGAAGTTTCTGGGCCAAACCAAGGCTGACAAGTATCGCGTGATCCAATGGGTGATGTTCCAGATGGGGGGCGTCGGTCCGATGTTCGGGCAATTGGGATATTTCCACAAATTCGCAGGCAGCGAGATCGAGGACCCGCGCCCGCGTGAGCGTTACGTGAACGAAGCCAAGCGGCTGCTGAACGTTCTGAACCAACAGCTTGAGGGTCGGGACTGGATTGCCGGTGAATATTCAATTGCCGATATCGCAATTGCGCCGTGGCTGCGCGGGCTAGAATTCTACAATGCTCACGACCTTGTCGGCTGGGAAGACCACACAAATCTGGTGACTTATCTTGACCGGTTCTTGAATCGGCCCGCGGTGCAGAAAGGCCTGGTTACGCCGCCCCGCGATTGATTGTTTCGGCGATCTTTTCTGCAATCATGATAGTGGGCGCATTGGTATTGCCACCAATAAGTGTCGGCATGACCGATGCGTCCACAACCCGCAGCCCATCAACGCCATGAACGCGGCCTTCGATGTCCACCACCGCCATATCGTCTACCCCCATCTTACAAGTTCCGACCGGGTGATAAATCGTATCGGCGCGGTTCCTGATATCGGCTTCTAGCGCTTCGTCGCTTCCGTCATGTGCATAGAGGCGCTTTTTCCGCCACGGCTCCAGCGGTTCAGCTTCTAGAACTGACTCCATAACACGCGCCCCGCGCTTCAAAAGATCCAGATCACGGTTATCGCTGAGATAAGCCGGATCAATGCGCGGCGGCTCTCCGGCCTGATCCGAGCTAAGCCCAACACTGCCCCGGCTGAACGGGCGCAAGACACAGACATGACACGAAAACCCGTGCGGCAGGTGAATCTTTCGCATGTGGTCGTCGACGATGCCGACAACAAAATGAAGCTGAAGATCTGGCTTGGCGACGGAAGGGTCCGATTTGACAAACGCGCCGCCTTCGGCAAAGGGGGTGGCAAACAGGCCCTCTCCGGTACGACGCCAGTCCAGGCCGGCCTTGGCCAACTTCAGCAGGCCACCAGGTGTAAGCCCGACAACGTCTTTACGTTTCGAATGATAGCTGAGGACATAGTCCAGATGATCCTGCAGGTTTTGACCAACGCCGGGCAAGTCGTGCTGAACCGCGATACCGTGCTGCTTCAACTCGGCTTCCGGCCCGACACCTGACAACATCAGCAATTGCGGCGAACCAAAGGCGCCCCCGGACAGGATAACTTCCCGCCGGGCGCGCACTTCGACCGCTTTGCCTTTCCGACGCAGCAACACACCGGTTGCGCGCTTTTTGTCAAAAAGGATCTTCTCGGCTTCTACCCCGGTCATGATCGTCAGATTTGGCCGTGTTTTGATGCCCCGTAAATAGGCCGCCGCGGCCGAGCAACGTTCACCCTTATGCTCTCCGCCGTGGAACTGCGTGACCTGATATAAGCCCGCCCCTTCCTGTTCCGGCCCGTTGAAGTCGTCTGTCTCGCGAATTTGCTGCTGGCCGCAAGCTTCCACAAAGGCATGCGAGATCGCCCGCGGCTCGGACTGGTTCGACACTTGCAACGGACCGTCGCCGCCATGAAGGTCATCCGCGCCGCGCGCATTGCCTTCGGACTTTCGAAAGTAGGGCAGGACGTTTTCCCAATCCCAACCCTCGCATCCCAGATCCGCCCATTCATCATAGTCGCTGGGGTGACCGCGCACGTACAGCATCGCATTGATCGCCGACGACCCGCCCAATGCCTTGCCCCGCGGCTGAAACCCTTTGCGACCATTCAACCCGGGCTGACGCACGGTTTCAAAGGCCCAATTATTCAGCTTGGGTCGCCCCGAAACCATGGCCGCCACAAGGGCCGGAGCCCGGATCACCAGATCCTCGCCAGCTCCGCCCGCTTCAAGCAGGCAAACGCTTGTGTCTGGATCTTCGCTCAGCCGCGCGGCCATAACACATCCGGCGGACCCACCGCCCACGATGACATAGTCGAATTCCATGAATGTCTCCCCGTACTGCCCAAGCAGACGGTAGAAAGCACTCTGAATTCACGCAAGGAAAACGTCGCGTGAGTTATTTTGGCAGCGCGCCCGTCAGAACATAGCGCAGTACATCAACGACTTGGCCCGGTTGCTCGGCCACGGCCAGTGCCGCCGCATCCACCTCTTTCAACGCGTGTTGGTGATCAGGGCCGTGCAGCACAATCAGTGATTTCCCCAGCGCCGCAGCGTAACCCGCGTCAAATGCAGCGTTCCACTGTTTGTATTTTTCACCGAACCGGACCACGACCACATCGGCATCCGCGATGCCCTTGCGCGTGCGGATCGCGTTGACCATTGCACCTTTGTGGTCGTGCCAATACTTGTTTGGCTCGCCCCCCAGAATGGTCACACCGCAGTCATCGCTGGCCGCGTGATCAGTCACAGGACTGTTGAACGTGATGTCCAGACCCTGAGCGTCTTCGATGATCTGTTCCCGCCAATCGGTATGGATTTCGCCGGATAAGTAAACGTTCAGCATCTTTGCTCCTCCGCAAAAACAGAAAGGGCGCCGCCGCCCTTTCATCTTTTCAAAAACTCCAGCCGGAGGCGGCCAGGCATCACCCGCGCAGAACGCCGCCAGTCGCCTTGGTGACCTTCGCGATGATTTTTTCAGCCACCGCTTCGATGTCTTTTTCCTTTAGCGTCGCATCCGTCGGCTGGAGGCGAACAGTGATGGCCAGAGATTTCTTACCCTCACCCAGGCTACCGCCGACAAACTCGTCAAAGACCCGGACGTCCTCGATCAGTGCCTTGTCAGCACCCGCTGCGGCGTTCACCAGTGTCAGCGCTTCGACGCCCTCGTCGACGACAAAGGCGAAGTCACGCTCGACCGCCTGAAGATCGCGCAATTCCAGTGCCGCTCGGGTGGCACCGGACTTACGTGGCAGAGGCACCTCTTCCGGCCAGATGGTGAAAGCCATCGCAGGGCCTTTGATATCCATCGCCTGCAACACGCGCGGGTGCAGTTCTCCAAAGACACCCAACACCTTTTTTGGGCCAAGACAGATCTTGCCGTGACGGCCAGGATGCCACCACGCATCACCGTCGCGCAGGACCTGCACTTTAGCGGGCGCGCCGATTGCGGCCAGCACAGCCTCGGCATCTGCTTTGGCGTCAAACACATCGACAGGGCGCGAAGCACCGTGCACATCCTTGGGACCGCTGCGTCCAACCAAAAGGCCAGTGATCTGGGTTTTCTGATCGCCAGGCTCACCATCGTGAAACACCGGACCAACCTCGAACAGCGCGACATCGGTATAGCCACGCGCTTGATTTCGTGCCGCAGCCTGCAACAGGCCGGGCAGCAAATCAGGGCGCATATGGCTCATCTCGGACGAGATCGGGTTTTCAAGCTGCGTCGCCTCATCCCCGCCTCCGAACAACGCGGCCGAGGCCTGATCGATGAAGGTATAGCTCACACATTCGTTGTACCCCAGCGCCGCACAAGTGCGACGTGCCATCGACTGACGCCGCTGTGACGGGGTCATCACCGCCTTGGGAATACCATCCGTAATACGCGGCAGCGGCTTGCCCTGCAGTTTGGTCAGAGATGCAATCCGAGCGACCTCTTCCACCAAATCGGCCTCACCCATGACATCGGGACGCCAACTGGGAACGTGAGCCATCTCACCTTCCAGGCGGAAGCCCAGACGGGTCAGGGTTTGACGTTGCTCGGCCTCAGGAATGTCCATGCCGACCAGCGACTGCACACGCTCGGCATCCAGCTTGTAGGCCCGTGCGTGGTTCGGTGCTTTGCCCGCTTCGACCACCTTGGACACTTCGCCGCCGCAGATATCCAGGATCATCTGTGTGGCGTGTTCCAGCCCTTCCAGCGTGTACTCAGGATCCACGCCACGCTCAAAGCGATAGCGCGCGTCCGAGTTGATCTTCAGAGCACGACCGGTCAACGCGATCTGCACGTGATCCCAGAACGCGCTTTCGAGGAAGACGTTCACGGTCTCTTCGGTACAGCCGGTTTCCTCACCGCCCATGATACCAGCGATGGATTCGGGACCTTTGTCGTCCGAAATCACCATCATGCCGGGCTGCAGGGTGTATTCTTTCTCATCCAACGCCACCAGCTTTTCGCCACCTTTGGCACGGTGAACACGCAGGTTGCCCTGAACCTTATCGGCGTCGAACACGTGCAGCGGACGGTTCTGGTCGAAGGTCATGTAGTTGGTGATATCGACCAGCGCCGAAATCGGACGCAGACCAATTGCCTTTAACTGATCCTGCAGCCATTGCGGGCTAGGGCCGTTTTTGACGCCCTTGATCAGACGACCGGTGAAATGCGGCGCGCCGTCCAGCGTATCCTCATCAATTGTCACCTTGATCGGGCTTTCGAAGTCACCCGGCACCGGCACATAATCACGCTCTTTTAGCGTGCCAACACCGCGCGCAGCCAGATCGCGGGCGATCCCAGCCACGCCCAGCGCATCAGGGCGGTTCGGCGTGATCGCGATTTCGATCATCGGATCGACCTTCGCGGGTTCGTTTTCGGCCAGCCAGTCGACGAACTTGTCGCCGACGTCACCCGAAGGCAGTTCGATGATGCCGTCATGCTCGTCCGACAGCTCCAGCTCGCGCTCGGAGGCCATCATGCCATAGCTTTCGACACCGCGGATTTTGCCGACGCTAATGGTCAGGTCCAGACCGGGGATATACATGCCGGGTTTACAGACAACGACAGTGATCCCTTCGCGCGCATTCGGCGCGCCGCAGATGATCTGCAGATCGCCCTCGTCGGTCGCGACCGTGCACACGCGCAGCTTGTCGGCATCAGGATGTTTTTCCGCGTGTTTCACATAGCCCAGCGTAAAGCCTGCCAGACGGTCCGCAGGGTTCACGATTTCTTCGACTTCCAGTCCAAGATCGGTCAGCGTCTCTGCAATCTCATCCACCGACGCATCGGTGTCGAGGTGGTCTTTCAGCCAGGAAAGAGTGAATTTCATCGGTCGGTATCCGCCAGTCAATCTAGGGTCAGACCGCGTTTAACGGATATTGCGGACAGGGGAAAGAGGGTGCGGGGGGCTTGGGTGCCTACTCTTCCGCGACCGTGTTGGAAACGCCCTCTGCACCGGCAAACACCGCCAGAATCCGTGCAATATCACCACCTGAGTTCACCCCGGCATGAGGTGAACGGAATGCCTCGACCAGCGCGTCACCGGTTTTGTAGGTTTTGGTCCCGGCATCCCCGTAGTCCACGGTGATTTCACCCTCTAGCATGTAAGCTGCCAATGGGGCCTCGTGCCGGTGCTAGCCAGTTTTTTGGCCGGGCTGCATGGTCACGATGGCCATGGTTATCTGCGCCTTGCCTTCTGGGTATTCCAGCGGTTCGCCAATCACGGATTTATCGGTCTGCAACAGAACCTCGACCGGCGGGTAGGTGTCTCGCGCCAGAACAGGTGTGGATGCAAGGATCAGGGCGCTTAGCAGCAAGGTTTTCATCGGGCAGTTCCATTTTCGGATCATTCCGGGCAACCAAGCTGGAAATACCCGTCCAAGTCAAATGATCAGGGATATGTCGGTTCACGTCCCAGCAGCTCATCCAACTGCCGCCCAATCCAGCCGTGCGGGATGAAATGCCCGCCCGGATGCGTATCCAGCGAAACCTGCCCCCGGGCGCAATCGGTCCATTCCACCCGGCTGAGCGTCAGGATCGGCACCACGCTCCAATCCCCGCGCGGCGTCGCTGTTTCACACCCGAACTTCTGCCGCCACAGTGCCACCGGATAGGTCGTATCCCCGCCCGGCCCAAAAGGGAAATCCATCACGGTATCGCTGGTCCCGTGCACATGGCGCACCTCGGCCGGGGCCTGCGGGCAGTCCTCGGTCTGGCGGATCGAGCCTGCGACCGCCAGCAAAGCGGCCGTGTCATTTCCCGACTGACAGACATAACGCCACGCCATCGCGCCGCCGAACGAATAGCCAGAGACATAGATGCGGTCCGGGTCAATCGGATAGCGTTTGGCGACGTCCTTCAACACCCGGTCGGCAAAAGGCACGTCGCCGGTGTCCGAGGTCCAGAAATCCCAGCTTTTGCCCAACCCGTTCGGGGCCACCAGTAGCACACCCCGAAGCCTAGTCGCGCCTGCAATGCGTTCATGGTTCACGACAACATTACCCTGCCGCGCCCAGCCGTGGAAATGCAGCAACACCGGCAGAGGGGTTTCCCCGTCCCAACCCTCAGGTTCCAGCACATGGTATGAGCGGTCACCGAGCTCGCACGCGGTATCGCCGTGGCATTCGGTGTTCCATGGCCCCATGGCAAAGGTGGGTGTGGCGGTCAGCAAGAGGAGGCAAAGCAATCGGTAAATCATATGCCGAACCCTAGCAAGACTGCGCCCGCTGTCACGTCACAACCCCGTGCTAGATTGTGACAAGCCGCGCTATCGGGCTTTGCTCCGCGCATGCTCTTTGAAACGATCAATTCGAAAGGTTTACCACCAGTAGAAACACTATCTACCACCACTTCCAAAAACCGCTGTTCCGTCTATCGATCAGGTCTTGAGTTTTCTCTCTTTGGGTTCCTTCGCGCAGGAAGAAACTTCCTGTCCGCAAGAACTCCAGCCCAGCAATAAGAATGCCCGGCATAAACAGAAGCGCAGACACAAGAAAAGCGATCACGACGGCAGTCGAGTCACTTTCCCAAATCCGCGATGCGAGCGTTGGCAACACAAAAAGCGCGAGAAACAAACATAACAGCCAAAGCAGTGGAAGTTTGGAAACCCTAAGTTTCCACCAATCGCGATATGCTGTTAGCCAGTCGTCCAATAATTTCTCTAACGGCTCAAACCACCATGCAGGTTCGGCATATCCAGCGCTGCAAATCCGTAGTGGCGCAGCCAGCGCAGGTCGCTATCAAAGAACGCCCGCAAATCGGGAATGCCGTATTTCAGCATCGCCAGACGGTCGATACCAATGCCAAAGGCAAAGCCCTGATAGACGTCCGGATCAATCCCACCGGCGGCTATCACCTTGGGGTGGACCATGCCGGACCCCAGAATCTCCATCCAATCGTCGCCCTCACCGATCTTCAGCTGGCCGTTATCCCATGAACAGCGGATATCGACCTCGGCCGACGGTTCGGTGAAGGGGAAGTGCGAGGCGCGGAAGCGCAGTTCGACGTCATCGACCTCGAAGAACGCCTTCACGAACTCTTCGAGAACCCATTTCAGGTTCGCCATCGAGATGTCCTTGTCGATGGCCAGCCCTTCGACCTGATGGAACATCGGCGTGTGGGTCTGGTCGTAGTCAGCGCGGTACACACCACCCGGGCAGATCACGCGGATCGGCGCGCCCTGTTTCTCCATCGAGCGGATCTGCACTGGCGAGGTATGGGTGCGCAGCACATGCGGCGGGCGATTGTCGCCCTCGGCGCGGTGCATGTAGAACGTGTCCATCTCGGCCCGTGCAGGGTGGTGGCCGGGGATGTTCAGGGCGTCAAAGTTGTACCAGTCGTCTTCGATCCGCGGCCCTTCGGCGACCGAAAAGCCGAGTTCGGCAAAGATCGCGGTCAGTTCCTCGGTCGCCTGGCTGACCGGGTGGATGGAGCCCTGACGGCGCGCGCGGGTTGGCAGAGTCACATCCAGCCATTCTGTGCGCAGGCGTTCGTCCAGCGCGGCATCGGCCAAAGCGGCTTTCTTGGCCGAAAGCGCCGAGTTGATCTCATCCTTTAGGGCGTTCAGCGCGGGGCCTGCAACCTGGCGTTCTTCGGGCGTCATCTTGCCCAGCTCGCGCATCTTCAGCGCGACCTCGCCCTTTTTACCGACAGCTGCGACACGGATCGCTTCGAGTGCGTTTTCGTCGCCTGCATCGGCGATCTGACCCAGATATTTTGCCTTAAGATCGTCCATGACGGTTCCCTGAATGCTGTTGAGGCTCTGCTATCACAGCAGTCCGCGAAAGCAAGAGGGACGGATCAGATCGCCCGCAGCATTGCCGCTTGCGGGCCGCACTGCACGGGGCGAATGGTCGGGCCATAGGTTTGAGGTTGTTCCAGAAGCTCGGGGAACAAGGCGAACAGTTCATCAGCAGCGTCGCGATCAAGGCTGGATAAAGCCTGCGCGCCAGGGAAGAAGCTTTCCGAGATCAGGCCGGAGGTCGACACCAGTTGATGCCGGTCAAAGAACAGATGGACATAGTGGACAATGTCGCAAGGCGCGGATGTGATGAAGGTGTCGTTGATCAGCGACTTGGCTGGGACAAGCACTTCATCTTCTCCAAACAGCAGCTGCGCTTGCCACCCCGCCACCAGCAGACGATGTTGCGGCGAGACGTACACATCTCTTTCAGCCCCCAACGCCCCGGCGTGGATGCGAACCGGCGCAAAACGACCCCGCCCGGATACGGTGCGGCCACCAGTCCAGCGTATTGCGCAGGCACCATCGTCCTGCGTCACCACAAGATCACCGGGGATCAGAGTTTCTACCCTGCGCGGACCATCCGGCGTGTCGACCAATGTACCGGCTGCGAAACACTGTGCGCCGCTATCGCCGGGCGAAAGCGGCGCATATACTAGTGTGTCGGGATCAGGCTGGTTGAATTGCAAGGTCGTCGTAGTCTGGTTCGGCCCCACAAGAACCGGCAGATTTTCCGATGTTTCCCCTGCGGCCAACCCGTTTTGGGCTACGATATTCGTGGTTCCACCGCCGATATCATAGAAATCAATGACCTCGCCTGTGGACGTATTGGTCAGCGCGTAAGCTTCGTAGTTGTTAGGACCGCCGCCATTGGGATCTGTCAGCAGGATCGGAAAGAAATCCGCGGATATCACAAAGACCCGTTCGTTATTGTCGGGGTCTATCGAGACTTGAACCGACGGGTGGTCCAGTGGGATCTCGATGCCAACCTGGCCATTCGCCTGATAGAATGACACTGTGAAATTAGCCGGATCCTCATCGGATCTCAGCGCGACTTCAAGAAACTCCGACACACCGCTTTGCGCGGCGTAAGCATTGGAATAGTGCAGTTCGCTGATACGGGCCATTATGCCATCACGCTCGGGAAAACCTTGCCCACAATACCCGATGAACCCCGCCGATTGGCAAGGTCACATCGAATTAATTGGCAAAAGTTCACTTAAGAGCAACAGAACCCGGAGACGGCTCAGTAACTGAAATCGGGATAAATCCTGGTCAGATCGCCGTTCCAGTCGCCATTGTAGTGATCCAGCAACTCATCCGCCGGAACCTTACCGGTTTCGATACTGTCTTTCAGCGCGTTCAAGAAATGTGTCTCATCCGGCACCAGCCCACCGGCACCGGGGAAGGCGCGGGATTTCAGGCCAGCCTCAGCAATTGAAACGACCTCGCCGGCAAGATCGTGCATGTTGATTTTGCCGACCTGCGCCTGCAAACCGTCCTGAGCTGCAGCGACCCGAAGCGCTTCGCGGGTTTCAGCATCCCAGCCTTTTACCAGATCCCAAGCCGCGTCGAGCGCGCCCTGATCATAGGTCAGACCGACCCAGAATGCGGGTAAGGCGCACAGGCGCCGCCACGGTCCACCATCTGCCCCGCGCATTTCCATGAACTTTTTGATCCGCGCCTCGGGGAAGGCTGTCGTCAGGTGATCTGCCCAATCAGACAGCGTCGGCGTTTCGCCTGGCAACGCAGGCAGTTTGCCTTGCAAAAAGTCCCGGAAGGACTGGCCCAGCGCGTCGATATATTTACCGTCGCGATAGACGAAATACATCGGCACATCCAAGGCGTATTCCACCCAGGCTTCAAACCCGAATCCGTCCTCGAACACGAAGGGCAGCATGCCGGTGCGTGCATCATCCAGATGCCGCCAGATATAGCTGCGCCAGCTTTTCTGGCCGTTGGGCTTGCCTTCGAAGAACGGTGAATTGGCAAACAGAGCGGTTGCCACCGGCTGCAACGCCAGTGCAACGCGCAGTTTCTGCACCATGTCGGCCTCGGACCCAAAGTCGATATTGACCTGAACCGTGCAAGTCCGGCGCATCATCGACCGGCCCATTGTGCCGACCTTTTCCATGTAGTCGTTCATCAGCCGATAGCGCCCCTTGGGCATCAGCGGCATTTCCTCATGCGTCCAGATCGGGGCGGCCCCAAGACCAATGAACCCAACACCGATCTTGTCCGCGATATCCTTCACGTCGCGCAGATGCGCGTTCACCTCGTCACAGGTTTCGTGAATGGTCTCCAACGGCGCGCCCGACAGCTCCAGCTGCCCGCCGGGTTCCAACGAGACGTTCGCCCCGTCTTTTTCCAGCCCGATCAGCTTGCCGGCCTCTTCCACTGGGGCCCAGCCATGCAGATCACGCAGGCCCTGAAGTACCGCAAGAATGGAACGCTCGCCTTCAAAGGGCAGTGGCTTCAGCGTGTCTTTACAATAGCCGAACTTTTCATGCTCGGTTCCGATACGCCAATCCTGTTTGGGCTTGCAGCCCGATTCTAGATATTCGGCCAGTTGCTCATGGCGTTCGATCGGTCCGCCGCCGGACTGGGGGATGGACATGAACCGTGCTCCGATCCTGCTGTGTCTGTCGTTTGGTCAGTCGTGGTCTTAAACCGCGCCAGTGTCAATGCAACCGCAAATGGGCCGGGCGCGAGGGAGTGCGCTCCCAGATAACCACCGGGTGCGTCGCGCCACCGTTCAGTTCCGACAGCATTTGTTCGGTTTTTAACCCAGGCAAGGCCGAGAAGACGTCGAACAGTGCTTCGGCCCCCTCCGCATTCACAGGAATGTGAAGCGCAGGCTGCCCCGGTTGATCCAGAACCCAATGCGCCGGGGACGAAGTCGGATCCAGCGCAAGGCGTTCGATTTCCCGCGCGGCAACGATTCCGCCGTCCAAAGGGCCAAGATAGGTGATCTGGCCCTCGTCGATTGTCACCAGACCGGGACCACCGGCGCCCGAACGAAAGCGGGCACGCTGAACGCCAACGATGGCCAGGGCAATCGAAACGACAATAAGAACCCAACCCAACCAACCCAGCAGCCCACCGGGTCCGCCGATCCAACTAAGGCCAACCAGCAGGACAGCACCAGCAGCAAGCACTTCGCGCCAGCGCCACAGGGCCAATTTGGCTTCGGGTCGGATGAAACTCATGCCGTATCCTCAGGTTTTTTGAACAAAATCAGGGAATAGTGGCCGGCTGGCCTGAACCCAATAGCTATATAGGCACGCGCAGCAGCATCGCTAGCGGCAAACAGAACAGCGCGGGTTGCGCCGTTGCTGCGCGCCTCGCGCAGATGCAACGCGACAGCCAGTCGCGCATAGCCATGCCCACGCAAGTCCGGCGGCGTGTAGACACCCCCAATTTGGACGACTTGGGCTAACCGCGAGTTGAACCCCGTCATCCCAACTGGTTGACCGTCCACCAGCAAAGCCCGATGGGTATCACGTCCGATATAGGCTGCGATGTCTTTTTGCGCCTGTGGTTCCGCCCGCTCAGGGTCAAACCCCATTGCTTCGATCAGGTAGTCTTGCCGCCAACCCACTGCAGTAGACCGGTCCAGATCCTCTAGCGATACAAGTTCCGCGCCAGTGATGTCCGGCATAACAAGGTCTTTTAGATCCAGCGAGAAACCCGGCTCATCACTGTTCAGGGTCGCAGGCCGGTTTTCCCAGCCAGCAAGTTGAAGAACCCGGCGCGCCTGGCCGGCCTCTGCCGCCAGACCGAACAATTTGCGCCCCCGGATTAGGCGAATCGCTTGGCTGAGTTCCTCGTCCGTGCATTCGGGACACTGCGGCAGGACCATACCTTCATTCGTGATCCCAAAAACCGCGCGCGGCCCATCGCCCAGAACCCACATATTGACCGCGCGCGGGTCGGAACCGCGCAAGCCAAAATCCCGCAGGTTGGCCAATGGGAACATCGAGGTCTGGATGTGCCGGAAAAGGAAGCCGTCGATTTCTGGCACATCCTCTTCCTGCGCCAACCGCCACGTCACGACCAATCCCCCAAGGCCTGCTGCCACATGGTCAGCGCCGCGACAGCGGCAGTGTCAGCGCGCAAGATGCGCGGACCGAGGCTGACAACATGGGCAAAAGGCAAAGCCGACAACCTAGCGCGCTCGCGATCGGAAAAGCCGCCCTCAGGGCCGATCAAAATAGCCCAAGGTTGACCCTTTTCATTCGCGGCCAGACGCAGGGCCGATCCGACCTCGGCCTCGTCGCAGAACATGAGCTGGCGGTCCTCGGGCCAGCTGTCAAACACGCGGTCCAGTCGCTGCAATGTGGCAACTCCGGGCACAAAAGTCCCGCCGCATTGCTCGGCCGCCTCGACGGCATGAGCCTGCAAGCGGTCCTGCCGGATGCGTTCAGAATTGGTGAATTCGGTCTGCACGGGCATGATCTGCGCCACGCCCATTTCGGCTGCTTTTTCAACGATGAAGTCCGTGCGCGCCTTTTTAATCGGCGCAAACAGGAACCACAAATCGGGTGGCAACTGCAACGGTTTGGTCTGTTCCAAACACGTTAAAACGCCACCCCGCTTACCTGCCTCGGTCACCTCGGTCAGCCACTCTCCGTCCTGCCCATTGAACAACGCGACCTGTCCGCCGACGGACAGACGCATGACGCCGAACAGGTAATGGGCCTGATCACGCGTCAAAGGAACCGATTGCCCCTGCCCCAGAGGGTGCTCTACATACAGTCTAATCTTTGCACTCATGAGACCTTACATATGCAAGGCAATGCGCCAACACCAGACGGACAAGTTGCCGACGCCGTCGGCGGCAACTGGGTCGACACCTATGCGCCCGCGTTCACCCGCCCTTATCTGCGCCTCAGCCGTGCGGATCGTCCTATCGGCACCTGGCTGCTGCTGATTCCCTGTTGGTGGGGATTGGCGTTGTCCATCCTCAGTGACGGTAACCCCAGATGGGAGGACCTTTGGATCGCCATCGGTTGCGCTTTCGGCGCATTTCTGATGCGCGGCGCAGGCTGCACATGGAACGACATTACCGACCGCGAGTTCGATGGGCAGGTGGAACGCACCCGATCCCGCCCAATCCCATCCGGTCAGGTCAGCGTGCGTCAGGCCGTGATTTGGATGGGGCTGCAATGCCTGCTGGCGCTGATGATTCTTCTGACTTTCAACCAAGCCGCGATTGCAATGGGCGTTCTGTCGCTGTTGCCGGTGACAATCTACCCCTATGCCAAGCGGTTCACCTGGTGGCCGCAGGTATTTCTGGGCTTGGCCTTCAACTGGGGCATCCTGCTGGCCTGGGCTGCGCACACGGGAACCGTAGGTGTACCCGCAATCACGCTGTACGTGGCCGGAATCGCATGGACGCTGTTCTATGACACGATCTATGCCCATCAGGACGCCGAGGATGACGAGCTGATCGGAATCAAGTCCACAGCCCGCCTGTTTGGAACCGACACTGCACGATGGTTGAAGTATTTCCTGGTCGCCACCGTGGCGCTTATGGGGCTGGCAATAATCGACGCGGCAACGACACAGGCATCAATCATAGCCTTGGTGGTGGCCCTTGCCGGGCCATGGGCGATGGGGTGGCACATGGCCTGGCAACTGCGTGGACTTGATATTGAGGACAACGCCAAACTGCTGCAATTGTTCCGCGCCAACCGCGACACCGGCCTTATTCCGCTGATCTTCCTCTGCGTCGCCTTGTTGCTCTGATTGCACCTTGGCCTAGCCCTCTGTAAGAGTTCCGAACACTCACCCGAGGAGTCGATAGTCCGCACATGCGCCTGCCTTATGTCTTCGTCGTTGCATTTGTCTTCCTTGTGTCCGCAGGGCTGTCTCTTTTGGCGGCAAGTTTTGCCGTGACAAAAGTCGAAGAGGCCTCGGAGTTCGCCGTGCGACGTGCGCTGGACCTGAAGGGCCATGACTGGGCCGAGGTCCAATCGGACGGGCTGCGGGTCGTTCTGACTGGTACGGCTTCGGATGAGGCCACACGATTCAACGCTCTGACAGCGGCAGGGACCGAGGTCGACACCTCGCGCGTCATTGACGAAATGGAAGTCGCACCCACGACGCAGCTGGCCTCGCCACGCTTTTCAGCCGAGATTCTGCGCAACGACAGCGGAATATCGGTTATTGGCCTGATCCCGGTCAGCGAAGATCGCGACGCGCTGACAGAGAGATTGCGCAGGCTGAATGACGGGCCGGTCTCAGATTTGTTGGAAACCGCCGATTATCCAAAGCCGAAAGGATGGGACGAAGCGATTACTTTTGCGGTCGAGGCGCTGACCCGTTTGCCCAGGGCCAAAATCTCGGCCAGCCCCGGTCTTGTGAAGGTGACCGCAATTGCCGACAGCCAGCAGGAAAAAGAGCGGCTCGAGCAAGAGTTGACCCGTGCGGCACCGCCGAGCCTGCGCATTGGCCTGTCGATCTCGGCACCTCGCCCGGTCATTACGCCCTTTACGCTGCGCTATCTGATCGATGAAAATGGCGGGCGTTTCGACGCCTGCTCAGCCCAGGATGAAAAGGCGCGGGATCGGATCGTCGCGGCCGCTCAGGATGCAGGTCTGCATGGCCCGTACTCCTGCACCATCGGTCTGGGCGAACCGTCTCCACGTTGGCCTGATGCCGCTGTGCTCAGCATTCGGGCCTTGTCGGACATCGGTCAGGGTACTGTTACGTTATCAGACGCCGATATCACCTTGGTCGCGGCTGAAGGTACAAGTACCGCGGTGTTCGACCAAGTGATCGGCGAACTGGAAAACGCACTGCCCGAGGTCTTTGCCCTGCACGCGGTTCTGCCGGAACCCGAGACGGAAGACCAATCCGGCCCTCCCGAATTCTCAGCTACGCGGAGCCCCGAAGGGCTGGTGCAAATGCGAGGCCGATTGGGTGATGAAACTCTGCGCGACATGGTCGACAGCTATGCACGTGCTGCATTTGGTTATGAACACGTCCATACAGCTACCCGCATCGCCCCCGACTTACCGGCAGATTGGCCCATTCGCGTCCTGAGCGGGCTTGAGGCACTGTCGCAACTGCACAACGGAGCGCTGACCGTGACGCCGGACGAAGTGGCCCTGAGTGGCATAAGCCATGATCCCAAAACCAGGGCTTATATTTCGGGGTTGCTGTCGGACAAGTTGGGCGAAGCACAGGATTTCAACTTGTCGATCACCTATCAAAAACCACCCGAGCCCGCAGACAAGCTGCCCGACCCGGGTGTTTGCGAAGAGCGCATCGCCGAGGTTCAGGCAGGTTCCAAAATCGCGTTTGAACCAGGTTCTGCCACGGTCGCCGCCGAATCGCGCGATACGGTCAATCAGATCGCCGACATCCTGCGGGAATGCGGACCCATCCGACTGGAGATTCAGGGCCACACTGACAGCCAGGGCCGCGAAGAGATGAACCAGCAGCTCAGCCAGTCGCGGGCGCAATCCATCTTAAATGAGCTGCGCGCGCGGCGCGTGCCCACAGCTAGCTTTACCGCGATGGGCTATGGCGAAACCCAGCCAATCGCCGACAATGATACCGAGGCCGGACGTGAAGAAAACAGGCGCATCGAATTCCGTCTGATCCGGCCCGAACCCATTGCGGATTCCGAAACCGCGCTGGAAGCGATGGAAGACGAAACAGAGACGTCACAAGACGCAGAGCCAGAGGCTGAAGCCACAGAAACGGAAACAGACTCGGGCGCAGGGGACCAGTAAGTTGAACAGAATTGAATTTATCATCGCCACCGCCGTCATACTGTTTGCCGCCTTTTGCATGGGTTGGTTCGCCAACTGGCTGGCACATCGCCTGTCGCGCGTCCGCCAAAGCGACGTGGCCGATCTGGACCGCATGAGCCAGGAACTGCACGAGGCCGAGGAAACGCGCGATCAAGCAATCACATACCTCCAGCAGCGAGAGGCAGAGCTGACGAACCAACTGACCCAGACCGAAGCGGAACTGGCCGCGGCAATGGACGGTCTGCGCGCTGCCCGGCAAGAGGCTGAAGAGTTGCGCGGTCGCATCAACAACGCGGACTGAACGCAACTGCTGTCTTAGGCGGCCTGTGCTTAGTTATGACAAATGAATACGTCGGCACAAATTAGCCGATCACAGGCGGTCGCCTTCAATTTTCAAAACAAATTCAATACTATGAATTGGTGCGTTTTTTTGCCTACGCACATCACTGTTCACTATCCAGAAAATTGGAGTGTACTATGAATTTCAAATCATCATTAACTGCTGCTGCAACTCTAAGCATCTTCACTGCTGCCGCTTGGGCGTCAAGTGATGTAATCCCGTCAGAGAATGACACCTTCACCAACTGGGGCGAAGAATCCGGCTGGACAATCTTTGTGGATGACTCCCGTGGGTCCTGCCTGATCGAGCGTATGGACGAAAACCAGAACGTCGTTCAGATGGGTCTGACCAAGGACCACGAGATGGGCTATCTTGGTGTCTTCACGAAGAACGACATTGGCCTGAAGGGTAAGAAAGAAAAGATATTTCTGTCACTCGACGGCAACGTCTACGAAGCTGAAGCGCACAAGAAGACCAAGCATCTCGCTGACGGTTATACCGGCGGGTACATCCTTGCGAATAACGCCCAGTTTGTAGATGACGTCATGAACAAATACGAAATGACGGTGTTTCCGAAAAAAGAGTTCGCATTCACCGTAAGCCTTGATGGAACCAAAAAAGCCATCGAAGCAGCACGGCAATGTAACACGGAACAAAGCACCTAACCTGCTTTGAACAGCCCCGGCACCTGTTTGACCCGGTGCCGGGCAACGCACCTACCACCGGTTCAGTGCGTTTTCGTCTTCATCCTTGGCATCAACCCATTCCGCGCCCGACGACGTGATTTCCTTTTTCCAGAACGGGGCGCGGGATTTCAGATAATCCATCAGATACTCGGCCGCCTCGAACGCGTCTTTGCGATGCCGTGCAGCCGTGGCGACCATCATGATCCGATCACCCGGAGCCAGACGCCCGTGCCGGTGGATCACCAGAACATCGCCCAGCGACCAGCGGCTCTGCGCCTCTTCCGCGATTTTGGTCAGCGCCCGTTCGGTCATGCCGGGGTAATGTTCGATTTCCATCACATCCAGATCGCCCGATACCAGATCGCGCACCACGCCGGTAAAGGTCACGATGGCGCCATTGGCATCGTCTCCGGTGGCAAAGGCATTGGCTTCGGCCCCAAGATCGAACTCTTCCTGCTGAACCGAAATACGCATCGTTTCAACCGCCAGTCATCGGCGGGAAAAACGCCACTTCGCGCACGCCAATAAGGGATGCGTCAAAGTCGGACAGCTCTTGATCCAGTGCAACACGCAATGCGGATAGGTCCGCAAAAGCGGCAGCATAGCGGTCTTCGCGCGCGCTGAGCTCGGCGACCAGATCGGATACAGTTGCGGCTTCGGTTTCGATCCGCTCTTTCGGCAGGCCAATCCGTTCGCGTACCCATGCAAAATACAGCACGTCCATCCCTTAGCTCTCCTTCAGATGGGGCATGGCTTTACGTAGGTAGTCATAGCCGGTGATCAATGTCAGGGCCGCCGCTATCCACAACAGCCACAGCCCAATGCGACCGGACCAGAACATCGCCTCGAGGTGCCAGCGCATATGATTCAGGTCTTCCAATTGACCTGTCAGAACCTGATCCATCGTTGCGGCATCCATACCGAACGTAGCCATCACAAAGTAGTGTTCGAAAATCCCCTGCGAAAACAGAATGGCAATCGCCACCATCTGCGCGGTTGTTTTCCATTTCGCCAGCTTCGTGACCTTCAGCGTTCCAGCTGTATCGCCCAGATATTCCCGCAGGCCCGAGACAAAAACTTCGCGGAACAGGATCACTGTGGCAGGCAACACCAACCAGGGCGTCCAGTGCTCAGCGGAGTAACCCACGAGGATCATCAGCGCGATCACCACCATCGCCTTGTCCGCAATCGGGTCCAACATGGCGCCGATCTTGGTTTCCTGTTTCCACGCGCGAGCCAGGTATCCATCAAACCAGTCGGTAATCGCGGCAGACAAGAACAGGATCAACGCAAACCAGTCCGCATAGGGTCTGGTGAAATACAGAAACATTACGGCCAGACCGGGCGCGGCCAGCAGGCGCAAGACGGTCAGGATATTCGGCAGGTTCCACTTCATGAAGCGGACCCTACATCGCCAGTCAGGGACAGAAAAGACAAGGCGGAAAAAAACTGCACCGATCACAGAGGCTTGGTCAAAGCGCCGCAGCCTAGATCGGCACCGGATATTGGCCTTGGCCTCGGACCGGATTGTCGTCAGAGTGCCACCGAAAAGGCCCAATGGCGAAGACGACCAGATGACCCCGAATATAAAGACCGACGCGCGCGCAAACCTGATCGGCAGCGCGTGGATGATCGGAGCGATGGCATGTTTTGCTCTGGAAGACGCGCTGCTGAAAGCGGCGGCAATTGCCTTACCCATCTGGCAAATTCTGGTCCTGTTCGGAGCGGGCGGCGCGATGATCTTTGCCTGTGTCGCCATCGCGCGGGGCACACGGTTGCTGCAGTCCGATGTGCTGTCGCCGGCAATGAAAATCCGCGCGGTTTTCGAAATTCTCGGGCGGTTGTTCTACGTTCTGGCCATCACACTGACACCGCTATCGTCCGCGACCGTCATTCTTCAGGCCACGCCGCTTGTGGTCGTTGCCTGCGCCGCGCTTCTTTTCGGCGAGACCGTGGGCTGGAGACGTTGGAGCGCAATTCTCGTCGGCCTGATCGGCGTAGTGATCATCATCCAACCGACCGGAGACAGTTTTACCATCCTGTCTCTGCTTGCCGTGCTCGGGATGTTGGGATTTGCCGGTCGCGATCTGGCCAGCCGGGTTGCCCCCGCCAGTCTTGGAACCGAAGTGTTGGGGTTCTACGGCTTTATCAGCGTGATTGTCGCCGGTCTCGCCTACAGCTTTTGGGAACAGGCCCCGATTGCGCCAGTGCCCTTCCACACATGCCTGCATGTCGCCGGAGCAGTAGGTCTTGGCGCAATCGCATACGCTTCCTTGATGAAAGCCATGCGGACGGGAGAGGTATCCGCCGTCACGCCATTCCGCTATTCCCGCCTGCTGTTCGGTGTCGCCCTGGGTGTGGTCTTCTTTGGCGAAGATCTCGACCAGACGATGTGGATCGGCAGTTCACTGATCGTGGCTTCGGGCCTGTACATCTTGTGGCGCGGGCGCAAGGCCTAGCCTTTGTCGTGGAAGAAGTCATAGACCTTTTGCGCCAACCCGGCTGAGATCCCCTCGACCGCTTTCAGATCCGCCAGATTAGCCCGGCTGACCGCCTTGGCACTGCCAAAATGCGCCAGCAAGGCACGCTTACGCGCGGCACCAACTCCGGGGATTTCGTCCAACGGCGTTGCTCCGACGGCCTTGGCACGTTTCGCGCGGTGGGTGCCGATTGCAAAACGGTGTGCTTCGTCCCGCAGGCGCTGAATGAAGTATAGCACCGGATCGTTGCGCTTTAGCGCAAATGGGCGTTGCCCGGTACGGTGGAATTCTTCCTTGCCGTGATCGCGATCAACGCCCTTAGCCACGCCAACCATGGGGATGTCTTCGACCCCATGCTCGACCATGATTTCACGCACGGCACTCACCTGCCCCGCACCCCCGTCAATCAGCAAAAGGTCGGGCCACATCCCCTTGTCACGATCTGGATCCTCTTTTTGCAGGCGGGTAAAGCGGCGGGTCAGAACCTCTTTCATCATCCCGAAATCGTCACCAGGGGTCAGGTCGTCGCCCCGAATGTTGAACTTTCGATAGGCATTTTTCATGAACCCGTCCGGGCCTGCTACGATCATCCCGCCGACGGCGTTGGTGCCCTGGATGTGAGAGTTATCGTAAACCTCGATCCGGTTCGGCGGGCTGTCCAGATCAAACGCCTCAGCCACTCCGCGCAGAAGCTTGGCTTGCGTGGCACTCTCTGACATCCGTCGGGCCAGAGACTCCCGTGCGTTGCGCAACGCACCCGCAATCAGTTCCTGTTTTTCACCCCGTTGAGGCACCAGAATTTCGACCTTGCGTCCCGCCTTCTCGCTTAGTGCTTCTTGCATCAGGTCAGCGTTTTCGACGGCATCCGAAAGGATCAGTTGCCGCGGCGGTTCCTTGTTGTCGTAGAACTGGCCAAGGAAAGCCTCCATCACCTCAGCCGCGGACACATCCGCACCGACACGTGGATAGAAATCCTTGTTTCCCCAGTTTTGATTGGCGCGGATAAAGAACACCTGAACACAAGCCTGCCCGCTGTCCATATACAGGCCGATCACATCCGCCTCGGCCACGCCACGCGGGTTGATGCCCTGAGATGTCTGCACCTGCGTCAGCGCGCGGATGCGATCACGCAGTCCGGCTGCACGCTCGAACTCCATTGCCTCGGACGCGGCCATCATCTGTTCCGCCAGTTCTTCCTGCACTTTGGTCGACCGGCCAGACAAGAACCGCTCGGCATCTTTGACGCTTTCGCTGTACTCTTCTTCCGAGATCAGGTTCACGCAAGGCCCGGAACAGCGCTTGATCTGAAAGAGCAGACAGGGACGCGTCCGGCTATCGAACATGGAGTCCGAGCAATTGCGCAACAGAAACGCTTTTTGCAACTGGTTCAGCGTCCGATTCACCGCACCCGCGCTGGCGAAGGGGCCAAAATAGGTCCCCTTCTCTTTCTTTGCACCGCGATGCTTTTTGATCTGCGGATAGGTGTGCTCTTTGGCGACCAGAATATTGGGAAAGCTTTTGTCGTCGCGCAGTAAGACGTTGTATTTAGGCTTGAGCTGCTTGATCAGGTTCTGTTCCAGCAACAGCGCCTCGGTCTCAGTCCTTGTGGTCAGGAACATCATCGAGGCTGTCGCCGCGATCATCCGTTCGATCCGCCCCGAATGCCCCGGCCGCGCATAGTTCGACACACGCGCCTTGAGATTACGCGCTTTCCCAACGTACAGAACCCGGCTGTCCGCATCCAACATCCGATATACACCAGGTGAGTTGTCCAGCGTTTTCACATACCGCTGAATGCAGGCATAGCCGGTCTTTTGAGTGTCTTGGGTCGGGTCGCTGTCTGTTGTCATTTGCCTGAGATATGATTCTCTGACCATGGCTGCAATCTTGTGGCCTTCAGATCAAGAGAAAACAAATCCACGGTTTCTGTGGATAAGTGTGAAGATAAGTTTCTGAGCTTGGCGAATTTCCCTTGTTTCATTAAGGAATCCTTGATTTGCACAAAAAATAAGCAAATATTTAACCTGTTGTTTTTATGGTAAATATTTTCATTCACAAGGCAAGTGTATGAAAAAAAAGACATTTTTGTAACGCGCATGTAACAGAAACGAGAGCGGTGCAAAACTTGCAGCAGTTTTACCTATTCAAGGCCCAGAACGTCCGGCGTTTTCCACCCCAGATGCTGCCCACCGTCGACGCATAAAAGCTGCCCCGTGACCGCATGCGCATCCAGGAAATAGCCCAAGGCGGCAGTGATATCTGACGGGTTCGACCCACGTTCCAGAACCGTGTTTGCACGCTGCGCCTGAAAGTGTTCTTCGCTTTGCCGGTGGCCCTGCATTGTTGGTCCCGGGCCGATCGCATTGACGCGGATCGCTGGCGTGAGCGCCTGTGCCGAGGTTCGGGTCAACGCCCACAGACCCATCTTGGCAATCGTATAGGTCATGAACTCTGGCGTGAGCTTGCGCACCCGCATATCTACCATGTTAACGATCAGACCGGTGGCAACAGGTTCGCCCGCCTCGTCCGTGCCCGGCTTCAGCCCCTGCGCGGCCATGGCCTGCGTCAGAACGAATGGCGCGCGCAGGTTACTGTCGAGATGCCGGTCCCAGCTTTGTCGCGTGGCGGATCGAAGGTTGTCATATTCAAAAATCGACGCGTTGTTCACCAGACAGGTGATCGGTCCTCCAAGCGCCTCCGCCGCGCGGGGCAACAAGGCTTCGACCTGTGCTTCGTCCAGCAGATCAGCCTGCAGGGCAACCGCTTTCCGCCCAAGCGCCTGCACCTCTGCCACGGTCTCAGCAGCAGGTTGCTCGGACGTCGCGTAGTGTACAGCGACGTCATATCCCCGCCTTGCCAAATACAGGGTCATTGCTCGGCCAAGACGGATACCTGCACCGGTCACCAACGCTCGGGCCATGGATTTCCCCTATCTTCAGGTTACGCCAACAGCGAGACAATGTAGACCGCATACAGCAGGGTCAACAGCAGACCCCAGCCGCGCGTGATGTCTTTCTTCAGGAACACAAACGGTATCAAAAGAAGCGATGCGCCAAGCATGACCCACAGATCGAATTGCAAGAATTCCGGGTCAACCGGGATGCGCCCAAACAGCGTGGCTATGCCGACAATGGCCAGCAGGTTGAACATATTCGACCCGATCACGTTGCCCAAGGCAACGTCAGCCTGTCTGCGCAGGGCCGCCATCACGGTCGTTGCCAATTCTGGCAGAGAGGTTCCGACCGCGATCAGTGTCAGGCCAATAATTGTTTCGCTGACGCCATAGGTTCGGGCAATAATCGTGGCGTTGTCGACCAGAAGATGCGCACCCATCGGCAGGCCGATAAGACCCAGGACCAGATAAATCGACAGCTTCCAATACGGCATGTCCGGGTCGGCTTCTTCCAGACCTTCCAGCTCATCTTCTTCCGCGCAGGCTTCACCACAGGCTTTGCGGTGTGCGCGCGCATCTCGGAATGCGTTGAACAGGACCAATCCCAGAGCAGCCAGCAAAATTGCGCCGCTGGCCAGATTGAACACGCCGCAGAATGCAAGACCGATGAACAACACTGTGGCCAGCAGCATGAACACATAGTTTCTTCGAGTGTTGCATTCGCTGGTGTGCAGCGTGGCCAGCAAGGCCGGCAATCCCAAAACCAACAGGATGTTTGCCGTGTTCGAACCGACAACATTACCCAGTGCGATCCCCGGCGCGTTTTCCTGGATCGCGCTGATTGCGATCAACAGCTCGGGGGCCGAGGTTCCAAAGGCCACAATGGTCAGGCTGACAATCAAGGCAGGCACGCCCAGACGCAGGCTCAAGTTAACTGCGCCGCGCACCAAAGCATCACCCGCCAGCAGCAAGATCAGCAATCCAAGGCCGGATAACAGCCATGCCGTCATGTACGGCCTCCTTTTTCGCAGGCGCAGGGGCCTTTACCGATCCTGAACCGTCCACAGCGTGGGCATCTTGCAGATTGCAGCCTTTTCTGCCCCGGAAAGCGCAGCTTGCCGAACATCGCCAGGACACCCATAGCGATCAGGAAAAGGGTTACAATCTTGATAATCACGTCACAGACCAAAGCGCGCGTAGGCCGCCCGCTCCTCAAGCCCGGTTATTGCGTCCTGGGTCAGCGAAGCTCCAAACCGCGACCAGAACGGTTTGCGCAGGCCATAGCGGCGGAACTTCACCTTATCACCGAACCGGTCCTGCATCATGGGCTTGAGATGGGCTATGCCCTCGATCAAGCCCAGTTCCTGCGCACGTCTGGCCAGCCAGACCTCACCCGTGAACAGATCCGCACTGGTATCAAGCTTATCGCCGCGGCGGTCTTTGACATGGGTGATGAAATTCTCGTGGATATCGCCCAGCAAGCCCTGAAGCCGCGCGACATCCTCTTCTTTTTCCGGTGCAAACGGGTCAAGCATCGACTTTGATTTGCCTGCGGTATGTACCCGCCGTTCAATACCTTGTCGCGCCAGAAAAACGTGGGCGCCGAACCCGGCCGAAATCACACCAATCGACCCCAGGACCGAGCTGTCATCAGCCCAGATCTCGTCAGCGGCCGCGGCCAGCCAATATCCACCCGATGCGGCGACATCTTCGACGAAGGCGATGACAGGCACGTCAAGCTCGTCTGACAGCCGCCGAATACGCGATCCGATCAGAGAGCTTTGCACGGGCGAGCCGCCGGGCGAATTAATCTCAAGCGCAACGGCCGCGGGCTTACCTTTGCGAAACGCTTTTTCCAAAACGGGGGCGAGTGCGGTGTCGTTCAACGACCCACGCCCCGCCATTCCGATGGCGCCCGACAAACGGACCACGGCCACGAGGGGCTGTTTTTTGACAAACGGCAGGCTGAGTTTCATGGGTGCCGATGTAGAGTGCGGGTCTGCGCTAAACAAGGGACTGTTCGGGCCTAAAACGCGACGTGAACCAAATTCCCACACATGAAGGGCAAAAATGCAACGCCCCCTCGCCTCAAACCCTAGCTGCGAATGCGCCAGCCGGTTTTGAATATCCATCCGATCACGGCCAAACAAATCCCCGTAAACGCCAGAATCGCCAGCAGGCTGAAACCAATCGGCACATCTGCCAACCCATAGAACGACCAGCGAAAGCCCGAAATCAGATAAACGACCGGATTGAACAGGGTGATTGTTTGCCAAAGCGGCGGCAGCATCGAGATAGAATAGAAAGTGCCGCCCAAAAAGATCAGCGGCGTGACCACCAGTTGAGGTACCAAAGACATCTGCTCAAAATTGCTGGCCCATATCCCGATGATAAAGCCCAACAGTGAAAAACTAAGGCAGGACAGGATCAGAAACGCCGCCATCGCAAAGGGATGTTCGATGCGTATGTCTACGAAGAAGGTGGCGGTCACAAGGATCACCAACCCGACAAACAGCGACTTAGTGGCGGCAGCCCCAACGTAACCTATTACAATTTCTATGAAATTTACGGGCGCCGATAACAGCTCGTAAATCGTGCCCAGAAACTTTGGGAAATAGATCCCGAATGACGCGTTGGAAATCGCCAGCATCACAACCGACAACATGATCAGGCCTGGCACGATAAACGCGCCGTAAGACACACCCTCAACCTCTTGAATGCGGCTGCCAATCGCGGTGCCGAAGACGACAAAATACAACGAGGTCGACAGGACCGGCGACAGAAAACTCTGCGCCATGGTGCGGAAGAACCGGGCCATTTCGAAGCGGTAGATGGCGGCGATGGCAGACCAGTTCATGCGGGTTCTCCGGACACGAGGTTTACGAAAATCTCTTCCAGACTCGACTGCCGGGTCTGCACGTCGCGCAGCACCAGACCGGCCTGCGCCACATCGTTCAGCAACGTGGTGATCCCGGTACGGTCCGCATGAGTGTCATATGTATAGACCAGCGCATCACCATTGCCGTTCAGCGTCAGGTTATGCGCTGCCAGACTATCGGGAATGACCTTGATGGGATCGGTCAGCATAACCTCGATCTGTTTCTTGCCCATCTGGGCCATCAGGGTGTCCTTGTCCTGCACCAGCCGCAACTCACCTTTGTCAATGACGCCCACCCTGTCGGCAATGGCCTCGGCCTCTTCGATGTAATGCGTAGTCAGAATGATGGTGACCCCGGCCTGTTTCAGTTCGGCCACGATCTCCCACATGTCTTTACGCAGTTCGACATCCACGCCGGCAGTCGGCTCGTCCAGGAACAATATGCGCGGCTCATGAGCCAGGGCCTTGGCGATCAGCACACGGCGTTTCATGCCGCCGGAGAGTTCCTTGATCGCGTTCTTACGCTTGTCCCACAGTGACAGCTTGCGCAGGATCTCTTCTATCCGGGCATTGTCGCTGCTGTATCCGAACAGACCACGCGAAAACCGAACTGTGTTCCAGACCTTCTCAAATGGCTCAAGCGCGATCTCCTGCGGCACCAAACCTATCATACGGCGCGCGGCACGGAACTCGGTCTGGATGTCATGCCCACCGACGGTAACGGTGCCCGAAGTCGGCGTGGTAATCCCACAAACGGTGGATATCAGGGTCGTTTTGCCGGCGCCGTTTGGTCCCAGCAACGCCAGAATTTCGCCTTGCTCGATATCCAGCGAAACACCTTTCAGGGCCTCAAACCCACCGGCGTAAGATTTGCGTAAATCCCTGATGGAAAGAATTGTCGTCATGCACGTTCCCTGTTCTGGCGGGGACACTACCCCGACAGATCACTACAGAACAGGTCAATTCCGCACATTGTTCTGCGCTTTTTTGTGGATACGCGACTGTATCAGGCCTGGCTGTGCTGCTGCAATTCAGCGATCCGCTTTTGCACAAGTTCGACATGCAACCGTGCATCATATTGCCCTTGCCGATAAGCTGCAGGCAACCTCAACGTCGCGAGGCGCTCGTCCAGGTCGTTCAGATGCGCCTGCATCTCGCTCAGCTTTTTGATATCGGGGTTATTGGCCAGCTCTTCCTCAATGTCCCGGATTTCGGGGTAATGCTGCCAAACCCGCCACCGCATCACATAGGCATAAGCCAATGGCACGAGCCGGATCAGAGGCACTACGATAAAGAAGAATGGCAGCAACAATAGCAGAACCCGGTTGATCTGGGCCGCGACCCAATAGGGAAGCCAGTCATGCCAGGTCGAAGGACCATCAAGAATCAGCTGCCGGGCCGTATTGCTTACCGTCATTCCCGCTCCTTCAAGATTGGGGAACGCCCCCGGATCGGCGATAATTCCGCGTGTGCTGTGCAGTTCGATTGCCGCCATCGTCAGGCGGTTGATCAACGCGGGGTGCAAATCCGGCCGCACGACCAAACGGGCCTCAATTGCGATCAGCTCCACCGGTCGTGGCGGAAGAACCGGGGCCAGCGACATTCCTCCTGCCGGCACCGTTACCACCGTGGCATATTCCAACCGGCGTGAGATTGCCTGAACGTGATCCAGTGCCATCACACGCAGCCCTGGTTCCTCATATGCCGCTTTCAAATAGGGGGCTTCGATGGGGGCAACATAGACAGCGATATCCAGGTCTCCGGCTAACAAGGCCGCTGCCGCATCGGCATAGGGGATCGATAGATGCCTGTTATCCGCCTCACTCAAACCCACCGCCTTTTCAAAGTCCCGAAAGGCCGCAGCCGTGCCAGAACCCGGCTCGCCGCTGTTGATCCTAAGACCAGACCAAAGTGCCGGATTTCGGGGTATGTTAGCCCCTTCGTTAACCAGAAAGATAACAGGTTCAAAAAACACTGCCCCGATGGCCTCGGCCTTGTTGGGGTCAACGCGGATACCGCCTTGTAGAAACGCAGCATCGACTTCACCCGCGTTCATCAGTTCAGCATTCTCAACAGAACCTGCAGTATCAAGGATCTCAAGTTGAACATTGTCGCGTGCCAAAATCGTCGCATAGTCCTGCGCGACCGCCGCATATGCGCCGCCGTCAGGCCCCGCCGCCAACTTCAAACTGCCCGGCGGATGCAAGCGCGCCAAAACGCCCACCAACACAGCCAGCGCAACGGCGCTACCAAAAATGACCCACAACCGCATCCGAGCCTCGCTCTCCATCCCGTTCAGAACGCTAAGGACCGCGTGACCATCTGGCAAGTAAGCAGAATCCAGTCTTGCAATCCTTGTGTATCCCCGAAAACCTGCCCCGAAAGGAGAAGGCCCATGCTCAGCGGATTACGGATTATTGAAATCGAAGGTTTGGGTCCGGGCCCTTTTGCAGCCATGTTACTGGCCGATCTGGGGGCGGACGTCATCACGATTCATCGCAAGGGACAGCCCGCTGTACCGGGTATGCCCGAGCAGTCTGTCCTGGACCGCGGCAAACGCTCGATTGATTTGAACCTGAAGGATGCCGCTGATTTGGACATCGCCAAACGCCTGATCGATTCCGCCGACGCGCTGATCGAAGGGTTCCGCCCCGGCGTGATGGAAAAATTGGGTCTGGGTCCCGAAACCTTCAATGCTTCGAACCCCAAATTGGTCTATGGCCGCATGACCGGCTGGGGCCAAGATGGCCCGCTATCGGACACCGCTGGGCACGATCTGAATTACATCTCGCTGTCCGGGGCACTGTGGTACACGTCAGCAGCAGGCCAACCCCCGCAGACACCTGCGACTCTGGTCGGGGATATCGGCGGAGGCGCGATGTACCTTGTCACGGGCATTCTGGCCGGAATTCTCAACGCACAGCGCACCGGACAGGGCACCATTGTCGATGCCGCCATCTATGACGGCTCGGCGCATATGATGAACCTGCTGATGAGTTTGCGGCAAACCGGCAATCTATCCGAAACCCGCGGTCAAAGCCTGCTGGATGGCCCACATTGGAGCCGTACCTACACGTGCTTGGACGGGGGCTTCATCACAGTTCAGTGTCTTGAACCAAAGTTCTACAGCGAATTCCTGGAAAAACTGGGGCTTACCGAAGATCCCGATTTCCAAAAACAATTTGTCCCGGCACTGTGGCCGGACCTTACACAGCGCCTTTCCGAGGTTTTTGCAGCCAAACCGCGCGCCCACTGGGCCAAGATATTCTGGGGATCTGACGCTTGTGTTGCACCCGTGCTCGACCCGATCGAGGCACAGGCTCACCCCATGAACACCGAACGTCAAACCTGGATCGACCATCACGGGGCACTGCAAGCTGCTGCGGCGCCCCGCTTTTCAACCGAAACCTGGCGCCCCAAACCCAGCCCCCGCCGGGGCGAACACAGGCAGGACATTCTTGATCAGCTTTCCGCAAGCGCACGCGCAGACCTTCACCCGGCTGAAAAAAACCTGGGTTGAATTGGCCGAAGGCCAAGAAGGGCTGACCCCTCTACCCGTCCCGCCACGAACGCACCGTGTCGATCATCAACTGAACGTTGTCAGGATCGGCATCGGGTGTGATCCCGTGACCCAGGTTAAAAATATGCGGTCCTTTCGAAAACGCCTCAACAATCTGACGCGTTTCATCCACCAGCGCCTGGCCACCTGTCACCATGTGTGAAGATGCCAGATTGCCCTGTACACAGCCATCCGCTTGCACATTCTTGGCTGCCCATTCCGGCGAAACCGAATTATCCAGTGCAACACAGTCTACGCCAGTGGCCTTGGCAAAGCCGACATAACCTTCGCCCGCCTCGCGCGGGAACCCGATTACAGGGATTCCAGGATGGCGTTCCTTGATGGCTTGCGTAATGACACGGCAAGGTTCGACGGCATATTTCTGAAACGCCACGCCTTTCAACGACCCCGCCCAGCTGTCAAATATTTTGACAACTTCTGCACCGGCCTCGATCTGCGCCGAAAGGTATTCGATTGTCGCAAGCGTGATCCGATCCAACAATGCCTCAAACAACTCTGTGTTCTCTTCGCGCAGCGCATGCGCCGGGCCTTGATCCGGCGTGCCGCGCCCGGCGATCATGTAGGTCGCAACCGTCCACGGTGCGCCTGCAAACCCGATAAGGGTGGTCTCGGATGGCAATTCTCGCGAAAGGATTCGCACTGTTTCGTACACCGGCGACAAGGTTGCATGGATATCCGATACCGGTTTCAGCGCATCGAAATCGGATTGCTGAGTGATCGTCGACAACCGCGGCCCCTCACCTGTGACAAACCACAGATCCGCACCCAGCGCTTGCGGCACCAACAGAATGTCAGCAAACAGAATGGCCGCGTCAAAGCCATAGCGGCGGATCGGTTGTAACGTCACCTCAGCCGCCAACTCGGGGTTATAGCACAAAGACAAAAAGTCCCCGGCCTGCGCCCGGGTTGCGCGGTACTCCGGCAAATAACGCCCCGCCTGCCGCATCATCCAGATCGGTGGCACGTCCTGTACTTCGCCAGCCAGCGCCCGCAGCAGTTTCTTTGTCTCGGCCATCTTTGTCCCCACTCGTCTGGTTTGCGGCAAACGGGTCTGCCTTCGGCGTCAATTTGTCAAGGTCTGCCCCCATTGTCAGGGCAATGTGACGCGACTAAAGCTGTGCATATGACACTGACCCTGCCAACCCCCGCATCACCGCTCAAGATCGGCACTCGTGGCTCACCGCTGGCGCTGGCGCAAGCTTATGAAACCCGTGAGCGACTGGGCAAAGCCTTTGATCTGCCCGAAGACGCGTTCGAGATCGTGGTGATCAAAACCACCGGCGACAACCGCGCCATGATTGATGCGGACCGTCCATTGAAAGAGATTGGCAACAAGGGCCTGTTCACCAAAGAAATCGAAGAGGCGATGCTGCGCGGAGATATCGACATCGCTGTGCATTCAACCAAGGACATGCCGGTTGAACAGCCCAAGGGGCTGGTACTGGATACTTTCCTGCTGCGTGAAGATGTGCGCGACGCCTTTATCTCACCCAGTTTGAATTCGATCCACGACCTTGCACAGGGCGCGGTGGTCGGCACGTCGTCGCTACGGCGGCGCGCGCAATTGCTGAACCGTCGCCCGGACCTGAACGTGGTCGAATTTCGGGGCAATGTGCAAACCCGTCTCAAGAAGCTGGCGGATGGAGTGGCCGATTGCACGTTTCTGGCGATGGCCGGCATCCGGCGTCTGAATATGGATGAAGTCCCAGCGACTGCCATCGCCGTCGAAGACATGCTGCCAGCCATTGCACAGGGCACGATCGGCATCGAACGCCGCAGCGACGATTCTCGGGCTGCCAATATGCTAGAGGCCATCCACCACGCTACAACCGGCAAACGGCTGGCTGCGGAACGCGCATTGCTGGCCGCACTGGATGGGTCATGCGAAACACCAATCGCGGGTTTGGCGGAAATTCAAGGTGACCAATTGCGTCTACGCGGTGAAGTTTTGCGCCCCGATGGGTCCGAATCCATATCCGAAGACATCACCGGTTCGGTCAAAGACGGCCCGGAAATAGGTCGCGTCATGGCAGAATCCCTTTTGAAACAGGCGGGACCCGGGTTTTTTGATTGGAAAAAATAAAAAAGTTTATGAAAAGTGAACTACTTCACTGAGGCAGTGCCGCAGATGGTACATAAAGAATTCATACCGATTGAGAAGTCGGGTCGGTCTCGAAGAAGTCGAAAGTTTTTTTAAACCGTTCTCTTTTAAGTGGTATTCGAGGGGGCGAGACCAGACCCAGAAGTCCAATCAGTTAGGGCCGCTGTCATATTAGACAGCGGCCCACTTTATTTTTATGACGTTTTGGTTCTTATTCAGCGCAGATCGCCTGAACTGCCTTTTCGACCGCCATCCGCGTTTGATCCAGATCGGCCTGGGTTACAGCCAGCGAGGGATAGAGTTTACCCGGAGCCTTGAAGATCCCGTTCGCGCGCAATGCACCGTTATAGAGGACATTGCGTTGCGGATCGTCGTGTTTGGCACTGCGGTAATCGCGACAATCCCTGTCGGTAAAATAGACGTCAAACAGGGTCTCGTCGCCGCAGATCTGATGCGGGATACCGGCCTTGTTCAGTTCGTCCACCTGTATCTGCTGCAACTGCGACCCGATCCCGCGCAGTTGGTCATAGACGCCATCGCGCCGCAGGATTTCCATCGTCTTCAGCCCGGCGACCGAGGCGACGGGATTGCCGGACAAGGTTCCCAGCTGCATCAGCCAGCCTTCCTCGCCAACCTGCCCCTTGTCGAAATGCTTCATAGTCTCGGCACTTGCCCCCGTTGCGGCCAGAGGAAAGCCACCACCGGTGATTTTACCCAGAGTGCAAATGTCCGGCGTCACGCCATACTTCTCTTGCGCACCGCCATAAGCAAGGCGAAATCCGGTGACGATTTCATCGAAAATCAGCAGAACACTGTGTTTGTCGCACAGATCGCGCAATCCCTGCAGGTAGCCGGGCTCCGGAGGGATGATCCGTTGCAACGGCTCGACCATTATTGCGGCAATATCATCATGCTCGGCCAGCAGGTTGGCGACGGCCTCCAGGTCGTTGAAAGGCGCAATGAGCATCTGGCCGGCCACGCTATCGGGAATGCCTGCGCTGTCTGGAACAGCTTGCGGGAAGTTGACCTGACGACTGGGGGCCAAGCTCATCTGTGCCTCGGCACTCATCCCGTGATAGCCGCCTTCGAATTTCAGGATCTTACTTCGACCGGTATAAGCCCGCGCCAATCGGATCGCGTACATGTCCGCCTCACCGCCCGAGGCCACGAAACGGACCTGTTCGCAACATGGCACGGCATCGATGATGGCCTCAGCTAGTTCGATGCCCCTGGCGTTGTTGGCAAAGAACGTCATGCCCTTGGGCAGTTGTTCGAGCACGGCTTCCATCACTTCGGGATGGCCATGACCCAGCAGCATCGGGCCGGACCCGATCAGGTAATCGATGTATTCGTTGCCATCCTCATCCCAAACATGACTGCCTTCGCCACGCGCGATGATGATACCCGGATCGAAGTTACCGAATCCTCCGGCAGGCAGAACCTCGTTTGCGCGGGCAATCCATTCGGATTGGGTGTTGATTTTCAGCATGTCAAACGATCTCCAATATTGGCAGGCCAAGCACTTCGGGGTCTGGCACAACACCTAACCCCGGACCTTCGGTCGGAGCAATCCGGCCGTTGTCACGGTTTGGTGCGTCCGGGCAGATGCGCGGGGACACATAAGAGGACAAGTCGCAGGTGTTCATCAACGACCCATGCGGGGTCGAGGCCGCAAAGTGCAGCGATGCGGCTGTTACGATATCCGACCCCCATGTGCATTCGGCGCATATCTCAGCGCCCAAATGTACGGTCAGATCCCGCGCGCGGCGCATGGCCGACAAGCCGCCGAACTTCGACAGCTTCAGCGCAACGGTGTCCATACAGCCCAGTTCATGCGCCCTTAGCAGCGAGGCCAGATCATGGGCGTTTTCATCGATCTTCATAGGCAGGCCGGTTGCCTGCCGGACGGCCGCGCAGTCCTCAAGCGTTTTGCAGGGCTGCTCCAGCATCACATCCAGATGCGCCACGGCCCGTCCTGTGCGCGTAGCCTGCAGCCGCGAGGCGCCGCAGTTCCAGTCGCCATAAACGAGCGGACCCGGCCCCACGGCCTCGCGCACCTTGATCAGCCGTTCCGCATCAGCCTGCCAGTCGCCTTCGACCCCCAGCTTGACCTGAAACTGGAGTATGCCGGTCTGATAGGCCGCCTTGGCGATCCGCGCCATGTCATCCGGTGCGATGCAGGTGATCGAATGATAAAGCGGCATGTCCTTTCGCGTCCGCCCCCCCAGCAACGCATACACCGGCTGGCCCGAGGCTTGCCCAAACAGGTCCCAAAGGGCGATATCGACCATGGACTTGGCATAACGATGCCCAAGCAAAAACCCGTCCAGCTTGCGCATTGGCGCATCGACACCGAAGGGCGACATGCCCAGGATTTCCGGCCCCATCTCAGTCACAGCCGCAGGAACGCCATCGGCGTAGGCGGGCAAGTAATGTGGGATCGGGCAAACCTCGCCCCAGCCCTTCAGACCAGTATCGGTTTCCAGGCACAGGATGTGGCTTTTGACCGTCGCGCAGGATTTGCCTTCGGCCATATGATAGGTTTCGTGACTGGTCAGGTCGACGGACCAAAGCGTTATCTTGGTGATCCTCATTGGTAGACTCCAACCGGATCGCCCAGCGCATCCTCGTCCGGGTGTACGCCAAGCCCCGGCGTTTCCGGCAGGTGCAGGTGGCCGTCGATGTTGCGTGGACCCCGACCGCCAGCGATATCGACGGTGATCATGTCCTGGCAGGCCCAGACGGCGCGGCAATTGTCATCCGGGATCGTCGCCGCCAGATGCAGCGCCTCGGTATCGGCCAGAACCGAGCCCCCCGTGGCCATCACGAACATGTCGATCCCATGCGCCAGCGCGATATCCCGCATCCGGGCGGCCTTGGTCAGACCGCCGACGCGGTTCAGCTTGATCCCGAACACTTCGGCCAGCCCGTCGCGGGCAATCCGCGCGGCATCTTGCAGGGTCACCAGGCTCTCATCCACGGAAACAGGCGAGGCATGGCGGCCCGAAATGGCTGCGATGTCGTCCAGTGACTCGCCGGGTTGTTCGAAAGTGACGTTCAGATCCTCGCAGGCGCTCATGACGCGCAGGGCTTGCTGGCGGGTCCAGCCACGGTTGACGTCATAGAGGACGATCTCTCCCGGTCGCCGGATGCTTTCCACATCCCGCACGCGGGCAATATCACGTTCCACATCGCCGCCGATCTTAACCGAATGGGCGACATAGCCCCGGCTGCGATAGCGCTCCATCACCTCTCGGGTTTCATCCACTGTCTTGGCCCCCACCGAGGATGCAATCGGACGCGGTGTCCGCGACCCGCCGCCCATCAGATCTGCAATCGGCATTCCCGCCGCTTGCCCGGCAATATCCCAGCAGGCCATATCGATCGGGCTTTTGGCATAGAGGTGGCCGGGCAAGGCGATATCCATCGCCCGCTCGACATCCAGCACCCGACGCGGATCAAGGCCCAGAATGAACGGTGCCATCGTTTCGATCCCCGCGCGAATGCCTGGGCCATGCGCGGGAACATATGTGTGCCCCCAAGGCGTACCTTCGCCCCAACCGGTCAGGCCACTATCCGTTTCGACCTTGACCAGCGTCGCATCCAGCACTTCGAACTTTAGCCGGCCACCGGACAACCAATACGGATGCTCGAGCGGGAGATCGACATGATAGACCGAGATTCGGGTAATTTTCATTTCAGTTCCACCTCAACAAAGGACATCGGTTCGTCCCCGGCATTGATCACGTTGTGCTCGACACCCTCGTCTCGGCGATAGGCGGTTCCCGCAGGAACCGTAACCTCGTTGACCGAGCCGTCGGGCAATTCCAGCCGCATATGGCAATCGGTGACCGCCGTGATGACGTAATCCATTGCGTGACGGTGCCACCCCGTTTCGGCATCGGGCGCAAAGTCAAATCGCGTCACCCGAACGCGGGCGTCATCGATCATCTGGGTTGCAATGGCTTGCGGTCTCATAGGCTGAACTCCTCAATCGGTGCACCGAGGCTTTCGAAATCAGGCACTACGCCCATTCCTGGTGTATCTGAGGCATAGAGCTTGCCATTCCGCGACATTGGTCCGCCAATTCCGGTAGATCGCGTGTTGTAGTTCATCAGGTCGGTGGTGTTTTGCAGGTATTCGGGCGGTGTCGAGGCCGCAAAATGGGCGACAGCCGAGGTTGCGATTTCTCCGCCCCATGTGTCTTCGCTGACCACCGGTATGCGGTTTTCGATCAGATAATCCCGCACCCGCCGCGCCTTGCTGAGTCCGCCAAGGTTCGAAATCTTGAGACAGCAGATCTCGGCCCCGCGATCCGCGACGATGCGCTGTGCCATATGCATGCCGGTCAGGCATTCATCCAGCTTCATCGGTTGCTCGGCGACACGGCGCACCTGCTGACATTCCTCATAAGTCCGGCAGGGCTGTTCCAGGATGTAATCCAGCTCCCGCGTTGCCCGCGCGACCCGGATCGCGTTGTCGACGCGCCAGCCCTGATTTGCATCGGCCATCGCCTTCTCGCCCGGATTTAGCAGCGGTACAGTTGTACGAATACGGTCAATGTCGGTGGTCCAGTCACCACCGACTTTGACCTGAAACTGTCGATACCCCTGCGCACGGTATCGGTCCATTTCGGCCACCGTCTCATCCACCGCTTTCTGCGGCGCGACCCGATACATCGGCGCGCCGTACGTCAGCTTGCCGCCGAGCAGCATCCAGACGGGCTGATCACAGGCCTTGCCCAGAATGTCCCAGCACGCCGCATCGAACGGAGCTTTGGCGTATCCATGCCCCTGAACCAAATTGTCCATCAGCTGTTCTATCCGCCCCACCTGTCGCGGATCTTCGCCCAGCAACTTAGGCGCAACCAATCGGGCCAGCGCCGCCACGCCCTCGGAATGCGCAACCATGTAGTTCTCACCACAGGGCGTGAATTCGCCGCAACCCTGCAGACCGGCATCCGTATCGATGACAACTACCGAGGCGATGGCCGTTTCTATCGCGTTGCCCGCGCCCCAGACATAGGCCCCGCCAACATAAGGAAGGCCGGTCTGAAAGACACGGATACGGGTGGTTTTCATGCGGCGTCCATTTTTGGCAAATCGCCCATTCCCTCACCGCGCCAGAGAACAAATGTCAGGATCGGCTCTTGGGTTGTGGTCATCGCATGGCTTTGCCAGCTTTCGTGATGGCGCGTCTGGTTCGGGCCGACATAGGCTTCGCTCCCTTCCACCCGAAACGTCGCTCCGCCGCCTACGATCAGGTAAAGCTCCTCAGCCTGATGGCTGTGCCAATCATAATTCAGGCCCGCGCCCCAATAGGCGACATAGCCGCGCAACTGGGTCGACTGGAAATGCCCGGTCGGGCCGAACAACTCGTAGTATCCATAGCGATTGAGAAAATCGGCTCCGACCTCTTCTTCGGTATAGGTGTGCTTCCACTGTGCCAGATGCGCTGTTGCCTTAATCGCATCAGACAAGGATCGCGTAGCACCCTCGGTCGGGAACTCGGTTTGCTGAACCAATTCCACGGCCGGAATTTGGTTTGGGTTCAGATCCGCCGCCACAAGGTCGTCAGGCCAGGCACCGAAGGCTGCAAGCTCAGGATGCGATTGGTGCAGTTGTCGAACAGCCTCGAGAACGTCGTCCATCGTCATGGGATCACCACGATGTTGCCGGTGTGTTGTTTGGCAATGAACGCGGCCTGAGCCTCGCGCAGTTCTTCCAAAGGATAAGTAGCTGCCAGCGCAGGCTTGATCTCTCCGGCCTCGATGTATTTCACAAGGTTCCGCATCACCTGAGGGTCAATCACGGTCGATCCAGTGAAGGTCAGATCGCGCAAATAGAACGTACGCAGGTCGAATTCGACCATCGGACCGGCAATCGCGCCTGAACAGGTATAGCGCCCGCCGCGCTCCAGAATGTCGATCAGGTTCGGCCAGTAAGGGCCACCGACTACGTCAGCGACAACGGTGATCCTTTCATCCCCAAGGGCAGCACGCAGGTTATCCGGAGCGCGCGACAGGATAACGTCCGGCCCCAAGTCCGCCACATCCGCATGCTTCGCTTCCGATGCCATTGCGACGACCCGTGCACCCCGGCGTTTGGCAAGTTGTACCAACGCGCCGCCGACCCCGCCTGAGGCCCCTGGCACCAGAACTGTATCGGCGTCGGTAACATTGGCGCGGGTCAGCATGCCCTCAGCCGTCGAATAGGAACACGAGAACGTGGCAAGTTCGGCGTCCGACAAGTCGGACTGAATCGGTACGGCATTTACAGCCAGAGTTGTGGCGTATTCGGCAAACCCGCCGTCCCGCTCCGAGCCGAAATACCCGGTCTTATCCATGTTGCCCGGGTCCGACGGGTCGCGCAGCCAACCATCGGTGATGACACGTTCGCCGATCATCCTGGGATCGACACCTTCGCCTACGGCTACGATGTGACCGCAGATGTCAGCCCCCTGAATACGAGGGAAGGTGATAGGATTGCCGCCCCAAGTGGGGTCCTCTTCGCCAACCTCTTCGAACGCTCCGCCGGTGGTCGCGTCGGTGACCGTTTTGGAATACCAGCCCGATCGCGTGTTCACGTCCGTGTTATTCAAACCGCAGGCCGCAACTTTGATCAGCACCTCTCCGGCGGCGGGTTCAGGACGCGGCCAGTCTTGGTGCAGCACCATCTGCTCCAGGCCGCCATGGCCCATTGTGACCATGGCTTTCATTGTGTCGGACAAGCTCATTATGCAGTCTCCAGAATGGCGTCGGTACGCGGCAGCAGGCTTTCGGGATCATAGGCTGGTTCGCCCAAAACGCGGGCTGCACGCGGTTTACCGTGAACTACAACTTGCAGTTCGGTCCCGGCTGTGGCTGCCTCAGGCTTGATGTAGGCAAAGGCGAGGATTTTGCCCACGGTATGGCCATAAACCACTGAGGCAGTAGAGCCCACGACCTTGCCGTTCAACATGACAGCTTCGCCACCATGCCCGTCAATCTCACCATCCGGCTCGATCTCGAGGTAAGCACAGACCCACGGCAGGTCAGTGTTCAGTGTCCTGTCCTTGCCCAGATACTCTTTGTCGGTGCGGGCAAAGCGCAGCACATCGGCTTCGGCCAAAGTAACTTCGTTGGTCAGCTCACCTGCGCCTTTGAAACCCTTCTCCATCCGCATCACGTTCATGGCAAAGCTGCCATAGTCGGTGATGCCAAACGCCTCACCCGCAGCCCAAAGCGCGTTGTAAACGTCGAGGCAGGCGGCGTTGGGCATGTGCAATTCCCAGCCCAACTCACCGGCATAGGACATACGGAAGGCCCAAACCTTGCGGCCTGCGATGGTGATCTCCTGCGCGGATAGCCAACGGAATCCGGCATTGCTCAGATCGGCATCGGTGCTGCGCGCCAGCACGTCCCGCGACCGTGGGCCGTTCAGTGACAGGGCGGACCAGTCAGAGGATAGAGCGGTGATCTGCACGTCCTCATCCGCGCGCTGCTGCGCCAGATGATCCAGCAGGCGCTGTTCAAAGAAGGCCGCACAGACCAGATAGAACCGGTCGTCGGCCATGCGGACAATCGTGGTCTCCAACTCGATCCGGCCACGGCGGTTCAGCATGTGGGTCAGAGTGATCGAGCCAACTTTCTGCGGCATCCGGTTGGCTGTCAATCGATCCAGCAGGGCATAGGCCTCTGGCCCCGAAACCTCGACCTTGGTGAATGCGGTGACATCCATAATGCCGACGCTCTCTCGCACCGCTTTGACCTCAGCCGCGACCATGTCGTCGGCAGGGGTACGACGGAAGGAATAGTGATCGCGCTGCTCCACACCATCCCGCGCGAACCAGCGGGGGCGTTCGAAGCCATAAACCTCTTCATGCACCGCGCCCTTGGATTTCAGCAGCTCGTATAGAGGCGACGGCTTGATTGGACGCCCTTCCAGACGGTTGAAATGCGGGAAGGGGATCTCGTGACGCAGGCAGTAATCTTCCTCGGCCTTGATCACCTGCCAGCCCTTGGTGGCATAGCTGCCGAACCGGCGCGGGTCGTATTCGCGCATTGAGATATCGGCCGCGCCATGCACCATCCAGCGTGCCAGCTCGCGGGTCAGGCCCGGACCCCAACCGATGCCGATCTGCGTCCCGCAGCAGCACCAATAGTTCCGAACACCCGGCGCAGGCCCGATCAGGGGGTTACCGTCCGGCGGATGCGAGATCGCCCCGTGCACGTCGCGCTGAATGCCAAGTTCGGCAAAGATCGGCATCCGGTTCAGGCTTTCCTCAAGCCACGGCATCACACGTTCGTAGTCCGCGTCGAACAACCAGTTCTCGTATTCCCATGGGCAATGGTCATGCCATACCGAGTTCGGGTTCTCTTTCTCGTAAATCCCGATCAGCCCGCGCTGCTGCTCCATCCGGATATAGCCCGAGACTTTACGGTCATCACGGATCACCGGCAGTTCCTTGTCCAGGTTCTGGAACTCGGGCACCGGCTCGGTCACGAAATAGTGGTGGGTCATAGAAGTCATGGGCAGTTGCAGCCCCGACCATTCGCCCATCTGACGGGCATAGGTGCCGCCGGCGTTTACAACATGCTCGCAGGTGATGGTGCCCATTTCGGTCTCAACCACCCACTCGCCATTGTCGGCCTGAGTAATGTTGGTGGCGCGGCAGTTGCGGAAGATGCGCACGCCCTTTTGACGCGCGCCCGTTGCCATCGCCATTGTCACGTTGGTCGGGTCCACATGGCCGTCATCCGGTGTGTGCAACGCGCCCAAAACGCCTTCGAGGTTATAGAACGGGTGCAGCTCAGCCACCTTTTCAGGTCCGACCAGTTCGATGTTGAATCCAAGCGAACGGCCCACCGACAGGGTATGACGCAGCCAGTCCATTTCATCCTCGGTATAAGCCAGACGGAACGAACCGCAGCCATGCCATGTGACGGGCTGGCCGGTCTCCGCCTCCAACTGACCGGAATACAGGCCGATGTTGTAATCCACGCATTTCCCCAGCCCAAAGCTCGAAGTCGAATGCGTGATCTGGCCTGCCGCGTGCCATGTGCTGCCACTGGTCAGCTCAGCCTTTTCCAGCAGGACAGTGTCACCGCCCCACCCTTCATGCGCCAGGTGATAGGCCAGACCGACCCCCATGACACCTCCGCCCACGATGACCACGCGGGCATGTGACGGCAGATTCTTCTCGGACATGATTTTTCCTCTTCCCGAGTCGCGTTTCTGCTCGACAGGCTAATTCCACAAATGTACCATCGTCAATCATGAATGACACAAATGTATCATCAATCGTTCTCGACCGCCTCACCGAAGAGTGGGACGCCCTCACCCCTGAGGCGCAGAAAGCCGCACGATACGTGCTGGAAAACCCAACGGACGTTGGGGTTTCAACAGTGCGCGAGATTGCCGAGGCGGCCAAGGTCAAACCCAACACTTTTGTTCGGATGGCACGTCAGGTGGGCTTCGAAGGGTACGAGGATTTCCGCGCCCCGTTCCGCGATGCGATTCGGCGGGGCACCGTGTCGTTTCCTGACCGCGCCCGCTGGCTGCAGGACATTGGCAAGTCAGGGGATCTGGGCGGTCTTTATGCCGATATGATTGGCGCGGCGATCCGCAATATCGAAGAGACCTTTGCAGGGATTGACGCCACATCCCTGAAAGCAGCTGCTGAAGATATCTGGAACTGCCGCCAGATTTTCACGCTGGGCGTGGGCGTCAACAATTCGAATGCACGCAACTTCACTTACCTTGCCTCAACCGGAATGAAGCAGTTTCACGCCATTCCACGCCCCGGCTCGACCCCGGTGGATGATCTGGCTTGGGCTGACCAGCAGGACGTGCTGATCGCGATTACCTGCCACCCCTATCGCACCGAGGTCATCGAGGCGATCAAGCTGGCTCGGCAACAGGGTCTGACTGTTGTCGGCATTTCCGACAGCCCGGCCAGCCCAGTGATCCTGAACGCCCATCACGGCTTTGTCGTCGCCGCCGACACGCCGCAATTCTTTCCGTCATCCGTCTCGACCATCGCGTTGCTGGAAACGCTGCTGTCTTTCGTGATCGCAGTATCCAGCGATGAAATCGTTGAGCGGGTGGAACGGTTTCACCAACGCAGACACCAACTTGGCCTCTACGCGGAGGAGCCCGAATGAACGCACCCCTGACCCACTCACTGGACGCCCGGTATTACACTGACCCAGCGATCTTCGAGCAAGAGATGCAGGGTTTACTGGCCCGAACGTGGCAATTCGCCGGTCACGTCGCCCAGGTGCGCGAGACAGGGGATTACTTCGCCTTCGAGATTGCTGGGCAGAACCTTTTTTGCATTCGCGGCCGCGACGGGGAAATCCGAACTTTTTTCAACGTCTGCCAGCACCGCGCACATGAGATGGTGACGGGCGCAGGCAACACTCGGGTCGTGGTCTGCCCCTACCATGCCTGGACTTATGAGCTGTCCGGTCAATTGCGCGCCGGGCCGAACATCAAATCTGTACCCGGATTCGACCGTAGCGCCATTTGCCTGACCTCGGTCCGCACCGAGGTGTTCAACGGCTTCATCTTCGTCAATCTCGACGACGACGCCGCGCCGATGGATGAATGGTACCCCGGCGTGCGCGAGGAAATCCGCGCCTTTGTTCCGCATATCGACGATCTGGAACCACTGGAATGGGTCGAGATCCCCGAGAACTGTAACTGGAAGGTCAGCATCGAAAACTACTCGGAATGCTATCACTGCCCGACGAACCACCCGACCTTTGCCGAAGGTGTGGTCAAGCCTGAGACCTACGACATTCAGCCTGATGCGGGCGGCGGCTATGTGCTGCGACACACGACCGAGTGCCAGAGCCTCGACAAGATGACCTATCCCATCGATCTGTCTGTACCGCACGCGGGCGATTATCAATCATGGTTCCTGTGGCCGATGTTCTCGTTCCAATGCTACCCCGGCAATGTGCTGAACACCTATCACTGGCGCGCGGTCGATGCTGATCACTGCACAGTCTGGCGCGGCTGGTATACCGAAGGCGGCTCGGAAAGTGCTGTGATCCGGCAACTGGCGGTCCAGGATCGGGAAACCACAGTCGAGGAAGACATACACCTCGTTGAATCTGTTCATCGCGGCCTGAAATCCCGAGGCTACCGCCCCGGGCCGCTGGTACTGGACCCGGGCTGCGGTGTTATGTCGGAGCATTCGATCGCTCGCTTGCAGCAATGGATGCGCGAAGCTGTGGATTAATGACCGAGGTGACCCACCCATGTTGATGCCCGAAGACTGGCGCCCGGAACACAAGCTTTTCCCCCATCAGGTTGGGTTTACTAGCCCACCTTTTGATTTTGATGCGGCCCCGTCGGACTTTCTGCGCATTTGCCCTGAAACGGTCGGTGTACATGGCTGGATGCTGCACGTTCCGAACTACGTGCATGGGCTGGATCAGCGGAAACAGAACTTTGGCATGCTTGAGGACTTTGTGCATTGCATGTCCCGCAATGGCGTCGATGTCTGCGGTCAGGTCGGTTCGAATTGGGTCCACGCCTGCGGGTTAGGCGTCGAAGGGGTCCGGCAGCATTGCGCGGACCTGTCGGACAAGTACGGCACGCAGTTCCACATGGCCGGTTACGCCATGGTCGAAGCGCTGCGCGAGATGAATGTCGAAAAGGTCGCCCTTAACGCAGCCTATCACTGGCCCGAATGGTGGCAAGGCACAGTCGGGTTTCTGAAAGAAGCTGGCTTCGACGTACTCTATGCCGGGAATTTCCACGATCAGGGATGGTTCGACAATCAGGAAGAGGTCAATTCCTACCGCTGGGTGTTTGACGGTGATCTCGCGATGAAAAGCTTCGAATACGTGGCCGAACAGGCCCCCCAGGCCGATGCGATCCTGATCAACGGCATGTGCAATTTCCGCACCGGGCCGAATGGCCTGCCACAGCGCCCCCTGCATCTTGCGGATACGCTTGAGGCCGCGTTTGGCAAACCGGTGATCGGTCACGACATTGCGCTGTACTGGCGTATCTTCAAATCTCTCAACCTCGCGCCGGAAACACCGCACGGGGAACTTCTCCGACGGCTATAGACCACATTTCAAAGGATCATCGCTATGACCAAAATCCTCGCGCTCTGGGCGGTGCCTCGCTCTACGTCCACCGCTTTTGAATGGATGATGCGACAGCGCGGAGATCTGGACTGTCTGCACGAACCTTTTGGCGAGGCTTGGTATCAGGGGGAGGACCCGCTGTGGCACAGGTTCAAACCGGGGGATACGACGACGCCGGGCCTGACACTGGAGACAGTGTGGGCCGACATTCAGGCTCGTGCGCAAAAGGGGCCTGTGTTCATCAAGGACTTCCCGCATTACATCAATCACATGTGGAATGCCGAGTTCCTGTCGAACTTCAACCACGCCTTCCTGATCCGCGACCCGGCAAAAACGATCACCTCGATGTACAAACAATGGCCCGACTTCGCCGAAGGTGAAGTCGGCTTTCCTGAACAGCGCGCCCTGTTCGATCTGATTACTGCCCTGAATGGCACGCCCCCACCCGTCATCGACAGTGATGACCTGCTGGAAAACCCGCACGCCATGACCGAACGGTTTTGCGACGCGGTCGGTATTTCGTTTCTGGAAGAAGCGCTGAGTTGGGAACCCGGTGGCGACCCTTCCGCCCACTCTTGGTGGGATGGCGGGTCGTTCCACGCCAATCTGGCCAATTCGACGGGGTTGGCTCCGCAACCCCGCAAACATATCTCGATTACGGACGCGCCGGATCGGGTCAAACAGGTGTACCGCCGGATGAAACCCCACTACGACCACCTGTATAAACATCGGCTGACGGGCTGATACACCGGAGAGAAGAGATGGCAGACATTTTTGACGAGGACCTGTTTCTGAAAGGTCTTGAACAGCGCAAGAACACGCTAGGCGCGGAATACGTGGAAAAGAACCTGGCGGCGGCAGATGACTTTACCCGTCCGTTCCAAGAGGCGATGACTGCCTGGTGCTGGGGATTTGGCTGGGGCGATGACGTGATCGACGCCAAGACGCGGTCGATGATGAACTTGTCCATGATCGGCGCGTTGGGGAAAATGCATGAATGGGAAATCCACTGCAAAGGCGCGATCAACAACGGCGTCTCGCCCGAGGAAATCCGGGCTATCATCCACGTCATCGGGATCTATTGCGGTGTCCCACAAGCGCTGGAGTGTTTCCGCGTTGCGCGTAAGGTTCTGGGCCACACCTAACCCAAGCAACACCCAACCCAAAAAGCGGCTCGTTGGGCCGCTTTTTTCATGCCTTGGGCGCAAAGGTTATTCGAGCGAAACCCACAAGACTTTAGCGTCTTCCTCACTGGTCGAAATACACCCGTGCCCCATTCCACTGTCGTAATAAAGTGAATCTCCGGCCTTCATCGGCAGCGGGCGGTAATGCTCTGACACAAAAATCAGCTCTCCGCTGATGACATACATGAATTCTTCGCCCGTATGCCGGATCCAGGTTTCGAACTCTGACAGGTCGCGAGCTTTGATCGTCGCGATATAGGGCAGCATCCGCTTGCTGGTCAGTTCTGGACACAGCAATTCGTGCATATAGGTCGGCGTGTTTTTGACTTCGCCCTCTCCTTTGGGTGTAAAATCCCGCCGGCCCGAGATTCCGGATTGCCCTGACTGCAGAAACAGCTGCGGCGTGCTCATATCCAGCGCCTGCGTCAGCCTGCGCACAATATCAAAACTTGGTCGCGTCTGGTTGTTCTCGATCTTCGACAGGGTGGACCGGCCGATTCCCGCGGCGCGTCCGGCCTCCTCCAAAGTCCAGCCCTTTGCACGGCGTGCATCACGAATGGAACGCCCCAGAACCTCACCTTCATCCAGATCCTCCGGTGAGGAAACATCACCACGGGTCTCGTCGCCCATAAAAATCTCCCTGTTTTATCAGAGGTTACAGATTTCCCCCACCGCGCACAACTTCACAAATGTGAGATATATGTTGCTTTAGCTGCACGATTTCCACTATAGGAAACAAAATTTCGTACTGAGGATTCGGTGCTGGAGGAGGAAATCATGTTCAAAACGTCGCTCATCGAAGCTGATCCCGTTGTCGCAGCGTCAATTGCGCGCGAAGGCAAACGCCAGGCTGAACAGATCGAACTGATCGCATCCGAGAACATAGTCTCGCAGGCTGTGATCGATGCGCAGGGGTCCGTCCTGACCAACAAATACGCCGAAGGCTATCCAGGTCGTCGCTATTATGGCGGCTGCGAATATGTGGACGAAGTTGAATCCGAGGCCATTGATCGTCTGAAACAGCTGTTTGGCTGCGAATACGCAAACGTTCAGCCGCATTCTGGCGCACAAGCAAACGGCGCCGTTAAACTGGCCCTGCTCAGCCCCGGTGACACGATTTTGGGCATGTCGTTGGATGCAGGTGGCCACCTGACGCACGGAGCCAAACCTGCGCAATCCGGCAAGTGGTTCCGACCGATCCAGTACGGTCTGACGGACGCAGGTCTGATTGACTATGATCAGGTCGAGGAATTGGCCAAGGCTGAAAAGCCAAGACTGATCATCGCAGGCGCGTCGGCCTATTCTCAGAAGATCGATTTCGCCCGTTTCCGCGCCATTGCAGACGAAGTTGGCGCTTGGCTGCTGGCTGACATGGCCCATATCGCTGGTTTGGTTGCAACGGGCCTTCACCCTTCGCCCATTGGTCATGCTCATGTGGTTACATCGACCACGCATAAAACCCTGCGCGGTCCGCGCGGTGGGATCATCCTAACCAACGATGAAGCGCTGGCAAAAAAGATCAATTCAGCCGTCTTCCCCGGCCTTCAGGGCGGCCCCCTTATGCACGTGATCGCCGGCAAAGCGGTCGCATTTGGCGAAGCGCTGAAGCCAGACTTTAAGAGCTACATGCAGCGCGTCGTGGACAGCGCCTCGGCGCTGGCAAACGTTATGATGGCACGGGGATGTGACATCGTTTCGGGTGGCACCGAAAACCACCTGATGCTGGTCGACCTGCGCCCGCTTGGCGTGACAGGCAAAGACGCCGAAGCCGCGTTGGAGCGTGCCGGGTTCACCTGCAACAAGAACAGTGTGCCGGGCGATCCGGAAAAACCTACCGTGACCAGCGGCATCCGTTTGGGAACCGCTGCAGGCTGCAGCCGCGGCTTCGGACCGGAAGAGTTCAAACAGATCGGTCACCTGATCGGTGATGTGCTGGACGCTCTGGCCCAGTCGCCGGAAGGCGACGCGACGATCGAATCCGAAACCCGCGAAAAAGTCCGCGCGCTCTGCGCCAGTTATCCGATCTACTGAAAGACCACGAAATGAGCATCTACGACCTAATCGTCATCGGGGGCGGACCCGGCGGATACGTTGCAGCGATCCGCGCTGCACAGTTGGGACTGAAAGTGGCTTGCGTTGAAGGCCGCGGTTCGCTTGGCGGAACCTGTCTGAATGTGGGGTGCATACCCTCCAAAGCGTTGCTGACCTCCTCGGCCAAATATGCCGAGCTTGCACATCTCTCCTCCCATGGCATTGCTGTCGAGGGGGCCAGCATCGATCTGAGTTCTATGATGGGGCGCAAGGACAAGATCGTCGGCGATCTGACCAAGGGTATTGCGTTTCTGTTCAAGAAAAACGGCGTCGATCTGATCGAGGGCTGGGCCAGTATCCCCTCTGACGGGCAGGTCAAAGTTGGCGACGATGTTTATGAAGCCAAAAACATCCTGATCGCCACCGGTTCCGAGCCAGCACCGCTAAACGGGATCGAGATTGACGAGCAGGACATCCTGAGCTCGACCGGAGCAATCGCGCTGGACGCTGTACCCGAACATCTGGTTGTCGTCGGTGCCGGGGTTATCGGGTTGGAGCTTGGCCAGGTCTGGTCCCGACTGGGCGCCAGGGTGACGGTAGTTGAATATCTGGACCGCGTCCTGCCCGGAATTGATGGCGAGATCGCGAAGCTCGCGCAGCGCGCGTTGTCCAAGCGTGGCTTGAAGTTCCAACTGGGACGCGCATTGAAAACCATCGACAAGACCAACGTTGGACTGACGCTGAAATTGGACCGGGTCGGCAAAGACAAGGAAGAGGTGATCGAGGCTGACAAGGTCCTGATCGCCGTCGGACGCCGCCCCGTAACGCGCGGGCTTGGGCTGGAAGATCTGGGGATAGCCTTTGACCCGCGCGGCTTTATCCAGGTGGACAAGTCGTTCCGGACTTCGGTCCCCGGCATCTATGCGATCGGCGATTGTGTTCCCGGCCCGATGCTTGCCCACAAGGCTGAAGAAGACGGTGTCGCCTGTGTCGAGATGCTGGCAGGTGAATCCGGTCACGTGGACTACAATACCGTTCCTGGCGTTGTGTACACGGACCCCGAGGTCGCCTCGGTCGGTCTGACCGAGGAAGCGCTGAAAGAGGCTGGGACCGAATACGCCGTCGGCAAGTTTGCCTTCATGGCCAACTCACGCGCGCGCTCGACCGGTGAGACAGACGGCGCGGTCAAGGTTCTGGCCGACCCGAAAGGCAACATCCTGGGCGCGCATATCTGCGGTGCACACGGTGGTGACCTGATCGCTGAATTGGTTCTGGCCATGGCCAAGGGCGCCACCGTCGCTGAAGTCGCCTCAACCTGTCACGCTCACCCGGCAATGGGCGAGGCCGTCAAGGAAGCCTGCCTCGACGCCATGGGCCACGCAATCCACGCCTGAGAGGGAACAGCCAGATGACCATCCAGCTTCGCACCCGTCACCCGGAAAAGGCCAAGAAGGCTGACAGTGTCATCCCGCGAAAACCGAAGTGGATTCGCAAGAAAAAGATCGACGGGCCCGAGTATTACGAGACCCGTCGCCTGATGCGCGACCACAGTCTGGCAACGGTCTGCGAAGAGGCCGCCTGCCCCAATATTGGCGAATGCTGGTCCAAACGCCACGCCACCATGATGATCATGGGCGAGGTTTGCACGCGCGGCTGTTCCTTCTGCAACGTCTCCACAGGACGCCCCGATGCACTTGACGTGTTCGAGCCGGGCCGCGTCGCGGCAGCTGTCAAGAAGCTGGCCTTGCGCCATGTGGTCATTACATCTGTCGACCGCGACGATCTGGCGGATGGCGGAGCCGAACATATCGCCCAGACAATCCGCGCTGTGCGTCATCAAAACCCCGAAACCACGGTCGAGGTTCTGACCCCCGACTTTCTGGGCAAAGGCAGCGCTGCCGACGTGGTTTTCGACGCCGCACCGGATGTGTTCAACCACAATCTGGAAACCGTCCCGCATTTGTATCCAACGGTGCGCCCTGGCGCGCGCTACTACACATCTCTGCGCCTCCTGGACGATGCAAAACGTGCCAAACCCGAGATTTTCACTAAATCCGGCCTGATGGTGGGCCTGGGCGAAAGTCTGAACGACGTTCGACAGGTGATGGACGACCTGCGCGCAGCAAAGGTCGATTTTCTGACCGTGGGTCAGTACCTGCAGCCGACACCAAAACACCACCCGATTGACCGGTTCTGGTCACCGGAAGAGTTCGCCCAATTGGAACAGATCGCAAGGTCCAAGGGCTTTTTGCATGTGTCCGCAACACCGCTGACACGTTCGTCGTTCCACGCCGACGAAGACTTTACCGCCCTCAAGCAAGCCCGCCAGCGGGCCATCGCCAACGGGGCATAAACCAAACGCAAATGGGAGGGAAACCATGGAAGCGTTAAATTCAATCGTAGGAGCCATCAATGGCGTCGTATGGGGGCCGCTGATGCTGGTCCTCATCCTTGGCGTCGGCTTCTTCCTGCAGGTAGGGCTGAAATTCATGCCGATCCTGCGCATTGGCACAGGCTTCAAGCTTTTGTTTGCAGGCCGTGAGGGTCAGGGCGATGGGCAAATCAGCCCGTTCAACGCGCTGATGACCTCTCTGTCGGCGACCATCGGTACCGGCAACATCGCCGGTGTGGCCACTGCTGTCTTCCTGGGCGGTCCGGGCGCTTTGTTCTGGATGTGGATGACCGCCCTGGTGGGCATGGCCACCAAATATGCCGAAGCCGTCTGTGCGGTGAAATACCGTGAAAAAGACGAGCTCGGTAACTTTGTAGGCGGCCCGATGTACTACATCAAAAACGGCCTCGGCGCAAAATGGGCCTGGCTGGGCGTTGCATTTGCCCTGTTCGGTGCAATCGCGGCCTTCGGCATCGGTAACGGCGTACAGGCCAACGGTGTTGCTCAGGTTCTGGAATCGAACTTCGGCGTGAACACCTCGGTCACTGGCGTTGTTCTGATGGTCCTGACCGCAGCCGTTATTCTGGGTGGCATCACCCGCATTGGCGCGGTTGCCGGTAAACTGGTTCCGTTCATGGCGATTGCCTACATCATCGCTGGTCTGCTGGTTCTGCTGATCAACATCGGCAACATCGGTCACGCACTGTCGCTGGTCTTCACCTACGCGTTCACCCCTTCGGCCGCCGAAGGTGGTTTCGCCGGTGCAGCCGTCTGGGCCGCCATCCGCTTTGGTGTGGCACGTGGTGTCTTCTCGAACGAAGCCGGTCTGGGTTCGGCCCCGATCGCGCACGCCGCTGCCGAGACCAAAGGTCCGGTTAACCAAGGCTTGATCGCGATGCTGGGTACATTCATCGACACCATCATCGTCTGCTCGATCACCGGTCTGGCGATCATCTCTTCGGGCGCGTGGACGTCAGGTGAATCGGGCGCGGCGCTGACCTCGCTGGCCTTTGCAAACTCACTGCCAGGCGGTGGTCACCTGATCGCAATCGCACTGTCGATCTTTGCCTTCACCACCATCCTCGGCTGGTCGTTCTACGGCGAGAAATGCGTCGAGTTCCTGCTGGGTGTCAAATCCTTGATGCCGTACCGCATCCTGTGGATCATCGCGATTTACTTCGGTGCTACTGCGGATCTGGGCTTCATCTGGCTGCTGGCGGATACGCTGAACGCGATGATGGCCATCCCGAACCTGATCGCCCTGGCCTTGCTGAGCCCGATCGTCTTCAAACTGACGAAAGAGTTCTTCGCCTCGGGCGGCAAATCGGAAGAGCCCGGCGGATCACCCGCCGAATAATCCGGCCCTGAGAAAAACGGGGGGCCAATCCGGCCCCCCGCCTTTGAAACAGAATTCCATATCCCGAGGAGAGACGTGATGGCCACGAAAATCCTGCTGCCGATTGATCACACCGACGACCGTTCGTGGAAGAACGCCCTGCCGCTCGCACTTGAACAGGCAAAGTTCTACGGAGCCGAACTGCATGCGGTTGCCGTCATCCCCGAGATCATCCAGTTGCCGAACCTGCCCGCCAATTATGGTGCTGGTGCCAAGGAACACGTACGCAATGCGGTTCAGGCCATTCTGGATCATGGCAATGCCTCCGACGTGCCGGTGCATATCGAAGAAGGCAGCGTCTACCGCGAAATCCTGAAGCTTGCCCACAAGGATGGCTTTGACCTGATCGTCATGGCGTCTACCAAGGGCGATTTCCCGAACTATGAGATTGGCCCGAACCTCGCCCGTGTCGTGCGCAACGCGCATTGCACTGTCATGGTCGTTCGTGACCAGTCCCGCTAATTGAAAGGTCCCTGCTATGTCTGATGATTTGAAGCGCACGCCTCTCCATTCGTTGCATGTTGAGTTGGGAGGTAAGCTGGTTGATTTTGCTGGTTGGGAGATGCCTGTTCAGTATCCGTTGGGGATCATGGGTGAGCATAAGCAGT
>NZ_JBQFSL010000003.1:0-468299 GCF_056537985.1 Ruegeria sp. BI12 | reverse complement strand
GCTTCGGCTTCGGCTTCGGCTTCGGCTTCGGCTTCGGCTTCGGCTTCGGCTTCGGCTTCGGCTTCGGCTTCGGCTTCGGCTTCGGCTTCGGCTTCGGAAAGGACCTCTTCTACCGGTTTGTCCGCGTCAACAGGCATCTCGTCATGCTGCGAAGTGAACTCAACCGCGTCGTCCGATTTGGGGTCTTCCACCGGCTTTTGATCGGTTTTTTTCTTACGAGCCACCGCGATGTTCCCCTTATCGAATCCGATTTAATATGAATAACAGGCCACTCTAAGTTAATCAGTGGTCTCTCCACGCTCAACCCGCATCGCGTGTTTCACTAGCTTTTTCACGGCTTTCCGCATTTTCTTTGGTGTTGGCTCTTTGGCGATCTTCAGGCGCTCATAGTCCAAGGAATAAAGGGGCTCGGCGGTCGCTGCACTGATGGCGCCCAGCCACAATGGTGCCGAGCCGGTCCAGATTTCGGCAAATTGTCGCGCCGTTCTGGGCGAAAACAGCGGTGCAATCACGGGCCTGTAACCAGCCGCCGCCGCCGCTGCTTCGGATGTCAGCGGTAACAATCGCTGCTGATAGACGACCTGTTCGTGAACTGTCAGACCCGATTCGGTCAGTCGTCCGGCAATATTGCCCCGACTGTGTTCGCCCCTCAGATGCAGCAACGGGCTTTCGGGTCGATGTTTCAGCAGGTGGGCCACCAGCTCTTCGGCGGTGTTACCCACCATATTCGCGTCCCACCCGACCCCTTTGGCGGTTCCGGTGGTCGCGGGACCAACGCAATAGGCAGGCAAGTCAGGTTTGACACCAAGCGACGCAGCGGCATTGACTGAGTTGGCCGAGGTAAAAACCAACCCACGAATGCCGTCCGTTTCCACTGCAACCCTCAGGGGTCGGATTTCCAAGATTGGAGAATAGATGACGTCTACCCGCGACCTGACGCGGGTCGGCAACTGCGCGACAAACCTTTCAGAGGCGGCGCGAGGGCGGGTCATCAACAAATACAATAGCGGGGCCTTCGGCCTTGGGATTGTTTGCGTCCGCGCAGGGTGATACCCCGCTTGGCAGTCATGATGCAACGGATCAGACCTATGGTGCAAACACTTACCGTTCTTGGATTGGAAAGCAGCTGTGATGACACGGCCGCCGCCGTTGTGCGCCAATCCGATGGTGCGGGTGCCCAAGTGTTGTCATCCATTGTTCACGGCCAGACGGAACTACACAGCGCATACGGCGGGGTCGTGCCGGAAATCGCTGCGCGGGCCCATGCCGAAAAGCTGGATACATGTGTTGTGCAGGCGCTAGAGGCCGCTGGCCTGACGCTGGCCGATATGGATGCGATTGCCGTCACCGCAGGCCCAGGCCTGATCGGCGGGGTCATGTCCGGAGTCATGTGCGCCAAGGGGCTGAGTGCCGCGACCGGCCTGCCCCTGATCGGTGTGAACCACTTGGCCGGTCATGCTCTGACGCCCCGGTTAACGGATGACATCGCGTTTCCCTACCTGATGCTTTTGGTTTCCGGTGGGCATTGCCAATACCTTATCGCGCATGGTCCTGAGGAATTCACCCGGTTAGGCGGAACAATCGATGACGCGCCCGGCGAGGCGTTCGACAAGACCGCCCGCCTGCTGGGCTTGCCTCAACCTGGTGGCCCTTCGGTTGAGGCTGAGGCCCAGGCGGGTGATCCCAAACGGTATCGCTTTCCCCGACCTCTGCTGGATCGACCGGGATGTGATCTGTCCTTTTCAGGCCTAAAAACCGCGCTGATGCGGATGCGGGATCAGATCGTTGCCGAAAAATGCGGGCTGACCCGTCAGGACCGTGCCGATCTATGCGCCGGGTTCCAGCAGGCAATTGTCGACACGCTGGCCGAAAAGACCCGACGCGCTATTGACCGCTATCTTGAGGAAAACCCGGCAGATCCGATCATTGCCGTCGCTGGTGGAGTTGCCGCCAATTCCGCCATTCGGTCCGCGTTAGAGACGGTTTGTGCCGAGAAAGGCGCTCGGTTTACCGCACCGCCGCTCAACCTGTGTACCGACAATGCCGCCATGATTGCCTATGCAGGAATGGAACGATTTCGCGCCGGCGCGCGTGACGGGCTGGACCTGACGGCGCGCCCTCGCTGGCCGTTGGACAAGACCAGTCCTGCGATGCTGGGCGGCGGCAAGAAAGGGGCCAAGGCATGAGTGTTTCCGTTCTTGGATCCGGGGCCTTTGGGACAAGTCTGGCCATTTCACTGTCAGGGAACGGACCAGTTACGTTGTGGTCTCGAGATCCAGATCAGGCCCGACATATGCAGGACAGTCGCGAGAATGCCCAGCGCTTGCCCGGCGTGAGTTTACCAGATGAAGTCGCGGTAACTTCGAACATCAATCAGGCGGTCGAGGCCGATGTCTTGCTGATGGCCGTACCCATGCAGAAATTGCGCGATGCCCTGCAGGAGCATTCCTCGGCTCTGGCCGGAAAGACCTTAGTTGCATGTTGCAAAGGCATTGAGCTTTCATCCGGGCTTGGCCCCATTTCAGTCATTCAGCAAACAATCCCGAGTGCGCGACCCGCCTTGCTGACCGGGCCCAGCTTTGCTGACGACATCGCGCGCGGGTTGCCAACCGCGCTGACCTTAGCCTGCGCCGATGAGGCACTTGGCCGGAAGTTACAGGAAGAACTGACAACTGCGAACCTGCGCCTTTACCGCACGAGCGATGTGATCGGAGCCGAATTGGGCGGCGCGTTGAAGAATGTAATGGCCATAGGATGCGGTGCTGCGATCGGGGCGGGTTTGGGTGATAGCGCCCGCGCCGCCCTGATGACTCGTGGGTTTGCCGAAATGCAGCGCTTTGCGCTGATGCGCGGGGCGCGGCCCGACACACTAATGGGGTTATCCGGCTTGGGCGATCTTGTCCTGACTTGTTCTTCGGAGCTATCGCGAAACTATCGCTTTGGCCTGTCATTGGGCCATAATGTCCAATTTGATTCCCACACCACTGTCGAAGGCGTCGCAACTGCGCGTGCCATGACAGGAATTGCCTCCGCCGAAGGTTTGGACATGCCTATCAGCACAACGGTGGCAGACCTGAGCAGTGGCGCCTACAGTGTGACCGAAGCCATTCAAACACTGCTCAACCGACCCTTGAAGGAGGAATAGAATGCTGATCGCCCTTATCGCCCATGACAAAGACGGTGCGCTGCAAACCCGGCTGGACAACCGCGCGGCCCACCTGGCCTATATCGAGGAAACCGGAGTCGTTTCGCAGGCCGGTCCGTTGCTGGATGGGGATGCAATGATCGGGTCGCTGATCATTCTTGAGGTCGAGGATATGGCCGCAGCGCAAAACTGGGCGGACAATGACCCCTATGCCAAAGCCGGGCTATTCCAGTCGGTTGACCTGATTGCCTGGAAAAAGGTCATAGGCTGATGGCTTACTGGCTGTTTAAATCCGAACCATCGACCTGGAGCTGGGACCAGCAGGTTGCCAAAGGGGATGCGGGGGAAGAATGGGACGGCGTGCGCAATTATCAGGCGCGCAATTTCATGCGACAGATGGCGATTGGCGATCGCGGATTCTTTTACCACTCGCAAAAGGACAAGGCGATTGTCGGTATTGTCGAGGTCTGCGCCGAAGCTCACCCAGACAGCACCACAGATGATGAGCGTTGGGAATGCGTGGATATCAAAGCGGTGCGCCCATTCACGACGCCGGTGACCCTGGATCAGATCAAGGCTGACGAACGTCTTGATGACATGGTGCTAGTCAAGAACTCACGCCTGTCCGTTCAGCCAGTCAGCGAGGCGGAATGGCAGGTGATCTGCAATCTGGGGCAGACTGAAGCGGGTTGAATAAAGGGAAGGCCCTGACGAATGCAGAACCTTCCCTACCCCGCGTGCTCCCTACTCACCACACGCGTATGGAAATTTTGGCTCTGACCGTCCTGGTCACGTTCTGACACTAACCGATCCTTGCGGAGCAGTTCAAACGGCAAGTACCTAAAATTGGAAACGCCCGCCAGAAATCCGACGGGCGTTGCTTAGTGGTGTAATGGGTCAGCCGTAAACGGCCTCTTTGCCGAAATGCTTGGTCAGCATATAATATACGACGGCGCGGTACTTGTTGCGCTCGGACATACCATAGGTCTCAAGGGCCTTGTTGATCGCTTCCATCAGTTCCGGTCCGTCCGCCAGACCCAGCTTTTTGATGAGGAAGTTGTTCTTGACTGTTTCCAGCTCACCTTCCTGAGTTGCCGCGACGGTCGATGCGTCGGCGTCGTAGATGGCAGGGCCACAGCCGATTGTGACTTTGGTCAGCAGATCCATATCTGCGTCCATACCGCATTTGGACTTCAGGTCCTCGGCGTATTTTGCGATCAGCTCGTCGCGTTTTCCCATGGTTATCTCCCGGTTGAAACTCGTTTTTTGGCCATACCAGCGCCGCAAACACGGTAACGGGCGAGCGAGATTGCACAAAGGGAAAAATTAGCGGCATTCCCCCTAAACCCTGCCCGTCTGACCTGAGGCTTGATTTCGACCGCTTTTTATTTAACAATATTGTTAAATATATTGTTCATTCCGAATAAAGGAGTCCACGATGCCCGTGTCGCTACCCAACGAAAGTTCGCAATACAGAACCGCGCGTAACGCCCTGCTGTCGGCCGAGGCCGAACTGCGGGCTCAGGTTGAAAATGTTGCAAAGCTGCGCCGGAATTTGCCCAAAGGTGGGGCACTTCCGCAGGACTACGCATTCCGGTCAGAACGAGGTGCACCGGCATCGCTGTCGTCCCTCTTTGGATCACATGACACCCTAGCTATATACTCGCTTATGTACGGACCGGATGCGCAAGCGCCTTGCCCGATGTGTTCCGCCTTTCTCGACGGTTTAAATGGACAGATCGCCCATATTTCCCAAAAAATCGCATTTGCGGTCGTGGCTCAAAACACGTGTGAAACGCTGGCGGCTCTAAAAGCGGATATGAAATGGCGTGATCTGCCACTCTATTCTGCGCTGGGCACAGATTATCAACGCGATTATCTGGCCGAGGCCGAGGATGGAAGCCAACTGCCGATTTTAAACATCTTTCAACGCGATGAGGACGGCATAAGCCATTTCTGGAGTTCCGAGCTGTTCTTTGAGCCCAGCGACTGGCATCCGCGGCACGTAGATGCGGCATGGCCGCTGTGGAACATTCTGGATTTCACGCCACGGGGACGCGGAGATTTCTTTCCGTCACTGCGTTAAACAGCCACCGGGCTGAATTATCGGCAATACCCCCAACCCGGACCTTGCAGATGGAGATGGTCAGCGTGCAAACGATTGAAATCCGGTCCCAATACGACACAAAACCAATCACAGGCACCCTGCCAGATCTCGCGCAGAAATGCAGCCTCGGGTCCTTCGGTGCCCCAGTCCGATAGCAGATTCAGGCTTCGCCCATCAGCCAGTTGCACTCCAACAATATCGATGGAATCCGCCGTTGCATGGCTGCTCCACCCGCTGAACTTCCCTTGCGCGGTTCGCATCTGACGGCAATTGTAACTTCCAACATGCCGCAACCGGCTTACCTGTGTGCCCAGCAGATTTTGGGCTGCAGGCTGAACCACGTGATATTCCCACATGGTCAGCCGCAAGGTGGTGGTGCAACTGGTTTCAACCGCTTTCACTTTCGATGTCACCAGAGCAGACAACCGGCCACGTCCTGCTATTCCGCAATTCTCATCCACGACCAGATCTTCCATCGCTTCGAAATTCACACCAGCTTCGGCCAAAACTGCGCGGCACTGTTCTTCGTTCGCCAGCGCGCGATTGAGTTGAAACCGGGTGACCGGCGTGACCGGCGCGTTTACTTTCAACTCTCGCAGGGGGTTCCAATACGATGGCAAGGGTGTTTCCGGATGCGCCAACAACCACCACCCGCCCCCTCCAATCAGGATGGCCGCTACCGCGATACTGAAAACAAAAGACGCCGCCGATAACAGGAATCGGCGGCGTCCGGAGTGTTTACTCATGCGTATTCAGCACTCAATAGCGGTAGTGTTCCGGCTTATAGGGGCCTTCGGGCTTCACGCCGATATAGGCCGCCTGCTCATTGTCCATCTGGGTCAGCTTCACACCGATGCGGTCCAGATGCAAACGCGCGACCTTTTCGTCCAGATGCTTGGGCAGGATGTAGACGTCGTTGTTGTACTCGTCACCTTTGGTGAACAGCTCGATCTGCGCCAAAACCTGGTTGGTGAATGATGCCGACATCACGAAAGACGGGTGGCCGGTGGCGTTGCCGAGGTTCAGCAGACGGCCTTCGGACAACAGGATCAGACGATTGCCCGAGGGCATCTCGATCATGTCCACCTGTTCCTTGATGTTGGTCCACTTATGGTTCTTCAGGCTGGCCACCTGAATTTCATTGTCAAAGTGGCCGATGTTGCCAACGATAGCCATGTCCTTCATCTCGCGCATATGCTCGATGCGGATCACGTCCTTGTTGCCGGTTGTGGTGATGAAGATGTCAGCCGACGCAACTTCGTCTTCCAACAGGGTGACTTCAAAGCCGTCCATCGCAGCCTGCAGGGCGCAGATCGGGTCAACTTCGGTCACTTTCACACGCGCACCGGCACCGCGCAACGACGCGGCCGAGCCTTTGCCCACATCACCGTAACCGCAGACGACGGCAACTTTACCGGCCATCATGGTGTCGGTGGCGCGACGGATACCGTCGACCAGCGACTCCTTACAGCCGTATTTGTTGTCGAACTTCGACTTGGTGACCGAGTCATTCACGTTGATCGCCGGGAACGGCAGTTGACCGTCTTTGACCAACTGATACAGGCGGTTCACACCGGTGGTGGTTTCCTCGGACACACCCTGAATCTGGTCGCGCATCTTTGTGAACCAACCCGGCGATGCCGCCAGACGCTTGGCGATCTGCGCCTTGATGACTTCTTCTTCCTCTGAGGTAGGAACAGCGATGATGTCCTCTCCCGCTTCGGCACGAGCACCCAGCAAGATGTAAAGCGTCGCGTCGCCGCCATCGTCCAGGATCATGTTCGGGCCTTCCGGGAACAGGAAGGATTTGTCCAGGTAATCCCAGTGCTCTTCCAGCGTCTGACCTTTGATTGCGAAGACCGGGATACCAGCCTCAGCAATTGCTGCCGCCGCATGGTCCTGGGTCGAGAAGATGTTGCATGACGCCCAGCGCACATCCGCACCCAGCGCGACCAGCGTTTCAATCAGAACAGCGGTCTGGATGGTCATGTGCAGCGAACCGACGATACGCGCACCCTTCAATGGCTTGCTTTCACCGTATTCCGCACGCAAAGCCATAAGGCCCGGCATTTCGGTTTCGGCGATATTCAGTTCCTTGCGGCCAAAACCGGCCAATGAGATGTCTTTGACGATATAGTCCCCGGCCATCAGGTGCTCCATTCCGGTAAATCACAGTCCGGGCTGCCCCTAACATTCCTTGGGGCAGGTGGCAATGTGGATGGCCGGAAAGGGGATGAACCGTCTGCTTAAATCAACTTGGTTCACCCTTTAACTCTATCTTTGGTATCGCTTCAAAAAAATCTGTGCCAACGGCGACAATACAACTAATGCCGTTCGCCTGGGTCACCAGAACTGTATAACTTCCGGTTTCCTTCGAGGTCCAAACCTCCATAACAGCACTAGCGCCGCGTGTTTTCTGCAATCCGCCAAAGACCAGCTCTTCTGAATAGCTGCTTTGCAGTTTGGCAACCACGTGTTCGCGCTGTGCACAGCTTTTAGCGAAAGCGGGCGGCGCTGTGGCGGCCATGCCGAAGGTCAGGGTTATAGCAAATAGGCGTTTGAACATAACATGCTCCTTTCGATACGCGTTTCAGTACGAGAGGGGCACAACTGAAAGGAGTACGCCCCCCCCTCAGTCCATATGTCGGGATCAAATCGTGCAGGTTCAAAGCACGAAAGCTCAAGAATTTGTTGGCAGCCTGTGATCCAGACAGGTACATCATAGCATAAAAACGCGAACTCAACGTGTCCTACTTCACAAGGCATGGCATAATGGCAACACAAGCACGAGCATGGCAACGAATGCTGTCCGGTCGCAGGCTCGATCTGCTGGACCCGACGCCGGTGGATATCGAGATCGAAGATATCGCGCACGGTCTGGCCTTTGTGGCGCGCTGGAACGGGCAAACCGCTGGCGATTATGCCTATTCCGTGGCCGAGCACTCCCTACTGGTTGAAGAGCTTTTCGGCCGGATTGCACCCAAAGCACCAGTGAAGTGGCGATTGGCCGCGCTGTTACACGATGCGCCGGAATATGTGATCGGAGACATGATCTCACCCGTTAAATCCGCCGTTGGCCCGGATTACGGTGCGCTGGATGACCGTCTATCAGCGGCGATTCACATCCGGTTCGGATTGCCCGCAGAGGTGCCGAAATCGGTGAAACGACAGATCAAGAAGGCCGACAAAATCAGCGCTTGGATGGAGGCAACGCAGATTGCAGGGTTTTCCGAGGCCGAAGCGACAAAGTTCTTTGGTCGCCCGGACAAGGCAGTGATGGAGGGGTTGGCGATCACGTTACGCCCGCCAATTGAAGTGCGGCGGGCGTATATGGAGCGGCATGGAGTATTGCTGACTCGGCTTTAGCCGAATACGTAAAAACACAGTTTGTTGCCGTCCAGATCACGAGCATAGGCACCGTAGAACCGATCAGGGACGCGCTGCCCGGGTTCTCCTTCATCCGTAGCTCCCAGGCTTATTGCCTTCTCGTAAAGCGCCTTAGCCTCATCCTTGGAGTCCGCTGCAAAAGCAACCATTCCGCCGTTGCCAGTCGCGCAGGCTTCGCCATCATAGGGTGTGCAAACGGCAAGCATCGGAGCCGACGGGTCATTTCCGATGAAAGCGATGCGACCAGCGTCGATCACAACTTTTGCGCCCTTGTCCGCAAACAGTGTCGTGTAAAAACTCTTGGCGCGTTCCAAATCCGAAACACCGATGGTCACATAGCCGATCATTTGGGATATTCCTGTTTTGCAATGGTTTTTCGTGGCGAACAGTCTGAGTCAGAGATCAGATTGGCAAATCACGAAGCGGTGACTTAACTTGGTGCAGACAGCTCAACATTGGGACTTGGGGCACTTTTCATGTGTTTCTACTAGGAGATAGCTTTGAAGAGCTGGTACAGGCCCAAGTATACTACCAGAGCGACCAGCACCAGCAGTGTCAGAACCCCGATAAGATGATATAGGAATTTGAGTTTCTCGGCGTTGAACTCGCTAATATCAAAAGGCTCGGAAGAAGGCCGCGGACGCCATTGCGCAAAGCAGCCAGGAAACACCGCGACAAAGCTGTGAACCACCCCGGTCACTGTCAAAGCTGAACAAACTACCAGTCCCAAAAGACTCGCTGACACTCCTGAAACTGTCCAATGACCATTCCAAGAGTCGGAAACAACCATCACCACAATAATCAATGAAATCGACCAGATTGAACCCATAACAACAGCCCCAAAGCGTTGCGGAACTGTTTCAGGGGCTGATCGGGCCAAAACCTTTAGCAATTCAGGACGGTTACTTTAACTACCGTGGGCTGCGCTTCGCCAAAATCCGCTGCAATGTCCGGCGGTGCATGTTCAGGCGGCGCGCGGTCTCGGAAACGTTCCGGTCACACAACTCATAGACCCGCTGGATATGCTCCCATCGCACGCGATCCGCGCTCATGGGATTTTCCGGCGGCGGGGGCAGCTCGTCGCCCTTGGCCAGCAGCGCATTGGTGATGTCGGTTGCGTCAGCGGGTTTGGACAGATAATCGGTTGCTCCGATTTTGACTGCTGCGACGGCAGTGGCGATAGCCCCGTAACCGGTCAATACTACAACCCGGCTGTCAGGGCGCTTTTCGCGCAGCACTTCGACCACATCCAGACCATTGCCGTCCTCAAGCCGCAGATCAACGACGGCATAGGCAGGTGGGCGGGCGGTGGAGATTGCGCGTCCAGCTGCGACGGACCCTGCGGTTTCAACCTCGAACCCGCGTTTTTCCATCGCTTTGGCCAGACGTCTCAGAAACGGTTCGTCATCGTCCACCAAAAGCAGGGTTTTATCGGGGCCGATGTCGAGGTCAGAGCTGTCCGCCATATTCTGTTCTTTCCGCTATTTCACGCTTTTGGCCTAACCATGAGTAATAGCAGCGCCATCCCAAAGGTCAAACAACCCGTCACGTTCTAGATCTTGTCCAGAAAACAACCGACCTTGTCGGCCATCTGTTCACCTGTGTCGTCCCGATTGAAAAACTCGATGAACCCTTCTTCAGGCGTGACCAGGTAGGTAAAGGTCGAATGGTCGACCAGATAGTACTCATCGCTTTTGTCATGGGCCTTGTAGTAGGTCTTGTAGGCCTTGCTGGCTGCCTTGACCTGCTCGGGCGTGCCGGTCAGCGCGATGGTTTTGCCACCCAGGTTAAAGGCATAGTCCGCTACCACCTCGGTCGTGTCACGGTCAGGGTCGATTGAGATGAACAAGGGTGTCACTGACTGTCCGCGTTCGGCCAGAATGTCCACGGCCTCTGCATTGCGGGACATGTCGAATGGGCAGACGTCGGGGCAGAAGGTATAGCCGAAATAAACAAGCGTCGGCTCGGTGATCACATCCTTGTCGGTAACCGTTTCGCCCTTGCCGTTGATCAGCTCGAACGGGCCACCAATTGCAGCTGTGCCGCCCGCGATCTGACTGGTCCGACATTGCGCGAATTTGTCGTCCGATCCGGCACCGCGCGTCAACAACCACATGGCACCCAGGCCAACGGCCAGTACAACGGTTGCAAGGATGGCATAAAGACGGACCATGTCATCAATCCTGATACAAGAGGGGTTGTTGATCGTTTCGGCCGGGACACCTATCAAGAAGCGCAGCCGATGCAACAGGACATAATCGACCGATGGCAAATTCCAACATCACATTTTGGCGCAGTCAGGAACGCAGTAGCTGGATTCGACTGCGCACCCTGATCCTGTTGCGCTGGGTGGCGATATTCGGCCAGATCACGGCGATCACCGTCGCACAGCGAACCTATGACATCCAGTTGGATGCAACGCTTTGCTATCTGGCGATCGGGGTGTCGGTCATGGGGAACCTGACCGCGATCCTGCTGTTTCCCCGAAACAAGCGTCTGTCCGAATTTGAGAACTTTCTGATGGTGTTGTTCGACCTGTTGCAGCTGACCATTTTGCTGTACCTGACCGGCGGTTTGAACAACCCATTCGCACTGCTGTTGGTGGGTCCTGTCACTATTTCCGCCAGCGTCATGAGCACCCGATCTACGCTGATTATAGGCGGCGTGGCCATTGCCCTGACAACGCTTCTGGCCGAATTCCACTTGCCATTGCGGACCGCACTGGGTGCCGAGCTGGACATCCCCGATATTCTGCTGTTCGGGAACTGGGCTGCTATTGTCATCGCAATCGTCTTTCTGGGCGCCTATTCGCATCGCGTCAGCTCAGAAGTGCAGTCCATGTCCGAGGCCCTGGCCGCCACCCATATGGCCCTTGCGCGCGAGCAAAAACTGACTGATCTGGGCGGTGTGGTCGCCGCCGCCGCGCATGAGCTGGGCACGCCTCTGGCAACGATCAAACTAGCCAGTTCCGAGTTGATCGAGGAACTGGATGATCGACCCGACCTTATCGAAGATGCCGCCCTGATCCGCGAACAGGCGAACCGCTGCCGGGATATCCTGCGGGACATGGGCCGGGCCGGCAAAGACGATCTGCACTTGCGGCAAGCCCCGCTTTCGACTGTGGTGCACGAGGCAGCCGAGCCGCATATTAACCGGGGCAAGGCCGTACATTTTTTTGAAGGACCTGCCGAGGATGGCGATGTCCAGCAGCCCTCGATCCTGCGCAAGCCCGAGATCATCCACGGCCTTCGCAATCTGATCCAAAATGCAGTGGATTTTTCGCGCGACAATGTCTGGGTCGAGGCCGAATGGTCAGCCAAACAAATCACTGTCAGCATCATGGATGACGGTCGTGGATATCCGTCTCAGATGATTGGCCGGATCGGCGACCCTTTCATGCGCCGTCGTCGCAGTGAAACCGATAAAAGAGCTCGCCCGGAATATGAGGGCATGGGCCTGGGTCTTTTCATAGCCAAAACGCTTCTGGAACGCAGCGGAGCAGAGCTGGATTTCGCCAACGGCTCGGACCCATACCAAACCTTGTCGGATAATCCCGAACGCCGAGGCGCGATCGTCAAGGTGACTTGGCCGCGTAACCTTGTGGATGCGCAAACTGGTGACACGCCCGTGCCTTCGGGCGTCAACCAGCGTTTCCAAACCTGATCTGACGCGAGCCCCCTCTGGTTAAGAACCCGTTAACCATTAAGGCACATAGTGCGGCCTAGTGGTTTCGCGCACCGGAGGGCGCATGGTCGACTGGATTATTTTGGCCATCATCGGCCTTGTTTCTGCAAGCCTTGCAGTGCAGTGGCTGTTGCCCCGCCGGCGAGATCGCGGAGACAACTTCGGTCTATCGTCGCCCGCGTCTCTGTTTGATGCAGTATTTCTGTTTGATAGGGATCGGCTGATCAGCCACTCGGACATCGCATTGGAAGGTTTCGAACAAGTTCGAGATTGGGCCGATTTATGCCGGCTGCTACACAGGGACTTTCCAACATTCCCAGAAACACCTGACCGGGTTCAGCGTGAAGGCAATCTGGTCATCCCAGCGATTGATTGCACGGTCGAACGCGACGTTTTTTGCGAATGGGTTGATGGTATTGTTCGTGTTCAACTGCGCGACCGGACCGTGTGCCCGACGATGGTCCAGAGCACTTCAAATGACCCGAACCGCCTTGCTATGGAAAAGGCACCCTACCCTGTATGGCTGTCGGATCATCAGGGCAATGTACGCTGGTGCAATGCCGCTTACGTCTCATTAGTTCGGAAAGTACGGGATCAGGACACAGACCTGACCGCCCCCTTGTTTCCCGTCCCGGATGACGACCAAAGATTAAGCGCAAAGGCCCGGGTCTCAATTTCCTCGGAGTACAGTGAAAATAAGCTGTGGTTCGATCTGACATTGGTTGATCACCCGGAGGGTCATCTGTCTTACGCAGTGGACATCAATGCAATCGTCGAGGCGGAGACAGCGCAGCGAAAATTTGTTCAGACTATGACCAAGACCTTTGCGCAACTGTCCATCGGGTTAGCTATTTTTGACCGTAACCGACAACTGGCGCTGTTCAATCCAGCCCTGATCGACCTGACCACCCTGCCCCCGGATTTCCTCAGCTGCCGACCCAGCCTGTCCAGCTTTTTCGATCGCCTGCGGGATCAGCATATGATGCCCGAACCCAAGAATTACCGAAGCTGGCGCAGTCAGATGAATGACCTTCTCGAAGCGGCAGAGGACGGGAATTATCAGGAAACATGGTCCCTGCCCTCGGGCTCGGTCTATTCCGTCAGCGGACGCCCGCACCCGGACGGCGCAGTCGCATTTTTATTCGAAGATATCACTGCCGAGATCACGCTGACCCGCCGGTTCCGGTCGGAAATGGATCTGATGCAATCCATTCTCGACAAACTGGCCGATGCCATCGCCGTCTTCAGTGACGACGGAACGCTGGCTCTTACCAATTTCGCCTACCAACAGCTTTGGGGTGACACAGGTGACACAGGCTTTGAGGCTGACACTGTTCTCGAGGTGACCAAAGGTTGGCAGGAACACTGCACCGCTACGCCAATCCTGGGTGAAATTCGCGAGTTTGTTGAGGCGCGGGAAAATCGCGCTGAATGGTCTGGCGTGATTTATCTGCGAAACGGTATCCAGGCGCTATGCACGGTCAACCCGATGCAGAATGGGGCCACTATTGTTCGTTTCTCAGTGGATCGAGACATCGTGATACGGCAAGAGGCGCAGCAAATCAGCGCCTGAAGCGGGTTGCAGCCAACCGGGCACGGGGCCATTGTGGCGCCATGACTACATCGCCCTGCACCATCACTTTGAATTCACCCGAGGAAACAGCGGAGTTCGCGGCGCGCATTGGTGCGGAACTGCTGCCCGGTGACATCCTGTTGCTCGAGGGCGAGATCGGCAGCGGCAAGACCCATTTCGCCCGGAGTCTGATCCAATCACTGATGGCCGAGCCCGAGGATGTGCCCTCACCTACATTCACGCTGGTCCAGGCTTATGACACTCCGGTCGGAGAAATCTGGCACTGCGATCTGTATCGCCTGAGCGCAGTCGAAGAGGTCGAGGAACTGGGGCTGACCGAGGCTTTTGAGACCGCGATCTGCCTGATCGAATGGCCGGACAAACTAGGCCCCCTGATGCCGGATTCGGCGGTGACACTATCCTTTGAAACAGACCCTAACATGACAGAAAAGCGCCATCTGACACTTACGTGGTCAGATCCAAAGTGGCCCGCAAAACTAAGGATTCCGGCATGACAAACCGCGCGGTATTGGCCGAAGCGCTGATTGCGCAGACAGCATGGGCCAACGCACGTCACGCACCGCTGGCTGGCGATGCCTCGAACCGCCGTTACGAGCGGCTGACCGATCCGGAAACCGGCAAGACAGCGGTATTAATGGATTCGCCCCCGGGCAAGGCAGAAAACGTCGAGGACTTTGCTCGCATGGCCGACTACTTGCGGTCCATTGGTCTTAGCGCGCCCGAAATTTATGCTGAAGATACGCATTACGGGTTTCTTTTGCTTGAAGACCTCGGCGATGACCTTTTCGCTCGGGTGCTGGCGCAGGACCCCAAAATGGAACGCGAACTTTATGAGGTCGCAACGGATGTCCTGGTCGACCTGCACAAGGCTCCCAGCCTATCTTTGCCATCTTATGATCCGACTTTGATGACCGAACTGGCCGCGTTGTCCTTTACCAAATACGCGCAAGCCGTATTGGGCACGCACGACGCAGATGCAAGAAACCGTTTCGAAAACCGGTTTTCGGATATTCTGCACCGGGAAACTTCCGGGACCAAAGTTGTTGTTCTGCGCGACTACCATGCTGAAAACCTTATCTGGCTGCCGGATCGCGACGGGGTTCAGCGCGCCGGCTTGCTTGACTTTCAAACGGCCATGCTGGGGCATCCGGCATACGATCTGGTGTCGCTGCTGCAGGACGTGCGTCGAGATGTTTCGCCCGGAACCGAGATGCGGATGGTGAACCGCTATATCGCAGAGACTGGGGTGAACGATCATGACTTTCGCACCGCCTATGCCGTTTTAGGAGCTCAGCGAAACCTGCGCATTCTGGGCGTCTTTGCCCGCTTGGCGACCGAGCGCGGCAAGCCCGGCTATGTCGATCTGATCCCGGCAACCTGGGCCCACCTGATGCGGGATCTGGAACATCCCGCACTGGTTACCATCGCAGACTTACTGCGCGACGCCCTGCCCGCGCCCACCCCTGAAAATCTGGACAGGCTCAGACAGAAATGACCCAAGACCCCGAAGCCGTCATGTTGTTTGCAGCCGGGTTTGGCACCCGCATGGGCGCATTGACCAAAACACGGCCCAAACCACTGATCGAGGTCGCGGGTCGGCCTCTGATCGACCACGCGCTGGATCTCGTGAATGAACTGCGCCTCGCGCGTGTCGTGGCCAACCTGCACTATTTGCCGGACCAGCTTGAGGCTCATTTATCCCCGAAGGGTGTTCTGCTTTCTCGTGAGAAGTCGGAAATCCTTGAGACTGGTGGCGGAATACGCGCCGCTTTGCCCCTGCTAGGATCGCAACCGGTTTACACCCTGAACCCAGACGCGATCTGGTCAGGACCGAACCCTTTGACGATGCTGCGCGAGGCGTGGAATCCCGATCACATGGACGCGCTGTTGATGTGCGTTCCGGTGGATCAGACTGTCGGCCACACCGGTAAAGGCGATTTCACAGCAGATAAAACCGGTCGGATCGTGCGCGGTGGTGGTTTGATCTATGGCGGTGCGCAGATCATGAAGACCGAGGGGTTGATGGATATCCCAGAAAAGGCATTTTCGCTGAATGTGCTGTGGGACCGGATGCAAAAACAAGATCGCCTGTTTGCCCTGACTTATCCCGGCCGTTGGTGCGATGTCGGCCACCCCGAAGGGATTGCGCTGGCCGAGGGGCTGATTGCCGATGTTTGAACCCAGTACGGTACCCCGCGTTTTTGCCGTTCCACCCGGTTCGGATTTCCCAAAAATGCTGGTTAAGGGGTTGCGAGATCGCAGCGCCGCGCACCCGCCCGAGGCGCTGGCGCAGGTTCAACTGGTCGTCAATACCAGGCGCATGTCCCGGCGGGTTCGCGACTTGTTCGACCAAGGCCCGGCCTGTCTGTTGCCGCGCCTGTCACTGGTCACCGATCTGGGCGAAAGTGTCGATCTGGCGCAGATACCGCCGGCCGTTCCGCCGTTGCGACGCAGGCTGGAGTTAACACAACTGATATCCAAACTATTGGAACAACAGCCAGATCTGGCCGCGCGATCCTCACTGTTTGATCTGTCCGACAGCTTGGCTGCACTGATTGATGAAATGCAGGGTGAAGGTGTAGCCCCAGACGCAATCCGACAATTGGACGTCAGCGATATGTCCGGCCACTGGGCCCGTGCGCAGGCATTTATCGGGATTGCGGATCATTTCATAGACTCTGGCCGTGACGCGCTGGATGTTCAGGCACGGCAGCGGCTTGTGGTGGAAAACCTGATCGAACGGTGGCAAACCTCTCCGCCTCAGCATCCGGTGATCCTTGCCGGATCCACCGGATCACGCGGAACCACCCTGATGCTAATGGAGGCGGTCGCCTGCCTGCCGCAGGGCGCGTTGATCCTGCCGGGATATGATTTCGATCAGCCTGATCGCGTTTGGCGCGGATTGGATGACGCGCTTTCATCGGAAGACCACCCTCAGTATCGGTTCCGCAAGCTGATGAAACAGCTCGGGTTGAAACCGGATCAAATCGAGCCTTGGACAGAAAATCAGCCACCATCACTCGCCCGTAACCGGTTGGTTTCACTTGCGTTACGACCAGCGCCGATCACAGACGCCTGGATGTCCGAAGGCCCGCAACTGACAGATCTGGATGGTGCGGCCAAAGACCTGACACTGGTCGAGGCACAATCACCCCGATCCGAAGCCCTAGCCATCGCGCTACGCCTGCGCCAAGCTGCCGAAATCGGTCAAACCGCAGCGCTGATCACACCCGATCGGATGCTGACGCGCCAGGTCAGCGCCGCGCTGGATCGCTGGAACATCCTTCCCGATGACAGCGCCGGTCTACCGCTGCAATTGTCACCGCCGGGCAGATTTCTGCGCCATGTCTCGGGGTTGTTTGCACGGCGTCTTGATGGCGAAGCACTTCTGACCCTTCTGAAACACCCGCTCTGCCACGATGGTGGTGAACGTGGCGCGCATTTGCTGCACACGCGTGATCTTGAGCTGGACTTGCGTCGGCATGGTCCGCCATTCCCGGATAGTGTCAGCCTGACTGCCTTTGCAATCCGAAAAGAGGTGCCCGAGGATTGGGTGCGGTGGCTGACCACCCATTTCTGTGATCAGCAAACCACAGGCCAGTTGCAGCTGACGAACTGGGTCGCGAAGCTGCGGACGCTGGCTGAAGCGATTTCCGCAGGCGGTTCCGGGGAAGCTGGGACGCTTTGGGAAAAGAACGCAGGTCAAAAGGCACTGGCTGTTCTGACCGCGCTGGAAACCGAAGCGGAACATGGCGGCCCGATGACCGCCCACGATTTTGCCGACTTGTTGGGCGCATTACTGGCAGGTGAAGAGGTTCGGGACCGCGACGCCCCACATCCACATATCATGATCTGGGGTACACTCGAGGCGCGGGTGCAGGGGGCCGATCTGCTGATTCTGGGCGGCCTGAACGAAGGCAGCTGGCCCGAGGCCGCCGCACCGGACCCATGGTTGAACCGTCAGATGCGCGACAAGGCCGGGCTTTTGCTGCCGGAACGGCGGATCGGTCTGTCGGCTCATGATTTTCAGCAAGCCATCGGCGCGCCCGAAGTCTGGTTGACCCGCGCAACCCAGTCCGACGACGCTGAAACCGTGCCATCACGTTGGCTGAACCGCTTGACGAACCTTTTACAGGGCCTCCCGGGGCAGGGAGGCCCTGAGGCCCTGTCGGGAATGCGTGACAGGGGCCAGCAATGGCTACGCTGGTCGGAACAGCTTGAGGCTGCGCCGCACATCGAACCAGCAAAGCGCCCATCCCCGCGCCCGCCGGTGTCTTCGCGCCCAAATCGGCTGAGCGTGACGGAAATAAAACGGCTGATCCGCGACCCTTATGCGATTTACGCCAAACATGTGCTGCGACTGAAGCCTTTGGACCCTTTGGTGCAAGCGCCGGATGCATTGTTGCGCGGGATCGTGATCCACGAGATCCTAGAGCATTTTGTCAAAGACAGTGTTCTGGACAGTGCGTTACTGACCCGTGAAAACTTTTTGAAACGCGCGGAAACACTGCTGGATCAACATGTTGCGTGGCCCACAGCGCGCAAATTGTGGTTGGCGCGGCTGGAACGTATCGCAGACGATTTTCTGGCCGCTGAAATCGCGCGCCGTGGCGACGGAGGGCCGGTTGCCTTTGAGGCTGTGATGAATCTTGTTCTGTCACCCTTGGATTTTTCCGTCGTGGGGCGGGCCGACAGGATAGATCGCAATAAACGTGGCGCGTTGCGGATCGTCGATTACAAGACCGGAACACCGCCAACGGAAAGCCAGCAATCCAAGTTCGACAAGCAGTTGCTGATCGAAGCCGCAATGGCCGAAGGGGGCGGTATCGACGGATTTGACCCATCACCTGTGGCCGAAGCCGTGTTTATTGGCATGGGCGGCACCTATAAAGAAGTGCCTGCGCCCTTGGCGAAAGAACCGCCAGACAAGGTCCTGGCTGAGTTGAAAGAGCTGATTTCTTCATATTTAGAGCCTGAACAGGGGTTTTCGTCACGACGAATGTTGCACAAGGATTCGGATGTTGGTGACTACGACCAGCTGGCGCGGTTCGGTGAATGGGATCGCACGGATGAAACAGACCCCGAGGATCTGACATGAGCCCTCGCAACGATGCAACTGAGCGGCAGGTGCAGGCCGCGCGACCAGACGCTTCGACCTGGTTGGCTGCCAACGCTGGTTCGGGCAAAACGCGGGTTTTGACCGATCGGGTGGCGCGCCTGTTGTTGGGTGGCGTGCAGCCTCAGCATATCCTCTGCCTGACCTACACCAAGGCCGCGGCCAGTGAGATGCAGAACCGGTTGTTCAAACGCTTGGGTGAATGGGCCATGCTGGGGGACGACCCGCTTCTGGAACAATTGACCGATCTGGGTGTTCCCGGTGTCATTGACCCTGAAAGATTGGCACAGGCCCGGACCTTGTTTGCTCGCGCGATCGAAACTCCGGGCGGATTGAAAATACAGACGATCCACTCGTTTTGTGCCTCTTTGTTGCGGCGATTCCCGCTTGAGGCCGGGGTCAGTCCGCAGTTCTCAGAGATGGAGGACCGTGCGGCAGCCCTGTTGCGTGAAGAAATTGTCGAAGATTTTGCCGCAGGTCCGCAATCCACCCTTATCGAAGACGTCGCCCAGTTTGTAACCGATACCGGGTTCGACAAGCTTACCGCGGCCATCACCCAGAAACGCAACCTGTTTGCTCAACCGCTGAACTGGGCTGATGTGTTGCGGCGTTTTGAACTGCCGGACGGGTTCAACGAAGACGCTTTGATAGAGCGTGTATTCTTGGGCGGCGAATTGGAGTTGATCCGTTCAATCTTGCCCGCACTTTCCGAAAGCGGCGGAAACAATGCCAAGGCCGCCGACAAGCTTGCGGCATTTACCGAGATCAAAGTTAGCAGCTTGCCTATACTGGAAAGCGTGCTCCTGACAGGAAAATCTGCCAAGGAACCCTTTTCAGCCAAGATAAACAGTTTTCCCACCAAAGCCCTGCGTGAAGGCGCGCTGGCGGACCAAATACCTCAACTAGAAGCGCTCATGCTGCGCATCGAGGCCGCGCGGGAACACCGACTAGCGCTGGTCGCCACGCGCAAAACACTGGTGCTGCACCGGTTCGCAACTGCGTTTTTGCCGGAATATGAGCGTCGCAAGCAATTGCGCGGATGGTTAGATTTCGACGACCTGATCTTGCGTGCACGGCAAGTGTTGAATGATCCAGCTGTGGCGGAATGGGTGTTATATCGGCTGGATGGCGGAATTGATCACATTCTGGTGGACGAAGCACAGGACACAAGTCCAGATCAATGGGACGTTGTAGAAAAACTGGCGCAGGAATTCACCAGCGGGGAAGGGGCCCGATCCGGGGTTGAGCGCACGATTTTCGTGGTCGGCGACAAGAAGCAGTCGATCTATTCCTTTCAGGGTGCAGACCCGCAGGCGTTTGACCTGATGCAAGCAGAGTTTGGCCGAAAGCTGACTGAATCAGGCTCTAAATTGTGGGATTCGACGCTCGAATACTCATTCCGATCCTCCAGTGCGATTCTGGCTTTGGTTGATATCCTGTTTGAAAACCGCGCCGATGCCGGATTTCACAAGGAAAGCCAACACCGCGCCTTTAAGGCGGATCTGCCGGGCCGCGTAGACCTGTGGCCGGTGGTTGAAAAGGTCGAAGACGATGATGATAGCGACTGGACGGATCCGGTGGATCGACCCGGTGCGCGTCATCACAACGTCATTCTGGCCGAACAGTTGGCCCAGTCGATCAAGGCGATGATCGATCGTGGAGAAACGATCCCCGAGGATGGAAAAACCCCCGGCACATTTGTACGACGCAGGGTTCGGCCAGGGGATTTCCTGATCCTTGTTCAGCGGCGCTCAGACCTGTTTGCCGAGATTATTCGGGCCTGCAAGGCTGCTGACTTACCGATCGCCGGGGCCGACAGGCTGAAGGTCGGCGCGGAGTTGGCGGTCAAGGACCTGGCAGCGCTGTTGAGCTTTTTGGCCACGCCCGAGGACAGCTTGTCGCTTGCCACTGTTTTGAAGTCCCCTCTGGTTGGATGGAGCGAACAGCAGTTGTTCGACCTTGCCCACAGGCGCAAAGAACAGTTCCTTTGGGCCGCTCTGCGCCAGCGCGCTGAAGAATTTCCTGACACTCTTGCTGTGCTGAACGACTTGCGCGGTCAGATTGACTTTCTACGCCCCTACGACCTGATCGAACGAATCCTGACCCGCCATGACGGGCGTCGCAAATTGTTGGGCCGCTTGGGGGCAGAGGCCGAGGACGGAATAAACGCATTGCTTTCGCAGGCATTGGCTTACGAGCGTACGGATATCCCAAGCCTGACTGGGTTTCTAGTGTGGATGCAGACCGATGATCTGGAAATTAAACGGCAGATGAGCGGCGTCGGAAACATGATCCGGGTGATGACAGTGCATGGCTCGAAGGGGTTGGAAGCTCCGATTGTGATCCTTCCGGACACGGGCAAACGGCAAGCGCCGCGCGATGCCGAGATCATGGTGGCCGAGGGCACTCCGCTGTGGAAAGTTCCGGCAGATGCTTCTCCGGCATTGATTGCGCGCGCGCGTGCCGAAGCCCGGGAACGAGAAGAAAATGAGCGGCTTCGCTTGCTGTATGTGGCACTAACACGGGCCGAAAAGTGGCTGATTGTGGGGGCTGCTGGCGATGTCGGTAAAGATGGAACCAGCTGGTATCAAATGGTGCAGGCCGCAATGGAGCGGGCAGGGGCCGTGGCACTGCCGGGCACGGAAACGCTACGGCTGTCACATGGGAATTGGGATGCGCCACCGATTGCGGCGACCACAGAGGCCACCATAACCGCGACGGATTTACCTGCCCCTTTCCTGTCCACCGCCACGTCGCCGGAACCTCAGGTAGAAACGCTCAGCCCTTCGGATCTGGGAGGGGCCAAAGCGTTGCCCGGCGATGCGGGTCAGGACGAAGAGGCGGCAAAGCTGCGCGGCACGCAGATCCACTTGCTGCTGGAACACTTGCCAACCGTTTCCAAGGAGGACTGGCCGCAGCTTTGCGCTCGGGTTCTGCCCGATATGCAAGACGCAGCGCGACAAGAGTTGCTGGATGAGGCATGCGACGTTTTGACTGCGGATCACCTTAGGCCTGTCTTTGTCGACGCCGCAATGGCCGAGGTGCCTGTGACAGCGAACCTGAACGGACGCCGCATGCATGGGGTGATCGACCGGTTGATCATCACTGACGCTGAGGTTCAGGTCATTGATTTCAAAACAAATGCAACGGTTCCGGGCAGTGCACAGGCATGTCCCGAGGGCCTGTTGCGGCAAATGGGGGCGTACGCGCAGGCGCTATCGCAGATATACCCGAACCACGAAATCCGTACCGCGATCCTATGGACCAGAACGGCAGAATTGATGTGGCTGCCACACGATCTTGTGACGCAGGCATTGTCGCGCACCCAGATATCTTGACCTTGGATTAACGGGCCCCTACGTTCAGTTCCCGAGTTTACCCCATTCAGGAGACAGAATATGTCGACCGTTGCCGTTACCGACGATACCTTTGACGCCGAAGTCAAAAACTCCGATGTCCCCGTTGTGGTGGATTTCTGGGCCGAATGGTGCGGCCCCTGTAAACAGATTGGCCCCGCTCTGGAAGAGCTGGCCAACGAATACGGCGGCAAGGTGAAAATTGCCAAGGTGGACGTGGACAGCAACCCGAATTCGGCAGCCGCCATGGGCGTGCGTGGCATTCCGGCGCTGTTCATCTTCAAGGACGGTCAGGTTGTTTCGAACCGGGCAGGCGCAGCACCAAAAGCTGCCCTTCAAAGCTGGATTGATGAATCGATCTGAAGGTCTAAAGATCTTTGAATCTCAAAAGCGCCCTGTTTCGGGGCGCTTTTTTTCTTCAATAGCCCTGTCGCCAGGTAAAGCTATTCGATGATCCATCGTACTGAAACACCGGCACCTTCCTTGTGGGTGAACGTGACAGTGCCATCATTGATTGTGACCACCTGACAGTCATTGGGTAGGGCGACGCCTTCGATAACCAGTTTCCGGCAGTAATGCTTGCCGCTCCACTCCCAAGCACCGCTGATGTCACCACCTTTTGGGCCTTTGCCCTCAACCTTACCATCTTTCAGGATTTTCACCCAGGTTTCGCCCTGAACAAGCTTTTTGTCGACGATCAAGTCGGTGAATTGTTTTTTGTCTTTTATCTCTTCAGCAGACACACATGTCGCCGCAAACCCAAGCACAACTGCTATGGAAGTAAGTTGAAATGGCCTCATTGGATCAAATCCTTCTCTGACAACACGCTAATATCCGGCGATTTTAGTCGATTTCACCGATACAGACCAAATTTCTGTTCGCCAGGCATTGGCTGGATGCATATCGCTTTTCTGGTTCTTTCAATTCCGGTCAACTCGTGCAGAGTACGGCTGCAAAAGACACAGGAGGCGACATGCCCAAAACACGGGTTCTGGTGGAATTTGGGATGGGAACGTCCCTGCGGCGCGAGGATTATACCGAGGCTGCGTTGAGGGCGATCAAGGATGCGCTGTGGCACAACTCGGTGAACATGGCCGAGCTGTTCGACTTTCCGAAAGAGGCGATGATCATTGACGCCGAAGTGGGTGTGCAACAGCCCGACAAGGTCGACACCGAGGCGCTGAAGGCGATCTTTCCCTATGGCCAGCCTAACATCACTGTGACCGAGGGCGGATTGGATATTGATAAACCCCACACCGATGGCCGCACCGTGATCGCCAACGCCGCCGTCATCGTTTCATTCGATATGGAGCCCGCCCAATGACCGAAAAACGCATCATTCTGGAAATGGGTACCGGCAACGATCTTTATGGTCAGGACTACACCAAAGCCGCCTGCCGCGCCGTACAGGACGCGCTGCATCATTCATCGATCACTTTGTTTTCCAAACTTGGCATCGACCACAAGGAAATGCGGGTGCAGGTAACGATTGCAGTGCAAAACCCTGATCAGGTCGACTGCGACAGGGTCGCCGCCGATCTGCCGAGGGGCCGCGCCGAAGTGCGGGCCGTCAAAGGCGGGTTGGATGTCGTGGATGACGCTGCGGGCACGCGCCACGTCGTCGCCACAGCCGCGATTGAGGCGTACCTGCCGGATCAGGCCGGCAAATACGTACAGAGCTGACAAAGAAAAAGCCGCTCGGATTACCGGGCGGCTGCTTCAAATTTCTGCTCTGATTGCGGGATCAGATATTTGCGATGTCCGCGCGCTCCAGACCGATATCTTCCAGCTGTGCGTCAGTCAGACCCGACAGAATCTTGCGCGTCTTGCGGTTTTCGTACCGCTCAACAGCGGAGTCGAAGACATTGATGAATGCGTCCACTACGTGCAGGATGGTAGCTGCTCCGAGTGGGGCATGGATGTTTGCAGTTGTTGCCATGTTCCCAGTCCTTTTTTCTGAAACAGCCGACCCGTTGTCGGTTGTAAGCCTCATGTAGTCCCACGGGCGGTGACTCACAATTGCTGGTCTGGTAACCCCGGATTGCGTTTTGTGCATATCTTTTGGGCAGTTTTGCAACGGGTTGCGCCAATCCCGCGCCCGGCCCATATATAGCGCCTGAGAACACGGAGGCTTTCATGGCGGACAGCGATTTTCCCGGATGGCACGGGACAACCATCATTGGTGTCAAAAAGGGCGGGCATGTCGTCATTGCCGGGGACGGGCAAGTCAGCCTGGGTCAGACCGTGATTAAGGGGACCGCGCGCAAAGTGCGCAGGCTTTCGCCGGGCGGATTCGAGGTTGTCGCCGGGTTTGCGGGATCAACCGCCGATGCGTTTACCCTGCTGGAACGGCTTGAGGCGAAACTGGAAGCGACACCCGGCCAATTGGCGCGTGCCTCGGTTGAACTGGCCAAGGACTGGCGCACTGACAAGTATCTGCAAAAGCTTGAGGCGATGCTGATCGTCACCGACGGCAAAGACCTGTTGGTCATCACTGGGGCTGGGGATGTATTGGAGCCTGAACACAACGTGGCGGCCATCGGATCGGGCGGGAACTTTGCCCTGGCCGCAGCACGCGCGATGATGGACAGCGACAAACCCGCTGAAGAGGTCGCCCGCGAAGCGATGGCCATTGCCGCAGATATCTGCGTTTACACCAATGGCAACCTGACGGTCGAGACGATCTAGGCCAAAAGCGCCGAGATCTCTTTACCTTTCCAGCGCCGGTACATTCCGACCAGCCCCAGCAGGGCGGTTGCGATGACTATGTAATAGGGCAGGCGGATGTCGATGCTCATCAATCCGCCGCCAATCAGGGACATGACACCACCGGCCAAACAGAAGACCGCCGTGGTCACACCCATGACCCAGCCCTGATCCGCCTCTCCAACACTGGATGAAAACAGGCCCAGCAGGGTCGGATAGGCGACACCGAAGAAGAAATAGAAGAAGAAGACCGGGACATAACTCAACACACCGCTGGGACTAAACGCAAAGCCAAAGCCGCAGATCACCATCACAATCAATGAGGTGTGGATGATCGCATGCTTGCTGAATCTCTCTTGCGCCGGTTTCACAAGGAATGTGCTGGAAAACGCCAACGCAAAGCCGATGACCACCATCGCCATGCTGCCGCCGATCACGCCGTAGCCCCAAGCGCTGGTCAGGAAGTTGTCGACGAAGACGTAGAAGGTGACGTTGGCAATCATGAACAATGCGTAAACGGGCAGGATTTTCAGAACCATCGGATGTTCGCGCACTGCTATAAGGCTGTCGGTGATATCACGTGGACGGAATACGAAAGCCGCGCGTTCCGTGCGGGTGTCCTTGAAGTAGACGCTCACTAGGAAGATGGCGATCAACACCAGAACAAACGCGCCATAGAACGGCATCTTGAGCGTCGCGTAGCTGCCGAGAATTGCTGCGTCAGACAGAACAGCGCCGATAATTGGGCCACCGACAAGGCCAAAACTGACCCCGGTGATGATGTACCCCATGTTACGGTCTCGATCGGCGGCATCCGTGCTGCCGTCAATCATCGCCGCTTGCGCGATAGGCTGATTGCCAGCGGTAAAGCCGGTGATCGAGCGACCAATAATCAGCAGAAGCAAAGAGTTGAGGTAAAGCGCAGCGATGGTGATGGCATAACCGGCCAAAGCCCCGCTCAGACAGACCAGCAAGGCATTCTTGCGTCCGATAGAGTCCGAGACCTTTGAGACATAGACCACACCCAAAAACCACGACAGGAAGAAGCAACCGATAACGAGGCCATAGTAGAAATGGCGTCGCCCCATTGGCGTATTTTCCGGCAGGAACCCGGATTTTGTTTCCATGATCAAAGAGTTGATGATGGGAAAGACCAGACCCTGTCCGATCAAATCCACAAATACCACGAATAGCAATGTAATCTTGGCAATCTTCGTCATGATACACACCTCGGAACTGGTTCCTTCGGGTGAGTGTAACAGACAGGTGCTAAGGCACCTAACGCCTTGTTAGAGGCCGGTAATTTACCGGCCTCCTGGCGCATTTCGTCGTTGGGTTACGAAAGCGCTGCAACGCCCAGCGGAACGCCTGCAACTTCACACCAGATATAAACCTCGTTGTAGCCCGAGATATCCATGGTCGGCGGTACAGCGTATTTCTGTTTGCCCGTCAGGTTTAGCAGAGCACCCAGCTTCGAGTTGGGGTCGTATGTGCCATCCTTACCGAAGGCTACGCGCGGGTCCGGGCCGTTATCCAGCGAGAAGTCATCACCCAGCTCAACGATGTAACGCTCGCCATCCTTGACCACTTTGACCGAACCGGTGGTTATATGTTTCGAGCGGCCTTCGAATGTGCCCTTTTTCTTGGCACCACCGGCAACGGCGACATTGGCGCTTGCCAGTGTCAGGGCTGCACCCGTTGCAGCGGCATTCAAAAAGAGCGAACGACGAGTCATCATGATGTGGGTCTCCATTTCAAAGATCAGGCGAGTTTGCCCGTCGCCGCAGACTATGTGCGGGATTCCTATGTCTGGCGATTCACATCACCACGATTTTCCGTGTGCAGTCCGTGTGTTGGCGTGAGTTTTTTGTGATCAGCTTGTGTTTTTGCCGCGTATGATTAGGTTCCGATGCGAAACAACTGGATAGAACTCACATGACCGACCTGACCCCGCGCGAGATCGTCTCGGAACTGGACCGTTTCATCATCGGGCAAAAGGATGCCAAACGGGCCGTCGCCGTAGCCCTGCGCAACCGCTGGCGGCGCAAGCAACTGGCCGATGACATTCGGGACGAGGTCTATCCAAAAAACATCCTGATGATCGGCCCCACCGGCGTCGGCAAGACCGAGATCAGCCGCCGTCTGGCCAAACTGGCTCGCGCGCCCTTCATCAAGGTCGAGGCAACCAAATTCACCGAGGTCGGCTATGTCGGCCGTGATGTGGAACAGATCGTGCGCGACCTGGCTGATGCCGCAATCCTGCAAACCCGCGAATTCATGCGCGAAGACGTCAAAGCCAAAGCACATCAGGCCGCCGAAGATCGCGTGATCGAAGCCATCGCAGGCACCGATGCACGCGAGGGCACACGCGAGATGTTCCGCAAAAAGCTGAAAGCGGGTGAGCTTGACGATACCGTGATAGAATTGGAACTCTCGGACTCTTCGAACCCGATGCCGATGTTCGATATTCCCGGCCAGCCCGGCAGCCAGATGGGGATGATGAATCTGGGTGACATTTTCGGAAAGGCCTTTGGCGGACGCACTGTGAAACGCAAAATGACCGTCGCCGAAAGCTATGAGGCACTGATCGGCGAAGAGGCCGACAAATTGCTGGATGATGAAACCGTAAACCGCGTTGCGCTGGAATCGGTGGAACAGAACGGCATCGTATTTCTGGATGAGATCGACAAGGTCTGCGCCCGCACAGACGCCCGAGGCGGCGATGTCAGCCGCGAAGGGGTGCAGCGCGACTTGCTGCCATTGATCGAAGGCACGACCGTGTCCACCAAGCACGGCCCCGTCAAAACCGACCACATCCTCTTCATCGCGTCTGGTGCGTTCCACATCGCGAAACCGTCGGACCTGTTGCCGGAACTGCAGGGTCGCTTGCCGATCCGCGTGGAACTGCGCGCCCTGACCGAAGAGGACTTCGTTCGTATTCTGACCGAAACGGACAACGCTCTTACCCTGCAATACACCGCTCTGATGGGGACCGAGGAGGTGACCGTCAGCTTCAGTGAGGATGGCATTGCCGCACTGGCACGTATCGCAGCTGATGTGAACCAAAGCGTCGAGAACATCGGGGCGCGTCGCTTGTACACGGTAATGGAACGCGTGTTCGAAGAGCTGTCCTTTACCGCGCCCGACCAGGCCGGAACGCAAATCACAGTCGACGCGCAGTTTGTAAACGATAATCTGGGTGAGCTGACCAAATCGGCTGACCTGAGCCGTTACGTTTTGTAACACTGCCAGCCGGTTTTTGCCGTTAATTCCGCCCTGCGCCGCTGGACGCGGGGCGAGAATGCGATAGCGTAAGCACAATTCATCCTGAGGGCTGGCTCGTGCTGCGCTATTTTTTGATTCTGATTACATCTCTGTCGTTATGCGCCTGCGTCGACCGAACGGTGACCGAGATCGTGCCTTCAGCGGTAAACGTTGGGACGCCTGAAAAGATATTCGCAAGCACGACCCGAGCGCGTGAAGCGGATGGAACCTACGGTTTCCGGCGCGGAGAATCGCTGAAGTTTCTGGAAACAACAGTGTCGATCCCACCGACGCACACACCGGGAACGCTGAAGTTTTCCTACGCAAATCCAAATCCGAAAAAAGAGTTCGTTCTGACAGATGTGACCGAGCTGGGAGGGCCAAAAGGATTACGCGAACATCTGCGCGGCGAGGACGACGTTACAATCTTTGTGCACGGCTATAACTCGACCCAAACCGAGACGATTTTCCGCGCGGCTCAGCTGACACACGATATTGGTCTTCCGGGCTCTACCCTGGTCTATTCCTGGCCCAGCCGCGCAACCGGGTATGGTTATGCTTATGATCTGGACAGCATGTTGTTTGCCCGCGACGGGTTAGAGCAGACGATCCGTGAACTGAAAGCCATGGGCGTCAAGCGCGTTATTCTGGTGGCACATTCCATGGGCGGCGCTCTGTCAATGGAGATGATGCGACAAGCTGAACTGCAAGAACCGGGCTGGGCCAACAGAAACATCGAAGGGGTCGTCTTGATTTCACCGGATCTGGATGTCGACCTGTTCCGTTCGCAGATGAAGCGTATCAAGAACCCGCCCGATCCGTTCCTCGTTATGGTGTCGCAAAAGGACAAGATCCTGAACATTTCAGGTCGTCTCCGCGGAACAGACGAGGGCGAGAGATTGGGCAATATAAGCTCGGTTGAAACGCTTGAAGAATTTCCGATCAACGTGATCGATACAACCGCGTTCAACAAGGACGCCGAGTCCTCTCATTTCGTTGCGGCCACCTCTCCGGCACTCTTATCGATCCTCAGTTCGTTGCGACGCGTAAACAATACCTTTGGGCGCGAAGATCGACCGGGCATCGACATTCTGGTTCCGCCCAGCCAACGCAATCCAGACGGTGCGACCGAAATTGTTCTAACCGAAACAGGACAGGCGCAGGTCAGCTCTCCGTGACGCAGTTCAGCCTGCGTCAGTACCTGCGGGACAATGCCACCTGGTTGGGCGCGGGAGTTTTGCTGACCTTTCTGTCCAGCTTTGGGCAGACCTTCTTTATCTCGATCTTTGCCGGAAACATCCGCGCAGAGTTTGGTCTTAGTCACGGCGCTTGGGGTGGTCTGTATTCCCTGGGCACCACCGTATCAGCCGTTGTAATGATCTGGGCCGGGGGGCTTACGGATATTTTCCGTGTCCGGGTTCTGGGGCCAGCTGTGTTATTGGGCCTCGCCATAGCTGCAATGGCCATGGCCGTGAACAGCTGGCTTGTCCTATTGCCCCTGGTGGTCTTTTTCTTGCGGCTGTTCGGACAGGGGATGAGCATCCATTTGGCGCAAGTCGCCATGGCGCGCTGGTTCATTGTTACACGCGGTAAGGCCCTCTCAGTTGCATCGGTTGGCTACGCCATTGGTGAGGCGCTGCTGCCACTGATTTTCGTGGCCGCGATGGCGTTTCTGGACTGGCGATGGTTATGGGTGGTGTCCGCTGGAATTGCCCTAGTGGGAATACCGGTTCTAACCCGGCTTTTGCGTCAAGAACGTACACCGCAAAGCCTGGCTACTGAATACTCGGCTACCGGGATGATGGGGCGCCATTGGACGCGCAAAGAAACACTGTTTCATCCACTTTTTTGGTTCATGGCACCGGCCTTGCTGGCTCCATCGGCCTTTATCACCGCGTTTTTCTTCCATCAGGTTCATCTGGCCGACGTCAAAGGCTGGAAACATTTTGATCTGGTCGCGCTTTTCCCGGTCTATACCGGTGTTTCGCTAATTTCGATGTTTGCAGCCGGTTGGGCACTGGACAAATGGGGGACTGCGCGGCTGATGCCGTTCTACCAAATACCGATTGCGATTGGCTTTGTGATCGCGGGTATGACCAGCTCAATCCCTGGTGCCATGATCGCGATGGTGTTTCTGGGGCTGACGGTCGGAGCCAACAGCACCCTGCCCAGCGCCTTTTGGGCCGAATTCTACGGCACCCGGCACATAGGCTCGATCAAGGCGATGGCGACTGCGGTCATGGTACTTGGGTCAGCCATTGGCCCCGGCTTGACAGGAGTACTGCTGGACACAGGCATATCGCTGGATACGCAATTCTACTGGGTCGCAGGGTTCTTTGTCCTTGTTTGCGTGTCGGCAAAGATAGGAATCTCGCGCGCGATGCGCGCATTCTAACGCGTTCGGCGCAGATAGACGTAATAGGCCCCTTCGCCACCGTGGCTGATATGGGCCTGGGTCACTTGCAAAACGGCCTGCGCCAACGGTGGCAAAGCCAACCACTGCGGAACTTGATTGCGCAGCACTCCGCGCGGAGTGGGGATAGGGCCGGGTTCATCGCGATCTTTGCCCTTACCAGTGACGACCAGAACAAGCCGCTTGCCGGATGCCTGCGCCGTCAGAACAAACCGGATCAGCGCCGGATATGCGGTGTCTATGCGCATACCATGTAGGTCCAACTTCCCTTCGGGTTTGATCTTACCGCGTTTCATGCGTCCAAACGCCTTGGTGTCCATCTGCACCGGACTGGTCCGGAGACTTTCACTGATCGAAGGTTTCAACGCATGTCGCGCAGGTTTGCCCGACGCGTTTTGTCCAACCTCGAACGCATCAAACCGCGGCTTCGGAGGTTTGGTCGGTTTGGGTTTGGGCAAAGTGACCGGATGGACCGACTGGGGGATTTCGGGATGCATACGCTCAGCCTGTTTGGCGACCTTACGCCACAGCTCGATCTCATCTGCCGTCAGTTTGCGCCGGGACATCAGAATTCATCCGGTAACAGCGCATAGGCCCGCTGGATGGGCAACAGCAGCACCATACGCCCCGAATCCCTGAGGCGTCCGGCAGCCTTTCCGGCGTCATCACCAGTGCCAAAGAAGATATCCGCACGCTGCGCGCCTTTGATGGCAGCACCCGTGTCCTGAGCAATCATCAAACGCCGCAACGGAGTCTTGCCATCTTTTTCCACCCAAACAGGGGCGCCCAGCGGCGTATAAGCCGGATCAGCGGCAATGCTGCGCATCGTGGTAACTGATCGGTTCATGGCACCTAACGGCCCAAGCTCGGGCGCAACGCGCGAAACTTCGCGGAAGAACACGTAGGAGGGGTTGTGAAACAGCAGTTCAACCCCGGCTTCGGGGTTCTTGCGGACCCATGAGCGGATCATCTGGGCACTGACCTCATGCGCGCCCAGCGCACCTTGGCGGATCAGCTCGGCCCCAATGGAACGATAAGGGTGACCGTTTGCCCCGCCATAGCCCACGCGCAGGGCGCTGCCATCTGGCAGGCGCACACGTCCCGAACCCTGGATTTGCAAAAAGAACAGCTCGACCGGATCATCCACCCAGGCGATCTCGAGCCCACGGCCCTGCATTGCGTCTCCGGTCAGGATTTCGCGACGGCTGAGCCATGGTCCCTCGGCCCGCGCTTCGGGCGGCATTTTGTAAATCGGGTATTTGAACCGGTCGGTCCGGGTTTTAGACCCATCCAGTTCCGGTTCGAAATAACCGGTGAAAAGGGCGTCTTCGCCGTCCTCGACCAGAACCGGCCGAAAGAATAACTCAAAGAACGACCGCGCCGCATCTGCCTTGTATGTTCGGGCCACGTTGCACAGCGCCTGCCAATCCGGATTATCCAGATCGCCGCAGGTGTTCAGAAATACCGAAAGGGCCACCCCATGATCATCGGCAGCCCATCCATCCAGATCGTCAAAGGAAAGAATTGATCGCGTCGGTTCAGCGCTGGCGGCAGTGGTCATGACTGCCACCAGAAATAGCGACCGGAGCGCGCCAATCATGCGTCCGTGGCAACAAGCAGCCAGTTTGGATCATCAGCACCCATCACACGGGCAAAGGTCCAGCTGTCCTTTTGGCGTTTTACGGTGTTCGGGCTGCCTTCGATAATGTCGCCGCCACGATCACGCACGACCGAGGTCAACTCGCCCACAAACCGCATGGTAATCTCGGCTTGGTTTGTGTCTTTGTCGAAGGTCACATCCGCCAGTGTGGTTTCACGTACGCCGATAAACTCGGCCTCGATGGTCAGGCCCTGATCTTCACGGGCTGCCACAACTGAAACAAATGTGTCGAACACCTCTTCGGACAGGAAGGGCTGGATTTCATCCAGATTGCCCTTTTCGAACCCCATGACGATCATCTCATAGGCACCGCGTGCGCCGTGCACGAATTCACTGACCGAGAAACTGGGCTCAACCCGTTTCATTGCGGCCAGTGTTTGCGCCTGCTCGCTGTCTTCGGCGACATGGTCTGTAATGTCATGATCCGGGCCACCTTCGATCACTTCAAACTCGCGACGCGACTTGCTTGTGTCGGGTTGCTGCTGAACAGGGGGCTTCTCAAAACCTTCACGCGTACCCAGCACGCTTTTCAGGCGCAGGATCAGGAAAACGGCAATTCCGGCCAGGACCAGCAACTGGATCATCGGTTCGTTCATTTCATCCTCTTTTCAGACCGCGGCTTTGTATACGCAGCCTCATGCCACTATGTAGGTGACAGATCGTGGCAAGTCCACAGCCCGGCCTAAGGGAAAGGATAAAGCAAATGTACTTGTTCTTGGCATTTTTATTGGTGCCGATCATCGAGATCGCCCTGTTCATACAGGTCGGCGGCCTGATTGGCCTGTGGCCCACGCTGGCGATCGTCGTTCTGACGGCCGTAATCGGCACCTTTATGGTCAGGACACAAGGTCGCATGGCACTGGTCAATTTGCAGAGATCCTTTTCTGAACTGGATGACCCGACAGAGCCGCTGGCCCACGGTGCCATGATCTTGTTGTCGGGTGTATTACTTTTGACGCCGGGGTTTTTCACCGATGCCGTTGGTTTTGCATTGCTTATTCCCGGTATTCGAGTGGCGGTGTTTCGGTATCTCAAGTCCAAGGCTACCATCACCCATTTCCAGATGGGCACCGGGGCACAATTCAGATCCGGCCCTACCCAATTTGATCAGGATGACGTGATCGACGGTGAATTTACCGAAGTACGACCCCGTCAAAACCCTTCAAAGCCATCCAAATGGGTCGAAGGTCCGCCTCAGCATTGAGGTGCAGCGTCCAACTTGCTAAGCAGTGGCGAATTTCATTTTCGGAGTAGATCCATGGCTGACGAAAGCCCTGCAGAAAACACCGCGGCACAGACCGCCCCTCAGATCCAGATGCGTGTTCTGGGACAGTTCATTCGCGATATGTCTTTTGAAAACGTGATGGCGCAAAAAGGCGTATCAGGCGACGTTCAGCCCGAGATTGCTGTTCAGGTGAACCTGGACGCCAAAAAGCGCCCGACCGAGCATCAGTATGAAGTTGCCGTCAAGCTTAACCTGACATCCAAGGCCAAAGGCATGGACGACGTACTCTTCCTGTGTGAACTGGACTATTGCGGTCTGTTCCACATCGAAGGCGTGGCCGAAGATCAACTGCACCCATTCCTGATGATCGAATGCCCGCGCATGCTGTTCCCGTTCCTGCGCCGCATTGTCAGCGACATCACCCGTGACGGTGGCTTCCCGCCGGTTAACCTGGACAACATCGACTTTGTTGCGCTGTACCGCAATGAGTTGATGCGCCGTCAGGCCGAAGCTGAGAAAACCGAAGCTTAATCGGTTACACCCGCGCCGGGCAGGGACTCAGGCGCGGGTCCACAGGGCGTTTTCGCCCAGTTTTTCCACAAATGCCTCATGTGCCGCGCGTTCTTCCGCGGTGATTTTCGACGGCAGCGGCGTCGGGCGCGCGGCAGGCCGCCAATCGTCCTCTGCATCACCGGAAGATCCTGCACTGGTGGACAGGCCAAAGTCGGGCTGTCGCCCGCCAATAAGCTCCAGATACACCTCAGCGAGAATTTCCGAGTCGAGCAACGCGCCGTGCAGAACACGGTTCGTGTTGTCTATGTTGAACCGACGACACAACGCGTCCAGCGATGCGGGCGAGCCCGGAAATCGTTTGCGCGCAATCGCAAGTGTATCCAACGCCTGGTCCATCGGGAGCGTCGGTAAACCCATCCATCTGAGTTCCGCGTTCAGGAACTTCATATCGAACGAGGCGTTGTGGATCACCAATTTGGAATCGCGGACGAAATCCAGAAACCCCCGGCCAACCTTGGCAAAAACCGGCTTGTCCTTTAGCGTAACCTCGCCCTTTTCCGGCGCACGCGGAGAATCCAGCAAGTCCGGGCCGATACCATGCACACCGAATGCTTCGTCCGGCATGGACCGTTCCGGGTTGATATAGACGTGGTATGTCTCGCCTGTGGCCACATGGTTCCACAACTCCACCGCACCGATTTCAACGATCCGATCGCCACTCTCGGGATCAAACCCTGTGGTTTCAGTATCGAGTACGATTTCACGCATCTGCCATCTCCGCCCGTATCTGCCTGACCACATTCTGCACCTGCGCGCGGGCGTGGTCCATCGTGTCCGTTACGATTACGAAATCTGACCGGGCGCATTTTTCGTCATTCGGCATCTGCTTGGCACAGATCTGTTCGAACTGAGCTTCAGTCATCGTGCCACGTGCCATCACGCGACGCTTTTGTTCTTCGGCTGGGATCGAAACACAGGCGACAGCATCCATTGCCGCATCACCTCCTGTTTCGAACAGCAAAGGAATGTCGAAAACGAGAATGTCCGCCGAAGCGATTTGCCGAAACTCGGCCCGGTCGGCGGCCACCAATGGGTGCACGATGCCTTCGATTGCTTTCAGTGTCGCAGGATCAGCAGCTATCGCTTGTTTCAATGCCTCTCGGCTGACCGCGCCATCGACAATAGCATTGGGAAATGCATCTTGCATTGGGTCAACCGCGGCACCGCCAGCGGAGTACAGCCGATGCACTGCGGCGTCCGCATCCCACAGTGCACAGCCTTCCTCTACGAACATCTGCGCCGTGGTGCTTTTGCCCATTCCGATCGAACCCGTCAGACCAAGAGCAAAGCTCATCCCAGCACCGTCGCGCGCAAATCGTCCGTTACCTCCGGTCGCTTGCCGAACCAACGCTCAAAACCCGGAACCGCCTGATGCAGCAACATACCCAGACCATCGACCGTTGTGCACCCGGCCTCTTCAGCCGTTTGCAGAAGCCTGGTTTTTAAGGGTACGTAGACAAGGTCGGTGACCACTGCACCCGGCTGCAGCCCGTCCAGCGGCACACGCAATTCGGGCTGACCCTGCATCCCCAAAGACGTAGTATTCACTACCAGTTCTGCGTTCTCGATAACATTCCCGGCCTTGACCCAATCAACAACAGTTGTGCGCGGCCCGAATTCTTCCTTCAATTGATCCGCGCGGGACCGCGTTCGGTTGGTCAACATAATCTCGGGCACTCCGGCATCCACCAGGGCCTGCAAAACAGCGCGCGCAGCACCGCCAGCACCAAAGACCACGGCCGGCCCGTCCTGCGGATTCCAATCAGGCGCTCCTGCGCGCAGGTTTTCCATAAACCCATAGCCGTCGGTGTTATCTGCATGGATCGAACCATCACTTTGAAAGACAAGCGTATTTGCCGCGCCAATCATTGCTGCCCGGTCTGACACGTGATCGGCAACTCGCAAGGCGGCTTCTTTATGAGGGACGGTAACATTGGCACCGACAAATCCGGCTTTGGGCAAAGTCCGTAGAACGGTCTCCAGGTCATCGGGTGCAACATCCATGGGAACGTAGTGCCCGGCCAGCCCATATGTTTTAAGCCAATACCCATGCAGTTTAGGGGATTTTGAATGTCCAATCGGATGCCCAATCACTCCGGCCAAAGGAATTCGGTTGTCCGTCATTGATCAATCACCCGTTTAACAGCCAGAAAATTCAGCAACTCCAACAAGGGCATACCCAAAACGTTAAAATAGTCGCCGTCAATGGTGGCGAACAGGCGCACACCTTCTTCCTCAAGCTTATAAGCACCAACCGCATGGCGAATGCTGTCCCAGTTGCGGTCAATATAGTCGCGCAGATAGGTGTCCGAGCTCATGCGCATCCGCAGACGTACCTGACCAACATGGCGCCAGATGGGTTCACCATTCTGATAGATCACGGCCGCCGACAGCAGCATATGCCGCTTACCCCGCATCGCCTTCAATTGCACCAGGGCGTCTTCGGGCGTTTCTGGTTTCGACATAAGCTGGCCATCGAAGTCCAGCACCTGATCACACCCCAGCACCATTGCGCCAGGGTTCTTGTCACTGACCTTCCGAGCCTTCATCTCGGCCAATGTGTCTGCGATATCCCGTGGCGGCGCGTTTTCAGCCAAAAGGGCGCGCTTTGCGGTGTCTTCGTCCACCCGCGCAGTTTGCACCGTGAACGGCACGCCCGCATTGCGCAAAAGCTGCGCGCGGATAGATGACCCCGAGGCAAGGATGATGGGGACAGACATGTGGAAAACCCCCTGAGCAAATCGTTGAGCGTTCTGGGATGGTTTGTATGGTTTTACAGTTGACACGCAACCCCGCGATTTTCGCTTGAAACTTCCCTGAGTCGCCCGAAGACCGTCCTTTCGGGACAAGGATAACTTCGCAACACGGGAAAACCGGGATGTTCAAAATTACCCAGTAAGTTATCCCCAGATTGATCCGAACTGGTATGACTTAAGATGTTGAAAAAATTCATTTAAATTTCAAATCAACAGAATCACGTGATCCCGTCGTAATTCTGTCCACCTGGGGAAAACACGCGGGTAAAAAAGTAATCCACGGAATTTAGGCACCCTACAAAACCATCTTCCTTTTTCTTTTCTTATTTTTTTATTAGGGAAGGATCTGAGCAACGTCCGGAGCCAAAATGACCGATCTTCTTTTCACGATTTACCCGTGGGTGAAGTCAGTACACATAATGGCTGTGATTTCATGGATGGCCGGGTTGTTCTATTTGCCCAGGCTGTTCGTCTATCACGTAGAAAAAGCACAAACCGTCGAAGGCGCAGAAACCATTTTCTTTGAAATGGAAGAAAAACTGCTTCGTGTGATCATGCGTCCTGCAATGTATGTGGCTTGGATCTGCGGACTGATCATGGTGTTCACGCCCGGTATTGTCGGATGGGACTGGAGTTGGCCATGGGTCAAGGGTGCTGCCGTAATTGGTATGACTTGGTTTCATCATTGGCTGATGGCAAGACGTAAGGATTTCCTGGAAGGCCGAAATAAGCTCACTGGGCGGCAGTTTCGTAGGATGAACGAGGTTCCGACCGTTTTGATGATTATTATCGTTCTGGCGGTCGTTCTGAAGTTCTGAGGGCCTGTTTGACTCCGACGCCTGTCGCGCTTATGTAGGGATCAACACGCCCGTCCGGGCGGCGTATCTTCCGTACTGAAATTCCACTTCGTGCCGCAAAGTCAGCGGCGAAGGTATATATAATGTCCTCTGAATCCTTGAATCTGGCCGACCTGAAGGCCAAAAGTCCCAAAGACCTTCTGGCGATGGCCGAAGAGCTGGAAATCGAAAACGCCTCGACCATGCGAAAAGGCGAGATGATGTTCCAGATTCTGCGCGAACGCGCGGATGAAGGCTGGACCGTCGGCGGTGACGGCGTTCTGGAAGTGCTGCAAGATGGTTTCGGCTTCTTGCGCTCACCCGAGGCGAACTATCTGCCAGGTCCAGATGACATCTATGTTTCACCGGACATGATCCGCCAGCACTCGCTGCGTACCGGCGATACCGTCGAAGGCGAAATCAAAGCACCTGATGATAACGAGCGTTACTTCGCGCTGATCAAAGTCACCAAGATCAACTTTGAAGAGCCCGAGAAAGCCAAGCACAAGATCTTGTTCGACAACCTGACGCCTCTGTACCCCGATGAACGTCTGAAGATGGAAATCGAAGATCCCACCATCAAGGATAAATCGGCCCGTGTGATCGATCTGGTTTCGCCCATTGGTAAAGGTCAGCGTTCGCTGATCGTGGCGCCGCCGCGGACCGGTAAAACTGTGATCCTGCAGAACATCGCGCATTCGATCGAACAGAACCATCCGGAATGCTATCTGATTGTTCTGCTGATTGACGAACGCCCGGAAGAGGTGACCGACATGCAGCGTTCTGTGAAGGGTGAGGTTGTGTCCTCGACCTTTGACGAACCGGCAACGCGCCACGTGGCCGTATCTGAAATGGTGATCGAAAAAGCCAAGCGTCTGGTCGAGCATAAACGAGATGTTGTTATTCTTCTCGACTCGATCACAAGACTTGGTAGGGCCTTCAACACTGTGGTCCCATCCTCGGGTAAAGTTCTAACCGGTGGTGTGGATGCAAATGCTCTGCAACGTCCCAAGCGTTTCTTTGGTGCCGCGCGGAACATTGAAGAGGGTGGTTCGCTGACCATCATCGCCACGGCCCTGATCGACACCGGCAGCCGGATGGACGAAGTCATCTTCGAAGAATTCAAAGGCACCGGTAACTCGGAAATCGTTCTGGATCGCAAGATTGCAGACAAGCGTGTGTTCCCGGCGATCGACATCCTCAAATCCGGCACCCGGAAAGAAGACCTACTGGTCGACAAAGGTGATCTGGCGAAGACCTTCGTTCTGCGCCGCATCCTCAACCCGATGGGCACCACCGATGCGATCGAGTTCCTGTTGTCCAAGTTGAAACAGACCAAGACAAACGGTGAGTTCTTCGATTCGATGAACACCTGACATAGGTCTTAAACGACGCGAGGCCTTCGAATGGATACGATATTCGCCTTGGCCAGCGCGCAAGGCAAAGCTGGGGTGGCGGTCATCCGCCTCTCTGGACCTCATGCTCATTCCGCCGCTGCTGGTTTGACCGGAAGCCCGTTGCCAACGCGCGGTATGCGGGTCCGTTCTTTGTACGCGGCCGATGGTGCGCGGTTGGATGACGGGTTGGTTTTGACCTTTCAGGCGCCTGCCAGCTTTACCGGCGAAGACGTGTCCGAGCTGCAGATCCATGGCAGCACGGCATCTGTGAATGCAGTGATGCGGTGCCTGTCCGATATGGATGGGCTTCGGTTGGCAGAACCCGGCGAGTTCACCCGAAGGGCTCTGGAAAACGGCAAGATGGACCTGACCCAGGTCGAAGGGCTTGCTGACCTGATTGATGCAGAAACCGAGGCACAGCGCAAACAAGCGCAAACAATCCTGGCCGGTGATCTGGGTGCTCTAGCCGAACGGTGGCGACGTGATTTGATCCGCGCTGCATCATTGTTGGAGGCTGTCATCGACTTTGCAGATGAAGAGGTCCCAACTGACGTCACACCTGAGGTTAAATCCCTTGTGACCGGCGTAATGGCTGATCTGCAGCGGGAAGCAAACGGCGTTAAAATTGCAGAGCGTATTCGAACAGGGTTCGAAGTTGCGATTGTTGGTCTTCCGAATGCTGGCAAATCAACCTTGCTGAACGCTTTGGCAGGGCGTGAGGCAGCGATCACTTCGGAATATGCGGGAACGACCCGCGATGTGATCGAGGTTCGAATGGATCTTGCTGGGCTTCCCGTCACTTTGCTGGACACCGCCGGTCTACGGGAAACCGAGGATCACGTTGAAAGCTTGGGAATAGAACTGGCAAGAAAGCGAGCGGAGTCAGCTGATCTGCGTGTATTCCTTACTGATAACCCAAAGGAACTGGGGGTTCAGATGATGAATGGTGATATCCAGGTTTTGCCGAAATCCGACCTTCGAAATCCGTCAGAAGGTGGAATATCAGGTAAAACCGGGCAAGGAATTGATCAACTCATTTTCCAGATTTCGGATGTCCTTGGTAACCGAACCACAAGCAGTGGTATTGCGACGCGGGAAAGACATCGGGTTGCTTTGATAAATGCATGCGAATCCCTGAGTTCTGCTATGGCGGTTCTGGAATCAGGCCCGGACTTGTATGATATCGCAGCGGAAGAATTGCGGACGGCGATCCGTGCACTTGAAACCTTGGTCGGCAGAATAGGTGTGGAGGACCTCTTGGATGAGATCTTCTCGAGTTTTTGCCTGGGTAAGTAAGGAGTGTTTCACGTGAAACATTCAGATTTTGATGTAGTTGTAATCGGCGCAGGACACGCGGGTACTGAAGCGGCTCATGCAGCGGCGCGTATGGGCGTCAAGACGGCCTTGGTCACATTGTCCGCGTCCGATATAGGCGTCATGTCTTGTAACCCAGCGATTGGTGGCCTGGGAAAGGGCCATTTGGTCCGTGAAATAGACGCCCTGGACGGCGTTATGGGGCGCGTCGCCGATCAGGCCGGCATTCAATTCCGTTTGCTCAACCGACGCAAAGGACCGGCTGTACAAGGCCCCAGAACTCAGGCTGACCGTGCGCTGTACCGCGCAGCAATGCAGAAAGAGACGAAAAAGCAACCAAATCTGTTTGTCGTTACAGGGGAGGTTGTCGACTTTCTGATGACTGGGAGCCAAGTCTCTGGCGTCAAACTAGCAGACGGTTCGGAAATCAAGGCTCAGACAGTTATCCTAACGTCTGGCACGTTCTTGCGCGGTGTTATCCATATTGGGGATGTATCTCGTCCCGGTGGTCGTATGGGTGATCGTCCGTCGGTCAAACTGGCAGAACGTCTCGATAGTTTTGAACTTCCATTGGGTCGTTTGAAGACAGGAACACCGCCGAGGTTGGATGGTCGAACGATAGATTGGAGTGATTTGGAACGACAAGACGGGGATGATGAACCGACCTTGTTTTCATTCCTGTCAACAGAGGTGATCGCCCCTCAGATATCATGCGGAATTACGCATACAAATGCGCGAACTCATGAAATAATTGAAAAAAACTTGTCTCGGTCGGCAATGTATGGCGGTCACATAGATGGGGTGGGGCCCAGATACTGCCCGTCCATCGAGGACAAGATCGTTCGCTTTGCTGATAAGGAATCGCATCAGATCTTTCTGGAACCGGAAGGTGTCAATGATCACACGATCTATCCGAATGGGATTTCGACCTCTTTACCTCAAGATGTTCAACTTGAGTACGTGCGTTCAATCAAAGGTCTTGAGGCGGCTGAGATTCTGCAACCGGGATATGCAATTGAGTATGACTATGTCGATCCGCGTGTACTGACGTCATTTCTCGCGTTACCAGAGGTCGATGGTCTGTATCTTGCGGGGCAAATCAACGGAACTACAGGATATGAAGAGGCAGCCGCTCAGGGTTTGGTTGCCGGATTGAATGCGGCGCTGAAAGTGCGCGGTCAGGAACCCCTGCATTTTACACGTGCTGACAGCTATATCGGTGTTATGATCGATGATCTCACCACGCGAGGCGTCGCAGAACCGTATCGTATGTTCACCTCCCGAGCCGAATTCCGTTTGTCCCTGCGCGCGGATAACGCGGATCAACGTCTGACGCCAATTGGTCTGGAAATCGGCTGTGTAGGTGACGAACGGCAAGGCAAATTCGCCAAAAAGATGGAGAAACTGTCAGCCACGAAAGGGAAGCTGACCCAACAGACATTTACACCTAAGGAAGTTCGCGCGGCCGGAATCAACGTCAACCAGGACGGAAACCGTCGAGACGGTATGGCTATTCTGGCCTTTCCTGATGTTCAATTTGGCGACCTTATCCCCCTTTTGCCTGAGATTCAGAATGTTGAACCCGAAATCCGTCTTCAAGTAGAGCGGGACGCGTTGTACGCAAATTACATTGCCCGGCAACAAAAAGACGTTGAGGCAATGAAGCGCGATGAATCCTATGAGATTCCGCGGGACTTTGATTACTTTTCGATGGAAGGGCTGTCTTCGGAGATGAAGCAAAAGCTTTCGAACGCAAAGCCCGAGAATATTGCACAGGCTGGGCGCGTAGAGGGCGTTACTCCTGCGGCGCTGACTTTATTGCTGGCCAAACTGCGCCGGGATCAAAAGGTGCGCAGGGCATGAAAGAGGCGATTTTTGATGATCTGGATGTTTCACGTGAAACATTCAAGCGCCTCACGCAGTATGTGGAACTTGTGAAACGCTGGAATCCAAAGATTAATCTGGTTTCGCGGAAAAGCCTCGAGGATATCTGGAATCGACACATTAAGGATTCCGTTCAGGTTTACAGATGCGCAGGTTCCTTTGAAAACTGGGCGGACTTGGGTAGCGGAGGGGGATTCCCCGGGATGGTTTGCGCCATAATGGCTATCGAAGATGCACCGGAAGCCCGCTTTACGTTTGTCGAAAGTGACCAACGGAAATCGGCCTTCCTGCGTAACGTTGCTCGTGAATGCGGTGCAAAATGCACAGTTGTTTCCAAGCGAATCGAAGCGGTCGAGCCTTTGAATGCAGATATCCTGTCTGCGCGGGCTCTTTCCGATCTTCGCACTTTATTGTCCTTTTGTGACAGGCATTTGGGTAAAAAAGGCCTCGCGCTGTTGCCGAAAGGCGAAAGGTGGAAAAAAGAGCTGGAAGAGGCACAGGAAGAATGGAAATTCGACGTTGACCCGATTACAAGTTTAACTGAGCCTCAGGCCGTTATCCTTAAAATCAAAGGAGTATCACGTGGTTGATTTGTCTCGTCCCTCAGGGCCCCGGATTATTGCCGTAGCCAATCAGAAGGGCGGGGTTGGAAAAACCACAACGGCGATCAATCTTGCAGCTGGCCTGTCTGAAGCCGGATGCAAGGTTTTGGTCGTGGACCTTGATCCGCAGGGAAACGCTTCCACTGGATTGGGAATCGAGGATCGGGATTGGACGACTTATGATCTGATACTCGACGATGCGCCTTTGGAGGCCGTTGTTCAGGAAACCGAAATCGAAGGATTGTTTGTCGTCCCGGCGACTGTGGACCTGAGTTCGGCGGATATTGAGCTTATTTCCAACGAAAAACGCAGCTATCTTCTACATGATGCACTAAGGCAAACCGCAATTGACAAGTTTGACCTGGATTTCGTGCTGATCGACTGCCCTCCGTCTCTGAATTTGCTGACCGTCAACGCTATGGTTGCTGCGCATTCTGTCCTGGTACCTTTACAAAGTGAGTTCTTTGCGCTGGAGGGATTGTCCCAATTGATGCTGACCATTCGAGAGGTACGGCAAACCGCCAATCCTGACCTCAGAATCGAAGGTGTTGTGTTAACCATGTATGACAACCGCAATAATTTGTCCCGTCAGGTCGAAAAAGACGCGCGTGACAATCTGGGTGAGATGGTATTTAAAACCAAGATACCCAGAAATGTGCGGGTCAGTGAGGCGCCGTCTTACGCATTGCCTGTATTGCAATATGACTCGGGGTCTTTGGGGGCGATGGCCTATCGGCATTTGGCCCGGGAAGTCATGCACAAGAACAAGAAAGCCGCCTAAGCGGCAGTGAGGAGGGCACCGTGGCCGCCAAAAAAACTAAAGCCAGAGGTCTGGGCCGGGGTCTTTCCGCTTTGATGGCGGATGTGACACAGGATACCGAAGGGCTTATGCCGTCCGAGCCGCGTCGTCCGGACATGAAGGTCCCGATTGAAAAGCTGCGCGCTAACCCGAACCAGCCGCGCCGAACCTTTCAGCCCGCGCAATTGGACGAGCTTGCAGCTTCGGTCAAGGAAAAGGGTATCATCCAGCCGCTGATCGTGCGTGAGGTTCCTGACGGCGACTATGAAATTGTTGCGGGCGAACGCCGTTGGCGGGCAGCTCAGATGGCGCAGTTGCATGATATTCCCGTGATTGTGCGGGATTTTGACGACACAGAAGTTCTGGAAGTCGCCATTATCGAGAATATTCAGCGTGCAGACCTGAACGCAGTCGAAGAGGCGGCCGGGTACAAACAGTTGATGGACCGTTTCGGCCATACACAAGAAAAGCTGGCCGAAGCACTGGGCAAAAGCCGCAGCCATATTGCGAACCTTTTGCGTTTATTGTCGCTACCTATGGATGTTCAAAAGCTTGTCGTGGAAGGAAAACTGTCTGCTGGTCATGCTCGGGCGCTGATTACGGCCGAAGACCCTTCGGAGCTGGCGAAGATCGTTGTCAAGGACGGGTTGTCCGTGCGTGCGACAGAAGCGCTGGTGAAGAAACAACAGCAGGGCGATGCTCAGCAAGCGGCTCCACGGTCCAGAAACCTGAATGCGGGTAAGGATGCGGATACACGCGCGTTGGAAAAGGATCTTTCGGCCATTCTGGCGATGAAAGTTGCTATCAACCACAAAGCTGGATCAGAATCGGGGCAGGTCGTGTTGACCTATGAAAACCTGGACCAGCTGGATGATCTTTGCGCGAAACTCAGCCGTTAGGACGAGTCCAGATAAAGATCGTTACGCCGCTAAGGACGACCGCCTGAATGATCAGGACATGGCTCGGAAGCGAGAGTAAAACGGATAATCCAAAAACGGCGGCGACCGAAATAGTGGCCGCTTTTTTTGCACCTGGACGGATAGCGCCTGAGCGTTGCCAATCCAGAATCATCGGTCCGAACGTTTTATGGCTGACCAGCCATGTGTGTAACCGCGAGGAAGATCGGGCAAAAAAGAACGCGGCCAGCAACAGAAACGGGACTGTTGGAAGTAGTGGCAATACGATGCCGACAACAGCAAGCCCGACGCAGATCAATCCCATTGCGGCCCAGAGGTACTGCATCGTTTATCCCAATAACTCTCGGATGACCGCGTTTAGGACTGCGCGGCCATCTTTTGTGGCGATCAATCGGCCGTTTGACCGGCGTATCATGCCAATTTCTTCTAGGTTACTAAGCCTGTTTTCCGGCAGTGTGAGGTCGGAAAGAGAATTGAAACGATCAACATCTAGTCCTTCAGTGATCCGCAAACCCATCATAAGGTATTCGCTGGCCTGATCTCGCGCGACCAGCGATGATCTCTCTTTCTCGCCATTTCCTTGTTCAACTGCGGCAAGCCAGGCGTTGGGAGACAAATAGGTTTCCGTAGCAATTTTCTGGCCGTTCAGCGTAATGCGCCCATGCGCGCCGGGACCAATACCGACGTAATCTCCGTAGCGCCAGTAGATCAGGTTGTGCCGGGATTCCGCCCCTGGTCGTGCATGGTTTGAAACCTCATAGGCGGGCAGCCCGTGGGCTTCGCATATCTCTTGCGTGGCAAGATACATATCGGCGGCGTGGTCGTCTTCGGGTAGTCCGCGCAGCTTGCCGACTGCATAGCGGTCCCCAAAGGCGGTGCCTTCCTCGATCGTCAGCTGATAGAGCGACAGGTGGTCGATAGCCATCGACAGCGCCTCAGTCAGCTCCGCTTGCCAGGCATCCGGGGTTTGATGTTGACGCGCATAGATCATGTCAAAACTGACGCGGTCGAAACAGTTGCGGGCGATATCAAACGCTGCGCGGGCTTCGGCGACCGTGTGAATGCGGCCCAGCCGACGCAGATCTTCGTCATTCAGGGCCTGAACGCCCATGGAAACGCGGTTCACGCCCGCATCGCGATAGGCGGCAAAGCGGCCTGCCTCGACCGATCCGGGATTGGCTTCAAGCGTGATTTCCATGTCATTGGCAGGGCGCCAAAGCTTGCGTGCCTCGTCGATAATGGCAGCGACGGTTTCCGGCGCCATCAGGGACGGGGTGCCGCCGCCAAAAAAGATTGTGTTCAGAACCCGATCCGGTGTTTCGGCCGCCGCGCGATTCAGTTCAGACAAATAGGACTTAAGCCATTGTTTTTGATCAATATTCCTGGTTACATGGCTGTTAAAGTCACAATATGGGCATTTGGCCTCGCAAAAAGGCCAGTGAACATAGAGGCCGAAGCCTCCATGCTGCCAGTCATCCACCGAAACAACCCTGAACAAAGGCCGTTACGGCGCGTCCACGATGGCTGATTTTGTGTTTCTCTGCTGGAACCATTTCCGCACAGGTCAGTTCGTGCCCGTCCGGTTGGAACATAGGGTCATAGCCAAACCCATTTTCCCCACGGATCGGCCAGACAAGTTGTCCGGGCATCACGCCTTCAAACACTTCGTCATGTCCATCCGGCCAGGCTAAAACCAAAGTGCAGCGAAACTGTGCGGTGCGTGGATGGGGTGCTTGTGCGGCCTCCAGCTCATCATGGGCTCGGGTCATTGCCATAAGGAAATCGCGACCATTACCGGTTTCGGCCCAGTCGGCTGTGTATACGCCGGGCGCGCCGTCCAGTGCGTCGATGGTGATCCCGGAATCGTCCGACAGGGCAGGCAGGCCGGTGGCCTTGGCAGCGGCATGGGCCTTGATCCGGGCGTTACCGACGAACGTATCTTCGGTTTCCTCCGGCTCTGGCAGGTTCATTTCTGCCGCACCAACAACCTTCACGCCAAAGGCTTCGAGGAGATGTTTCATCTCGTCAAGCTTGCCCTTGTTGTGTGTGGCCACCAGCAGCCTGTCACCGTCGAACTTGCGGGTCATGCGGTGGCGGCCTTTTGCGCTGCGGCCAGTTCACCGACGCCTTTTTCGGCCAGATCCATTAGTTGATCCATCTGAGCGCGGCTAAAGACCGAGCCTTCAGCACTCATCTGCACTTCGATCAGTTTGCCTGATCCGGTCATGATAAAGTTGCCGTCGACGCCAGCTTCGCTGTCTTCGGGGTAATCCAAATCCAGCACCGGTTGACCGGCATAGATGCCACAAGAGACCGCTGCTACCGGATCGACCAGCGGGTCAGAGATCACATCGCCAGCCTTCATCAATTTGTTCACCGCCAGACGCAGCGCAACCCAACCGCCGGTGATCGAGGCGCAGCGAGTGCCGCCATCGGCCTGAATCACATCGCAGTCCACGGTGATCTGACGTTCGCCCAATGCAACTCGATCCACACCGGCGCGCAGGGCGCGACCAATCAGGCGCTGGATTTCCACGGTGCGACCACCTTGCTTGCCCGAGGCCGCCTCGCGCCGCATGCGGGTGTTGGTTGCACGGGGCAGCATGCCGTATTCGGCAGTGACCCAGCCCAGGCCCGAGCCTTTGATGAACGGTGGCACGCGATCCTCGATAGTGGCGGTGCACAGAACATGGGTGTCGCCCATTTTGATCAGGCAGGAACCTTCGGCATGTTTGGTAAAGCCCGTCTCGATTGAAACGGCGCGCATTTCGTTTAAATCACGTCCTGAGGGTCGCATGGAAAATCCTTTGTTTGCTGGGTTGGGGATAACGTCCCCGTGCCTTAGGATGCAACCCCGATTGACCTTTCATATGCCTGCGATTTAATGCCGATCCAGCAGAGGATTGCCGATGAGCAAAGCAAGTAGAGTTCTGGACGAAATGAATGACCGGTCACGTGAAGTGTTCCGGCTGATCGTCGAGAGTTATTTGGACAGTGGTGAACCGGTCGGAAGTCGCACGCTAACGCGTACGTTGTCGGAGAAGGTCAGCGCCGCGACCGTGCGAAACGTCATGCAGGATCTGGAGTTCCTGGGCCTGCTCGACAGTCCTCATGTCAGTGCAGGGCGGATTCCAACGCAGCAAGGGTTGCGGATGTTCGTGGATGGATTGCTTGAAGTTGGCGATCTGGGTGCTGACGACCGGCAGAAACTGGACGAGACACTAGGCTCTAACGCAGGCGATGTGGGCGGAATGCTGGATCGTATCGGCTCGGCTTTGTCACACGTGACACATGGTGCTTCGCTGGTTCTGACTCCCAAGCAGGAGTCCGAGATCAAGCATATCGAGTTCGTCTCGTTGGCCCATGACCGTGCTTTGGTCGTTCTTGTCTTTGCGGACGGTCATGTTGAAAATCGCCTGTTCACGCCTCCGCCGGGACAGACACCCAGTTCGATGCGCGAAGCGGCGAATTTCCTGAATGCGCTTATCGAAGGGCGCACGCTGAGTGAAGTGCGTCGTCAGATGCAGACCCAGATCACTGCGCGTAGGCAGGAAATCGACGTGTTGGCGCGCGAGATGGTGGAAAGTGGCATGGCTGCTTGGGATGGGGATGGCACCGACTCAGCCCGTTTGATCGTGCGAGGGCGAGCGAATCTACTGGGGGAACCAGGGGAAGCAGAGGAACTGGACCGAATCCGAACGCTGTTTGATGACCTTGAGCGCAAGCAGGACATAGCGGAATTTCTTGAATTGGCCGAGGAAGGTGAGGGTGTGCGCATTTTTATCGGGTCTGAGAACAAACTTTTCTCACTTTCGGGTTCCTCTTTGGTGGTGTCTCCATATATGAACGCTGATCGAAAGATAATCGGTGCGGTTGGGGTCATCGGGCCCACGCGTTTAAATTATGGACGGATCGTGCCGATCGTGGATTATACGGCGCAACTGGTCGGCAAGCTGATTTCCGACCGGAGCTAGAGGGTAAGAGATGGCAGAGCCCAAGAACGAAGATTTTCTGGACGATATCGCAACCGCCGAGGCGGAAGAGCTGGCCGAGGAATTTGCCGAGATCAGCGAAGAGGCGCTGGAACTTGATGCGCTGCGTGCTGAGCGGGACGATTTCAAGGACAAGTTCATGCGTGCACTGGCGGATGCCGAAAACGCGCGCAAGCGTGGCGACAAGGCCCGCCGGGATGCTGAGCAGTACGGCGGATCGAAACTGGCCCGGGACATGCTGCCGGTTTACGACAACATGAAACGTGCACTCGAAGCCGCAACTGACGAGCAGAAAGAAGTGGCAGGCCCACTTCTGGAAGGCGTTGAGCTGACCATGCGTGCTTTGAAAGACGTGTTCCAAAAGCACGGGATCGAAGTGATCACGCCCGAGGTTGGTGACCGGTTTGATCCGAATGTGCATGAGGCGATGTTTGAGGCACCTGTTCCTGGTACTCGCGCCGGTGACATCATTCAGGTTTCGGCCGAAGGCTTCATGCTGCACGACCGCCTGCTGCGCCCGGCGCAGGTTGGGGTATCTTCGACCCCGGCAAGCTGAACGATTTCAGTTCAAACGAATATTGAGGCGGTCAGGTTCTGGCCGCCTCTTTCAGTTTGTAGATCAGATCCAATGCCTCACGTGGGGTCAACTCGTCCGGCAGGATTTCATCGAGCATATCGGTGACAGGTGATGCCTTGGGCGCAGGTGGTGGCGGAGGGGGCGCAGCCGAAAACAAAGGCAGGTCGTCGATCAGGGCTTTTTGCTTACCGCCTTCGCGTTCGGTTTTTTCCAGCTGATCCAGCACGATACGCGCGCGTTCGACCACAGATGCCGGCAGTCCGGCCAATTGGGCAACTTGTACGCCATAGGATCTGTCGGCCGCGCCTTTATGGACTTCGTGCAGGAAGATCACTTCGCCTTCCCATTCTTTCACTGCGACAGTGGCGTTTTCGACGCCTTCAAGCTTGCCCGCCAACGCCGTCAGTTCGTGATAATGCGTGGCAAACAGGGCCCGGCATTTGTTCGAGGCGTGCAGATGTTCCAGTGTGGCCCAGGCGATGGACAACCCGTCATAAGTGGCTGTGCCGCGGCCGATCTCATCCAGAATGACGAGGGCACGGTCATCCGCCTGATTTAGGATGGCAGCGGTCTCGACCATTTCCACCATAAAAGTCGAGCGTCCGCGCGCCAGATCATCCGACGCTCCGACGCGGCTGAACAACTGGCTGACAAGGCCGATATGCGCCCGCTCTGCCGGGACGTAGCTGCCCATCTGAGCCAGCAGGGCGATCAGTGCATTCTGGCGCAGGAACGTCGATTTACCCGCCATGTTTGGACCGGTGAGCAACCAGATCGCCGCACCATCATTCGCGCTGAGATCGCAGTCGTTGGCGATGAAGGCATCGCCGCTTTGCTGTCGCAGGGCATGTTCGACAACTGGGTGACGACCGCCTTGAACATCGAATGCGCGCGAGGCGTCGACTTGTGGGCGACACCAGTTCTCACCGCGCGCCAGATCGGCCAGAGCGGTGGTCAGATCCAGTTCGGCCAGCCCGCGTGCGGCTTGGTTCAGGCGGGCGGCTTTTCCCAGAATTTCATCAGAAAGCCTTTGATAGAGCCGCTTTTCGATCTCCAGCGCCAGATTTCCGGCGTTCAGAATGCGGGTTTCGATTTCCGAAAGCTCGACTGTAGTGAACCGCACCTGATTGGCTGTGGTCTGGCGGTGGATGTAGGTTTCGCTGAACGGCGGGTTCAGCATTTTCTCGGCGTGGGTGGCAGTAGTTTCAATGAAATAGCCCAGCACGTTGTTGTGCTTGATCTTCAGAGACGTGATTCCGGTATGTTCCGCATATTTCTGCTGAAACCCTGCGATGACCGAGCGGCCTTCGTCGCGCAGGGTGCGGGCTTCGTCCAGCTCTGTGTCATAACCCGGGGCGATGAATCCGCCGTCGCGGGCTAGCAGCGGAGGTTCGGCAACAAGGGCTTCATCAAGCAGGTTCAACAGGTCGTCGAAACCAACCAGATTTTGCAACGCGGTCGCCAGAAGGACGGGTAAGTCCTTATCTGCGCAAAGCTCGGCAATCGAAGTTGCTTGTGTCAGGCCGTTGCGAATGGCGGCCAGATCACGGGGCCCGCCGCGATCAAGTGACAGGCGGGACAGGGCGCGGTCCAGATCAGGGGTTTTGCGCAACGCCTCGCGCAGGTCTTCGGCAATTAGGCTGTCTTCGGCCGCAAAACTCACCGCGTCCAACCGCCCATGGATGACGTCCAGATTGCGGGAAGCGCTGGACAGCCTTTGCTCCAACAGTCGCGCACCGCCCGGTGTAACGGTGCGATCCACAACGGACAGCAACGACCCGGCCCGACCGCCGGAAAGAGACCGGGTCAGTTCCAGATTGCGCCGAGTTGCAGCGTCAATCTGGACGACGCGGTCTTCGGACTCTTTGAGAGGCGTCTGCAGAAGGGGCAGTTTGCCCTTCTGTGTTATCTCCAAATAGTCGATCAATGCGCCCATGGCCGAAATCTCGGCGCGCCCAAAATTGCCGAAGGCATCCAAGGCGCCTACGTGGAACAACCCGCAGATGCGCTTTTCCGCCGCAGTGCTGTCAAAGCTTGCGCGCCCGATCGGGGTGAGCGAGATACCCAGATCCATCACGGGTTCATTCAGCTTGTCTTGCACCCCATCGGCCACGATCAATTCGGACGGTGCCAGACGGGCAAGTTCGGGACTTAGCCGGACAGAGGTCAAAGGCATCACGTGAAACGCCCCGGTCGAGATATCGGCCCAGGCCAATGCTGCCTCATCCCGGACCTCGGCATATGCGGCCAGAAAGTTGTGGCGGCGGGCTTCCAGCAGGGCGTCTTCGGTCAGCGTGCCGGGCGTCACCAAACGTACGACATCGCGCTTTACGACTGATTTTGAGCCTCTTTTCTTTGCTTCAGCCGGGCTTTCCATCTGCTCGCAGACGGCGACACGGAACCCTTTGCGGATCAGCGTTAGTAAATAGCCTTCGGCCGCGTGCACAGGGACTCCGCACATCGGAATGTCAGTTCCATTGTGCTTTCCACGTTTGGTCAGGGCGATGTCCAGCGCCTCAGCGGCGTTGACGGCGTCCTGAAAGAACATCTCGTAAAAGTCGCCCATGCGATAAAACAGCAGGGCTTCGGCGTGGGCCTCTTTGATCTCGAGATATTGCGCCATCATCGGCGTGACTGTGGACAAGGCAGATCCCTTCTGGCGTATTCCGAGCGCGACCTTACAAATCCCGTATCTTCTGTAAAAGCCGAAAACTCATTCTCGTTGAGGCGCGCGTTCTCCTGCGCTATGAGGCAAAAGTCCCGCAGATGTAAAGAAACGACCCATCACATGCCCAAAGCGAAGATCACCAAAGAAGAGGCGCTGGCCTTTCACCTCGACCCGACCCCAGGCAAGTGGGAGGTGCAGGCCACCGTTCCCATGACCACGCAGCGCGATCTGTCGCTGGCATACAGCCCCGGTGTCGCTGTTCCATGTGAAGCAATCGCCGAAGCGCCGGAAACGGCCTATGACTATACCAACAAGGGTAACCTTGTTGCGGTGATTTCAAACGGCACAGCCGTTCTGGGTCTTGGCAATCTGGGCGCGCTGGGCTCGAAACCGGTAATGGAAGGCAAATCGGTCCTGTTCAAACGGTTCGCTGATGTGAACTCAATCGATATCGAGTTGGATACAGAAGATCCGGATGAATTTTGCCGTGCCGTGCGTTTGATGGGGCCGACATTTGGCGGAATCAACCTTGAGGACATCAAGGCGCCCGAATGTTTCATTATCGAACAGCGCCTGAAGGAAGAGATGGACATCCCGGTCTTCCATGATGACCAGCATGGAACTGCGGTGATCTGCGCGGCGGGTCTGCTGAACGCGCTGCATATCTCGGGCAAAAAGATCGAAGACGTGAAAATCGTCCTCAATGGCGCGGGTGCCGCAGGTATCGCCTGTATCGAGCTGCTCAAGTCGATGGGTGCAAAGCATGAAAACTGCATCGTCTGCGACACAAAGGGTGTGATCTATCAAGGTCGTACTGAGGGTATGAACCAGTGGAAATCGGCGCATGCGATCACCACGGATCTGCGTACTCTGGAAGAGGCCATGAAAGGCGCGGACGTCTTCCTTGGTGTGTCGGTGAAGGGTGCTGTGACGCAGGATATGGTCGCTAGCATGGCCGATAATCCGGTGATCTTCGCCATGGCGAATCCGGATCCCGAGATCACGCCGGAAGAGGCGCATGAGGTTCGGGTTGATGCGATCGTTGCCACCGGCCGCAGCGATTATCCCAATCAGGTCAATAACGTACTCGGATTCCCCTACCTGTTCCGCGGCGCGCTGGATATCCACGCCCGCGCCATCAATGATGAGATGAAGATCGCCTGTGCCCACGCGCTGGCACGTCTGGCGCGCGAGGACGTGCCGGATGAGGTTGCACTGGCCTATGGCAAGACGCTGACTTTTGGCCGTGATTACATCATCCCGACGCCGTTTGATCCGCGCCTGATCCACCGTATTCCGCCCGCCGTTGCCAAGGCGGGGATGGACACCGGCGCAGCCCGTCGTCCGATCATCGATATGGATGCTTACGAGCTGAGCCTGAAATCCCGTATGGATCCGACGGCCAGCATCCTGCGCGGCCTGAACGCCCGTGCCCGTGCCGCGCAAAGTCGGATGATTTTTGCCGAGGGCGACGATCCACGCGTTCTGCGCGCCGCAGTCATGTATCAGCGCTCGGGCTTCGGCAAAGCATTGGTTGTCGGTCGTGCCGAGGATGTGAAAGAAAAGCTGGAAGCAGCCGGCTTGGGCGATGCCGTGCGTGAGCTCGAGGTCGTCAACGCCGCCAACACCACGCATCTCGATACGTATAAAGATTTCCTTTACAAGCGCCTGCAGCGCCGCGGGTTTGACCGTAAGGACATTCACCGCCTTGCAGCACGTGACCGCCACGTGTTCTCGTCGCTGATGCTGGCCCACGGTCATGCCGATGGTATGGTTTCTGGGGCAACGCGTAAGTCTGCGCACGTGCTGGACCGGATCAACCATGTATTCGATGCAGATGCCGAACATGGTGCCGTTGGCGTGACTGCTCTGTTGCACAAGGGACGGATCGTTCTGATCGGTGATACGCTGGTGCATGAATGGCCAGACGAAAACGATTTGGCCAACATCGCTGAGCGGTCCGCGGCCGTCGCGCGCAGCATGGGACTTGAACCGCGCGTTGCCTTTGTCAGTTTCTCGACTTTCGGCTACCCGGTCTCCGAACGCGCCGAAAAGATGCACGTCGCGCCCGAAGTTCTGGACAAGCGCGGTGTCGATTTCGAATACGAAGGCGAAATGACTGTGGATGTCGCTCTGAACGTCGATCAACAAGAGGCCTATCCGTTCTCGCGCCTGACCGGTCCGGCAAATATCCTGATCGTACCGGCGCGCCACTCGGCCTCAATCTCGACAAAACTGATGCAAGAAATGGGTGAGGCAACGGTCATTGGTCCTATTCTGTCGGGAATCGATAAACCGATCCAGATCTGCTCGACCGTGTCGACCGCAAACGACATCCTGAACATGGCCATTCTGGCCGCTTGCGATATTGGATAAGCTGTGACGATCTGGAACCTTGGCTCGATCAATGCGGACATGGTCTATGGCCTGCCGCATCTGCCCACTGCCGGTGAAACACTGGCTGCCACGAACTTTGAACGTTTTCTGGGTGGCAAGGGCGCCAATATGTCCGTTGCGGCGGCGCGTGCTGGATCGCGTGTGGCGCATATCGGTGGCGTCGGACCAGACGGGCGCTGGGCGCGGGATCGCATGACGGAATATGGCGTCGACACCCGGTTCACCGCTGAGGTCGACGTGCCTACGGGTCACGCGATTATTGCGGTCGATGCGCAAGGTGAGAACCAGATTATTCTGTATCCCGGCGCAAACCACGCCATCACCGAGGATCAGCTGCGACAGGCGCTGTCGCAGGCCGTTCGGGGTGATCTGCTGGTCATGCAGAACGAAACCAATTCCCAGGTCGAAGCCGCCCGCATGGGTCGTGATCTGGGTCTGACGATCTGCTACGCTGCCGCGCCGTTTCAGGCGGATGCCGTGCAGGCGGTGCTGCCATACTTGGATTTTCTGATCCTGAATGAGGTTGAGGCGGAACAGCTTTGTGAAAGCACCGGCCAATCCGTCGCCGATTTGCCCGTGAAACATGTTCTGGTCACGCTGGGATCCAAAGGCGCGCGCTATCTTCCCAAGGATGGCGAGATGCTACAGATTTCAGCGCATAAGGTGAATGCGGTGGACACCACTGGCGCAGGGGATACCTTCACCGGTTATGTTCTGGCTGGAATGGAACGCGGGTTGCCGATGCCGCAGGCGATTGCACAAGCAAATCGTGCCGCGGCCCTGATGGTCACGCGGCACGGTACGGCGGATGTTATTCCTGACCTCAAAGAGGTGCTGGAGGCCCGGTTCGATTAGGATCCGGCGAAAGGTGCGTCGCTACCCCAGAGCTGTTTGACGCGTGCGTCCCGACCGCAAGCCTTGCGGTAAGCTTTGTATGCGTTTTTCTGGCGCTTGGGTCCAAAACGGGTGAGCACCAGCTTATCGCCCTTGTAGTAATCCTGATGGTAGGCCTCGGCCGGATAAAATGCGCCCGACTGCAGAATAGGTGTGACAACCTTTTGACCCAGGGCATTCTGCGCGTTGGTCTTAGCTTGCTGTGCCAGCGCCTTTTCCCCCGCGTTAGAGACAAAAACCGCAGTGCGATAGCTGTCGCCGCGGTCACAGAACTGACCACCTGCATCAGTTGGGTCAACGGAACGGAAGAACATACTCAGTAGTGTTTCACGGGAAACCTGCGCGGGATCAAAGGTGATTTGCACGGCCTCGTAATGACCGGTGCCACCCTTTGTCACCTGATCATAAGTCGGATTGGCAGTCTTGCCGCCGGTAAAGCCAGAGACGGCACCGATCACGCCGGGAACGGATTCAAAATCGGATTCAACACACCAGAAACACCCTCCAGCGACGGTCAGGGTTTCGGTGCCGGCAGCCGGTGCGGGCAAGGCGCGCAGCATTGCCGCCAGTGTGATCAGGACAAACAGAAGCGACGGTTTAACGAAATCGAGGTATGCGGTCCGTGTCATAGCAGATCTCCTTCTGAGATCAGGCTGCCCGGACTTTTCTGCCGTTGCAATCCGCTGACATGGTTTGTCACGCGCTGGTGAGACGAGTTTATCAGCTCTTAACCCAGCAGTTGGCCCAATTTCATAGCGACACCCATGTTGCCTGAAATTTTGAGCTTACCCAGCGCCACGCCGGTCATCGGGTTCAGTTTGCCGGTCAGCAGCTTCGTAAGGTTTTCCTGGGAAATTCGGATCGTGCAGTCGGCATCCTGATCCTGCGTCGTTGCTTGGTTGTCGATCAGCACGATCACCCCGTCATCGCCGCAGTCGAATTTGAGAGAGCCGTCAAACGTCTTATCTCTCAGACCTTTTTGAATCCCGTCGGCGATGTCCTGAAGCATGTTTTACCCTTTCCCTGTTGACCTTTGCGTAAAGACAAAAGGGCGAAACTGGCAAGGGTGACGCTACTGGAACTAACAGGCCAGTGAAGATAAAGAAAAACCCGGCACCATTTCGGGCACCGGGGTTCGTCGTTGCAGCGATGGCAAGAATTACTTGGACAGACGCTTCTCGCGCGAAGCCAGCAGTTTCAGGCGCAGGGCATTCAATTGGATGAAGCCTGCAGCGTCTTTTTGATCGTAAGCGCCTGCATCGTCTTCGAATGTTACATGCTCTTCGGAATAGAGCGAATGATCCGACCAACGACCAACGGTCGAGGCCAGACCTTTGTACAGTTTCACGCGCACGGTGCCGGTAACGTGTTCCTGCGACTTGTCGATGGCGGCTTGCAACATCTCGCGTTCGGGCGAGTACCAGAAGCCGTTGTAGATCAGCTCGGCATATTGCGGCATCAACTGGTCTTTCAGATGCATCGCGCCGCGGTCCATGGTGATGGATTCGATGCCGCGATGCGCTTCCAGCAGAATGGTGCCGCCGGGTGTTTCATAGATACCGCGCGACTTCATACCCACGAAACGACCTTCAACCAGATCGAGACGGCCAATACCGTGCTTGCCGCCATATTCGTTCAGCTTGGTCAGGATGGTGGCCGGGCTCATCGCCTCGCCATTGATGCTGACTGCGTCGCCTTTTTCAAAGCCGATCTCGATGAATTCCGGCTCGTTCGGCGCGTCTTCGGGGTGGACGGTGCGCTGATAGACATAATCGGGTGCCATATCGGCGGGGTCTTCCAGAACCTTACCTTCGGACGACGTGTGCAGCAGGTTCGCGTCGACCGAGAAGGGCGCCTCACCGCGCTTGTCTTTGGCGATCGGAATCTGATGGGCTTCGGCCCATTCCAACAGACGCGTCCGGCTGGTCAGGTCCCACTCACGCCACGGCGCAATGACTTTGATTTCTGGGTTCAGAGCATAGGCCGCCAGTTCAAAGCGAACCTGATCGTTGCCCTTACCGGTGGCACCATGCGCCACAGCGTCGGCACCGGTTTCTTCAGCGATCTCGACCAGGCGCTTGGAAATCAGCGGCCGCGCGATCGAGGTACCCAGCAGGTATAGGCCTTCATATTGCGCGTTGGCGCGGAACATCGGGAAAACAAAGTCGCGGACAAACTCTTCGCGGATGTCCTCGATATAGATGTTCTCGGGCTTGATCCCCAGCATCTCGGCCTTTTGGCGGGCGGGTTCCAGTTCCTCACCCTGACCCAGATCGGCGGTGAAGGTCACAACCTCACAGCCATACTCGGTCTGCAGCCATTTCAGAATGATCGAGGTATCAAGGCCACCGGAATAGGCCAGAACAACTTTCTTGGGCGCGGACATCTGACTTCCCTTTATGCGTAGAACGACTGGCCCCTAGCGGGTTTTGAACGCGGGGGCAAGCTGTGTGGATTGACGCAGGCCCGGAATTGGGGTGAAACGTTCGGAAAGAGAACAAGGATTGGTTGAGAGGGCGGTTTTCGTGCTGGGACTAGAGATTTTGGTGCATTCGGTGAAGATGGTTCTAAGGAACCTTAAACAAGCGCTGCAGATTTCAGTTGTGCCTGCGCTTATCGGTGGTCTTCTGGCCATCGCTTTGTTTTTTCTATTCGGCATCCCTTTTGAAGAATTCGACAGTGAAACAACCGGCTTCCCCGAAGGTGTAACAGCGGCTTCCTTCACAGGGTTTATGTTGTGTTTAATGGTGGTTGTCTTGGGGGTTATGCTTTGGATTATCGTGTCGTGGCACCGATTTGTCCTGCTTGAGGAATACCCGACCGGGCTGGTTCCACCCTTCCGGTTCGACCGGGTTCTCGCCTATTTTGGGCGTCTTCTTATGCTTTGCCTCATAGCTCTTGTGATAATGTTACCAGCGATGCTGGTCATGGGATTGATGGCGCAAGCTTCAGCAGCGTTGGGAATTTTGGTCTGGGTGGCTTTGGTAATCTTTCTCACTATCGGGTTTTATCGGGCATCCCCTATTTTGCCCGGCGCAGCCATCGGAAAACCAATAAAACTTTCTGAGGCTTGGCAGGCAACTTCGGGCGCCAGTGGTGCAATTGCGCTTTTGGTCGTTTTGTCCATACTCCTCCAGTTGTTGCTTCAACTGCTGGCGTCACTATTGCTCTTTGTCCCGGTTATTGGTGTCTTGATCGTGTTGTTTGCAAGTATGCTGGTAATCCCATTGATCAATGTCAGCATCCTGACCACGATCTATGGCGTCTATATCGAGAAACGCGAGCTCTCTTGAGCCGTACACATATGTATTCCTTGCTCTTTTAGTCGGGATAAGCCAGTGAAGCGTTCATGACCGATTTCATGACCCGCGCCCGTGCTGCCGAACAGGCAATGCGCTCTGTGTTTCCTGCGACGCCGTTGCAACGGAATGCCCATCTGTCCGACCGCTATGGCGCGGACATCTGGCTCAAGCGCGAAGACCTAAGCCCGGTGCGGTCCTACAAGATCCGTGGCGCATTCAATGCCATGCGCAAGCAGCAGGGGCAGGAACTGTTCGTCTGTGCCAGTGCGGGCAATCACGCACAGGGTGTGGCCTTTATGTGCAAGCATCTGGGTGTGAAGGGTGTGATCTTTATGCCGGTGACGACGCCGCAGCAGAAAATCCAAAAGACCCGGATTTTCGGTGGCGACAATATCGAGATCCACCTGACCGGAGACTATTTTGACGATACTCTGGCTGCGGCGCAGGACTGGTGTGCCCAGCAAGGTGGATACTTCCTGTCGCCGTTCGACGATGAAGATGTGATCGAAGGCCAGGCTTCGCTGGCGGTCGAGATCGAGGAACAGCTGGGACAGGTGCCCGATCATGTCATCTTACCGGTGGGTGGCGGCGGCATGTCTTCCGGTGTGGCAACGTGGTTCGGGGATCGCACACATTGTTTGTTCGTAGAACCGGCGGGTGGGGCTTGTCTGCGGGCGGCTTTGGCGGCGGGGCATCCGGTGGCTTTGGACCATGTGGATACATTTGTCGACGGCGCTGCCGTAGGCCGGATTGGGGAAAAGCCGTTTGAGTTGTTGAAATCCCGCCACCTGTCCGACGTTATCGCGCTGTCCGAAGACCGCATTTGTACAACCATGATTGAAATGCTGAACGTCGAGGGCATCGTTCTGGAACCAGCTGGGGCCTTGGCGGTCGAGGCTGTGGGCGACGTGCAAAGCTTTATCCGGGGAAAAACCGTTGTGTGTGTCACCTCGGGCGGCAACTTCGATTTCGAACGATTGCCTGAGGTTAAAGAACGGGCGCAGCGTTATTCCGGCGTCAAGAAGTACTTCATCCTGCGCCTGCCACAACGTCCGGGTGCACTAAAAGAGTTTCTGGGCATCCTCGGCCCCGAGGACGATATTGCTCGCTTTGAATACTTGAAAAAGTCGGCCCGCAATTTCGGGTCGGTCTTGATCGGTATCGAAACGCGAAAGCCCGAGAACTTCGTGCGCCTTTTTGCGCATCTTGACGATGCGGGCTTTACCTATACCGACATCACCGAAGATGAAACGCTTGTCCAATTCGTGATCTGACCGTGTGGCTCGGCTTGGGGTAGGTCTAGATCAACCACCTCAGAACTGATCGGGTTGCCAAGGTTGCCAGATTGACGCGAACTTTGGAACAGCGATGAACGGAAACCCGTCGGTCAATCTACCGGCTTCGCTGGCCGCAATAGACTGCTTAACCCTGCCTTGAATTCAACGGCAGAGTGTTCGAATGCGCTAAGGATATTGGCAACGTCGACCACTTGGGCGTCCCCCTGTGCCGATTGCCTTTCCCCGTCCTGACAAAGCTTGGCTAAGGTCTCGAACCCAAGGCTCAGCGCGCTTCCTTTTACAAAATGTAGGTTTTGTTCGAGCTCTGTGCGGGCGGAGTCGTTGCGAAGCCGGGTAAGCGCCTCATTCACTTCGTCAAGAAAGATATGCACCACCTCATTAAATTCGCTGGCGCCGACCTCGTCCCTTAGCTGTCGAACCCTGGACCAGTTGATCATGCCATCCTCACCGTATCTGCTTGGGGATTTGGTAGCGCAGAATGAGTAAAGAGCGGGTTAAGCGGCAAGGGTTTCGCTTTTCACCCATTGTTAAACAGCCTCGCGATAAGGTCATCCCATTCCGATAAGCGTTGCTGGGTAGAGGGTTAAGGTGGCAGAGGTCAGTCAGGCAGACAACGGATCAGAACTGGACTTTGGTGCGATCCAAAAGGTGCTTGTTGTCGATGACAGCCGCCTGCAGCGGCGAATTCTGGTCGCTTCACTCAAGAAGTGGGGCTTTGACGTGCTTGAGGCCGACAGTGGTGACGTCGCAATTGAAATGTGTGCGTCGGATCCACCGGATCTGGTCCTTAGTGACTGGGTCATGCCGGGAATGAGCGGGTTGGACTTTTGCAAGGCGTTTCGCGCCCTGGACAGCAAGCAATACAGCTATTTTATTCTGCTGACGTCCAAAAGTGAAAAGCAAGAAGTGGCTCGCGGCCTGGATGCTGGTGCGGATGATTTTCTGATCAAACCGCTGGAGGCGGATGAACTGCGGGCGCGCATCTCGGCGGGTGCGCGTATTCTTGATATGCAGCGCGAGTTGTCTAGGAAAAACCAGTTGATCGAATCTGCGCTTGAGGAACTGCGCGTTGCCCACGATGCGATCGACAAAGACCTGATACAGGCGCGAAAAATACAGGAATCACTGGTCCCGGAACTGACGCGCGAGTTTGGTAAATCCCGGGTGAGTATGCTGCTGAAACCCTGCGGTCATATAGGAGGCGATCTGGTGGGGATGTTCTCTCCGGGTGTGAACAGGCTGGGGTTTTACAGTATCGATGTATCCGGACATGGCATCACGTCGGCCATGATGACGGCGCGATTGGGGGGCTACCTGTCCAGCAATCACTTTGATCAGAACGTTGCGATGGCGCGGCGGTTCGACAAATTTTACGCGTTGCTGCCACCTGAAGAGGTCGCGGAAACTCTGAATTCGCGGCTGATGGCAGACACGGGGATCGAAGAGTATTTTACGATGGTCTATGCCATCGTGGACCTGCGCAACGGGCATGTGAAAATGGTGCAGGCAGGGCACCCACATCCGCTGTTGCTATGTCAGGACGGAAGAACTGAATTTCTGGGTGAGGGCGGGTTGCCCATCGGATTGCTGCCGGACGTCACCTTTCAACGGACCGAGTTTTATATGCAGCCCGGTGACCGGCTATTGCTGTATTCCGATGGCTTTACGGAATGCAGTCTTGCCGATGGCGGCTTGCTGGAAGAGGACGGCTTGCTAAAGATGGCACTGGATTGCGGGTCGTGCCGAAGCGGAACTGAATTCCTGGACGATATGTTCTGGCGGCTGACGCAGGCCATGTCGCCCGGTCAGGGAATGGATGATGATATTTCGGCCGTATTCTTTGAATATAATGGTCACTGAAGCCGTTGTTCATGCAGCGCGGCAAAGTGGCGATCGCCGCCATTGCCCAGCATCTGAACCGCATCGGCAGTGTGCATCCACAGGGCTTCGTGGAACGGTTCAGATGGCGGTCCCATTCGCCGAACAGGACGGGCGCGATAGATGTGGCAAATCTTTTCAGCCCACAGATCGTATTCGGGCATATAAGTGAACCGACGAAAGGCACCGATGCGACGCGGCGATGCGATCAACCAGCCGGTTTCTTCGAACACTTCGCGGTGCAGGGCCGTGATCGGTGATTCGCCCGGATCAATTCCACCGCCGGGCAATTGTAGATCAGGCCCGGGTTCTGTCTGGCAGGTCAGCAAAAGGCTTTGGCCACGGGGCAGCAACGCATAAACTCCCACCCGGCGCGTGTATGTCCGCCCGGCTTGAGGGGTTTCACCAAACCGTCTGATCATGTATGGCCCCTTAAAACCCGAATAGTTCGACCTATATGCTGGCGGTATGCCAACCTGTGGCGTGTAAGGAAACCCCATGTCTCTTGGAACAAAAATCGCGTGGGACGATACCGTCCTGCCCTTTCAACTCGATGTATCGGACATCCGCGGCCGCGTAGCCCGTCTGGATGGTGTGCTTGACGGCATCCTGAAACAGCATGACTACCCCGAAAAGGTCGAGGCGTTGGTGGCCGAAATGGCCCTTCTGACTGCGCTGATCGGCCAGACAGTTGCGCTGCGCTGGAAGCTGTCTCTGCAGGTTCAGTCCAAGGGTGCTGTGCGCATGATTGCGACCGATTACTATGCCCCAAAGACCGAGGGTGAGCCGGCCCGTATTCGTGCCTATGCCAGCTTTGACCGCGACCGCCTGACAGACGGTGCTCCGTTCGATCAGGTGGGCGAGGGGTATTTTGCCATCATGATTGATCAGGGTGAGGGAACCCAACCTTATCAAGGCATCACCCCTCTGGACGGAGGATCGCTTAGCGCTTGTGCCGAGGCGTATTTCGCCCAGTCAGAACAGTTACCGACCCGGTTTTCGCTAAGCTTTGGCAAATCGACCGAGCCGGGCGTAGGCGAACACTGGCGTGCAGGTGGGGTCATGCTGCAGCACATGCCAAAAGCTTCGCCCTTTGTGGCCTCCGGTGAGGGCGAAGGGAACATCCTGACTGCAAATGATCTTGTCGATGGTGAAGAAGGCGAAAATTGGGGTCGCGTCAACGTGTTGTTGGACACGGTCGATGACCTGGAACTGATCGGCCCGTCAATTGCACCCACGGATTTATTGATCCGTCTGTTCCACGAAGAACAGCCTCGGGTCTACGATGCGCAGTCGGTGCAATTTGGGTGCACATGTTCCGAAGATCGTGTGCGGCAAAGTCTGTCGATTTATTCGGCCAAGGACATCGAGAAGATGACCACGCCCGAGGGTGACGTGACCGCCGATTGCCAGTTCTGTGGTGCGCATTACGTGCTTGATCCTTCTACGGTTGGGTTTGATGCGGACAACGCCTGATCCAACTGATCAGCTGCGGGCGGCCTTGCGCCGCCCTGGCGAAGGTTCAAGCGATTTCGACCTGAACCCCGATTTTGTTCTTCCCGAAGGCCGCAAACTCCGTCCCGCCGGAGTTTTGGTTCCGATTTCGCTGGTAGGTGGTGTGCCCCGCCTGATCCTTACAAAACGATCTTCGGCCCTTAAACATCACCCCGGACAGATTGCTTTTCCGGGTGGCAAACAGGACAAAGGCGATGCGGATGTAACCGCCACCGCTTTGCGCGAAGCCCAGGAAGAAATCGGCCTTCCACAGGAGTTGCCGGAAATTCTTGGCCACTTGCCGACGCATGAAACGGTGACGTCTTTCACCGTAACGCCTGTAGTTGCAATCTTGCGGGAAACTTTTCAATCCGCGCCCGAGCCGGGCGAAGTGGCCGAGGTGTTTTCAGTTCCTCTTGCACATGTGCTCAACCCTGCGAATTATATCGTTGAATCGCGTCGCTGGCGCGGACAAAGGCGGTATTATTTCACGGTACCTTTCGGCCCCTATTACATCTGGGGTGCAACAGCCCGAATTTTGCGGGGATTGGCAGCACGGATTAACGAATGACTCACATCACAGAAGACTGGGTGTCCGAACCTGCAACGCAACGGGTTTGCGCCGCCCTGACCGACGCTGGTTTCCAGGCTTTGTTTGTCGGCGGATGTGTCCGCAACGCGCTATTGGGATCTCCGGTATCAGATATCGATATCGCTACCGACGCGCGGCCTGAAAAAGTGGTCGAGCTGGCGCAGAAAGCGGGGCTTAAGGCCATACCCACCGGGATTGATCACGGCACAATCACCGTGGTTAGTCAGGGTATCCCGCATGAGATCACTACCTTTCGCCGTGATGTTGAAACGGATGGCCGTCGCGCAGTCGTCGCTTTTTCGGGCAAAGTCGAAGAGGATGCCGCACGTCGCGATTTCACGATGAATGCGATCTATGCGAGGCCTGACGGTATCGTTCTGGACCCTTTGAATGGCTTGCCTGATCTGCAGGCGCGTCGCGTCCGGTTTATCGGCACTGCTGCGAACCGAATTCGTGAGGATTACCTGCGGTCGCTGCGCTATTTCCGCTTTCACGCCTGGTATGGGGATGCCGAGGCTGGGTTTGATCCCGACGCTCTGGCGGCCATTGCGTCCAACCTGGACGGTCTGGCGGGTTTATCCCGCGAACGCGTTGGGGCCGAGCTATTGAAACTGTTGGGGGCACCTGATCCCGCGCCCTCCGTTGCAGCGATGCGCAGTGCCGGAGTTATGGTGCAACTATTGCCGGGCGCAGACGATCGTGCATTGGCACCATTGATCGCGTTGGAACAGCAGGCCGGCGCCGATCCGGAAACGGTGCGGCGACTGGCGGCCATTGCGCCGCCCGAGGTCGCGAAATCGTTGCGTCTTAGTCGTGCACAATTGCAGCGCCTGGCCCGTATGCGCGATGAAGCATCCAGCCCGGCCAGCTTTGCCGAATTGGGGTTTCGATACGGCGAAACAGACGGGCTGCATGAATCGCTTTTGCGTTGTGCCTTTCTGGAGCAGCCCTGGTCAGACACTATCAAACGCGATCTTCACGCTGGTGCCGCTGCGATCTTTCCGGTCAAGGCAACAGATCTGATCCCTGAATTCACCGGCCCCGCGCTGGGCAAGAAACTGGCTGAGCTTGAGGCGCAGTGGATTGCCTCGGGCTTCACGCTGGGTCGCGAAGACCTGCTAGGTGAATAAAGGAAGTCTCAAAAGGGGATGACAAGTAAATAAGTTTATGGTTACTTGCCCCTGTCACATGAATGGAGGGATGCGAATGTATTACGGGATCTGGGACAGCTAAGGCTGGAACACTTTGACCCGTAAGGGTGGTGTTCTGACGCCATCTTTCTTCGCATGACTAATTTTCTGCTCAACCGGAGCACTCTCCATGTTTCGCTATTTCGAAAACCTCGTTGACCCTTTTGTTGCCTACAAGGAAACCGACACACCGCCGACGCGGTTGTGGCCGTTCATGTTGGACTACTCGCAGCCATTCATGCGGGTGTTCTTCTGGGCTGGCTTGATTTCCGTCGTCGTTGCGGCGGTTGAGGTTGGCCTTATCTACTATATGGGTCGCGTAGTTGACCTGTTATCCGGTACGCCCACCGAAGTATGGCAGGACCACGGGACCGAACTGATCCTGCTGGCACTGTTTGTACTGTTCCTGCGCCCGCTGCTGCATGTCGTCGACGTGTTGCTTTTGAACAATACGATCCTGCCGAATTTTGGCACCCTGATCCGCTGGCGCGCGCATAAGCATGTACTACGCCAATCCGTGGGGTGGTTCGAGAATGACTTTGCCGGTCGCATTGCCAACCGGATCATGCAAACACCACCCGCTGCGGGTGAGGCCGTGTTTCAGGTGTTTGATGCGATCTCATTCTCAATAGCGTACCTGATTGGTGCCGCCGTCCTGTTGATGGCGGCCGATCCACGGTTGCTGTTGCCGCTGCTGGCATGGTTTGCGCTTTACGCGGTTCTGGTTCGCTGGACGGTAAAAAGGGTTGGCCCGGCCTCGCAGGCGGCATCGGATGCACGTTCGGCTGTCACGGGCCGGGTGGTGGACAGCTATACCAATATCCACTCGGTCAAGATGTTCGCTCATGGCGCGCAGGAACTGGACTATGCCCGCGAAGCTATTGAGGAAACGCGCCGCACCTTCCAGGTCGAGATGCGGATTTTCACGATCATGGACGCGGTTTTGGTCACGCTGAACGGTTTGCTGATCGTTGGGGTTGTGGGTTGGGCCATTTCCCTTTGGATGCAGGGCAGCGCATCGGTGGGTGTTGTCGCGGCAGCAACCGCATTGACCTTGCGCCTGAATGCAATGACTGGCTGGATCATGTGGGCGCTGACCAGCTTTTTCCGCCAGCTTGGTGTTGTGGCCGAGGGGATGCAGACGATTGCGCAGCCCATTGACCTGCTGGATGCTCCGGATGCCAAGCCGTTGCAACTGACCAGCGGTCAGATCGACATTCGCGATCTGTCGCACCACTACGGTCGCAAAACCGGTGGTCTGGATCACATCAATCTGACTATCCAACCGGGCGAAAAGATCGGCTTGATCGGGCGATCCGGTGCGGGAAAATCGACCCTGGTTAAGCTTCTTTTGCGGTTCTACGATGTCGAGCAGGGTGCGATTCTGATTGATGAACAGAACATCGCCAAGGTCACGCAGGATAGTTTGCGCAGCCATATCGGTATGGTTCAACAGGACAGCGCTCTGCTGCATCGTTCGGTGCGCGACAACATCCTCTATGGCCGTCCCGAAGCCACAGAAGAGCAGATGATTGCCGCCGCCAAGCAGGCCGAAGCCCATGAGTTCATTCTTGATCTGCAAGATCCCGAGGGGCGCACCGGCTACGACGCGCATGTGGGTGAGCGGGGCGTGAAGCTGTCTGGCGGTCAGCGGCAGCGCGTCACGCTGGCGCGGGTGATCCTGAAAGATGCACCAATCTTGCTGTTGGATGAGGCGACATCTGCCCTAGATTCCGAGGTCGAGGCGTCAATTCAGGAAACTCTTTACGGCATGATGCAAGGTAAAACCGTGATCGCCATTGCCCACCGGCTAAGTACCATCGCGCAGATGGACCGTATTCTGGTCATGGATGGCGGTCGGATCGTCGAAGAAGGCGGCCATTCCAAACTGTTGGCGCAAGGTGGGCTTTACGCCCAGTTCTGGGCACGGCAATCTGGGGGCTTCCTGAATCCGGAGGCCGCTGAATGAGGATTGCCGACCTCATAAATCCGTTCAGAAACATCGAAACGCCCCCGCCGCAAACGCTGGGGGCGTTCATTCGCTGGTGCCTGTCGGGTGCATGGCCAATGATTTTCGTTGCTGCTTTCTTTTCGGCCACGGCTGGCGCGATGGAAGCCGGTACAGCATGGATGTTAGGTCTGGTCATTGACGCGGCAACAACCAGCGGACCCGGCAATTTTTTGACTGCTAGAAACGTGTGGATGATCCTTGGTGTCGTTGCGTTTTTCATGCTACTGCGTCCGGCCCTGTTCGGGCTTTCGTCGCTGACCAACAACTACATCGTCATGCCCAACATCACGCCGCTGGTTCTGGCCAAGTTGAACCGGTGGACCCTGGGTCAGTCGGTCACCTATTTCGACGACGATTTCGCCGGTCGCATTGCGCAGAAGCAGATGCAAACATCCAATGCGATGGCGTCGGTGGTGTCCGAGACAATCAGTGCGATCGTGTTTGCCTTGGCCTCACTTGCGGGGTCTTTACTTTTGTTAGGGTCTATTCATCCGCTGGTGATGTTGCCGTTCGCGGCCTGGCTGGTGGTGTATTTTCTGCTGGTGCGCTGGTATTTGCCGCGCATTCGAATTCGCTCGGCGGCCCGGGCAGGCGCCCGCGCGATGGTGTCCGGGCAAGTTGTCGACACGATCACCAATATCAAGACCGTTAAACTATTCGCTCATTCGGAATTCGAAGATCAGGCCGCGCGGAATTCCATGGTCGATCTGCGAGAAAAGATGCTGGCTTTCGGGAGCCTGTCAGCCAGCTTCCGTTTTATCTTGATGCTGTTGGCCGGGGTTCTGCCGGTTTTGCTGATCGGCGCAACTCTATGGTTATGGCAAGCGGGGGCTGCAACCGCCGGCGACATCGTGGCCGCTGGGGCCATCTCCATCCGCATTGCCCAGATGACCGGCTGGGTCAGTTTCACACTGATGGGGCTTTATGCCAATGTGGGTGAGATCGAGAACGGTATGAAAACGCTGGCCAAGCGTGAACGGGTCGAGGATCAGGATGGTGCGGCGAACCTGTCCGTGCCTGAAGGTCAGATCACTTTTGACCAAGTCAGCTTTGCCTATGGTCGCGATATTGGCGGCGTATCGGACGTGAATATGACCGTCCACCCTGGCGAAAAGTTGGGCATTGTCGGCGCTTCGGGCGCAGGGAAATCAACCTTGGTTTCGTTGTTGTTACGCCTGTATGACGGCGAAAAGGGTGCGATCCTGATTGATGGCCAGGACGTATCCAAGGTGACGCAGGACAGTTTGCGTCGCCAGATCGGCATGGTCACGCAGGAAACGGCGATGTTCAATCGATCTGCGCGGGAGAATATTCTTTACGGCCGCCCTGACGCCTCGGAAGAGGAAATGATCGAGGCGGCCAAAAAGGCCGAGGCACATGAATTCATCCTCAGCCTTCAGGATGCCCACGGCCGCACCGGCTATGACGCGCATCTGGGCGAGCGCGGAGTGAAGCTTAGCGGTGGTCAGCGTCAGCGGATTGCGTTGGCGCGCGCCATCCTCAAGGATGCGCCTATTCTAGTACTGGATGAGGCGACCTCGGCGCTCGATTCCGAAGTTGAGGCCTCGATCCAGACAGCTTTGCACCGGGTGATGCATGGCAAGACGGTACTGGCAATTGCGCATCGTCTGTCGACGCTCAGCGAAATGGACCGGATCATAGTTCTGGATCAGGGGCGTATCGTTGAAACCGGCACTCATGACGCCTTGTTGGATCAGGGCGGGCTATATGCGCGGTTCTGGCATCGTCAGTCGGGCGGGTTCATTCAGGCGGAAGCTGCGGAATAAGGGTTTTGTTGCGGGCCAAGCCCCGGTATCAGGCGCTCATGACGCAAACCTACACCATTTCCCGCCTTGGCCATCAGGGCGACGGCATCGCTGATGGCCCCATTTACGCTCCGCGCACTTTGCCAGGTGAGGTGGTTAGCGGCACGTTGCTGGGCCAGTTCCTGACAAATATTCGCGTCGAAACGCCCTCGGACCAACGGGTTAAAGCTCCCTGTCGGCACTACAAGTCGTGTGGCGGATGCCAGCTGCAGCACGCGGCGGATGGGTTCGTTGCTGACTGGAAGGTTGACGTGGTGCGCACCGCGTTATCCGCACAGGGGTTGGAGGCCGTGATGCGCCCGATCCATACGTCGCCAGAACGGTCCCGCCGTCGCGCAACGATCGCGGTTCGACGGACCAAAAAGGGCACATTGGCCGGGTTCCACGGCCGCGCGTCAGATACGATCACCGAGATCCCGGATTGTCATCTGCTGGATCCGGCCCTGATTAAGGCCATTCCAGTTGCCGAAGCATTGGCGATTCTGGGCGGCAGCCGTAAGGGTGTGCTGGCTGTGACGTTAACCCTGTCCGAAGTCGGGCTGGATGTGGCGGTAAGTGGCGGCAAACCGCTGGACGGCCCACTTGAGTTGGCCCTGGCGCAGGCGACCGAGAAATACGGTCTGGCCCGGCTTAGCTGGGATGGTGAAGTTATTGCCATGCGCCAGCCGCCGGTCCAGCGCTTTGGCTTGGCGGGTGTCATCCCACCGCCTGGCGCGTTTCTACAGGCGACAAAAGACGGAGAACAGGCTCTGTTAAAGGCTGTTTCCGAATCTGTGGCTGGATCAAAGCGTATTTTAGATCTGTTCGCTGGCAGCGGCACATTCTCCTTGCCTTTGGCCGAAGAAGCAGAGGTTCACGCTGTTGAAGGTGAGCCTGCGATGACGCAAGCGCTGGATCAGGGTTGGCGCAAAGCGCAGGGCCTCAAACGGGTTACGACCGAGGCCCGTGACCTTTTTCGGCGACCGCTGATGCCGGATGAATTGAAGTCCTTTGATGCAGTTGTGATTGACCCACCACGCGCCGGGGCCGAAGCGCAAATGGTCGAGTTGGCGCATGCCCTGCGCCCGGTGATTTCTTATGTGTCCTGCAACCCGGTGACCTTCGCCCGCGATGCGAAAATGCTTGTTAATGCAGGCTACACCCTTGAATGGGTACAGGTCGTTGACCAATTTCGATGGTCGTCACACACCGAACTTGCCGCCCGGTTCACCCTGAACCCTTAAGACTTACAGGAGAACACCCGAATGGGGATCACCCAACGCCTGCTGACCCTTATCGAAGCACCAGCTTTCGGGAAGTTCATTACCGGTGTCATCATCTTTAACGCGATTCTGCTGGGGATGGAGACATCACCCACACTGATGGGCGTTGCAGGCCCGTTGATTGTGACACTGGACAGCCTTTGCCTGGCCATTTTCGTAGCCGAGATCGGGATGAAACTACTGGCAACTGGGCGCAGGTTTTTCACCAATGGTTGGAACGTGTTTGATTTTGTGATTGTAGGTATCGCTCTGGTGCCGGGTGGTTCCGGCCTGTCGGTGCTGCGGGCTTTGCGAATTCTGCGGGTTTTGCGTGTAATTTCGGTCGCGCCGCGCCTTCGTCGCGTGGTCGAAGGGTTCATCTCGGCTCTGCCGGGTATGGCCAGCGTTTTCCTTCTGATGGCGATCTTGTTTTACATCGGCGCGGTGATCTCGACCAAACTGTTCTCGCAGACCTTCCCGGGCTGGTTTGGTGACCTGGGCCTTTCGGCATACACACTGTTTCAGATCATGACGCTGGAAAGCTGGTCGATGGGTATCGTGCGCCCGGTAATGGAGATCTATCCTTACGCCTGGCTGTTCTTTGTGCCGTTCATTATGGTGACCACCTTTGCAGTGGTGAACCTGCTGGTTGGTCTGATCGTAAATTCGATGCAGGATGCGCATCATGCAGAGGACGAAGTCAAAACCGATGCCTATCGTGATGAAGTGCTAGAGCGGTTGGAAAGCATCGAGCGTCGCCTGACTGAGCAACAGAACATCAAAAAGTGATTTCAGTTTTTTCGATTTCTGGCATAATACACAAAAAAAGAGCAGCAGGCAGTGAACATGGATCGTCGAGCATTTGGATTGGGCGCAATGGCAACGCTGAGTCTTTCAGCGTGTGCTTCGGCCAGCCCCAGAATTCTGACCTACAACGGACCCGAAGTGACCTCTCTGGTCATAAACAAGAGTGCGCGTAAACTATATCTTTTGCACAATGATAAGATCCTGAAAGAATACAAGGTTGATCTTGGATTTGCGCCCAACGGCACCAAAGCAAAGCGGGGCGATGGACGCACACCGGAAGGCAGCTATCTGATTGATCGTCGCAATCCCAATAGCCGCTATCATCTGTCGCTAGGGATTTCGTACCCGAACTCTGAAGACGTCGCGAAAGCGAAGGCCATGGGTGTCGATCCAGGCGGAGATATCTTTATCCACGGACAGCCGAACCGTCGCAAAGAGCGTAAGCGCGCTAAAAAGACGTCGGATTGGACCGCGGGCTGCATCGCCGTCAAGAACGACGAGATCGAAGAGATCTATTCAATGGTAAACCGGGGCACGCTGATTACTCTGCGTCCCTAAGCGGTTTCCAGGGCCCAAATCCGAACTGCATATAGTCGCGTTGGTACGCCTGTGCGGACAGCGCCTCCAAGTTATAGTCATAAATCTCGGCCAACGAGAAGGGTGCATCTGGCTCGCTGAGTTCGGGTGAAGGTGGTGTATCGTGCCCCATCCGGCGCGCCAGATCGGGCAGTGCAGTTGTGACTTCGTCTTCCCGCAGGATCAGGTCGGGCAAAGCAAAAGGTGCCATTCCTTCAAGGGCCTGCGACTGGCTGCACCATGCCGCGTCAATGCGTATGGCTGTCTGCTGGGCAAGGTTTTGGCGCAGGAAAGTCAGGAATGCCGAAAATGCCTCATAATGTTGTTCAATCGGGTAATTGCCTTCGCGCAACTGTCCGGGGATAGGAATTTTTAGCCGGTTGCGCAGCACATGACGTATCTTGGGATACCCACCGGGACCCGTGTTTAAGATATGCTTGCAATAGGCGCGATGCGCCCGCGTCAAAGGATGTTGCAGCACGGTGAATTTTCGATGCCCGGGATTGGATTGAAACCACTGTCGCGTCTGCTTTCTGTTTTGATTGGTCAGTAATTGGTCGATTTCAACATGATCCAGCGTGGCCATCCACTTTGCCACGGGTTGTTCCATTCCGCCGCGGATCGGCATGTACATCAGGGGCGTTTTTGGTGCGGCAATGTAGTTTGCCACCAAAGGGCGCCGGCGTGGTTCGAAATTCGGAGTGCTGTGCAGGTTGTAGCTGTCGATCTGCGACAATGCCTGCTCCATCTCATCGGGGTTCGTCACCTTGGACAGTGCTGGTTCCGGGTTTTGCGGTTTGAGCGTTTCGTTGATTGCCGACAGCCTGCCGGACACACCCAACCAAGCGGCAAGCCCGTTCAGAATGGGCAGCTGGTTCAGGTCTTCATAGGCAATGTAAAACGGGGTCTGGCCGCTTTGTTGCAAACGCTGCGACAACAACAAGTGGAATTCATGCTGCCGGTTTAGGTATTTCATGAACGCTTCGGCGTCGAACTCAACCCGGGCTTCGCGGCGACGCTTGATGTTCTTCAGTTGCCACTGCTTTGTTTCGCGCGCGATCTTTAGTGAGATGAAACTGTCCAGCAGATTTCGTGTCAAAATGATCTTGGCGCAGCGCGGATCACTTAATGCAGGCTCTAACACGCGCGGATCATGCCCTTGAAAAAAGCGAAACCCGTTCAGTTCTCCGGGCGCTTGTCGGATCGCCTCAAGCAAAAAGGACGGTTCGTGATCCCGTTCCTCTAACGAGACGCCTAGTAGCGCGTCGGATTTAAGCCGGCCGATGAAATGGGGATTGAAAGCCTCGCCATGGCACGTAACCCCTTCGATGGCGTTCAGATTTGCCTCAAGCAGGTTGGAGCCGGTCCGCATGGCCGCAAGAATTATGAAATAGTCGAATTGGGGCGTCATAAAGGCTTACTGCACCAGATAGGGTTTTCGGTACGGCCGGACCCGATTGGCCAAACTGTCATCCGGTGGGAAGTCGCCCATCAGATAGGGATGCATGCCCTGGTTCTTGAGGTTTTGCAGGAACTGGCCAAAACCGGTGAGGTCCACCATTTTTGGCGCTTCGGTCAGGTGGCTGGTTTGGATGGTTCCGGTATCTTCGATTACGGTTTGCAAGGGCTCGACCGGAGATTCAACGAATTCCGCCAATGTCCACTTGCGTACGCGCGCTTTGGTCCAGACCGAAGACAGAATTTCCAATTGCTTGGTCTCGATCTGCTGCAGCCGGGCGGCCTCGGCCCGGATATCTGCAAAGTTCAAATTGGAACGAAACAGCGGAATAGCCCACGCCCCCGTTATGACTGAAATTTGTGCATTTTTGTCCCGGGCCAGGAACCAGTTGATCTTTTGCGTGTCAGCGGGACCGAACTGAAAGCACTGTTTTTCACCGCGCGTATTCCAGATCAGGTCGGAAATGAACGCTGTCGGGTTGTAGTCCCGCAGCGTTGCGCAATCACTGAGGCAACCGTTGATGATGGTCTCACCGCCGGCGAATTCAGCGCGTTGCGGACCAAACAGATGCCCGTGGACACGTGCGCCTGTGATGTTGGTCAACCAAGGCTCAAAATCTTCGAACACTTCGCTAAAGCCCTGAAACACCGAATACGGAGCAGAAGTCAGTCCGTTTTCATTGCCGTGCCGAGGAAAACGGCTTTGCATATACAGTCCGTCACGCCCGCGTGTGCGCCGTTCGACAGCTTTGGAAAAAACCCGGTCGATTTTGCTTGGGTTAGGTTCAGCGGGCTTCATGGCGCCGGCCTGATCGGTCAGAAAGGCCTGATACAGGCGATCCGCGTTGGGCCAGATTTTGCGGGCAACAAAACAATCGGACCTGCGCAGCAGTTGCAGGTGATCATCGTAGAAAATATGCGGACGGCCCTGGTAGTCGAACTTGGACAGGGTCAGCGACCGGCTTTCAATATGGGTGGAATACAGGCGCGCCAGCGTCTGGAAGTAGCTTTCGTCAGGTATCCAGACATGCCGAAAATACCGATCATAGGTCTCGCGTTTTGGATCCTGCAAAATGGCCGACAAGGTTTGGCGGGTCAGGCACCACCACTGGCTACCCATATGTGGCACCAGTCCTTCGGGTATGTTTCGGCGAATACGCAATGCGCGTTGCAGTTTCACATAGGCATCGAACAACCTGCGATTTTTGCGCCACGAAAACGGAAATCTCAGGGTAAAGCGTTCCTGATCCAGCCCCCCCATAGTCCAGCTGACATCAGAGGTTGTAGCGCTTTCGATAAAATCCACACGCGGCCGGTCCGCGAGGTAGTTGACCAGCTCATCTACTGGTCGCAAGGGAAGACAAGCCCCCGAAGTCAGAAAAACATGGCGCACATCCGGGAACGTCTTAAGCATCAGTGCGGCGGCAGATTGCGAGGCTGCAACGATACCCCAACCGCCCCAATTACAAACGTGACGGTCAGAAAACCGGATTAGCGGGTCATCTGAACAGGCGGCAACAAAGTCCGCGTAGGCCTTGGTTGGCACCTTGCGATCCACATGGATCACCACCGGGCATCCCGAAGCCGTCCAGTGGCGTGCCACTTGCCCGGCCCGGTTCAGTGCTGTGTGCACCAGCATGACAATGCCCAGATCGCTCATGCCCAGTTTCCTTTTGACATGAGACCCAGAATTTCAAGCTGTCGCCAGTTGATGTAGGCTTCGGACTTATCGCACCAGAACTCGGGTATATCCGCCAGATGTTCGGCATAGGCGCGATACTCGCCAGAGCTGCGGTAATGCTGTCCGCGCTCCATTTCTTCCCGGGCCTTCTCGCTCAGGGTGCTGATGAGTTTGGCGTGCAACAGCGCGCCGCTTGTCTTTTCACCACCCCATTCATCAAAAACCTGGTTCAACCCACGTGGCAGCAGCGAGTGGGTTGAGCTGACATAGACATAGCGCTTATCCCATTTCACCAACGGTATCTTGTTTAATGCAGGCGCTTTTTTGGGCTCGTCCTTAAAGAAAACACGGGCGCGGGGACCGCCTTGGATCCACAGGTTCCCGTAAGTCGGATTTTTCGTGATCGAGTAGTTGCCCGCATCAAACCATTTGGCGATTTCGAACGGGTTTTGACCCTCGGTATAAACGGCGTCCTCGACTGGCCCTTCAGGATACATGTCGATCAGCATCGCGCTGAAGCTGCGCACGGCGCAGCCGTCCAACCAGTCGGTCAGGGCGCGAATTGGGCGTGTGTCGCAAAACGGGTAGATGAAGAACTCGTCCGGATCGACTGTCAGAACCCAGTGCCGGTGTGCAAACTTTCGCAGCAGGTAGTTTGTCCAGTCCACCCCAAATGACGCGCGCCTATAGCTTGCATCGGCGCGCCAGACCGACACATCGGGTTGCTCCGACAGGTACTCGAGTGACCCGTCGTCGCTGGCATTGTCAACGAACAGAAAATGGTTAATGCCCAGCTGTCGGTAGTAGTCCAGAAAATACGGAAGGCGGATTTTCTCATTGCGTATGACGCTGACCAGAAGAATGTCAGTTCGTCCTATTGAATTTGTGTTTACGAAAACCGGAACAAGGTCGCGCCGTTTTCGAAGACAGCGCAAGATACGGCGCTTGCGCCGCAATCTCATCCGGTATGAATCCAATAGGCCCACGCGACTGCCCAACCTTTGTTAATTACGCGAGCGTGCCCAGAGCCTGTACAAGCCAGAGTGGTACCGGGCAATTGCCGTTTTATGCCATTTTTCCCTATTTCGAAGCAACGACTTTAAAAACCGTTAGTTTGAGTTGTGACCTTCCCAGTCGATTTCTCCCATCAGGCCCAATTGCTGCAAATATCTCCAACCGTCGTATAGCGCTGAGTCCGGCACCCATACGACTGGGCGTTCCATGATGCCGTCATAGTATCCGGCAAACTGTTCAGGGTCGTGAAAATGCTGCCGGCGTCTTTTCTCGATCTTTGATTTTTCCACAACTTCGGGCAGGAACTTTGTGTGCAACAAAACGCCGGAAGGCGCAGTGCCTCCAGGACCTTCGTAGACGGCGTTCAAATGGCGGGGCAAGGCGGAATGGCACGAATTCACATATGCATAGCGCCGTGACCATCGGACCAGTGGAATTTTATTCAGCGTTGGAGATCGACGCGGATTATCCGCAAAAAACATACGTTCGCGCGCGCCGCCCTGCACCCACAGGTTTCCCAGCGGGCTTTGCCGTCGCGCACGATAGGGAGCGGCATCAAACCACCCCAGAACGTCGGTCGGGTCGGTCTCAGGTTCGTAGTTTTGTTCCCCCAGAGGGCCTTTGGGATAAAGATCCAGCATTAATGCGCCAAACGCGGCTCGCCCTTGATCATCAAGCCATTTCGTCAAGTCGTGCAACGGGTGGGTGTCGTGATCAGGGTAGACCAGTAACTCATCCGCATCGACCATCAGGGTCCAGTGGTTGTGGCCATAGCGCAATTGCAGCCAAGTCAACCAATCCAGCCCATAGCGCGACGTGCGATAGCTGTCTTGTGTCTGCCACAGCGACACGTCAGCTTGCTCTTGGAGAAAGGGTACCGAGCCGTCATCGCTATCGTTGTCGACGATCAGAAAGTGATCGACGCCCAATGTACGATAGTGGTGCAGGAACCAAGGTAGGCGCGCGATTTCGTTGCGGACCGTGGTGAAAGCCAGTACGTCGCCAGGTTTGATGGTCGCGGTACGGTTGATCAATCCAGACAATTGATGACGGCTGCGAAAAGATCGCCACAACAGCCGCTGTCGTTTCAATCGTAACCGGTACTTTTGCGCCCATGAGATGGGCGGAAGCGTGTCTTCCCCGATAGCGGTCACGATGGGCTCATTTATCGTAATGGCCATTCTGATGCCACCGCCAGGCATCGGCAACCATCGTCTCTAACGTGGATCTGTTTGGGGTCCAACCCAGTTCCTCGTTAGCGCGGACTGAGCCAGAGACCAGCTTGGTGCAATCCCCCGCCCGGCGCGGTCCGGTCGTATAGGGTACATCGCGGTTGGTCACGGCCTTTGAGTGGCTGATCACTTCCATCACCGAAAATCCTGACCCGGTTCCGAGGTTGAAAACGCGGCTGTCTTTGCCTTGTTCCAACCAGTTCAATCCCAAAACATGGGCGTCAACCAGGTCGCAAACATGCACGTAGTCGCGAATGCAGGTGCCGTCAGGGGTGTCATAATCCGTCCCGAATACGGTCAGCCCGTCGCGCTTGCCGTCGATGGCGTCCAGCATCAAAGGCACAAGGTGCGTTTCGGGTCGGTGAAACTCGCCAACTTCGCCATCCGGGTCGGCACCCGCCACGTTGAAATATCGAAAGATCACATGATTCAGGCCGTGCGCCGCCTGGAAATCGCGCAGTATATCCTCGATGGCACGTTTTGAGGCCCCATAGGCGTTCAGCGGCAGTTGCGGCGTGTCTTCATCCAGCACTACATTGTCGTGCTCACCATAGGTGGCACAGGTGGATGAGAAGACAAAATTGAGACAGCCGGCGGCCACTGCGGCTTCAATCAAAGTCAGCGAACCGGTCACGTTGTTCGACCAGTATTTGCCGGGCTCGGACATCGCCTCGCCCACCTGGCTGAGGGCCGCAAAGTGCATAACGGCCACGGGTTCGTATTTGGCGAACACTTCATCCAACCGGGCGCGATCCAACAGATCGCCCTGTTCAAACGGCCCGAATTTTACCGCTTCCTGCCAACCAGTTGCCAGGTTGTCGAAAGTGACCGGTATGTAACCGGCCCGAGACAGCGCTTTGCATGCATGAGATCCAATGTACCCGGCGCCACCGGTGACAAGAATGTTTTTCATAATTCGTTCCGAATTGTAGTACCGCGCTCAGTTAGACGATGTCTTGGACGAAATTTCAGGGGAAAAAGGTTCAATCCAACCCCATCGCGGCCATCATCTCTTCGAGTTTCGGCACATCCTGCGGATTGTTCAACTCCCAGAACTGACGCCCCTTGGCCTCGACCTCGACGCACAGAACCTTTCGACCGTTTTCCATAAACCGCAGCTGTTCCAACCCTTCCAGCTGTTCCAACGGTCCGACAGGCCAGGCGGGATAGGCGGCAAGGGCATCCGGTCGATACGCGTAGACGCCGACATGGTGGAACACCGGGGTCGGCTTGTCGCCAGAAAACGTTTCTGCGGTAAAAGGCACGACCTCTTTCGAGAAATACATCGCGCTGTGGTCGGCTGCGAACACAGCGGTTGTGCCTCCAACGCGCCCGTGTTTGCGATCGTTCAGCAGGCTGTTCAGAGCGTCGCCGTCACAGCGGAGTACCGGTGTGGCGACGCCGGCCTCGGGCGCGGCACGCAGACCGGCAATCAGGTCTTCTACAAACCAATGAGGCGTCAGCGGCGCATCCCCTTGCAGGTTCACTACGATCTCGTAGCCCGCACCCAGCGCAGCGTGGGCTTCGGCGCAGCGTTCCGTGCCATTGCCACAGGCCTCGGATGTCATCACCACTTCTGCCCCGAACCCTTCGGCCACGTCGCGAATGCGGTCGTCATCGGTGGCGACAACCACTTTGTCCACACCCGATACGGAACAGGCGGCGCGCCAGGATCGTTCTATCAGGGTCATCGCATTGCCATTCGCCCCGGTCAGCGGAACCAGCGGCTTTCCTGGGTAACGGGTCGAGGCATAGCGTGCAGGGATCGCAATCAGAACAGACATCAGGCCTCCTTCAGGTCAACGCCCGGAGCGTAGGCGATAAAGAACGGGTTTGCATAGTCGTCCTTGCCATAGGTCAGCGGCGTGTGGTCATCGAACCGAACAACCTTGCCACCGGCACCGGCCAAAACGGCGTGACCAGCGGCTGTATCCCACTCCATCGTGCGCCCGACGCGGGGATAAAGGTCCGCCTCGCCAGTGGCGACCAGACAGAATTTCAGCGACGAGCCCGCGCTTTTGCTGTCTTTGACCTGATATTTGTTGATGTAATCCTCGGTCGCCTGATCGCGGTGAGATTTTGAGGCGACGATCATCAACGCTGAATTGTCTGGTTCAGACACTGATATCACGGTCACGTCGCCGGCTTGCGCCTTGTCAAGCGCGCCGGTTTCTTCGACCGATTGACCGTCCGCTTGGGTGTAGAACATGCGCCCTTTTGCCGGTGCATAAACAACGCCGCGGGTTGGAACACCATTTTCGACCAACGCGATATTCACCGTGAAGTCACCACGCCGGTTGATGAATTCCTTGGTCCCGTCCAGAGGATCGACGATCAGAAACGTGTCGCCTTTTTCCAAATGTGAGGCAGCCTGCTCCTCGGTCACCAACAGAATCTCCGGGAACGCAGCACGTAAGCCCGCCGAAATCAGGGCATCGGCAGCTTCATCTGCCTCAGTAACTGGGCTGGAGTCAGATTTGACTTTGACGTCAAAATCGTCCGCTTCATAGATCTGCATGATTGTGTCCCCGGCTTCCAGCGCCAGACGTCTGATTATGGGAATAAGGGCGTCGTAGGTCACAAAAATGCTCCGTTGTTGTGGTTTGTTGATAGAAATCCCTGTGGGTCTTATGCTGTGCCGGTTACGGAACGGCAAGAAATTCGTGGCAGATTGCAGGCAATTCAGCGGGAAAGAGTGAACTGAGTGTTTTATTTTAAGCGAAATCAGACGCTTCTGGGTAGCGCTTTCACAACCACGGAGCTTATTTACCATGCGGTGGTGCATGGGATACGTTCCAGGCACTCAAATGCAGTGATCGCGATCGTCGTGAATATCATACAAATTCTCGCACTCGTGACTGTATTTTATCTGATCTTGTCAATGTTGGGTACTCGGGTCGCCAAGATCAGAGGAAACTTCATCCTGTTTTTGTTGTCAGGTGTTTTTCTGTTTCTGACCCATATCAAAGCTGTGGGAACTGTCGCCGGTGTCGGCACCGGGAACAACCCGATGATGTTGCATTCTCCGATGAACATGATGGTGGTGCTACTTGCGACAGCCTTTGGGTCGCTTTACACACAATTGGTCTCAATCCTAGTAATCCTTTTTGCCTATAGCGTTCTTGTTGAGCCCCTAGAGATTCAAGAGCCTGGCGGGGCTTTCTACATGTTGATCCTGGCCTGGTTTACGGGATGTGCAGTGGGTGTTGTCCTTATGGCGCTAAAGCCGTGGTTTCCTGGCACCGCTGAAATTCTAAAAAACCTGTACCGACGTATGAATATGATATTTTCCGGCAAGATGGTTGTTGGGAATGCGCTGGGCGGCTTCTTGCTGAGTTTTTTTGCCTGGAACCCATTGTTCCACGTGATTGATCAGTGCCGCGGTTTTGTCTTTCGTAACTATTTCCCGCGCAACAGCAGCTGGGAGTATGCGCTGTGGGTTGGATTGGCTTTGTTGATGATCGGACTATTGGGGATTTTTTACACCCGTAAGCATGTCTCGGCCAGCTGGGGTGCGCGCAGCTAAGTTGCGACGCGCAAGGTCAGGTTGATTCGCCCGCCTTTAGGCAGCAGCTTAGAAGAACCGAAACGGATGCGATCGACCCCATGATAGGTCAGGCGTGCCGGGCCGCCCATGATGACAACATCACCCGAGCTTAACCATATGGACTCGGTCTTGCCCCCCCGGGTTTCGTTTCCGATGCGGAAAAGGGCATCATCGCCTAAGGATACCGACAGGACGGGCCATGAGAAATCGGCTTCGTCCTTGTCCTGATGCAGTCCCATGCGCGCGCCTTCGCTGTAATAGTTGATCAAACAGCAATCTGGGTCGCGTTGCGTGCCGACAAGATCGCGCCAGATACCCAGAATCGTATCGGGAATGCCGGGCCACACCATCCCCTTTGGGTGCTGCGCTTGATATCTGTACCCGCGGTTGTCAGTGACCCAGCCAAGCGTCCCGGCCGAGGTCATTCGCACCGACATTTCCTTGTCCGAAGGCGTGACAGGCCGAAACAGCGGCGCAGATTTGAGAATCGGGCGCAGTACCTCGATCAGTTGCGTTTGTGCCGCAACGTCCAGATGGGCTTTTCTGATGTCAAATCCGCGCAAGAGCAGCCGCGCCATTGAAGATTCCCCAATCCTTGCCAAAACCTTGCCAAAAAAGGCCACAGATTCCTGAAAACCTGCCTTTTACACCGCTTGCAGGCCTCTGATCTCGCCCTTATATACGCCGGGACGCGCGATGGTGTAGTGCTGTTCGTGCAAACCAGATCGGGGCCGGATGCCATAACGGGTCCGGACCTCGAGACATCGCCTTGAAGAGAAAGGGATTGAACATATGGGAAAAGTAATCGGTATTGACCTCGGGACCACCAACTCTTGTGTGGCCATCATGGACGGCTCTCAGCCGAAGGTCATCGAAAACGCAGAAGGGGCGCGGACCACGCCCTCGATCGTCGCCTTCACCGAAGATGAGCGACTGGTCGGTCAGCCTGCAAAACGTCAGGCGGTCACCAACCCCGACAACACGATCTTTGGCGTCAAGCGTCTGATCGGCCGTCGTGTGGATGATGCAGAAGTCGAAAAAGACAAGAAAATGGTGCCGTACGCCATCGTTGATGGCGGCAATGGCGACGCGTGGGTTGAAGCCCGCGGTGAGAAATACTCCCCAAGCCAGATCTCGGCCTTCACTCTGGGTAAGATGAAGGAAACCGCCGAGAGCTATCTGGGTGAGGACGTCACGCAGGCGGTTATCACCGTTCCGGCATACTTCAACGACGCTCAGCGTCAGGCCACCAAAGACGCCGGTAAAATTGCCGGTCTGGAAGTGCTGCGGATCATCAACGAGCCGACAGCAGCCGCGCTGGCCTATGGTCTGGACAAAGAAGAAACCCAAACCATCGCGGTTTATGACCTTGGTGGTGGTACCTTCGACGTAACCATTTTGGAAATCGACGACGGCCTGTTCGAGGTTAAGTCGACCAACGGCGACACCTTCCTGGGTGGTGAAGACTTTGACATGCGCATCGTCAACTACCTGGCGGACGAGTTCAAAAAAGAACACGGTGTCGATCTGTCTCAGGACAAGATGGCCCTGCAGCGCCTGAAGGAAGCCGCTGAAAAAGCCAAGATCGAGCTCAGCTCGACCTCGCAAACCGAAATCAACCAGCCGTTCATCTCGATGGGTGCAAACGGTCAGCCGCTGCACATGGTCATGAAACTGACCCGTGCCAAGCTGGAATCGCTGGTTGGCGACCTGATCAAGAAGTCGATGAAGCCTTGCCAGGCTGCTCTGAAAGACGCAGGCCTGTCGGCCGGAGACGTGGACGAGGTTGTTCTGGTCGGTGGTATGACCCGGATGCCGAAAGTCATCGAAGAGGTCACCAAATTCTTCGGTAAAGAGCCGCACAAGGGTGTGAACCCGGACGAAGTTGTTGCCATGGGCGCCGCCATTCAGGCTGGTGTTCTGCAGGGCGACGTCAAAGACGTGGTTCTGCTGGACGTGACCCCGCTTTCGCTGGGCATCGAAACGCTGGGTGGCGTGTTCACTCGTCTGATCGACCGCAACACCACGATCCCGACCAAAAAGTCTCAGGTCTTCTCGACCGCCGAGGATAATCAGAACGCCGTGACCATCCGCTGTTTCCAGGGTGAGCGCGAAATGGCTGCGGACAACAAGATCCTAGGTCAGTTCAATCTGGAAGATATCCCGCCCGCACCGCGTGGCATGCCTCAGATCGAGGTGACTTTTGATATCGACGCCAACGGCATTGTCTCGGTTTCGGCCAAGGACAAAGGCACCGGCAAAGAGCAGAAGATCACCATCCAGGCATCGGGCGGTCTGTCCGACGAGGATATCGACAAGATGGTCAAGGACGCCGAAGAGAACGCGGAAGCCGACAAGGAACGCCGCGAACTGGTCGACGCCAAGAACCAGGCGGAAAGCCTCATCCATTCGACCGAGAAGTCGATGGAAGAGCATGCCGACAAAGTTGACCCGACCACCATCGAAGCCATCGAACTGGCAATCGCTGCGCTGAAGGACGAGCTGGAAACTGAGAATGCCGACAAGATCAAGTCCGGCATTCAGAACGTGACCGAAGCGGCCATGAAGCTGGGCGAAGCCATCTACAAGGCGCAGTCCGAGGAAGCCGAGGATGAGCCTGCTGCAGCTGATGAAGCTCCGGCTGGTGATGATGACATCGTCGATGCCGAGTTCGAAGATCTGGACAACGACAAGCGTAACTAACGGGTAACCGGGCCAATTCGGGCCGGTCCGGTTGCCGGGCCGGCCCGATTACGTTGAGGCAGAAGGAAATACTGATGTCCAAACGCGACTATTACGAAGTGCTCGGCGTGTCCAAGGGCGCTTCGGCGGATGAGATCAAGAAAGGCTTTCGCAAGAAGGCCAAAGAACTGCATCCAGATCGCAATAAGGACAATCCCGACGCAGAAGCGCAGTTCAAAGAGGCGAATGAGGCCTATGATGTCCTGCGCGACGGCGACAAAAAAGCGGCTTACGACCGCTTTGGCCACGCTGCTTTCGAGAATGGTATGGGCGGCGGTGGCCGCCCTGGCGGCGGATTTGGCGGGCAGGGCGACTTCTCCAGCGCATTCTCGGATGTGTTCGATGACCTGTTCGGCGACTTCATGGGTGGTCAGCGCGGTGCAACAAGCGGTGGCCGGCGTGCCGCGCGCGGCTCGGACCTGCGGTATAACCTGAGGGTGACGTTGGAAGAGGCGTTCTCGGGGCTGCAAAAGACGATTAGTGTACCTGCCGCCGTGGCCTGCTCGGCATGTGACGGATCAGGTGCGGAAGGTGGGGTCGAGCCCACGACCTGCCCGACCTGTTCCGGTATGGGAAAAGTTCGGGCGCAACAGGGTTTTTTCACAGTCGAACGGTCCTGCCCGACCTGTTCGGGACTGGGTCAGATCATCAAGAATCCTTGTAAAGCCTGCGGGGGCGCCGGGCGCGTCGAAAAAGAACGCGCGCTGTCGGTTAACATTCCGGCTGGTGTGGAAACCGGCACTCGCATCCGTCTTGCCGGTGAAGGGGAGGCCGGGATGCGCGGTGGCCCTCCGGGCGACCTGTATATTTTTGTCGAAGTTTCGGACCACAAGCTGTTCGAACGCGACAGCGTAAACCTGTATTGCCGTGTTCCGGTCAGCATGGGGAAAGCCGCGCTGGGTGGTTCGATTGAAGTGCCCACAATCGACGGTGGCCGTGGCCGCGTGCAAATCCCGGCCGGCAGCCAGTCGGGCCGTCAGATGCGTTTGCGCGGTAAGGGCATGCCCGCCCTTCGCGGCGGTGGAATTGGCGACATGTTCATTGAACTGGCAGTGGAAACTCCGGTCAATTTGACCAGCCGCCAGAAAGAATTGCTGCGTGAGTTCGACGATCTGGGCGAAGACAACCATCCGGAATCAAAAAGCTTTTTTTCATCCGTCAAATCCTTTTGGGACGGTATGAAGGGCTGAACCAGCACTTCGTGAACTTCTGTCACAAGCCGGCCCATCGAGGCCGGCTTTTGCATTTCATAAGTCCAGTTTGGCCGCGATCTGCCACAAAATTGGCCCTTGATTCCTTTTTGATCCCCTGAGATTGTCCGCCCAACCGTTGGGGTGCCCTGCTTGGGGCTGAGAGGCGTGAATGCGCTAACCCATCGAACCTGATCCGGGCAATACCGGCGTAGGGAACGGTCTTATAGTGCTTAGACGTTTTCCATGCCCCGTTGCCCATTTTGAACTGGAGCAACGACATGGCACCCATTGCCTTAACAATCGCAGGATCTGACAGTGGCGGAGGGGCCGGAATTCAGGCGGACCTCAAGGCGATGTCGGCGCTGGGGGTCTACGGGGCCAGTGTGATTACCGCGGTGACGGCTCAGAACACGCAGGCCGTGACAGCCGTACATGGGATCCCGTCGGACGTTGTCGTGGCCCAGATCGAGGCCGTTCTGACAGATTTGGAAGTCGGCGCGATCAAGATCGGAATGCTGGCAACCCCTGAGATTATCCTCAGCGTCGCGAACGGTATTGCGGGTTTTGACGGGCCAGTGGTTCTGGATCCGGTCATGATCGCCAAATCCGGCGATGCGTTGCTGGCGCAAGAGGCCGTGCAAACCCTGCGCGACGTGTTGCTGCCGCGCGCGACTGTGTTGACACCAAACCTGCCAGAAGCAGCCTGTTTGCTGGGCGCTGAACCAGCGGACAGCCTCGAACAGATGATCAAACAAGGGCGCGAGTTGTGCACAATGGGTGCGAGTGCGGTCCTGATGAAGGGCGGTCATGGGAAAGGTGACATCTGCCACGACATTCTGGTCTCAGACTCTGGCGTGATTGAACGGTTTCAAGCGCCACGCCGACAGACACGCAACACCCACGGAACAGGGTGCACCCTGTCCTCATCCATCGCTGCCGGACTGGCTAAAGATCTTTCGCTGACTGACGCCGTAGCCCAAGCGCATGACTATCTGCAGGGCGCTATTTCCCAGGCCGATGGCTTGAAAATCGGGCAGGGCCACGGGCCTGTACACCACTTCCATCAGGTTTGGTCTGCATGACCGTCTGGTCCGTCATAGGGGCCGGCGTGGCCGGTTTGGCCATCGCGTCCGAGCTTGTCTCGCGCGGGGCGAAGGTGCAGGTATTTGATCCCGGCGGTCTACCGGGACCTCATGGCTGTTCCTGGTGGGCGGGCGGAATGCTGGCCCCCTGGTGTGAGTACGAAAATGCCGAAGAACCCGTTTTGCGCCTTGGTCAAACGGCAATTGATTGGTGGGCACAGCGGACGCAGATTCATAGGCGCGGCACATTGGTAGTAGCTAACCAGCGAGACCTGCCGGACCTGCGCCGTTTTGCCCGCCGTACGGATGGCTTTTCCGAGATCGATGGTAGAGAAATCTATAGTTTAGAGCCTGATCTACACAATTTCGGAAGGGGCCTCTACTTTGATGCCGAGGCCCATCTGGAACCACGCCAGGCCTTGCTCGACCTGACTCGCCAGCTTCAGGAAGATGGCGTTGTATTCCATAAAAAGCGCGCGCCGGCACAGTTGGATAACGCAATTGATTGCCGAGGCTTGCACGCCCGTGATCACCTGACTGATCTGCGCGGCGTGAAGGGTGAGATGCTGGTGATCAGGTGCCCGGACGTGATCCTGAACCGGCCTGTTCGCCTGCTTCACCCACGAATGCCACTATACATCGTTCCACGCGGAGACGGCGTTTACATGTTGGGCGCAACGATGGTCGAATCCGAAGACAGCAGCCGTATTACGGCGCGCTCGATGCTGGAGCTTCTCAGCGCTGCGTATGCCCTGAACCCCGCCTTTGGTGAGGCCGAAGTTTTGGAAATCGGTGTCGATTTGCGCCCCGCTTTCCCAGACAACCTGCCGCGTATTCGGCGGCTTGGCCGGACAATTTTCGCTAATGGTCTCTATCGCCACGGCTATTTGTTGGCCCCTGCGCTGGCAAAGGGCGTGGCTGATCTGGCGTTGAACAACATACATTCGGAGATGGTCGATGAAGATCGTACTTAATGGCGAGTTGCACCGGGTGCGGGCGAAGACTCTTGCCGATCTTTTGCAGGAACTCGGGTTTTCAGGGCGGGTGGCCACGGCTGTGAACGAGGAATTCGTGCCTTCAAGCCTGCGCACATCCCACAAGCTGAGTGACGGCGACCGGGTTGAGGTCATAGCCCCGATGCAGGGGGGCTGAAGGATGACGACCTTTTATGGCACAGCGCTCCCGAACCCTCTGATGTTGGGCACTGCACAATATCCCAGTCCTGCAATTCTGGAACAGGCGTTTCGGCAAAGCGGGGCTGGCGTTGCCACCGTGTCCTTGCGGCGCGAAGCTGGCGCGGGCCAGACCTTTTGGCAGATGATCCGCGATCTGAACGTCCTGGTCCTTCCGAACACAGCGGGTTGCCACACGGTGAAAGAGGCCGTGACCACCGCCCATATGGCGCGAGAAGTATTTGATACCAAATGGATCAAGCTGGAACTGATCGGCCAAACCGACAGTTTGCAGCCTGACGTGTTCCAACTAGTCGAAGCCGCGCAGATTCTGACCGAGGACGGGTTCGAGGTTTTCCCCTACACCACGGACGACCTGATTGTGGGTGAGCGATTGCTGAGCGCCGGGTGCCAGGTTCTGATGCCTTGGGGCGCCCCAATTGGTTCGGGTCGTGGGCTGAACAACGAATACGCCTTGCGTGCGATGCGGTCCGAGTTTCCGGATGTTCCGCTCGTGATCGACGCTGGAATCGGCCTGCCCAGCCATGCCGCGCATGCGATGGAATTGGGATTTGATGCCGTGCTGCTGAACACGGCCGTTGCGCGGGCCGGTGACCCGGCAGTCATGGCCAAAGCAATGATGCAGGCGATCGCGGCCGGACAATTGGCCCATCAGGCTGATCCCATCGAGGCCCGCGACATGGCCGAACCTTCGACCCCAGTTATCGGAAAGGCGTTTTTGTCATGACCATCGATCGGTTCTACCCAATCTTTGATCATTCCGACTGGTTACACCGGATGTTGCCCCTGGGTGTGAAGCTGGTTCAGTTGCGGATCAAGGACCAGCCAGACGCGGTTGTGCGGGAACAGGTCAAGATTTCACGCGATCTGTGCCGTGCACATGGGGCTGTTCTGGTGGTGAACGATCATTGGCAGATCGCAATTGAGGCCGGTTGTGACTGGATTCACCTCGGGCAGGAGGATCTTGATGACGCGGATCTGAAAGCCATCCGAAGCGCTGGATTGAAATTGGGCGTCTCGACCCATGACGATGACGAGCTTGAGCGTGTTCTGGTAATGCACCCAGACTATGTCGCGCTGGGACCGGTCTACCCTACGATCCTGAAGAAGATGAAGTGGGAACAGCAGGGTCTTCCCCGCGTCACCGAATGGAAAACGCGTTTAGGTGAAATCCCGCTCGTTGGTATCGGCGGGATGAGCGTTGAGCGCGCGCCGGGCGTGCTACAGGCCGGTGCTGATATCGTCTCGGCCGTTACTGACATCACCCTTAATACAGACCCCGAGGCGCGTGTTCGCGCGTGGATCGAGGCCACCAGATGAACCGCTATGCCCGCCAGATGATCCTGCCTGAGGTCGGCGCGCATGGCCAAGCCCGCCTGTCTAACGCGCGGGTTCTGGTTGTTGGAGCCGGGGGTTTGGCAGCGCCCGTCTTGCCGTTGCTGGCCGGTTCCGGGGTCGGGCATCTGACGATCATGGATCGGGACGAAATAGCCCTGTCGAACCTGCATCGCCAAACTTTGTTTACCGAACGCAATTGCGGTCGCCCAAAAGCGGAAGTCGCGGCCGAGCGGTGTCGGGCTCAAAACGCAGAAATCACAGTTGTGGGTGAAAAAAAGGCTCTAACAAGCCTCAATTCTCCAGAGTTCGTCTCACAGGCCGATGTTATTCTCGATTGCGCGGACAGTTATGCTGCAAGTTACACGTTATCGGATACGTGCAGTGCGCTGGGCAAACCACTGATAAGTGCGTCCGTGTTGGGGTTGTCGGGCTATGCTGGCGGCTTTTGCGGTGGTGCCCCATCCTTGCGGGCGCTTTTTCCCGATGCGCCGGACAGCGGGGCAAGTTGCGCCACAGCGGGAGTGCTGGGCCCGGTTGTTGGAATGATTGGGGCGATGCAGGCGCAACTGGCGCTTGGAGTGATCCTGGGCGTTGAGCCTTCGCCTTTGGGGCAAATGGTTCAGTTCGACGCCCGTACGATGCGCAGTATAGCATTCCGCTTTGACGAAGCACCTGAGCCTACCCATCATTTTCCATTCGTATCGGCCTGCCAGTTGACCCCGGATGACCTGATCATCGAATTGCGCACGCCAGACGAAGCGCCTGAACCTATTCATCCCAAAGCGCACCGCCGAACTCATGAAATGCTTCGTTTAGAGCCTAACAAAAGAAAACGACTGGCTTTTTGCTGTGCCACTGGGCTGCGAGCATGGCGCGCCGCGGAAAAATTGAAACCGGATTGGCCGGGCGAGATCGTTCTCGTCGCAGCCGCAACCTCGTGAATGAAAAGGAAACGCGAGACATGAAAAAGTTGATTACAGCGATTGCCCTTCTGGCTGCCGCTCCGGCATGGGCAGAGGACAAGATGACCGTTCTGCTGGACTGGTTCGTCAACCCCGACCACGGACCCATCATCGTGGCGCAGGAAAACGGGTACTTCGCCGATGAAGGGCTAGAGATTGAAATTGTGCCACCCGCCGACCCATCCGCACCGCCGCGTCTGGTTGCTGCCGGGCAGGCCGATCTGGCTGTATCCTACCAGCCGCAGCTGCATCTGCAAATCCATGAGGGCCTGCCGCTTAAGCGTGTCGGTACTCTGGTTGCCACACCGTTGAACTGTCTGCTGGTGCTAAAAGACGGTCCGATCAAAACACTCGCCGACCTGAAGGGCAAAAAGGTAGGTTTTTCGGTCGCGGGTGTCGAAGAGGCCGTACTGGGCGCCATGCTGAACGCTCATGATGTCGCGCTGGACGATATTGAGATGGTTAACGTCAATTTCTCGCTGTCACCTTCGCTGATGACAGGTCAGGTAGATGCGGTCATAGGGGCCTTCCGGAACTTTGAGCTGAACCAGATGGACATCGAAGGCGTCGCGGGCCGTTGTTTTTACATCGAAGAAGAAGGTGTGCCGTCATATGACGAGCTGATCTATGTCGCCAACCCCGATACGATGGATGCGGACAAAGTCGCTCGCTTTCTGGCCGCGACCGAGAAGGCCACCCAATTCATCGTCAACAACCCCGAAAAAAGCTGGGAAATCTTCGCTGGTACTTCGCCTGAATTGCAGGACGAGTTGAATGCCCGCGCCTGGGTAGACACGTTGCCCCGCTTCGCGCTGCGCCCGGCGGGATTTGATGCGGGTCGTTATGCCCGGTTTGAGGCATTTCTGAAAGACAGCGGTATGATCGACAGCATCAACCCGGTCAGCGACATCTCAGTAGATGTGACCGTGCAATGAGCGACTATGGCAAAGCATTCGCCTTGATGCGCGGGGCCGCAAAGGGGCCGTGGCAGGACTATACCCGCCACGCCTTTGTCGAAGGCATGAAGGACGGAACGCTCCCTCGCGCGGCGTTTCTTCACTATCTGCGGCAAGATTACGTGTTCCTGATTCATTTCTCGCGCGCCTGGGCGCTGGCGGTTGTGAAATCGGAAACGCACACGGAAATGCAGGCTGCGGCGCGCACAGTGAACGGGCTGGTCAGCGAAGAGATGAAGTTGCATATCGGGATCTGCGAGGCCGAAGGCATCCCGCAGGGCCAATTGTTCTCTACGCCGGAGCGCGCTGAGAACCTTGCCTATACGCGGTACGTGCTTGAGGCCGGGTATAGCGGCGATCTGCTTGACCTGCTGGCAGCCCTTGCACCTTGCGTGATGGGCTATGGTGAGATTGGCACACGGCTGGCTGCCGAGGCGACGTCCGAGACCTATCGCGATTGGATCGCAACCTATGCCAGCGATGACTATCAGCGCGGTTGCGAGGCGGTTGGAAAATTTTTGGATTCGGCTCTAACAAAGCGTATCGGTGCGGATTTTGAAACATCCCCGCGCTGGAACCGCCTGTGCCAAACTTTCCGAACAGCGACTGAGCTTGAGATCAATTTCTGGCAAATGGGCCTGACGCCGTGACCCCGGCTCCCGAACTGGTCATCAATGGGTCTGCCACCATCAGCGGCGCGCCTTTGTTCGCGCCGTTAACCCTCACCCTTGGCGCAGGGCGTTGGACCTGCCTGTTGGGCGGATCGGGAGTAGGTAAAACCACAATTCTGCGCCTGATTGCAGGCTTGGAAACCGGCGCAGAATTCATCGGTCAGATCACCGCCAGTGACGGGCATTCCGTGCAAGACCGGGTCGCCTATATGGCGCAGGATGATCTGCTGCTACCTTGGGCGACCGTTGCGCAGAATGTCTTGCTGGGCGCACGGTTGCGCCGACAAAAGCCAGACTTGAACCGCCGCGATCGGTTGATCGAACGGATGCACCTGCAGGGTCACATGAACAAAAAACCCGGGGAACTGTCGGGCGGCCAACGTCAACGCGTGGCCTTGGCCCGCACGTTGATGGAGGATCGCCCCATTGTTCTGTTGGATGAGCCGTTCTCGGCCCTAGACGCCCGCACCCGTGCGGATATGCAAGACCTTGCGGCCGAAGCGTTACAGGGTCGAACCGTTCTGCTGGTCACCCATGACCCGGGCGAGGCCGCCCGCTTGGGGCAGGCCATCGTTGTCATGACGCAGGACGGTATTACGCCTTGCCGTCCGCCGCATGCTCTGGCCCCGCGCAAGGTCGACGATCTGGAAACGCTGGAAACGCAGGGCGCGCTACTGCGCCTGTTGCGTGAGGATGCGGCATGAAACTGCTGTCGGTCTTTGCTGCGACGCTGTTCGCGCTGGCGATCTGGCAGGGAATCGTTTCCCTGACCGGCCTTCCGAAGTTCATTCTTCCGGGCCCGGCCTTGGTGGCCGAGACATGGTGGCAGAATCGTTGGGTTATCGCAGAACACACTTGGGTCACCGCCATGGAGGTCGTCATCGGCCTGGCCTGCGGTACGGTTTTGGGGGTCGTTACCGCGCTGCAACTGGCCAATTCCCGGGTTGCGCGGGTGTTGGTGCAGCCGATGCTGGTGTTTACGCAGGCATTGCCGGTCTTCGCGCTGGCGCCTTTGCTGACCCTTTGGTTGGGCTATGGCTTGTGGTCCAAGGTCGCTATGGCGGTGCTGATCATCTACTTCCCGATCACCTCGTCCTTTTTCGATGGGCTAATGCGAACGCCGGCCGGATATCTCGATCTGGCGCGGACCATGCAGGCCAGCCCGCGCGCCGTGCTGTGGCACATTCGCATACCGGCAGCCTTGCCTTCGCTGGCATCTGGGATGCGGTTGGCGGCGGTTTATGCCCCGATCGGGGCCGTGATCGGTGAGTGGGTCGGGTCATCACGGGGGTTGGGATACCTGATGCTGCTTGCCAATGGTCGGGCAAAGACCGATCTGATGTTTGCCGCGATGCTGACGTTGGGAGTGTTCTCGATCCTACTGCACCTGGTTGTCAGATTGGCAACGGCGCGTATGGCGGGAGAAACACGTTAACGATTCGGAAACCGATTCTGCGTCACGGTGGTGCTATGACTCAGGACGCCTTTGCCGAAGCCCCGATGCTGTTTGAAACCGACGAAGCCCCGGTGCAGCCGCTGCCGACTGGTCGGTTGCCATCGTATATCAAAGATCATCGAAAACGCCTGCGCGAACGGTTCATGTCGGGTGGGTCGGCCGCAATTCCGGATTACGAGTTGCTGGAACTTGTCCTGTTTCGCTCGATCCCCCGACAGGACGTCAAACCGTTAGCCCGCGCGCTGATGGATACGTTTGGCGATTTTAACCGTGTTTTGACCGCGCCCGAGGAACGACTGCGGCAGATCAAAGGCGTTGGGGATACAGTGATTACTGATCTGAAGATCCTTGAAGCCTGCGCCCACCGTATGGCCCGCGCGCGGGTGATGCAGCGACATGTGATCTCGGGCTGGGACGCGCTGCTGGATTATTGCCACACGACGATGGCCCATCGCGAAACCGAGCAGTTTCGCGTGTTCTACCTGGACCGGAAAAACGTGCTGATCGCGGATGAGGAGCAGGCCAAGGGCACTGTCGATCACGTGCCCGTCTATCCGCGCGAGGTCGCCAAGCGCGCGTTGGAGCTGAACGCCTCGGCGCTGATCTTGGTGCACAATCACCCTTCGGGTGATCCCACCCCCTCGCAATCTGATATCGACATGACCAACCGGATTCAGGATGCCTGCGTCGCGCTGGGCCTGACGCTGCATGACCATTTGATCATCGGTAAATCGAATGAGTTGAGTTTTCGGTCGGAAGGTTATTTGTGACGCTTACTGCACCCAGACCTCGACCCTGCGATTGACCTTACGACCCCAGTCTGTGTCATCGCAGGCCATGGGCATCGCTTCACCAAAAGCGTCCACGGCAATCTCGACGCGATCGGGAATGGCTGTTTCCACAGCCGACAGCACCGCATTGCGCACAGTCTTCGCCCGCAACAAAGCAATCCGCGCATTGGCTGAGGCTGCGCCGTCGCCATCACTGAAACCGATAAAGGTTAGTTTTTGGGCGTCGATAGTCCCGGTTTCCAGAGCCTGCGCCAGTTGTCGGATGTTCGAGCGTGACTGCGCATCGGGTCTTGAGGAACCTGCCTCGAACCTGAACGACAGCGACAGGCGCGATTGCGGGCGCAGCGTGTCGATCATGCGCTGTAACTCTTCCAACCCGACCTCGGCGCCACCTGAAACCACTGCGTTGGCCAGACGATCCCCTTGCAACCCGATCCGCAGTGTTTCCGGTGATTGATCCACAAACCCGGCATCACGGATTGCCATCTGTGCCTCGGAGCTTTGCGAATAGGCCAGGAATTGCCGCGCGATGCGGGGCAGGCGGATTTCCGGCAAGTACAGGAACATGGGCGAAGTGAGCGGGTAATCTTCGGTCTTGATGGATTGCCGCGTGGCGACCAACGCATGCCCGCAACCGCCGGTCAGGGGCAGACTCCGCGCAGATCCGACCTCGGCATGGCTGGCAATACCGATCGCAAAAGGATCAATGGCAACGGCGCGCACCATGTCGCTGCTCCGGCGGTAGCGGGTAACATCTTCGGCCAACGCCGACTGAGCAGGAGCCAGCAACCGATCCTCAACCCCTTGCGCCAAACCTGAACCGGTGTCCGGCAAGTGTAGGGAAATGGGCGCATCTGGTCCTCCAAGCTCAGACCAGTTCGTTATCTCTCCAGAAAAAACGCGCACTAATTCGGCCGGCGATATCTGCCGCAGTGGATTCCCCTGCGCCACAATTGGGACCAACGCATCCAACGCGATGACGCGCGACCTCCGAGCCTTTGCCAGATCGCCCAGTCCCGCGCTTTGTGCGGCTTCTTGCTCTGACGGACGAATTTCACGCAGCGCCATTACGATATCGGCCTGATCGGCGACTAGATCCGCAAAGCCACCGCCCGTATTGCTCGGGTCAAAAAAGAACCGCCCCAACGGGGCCGCGCGTCCGGTCTGGTGCAGCTCATAGGTGAACGCGCCAGATTCCAAGCGCTGCGGTGTTGCGGACATGCCCTCTTGTTGGGCGAATCCGACGATCAGGGCTGGTAGTACCTTTTCGGCCATGACGGATGAGCCGGAAAACCGGACCTCGGCGACAAAATCTGTGAGGCTTGGACAGGCGGGACCTTCGCAGGTAACACCCGACCCGTCCACTGTCAGCTCGCCGAATTGCGTATCGACGCGATAGAATTCACCATCAAAGCTCAGCAGGTTGCCGGTAACCTCGACTTTGCCGTCCTGCGACGTCAGCGAAATATCCTGTGCCTGCACTTGTGACGCCAATGTCACCGAAATCAGTGTGGCCGCTGCCACACGAAAGACTGTCATAGGAAGTTGAACCTGCCTGCGGTTTAGTTTGCCGCGATTGTCAGGTCTTGGAGCAGATTATTCAACACCAGAAAATCACCGACCTGTGCACAATCGGGCATGGGCAGCGTTAAATCGCGCGACCGCAGACGGCGATCCTCGCGCAGTTCAAGTGATTGCACAGCCAAATCATGGCCGCAATTTGCTTTGGTCACTTCGGCCTCGACTGTCAGTTCGATCGTACCGGTCTGGTTTGCTGCGTCCGCAGGGAACGAGTAAATTTCGATATTCTGTGCGTCGCCAAATGCCGTATGGCCCAGATGCGTGACGTTCCCCGTGCCTTGTGTGTCAGGATCCGACGAGACATGCCCCGCTGTGCCATAGCTGGCCCCAAATTCCAGCGCATGGATTTGCAGGTCCGTCTCGCCCTGCCACTGCAGGGCGATGCGGTTGTAGTTGGCCAAGTCGGGGATGTGAGTGGTGGCTACGGTCCCGGTCTGATCATTTACTGAGATCAGGAAGATCGCATATTCCGACAGGGCCGGGATCGTCAGATCCAAGGCGCCGTTCTTGTCCGTTCTCTGAGTAACCGTCAGTCCGCTGTGGTGGATCTCGATCCGCTCGTTCCCATGGCAAGGGGCTTTGACGGTAAGGCGTGCTGCAGCGCCGGAAACGGCTTTGGCGCGGGCACTGAGGGCGCAGTTTGCTCGGTCAGAAGAGGTTGACCGGTTGGGCCGCAGAGCTCGCTGTGATGTCTCGATATCTGTTGTTTTTTCATCTGCCGGAAGCGAGGAGGTCAGAACAATTCCTTCCAGTCCGGCAATCACCGAGGACTGATTGGCAGCAGCTACAGATTCAGAAGCCTGCGCGCCGTCAGGTTGCGCTGGCGATCCGTATTGCATCAGGTAACCAATGGCCAAGGCACAAGCGACTGTGCCGCCGGTGGTCACGTAATTCTTTATTACAAACAAGACACCCTCCCCAGTTGAAGGAGCGACTCGCAATGTGATGTCGAATCACGGCCAATATGTGGCCGTGAGACGGACTCATTGTGTCTGAACGATGTGACCTTAGGTCAGTCGGCCGTGGCAGTGTTTGAATTTCTTGCCCGATCCACACGGGCACAAATCATTGCGCGACGGGTTCCCCCAGGTTGAGGGATCGTCTTCGACAAAGCCGGGGCGCGCATCGCCCGAAGCCTGAGCTTCGGCCAGTGCTTCGGCCTTGCCGGCGGCTTGATCCACCGCCTTTTGCGCCTGTGCTTGTTGCGCCTGCATCTGAGCCAGCATCTCACGCTGTTCTTCTTCGGTCAGCGGGCGGACGCGCGACAATTGCTGTGTCACGGTTTCGCGCAGACTGTCCAACATCCCTTCGAACAGCTGGAAGCTCTCGTTTTTGTATTCGTTCAGCGGATCGCGCTGGGCGTAACCGCGGAAGCCTACGACCGAGCGCAGATGTTCCAGCGTCAGCAAGTGCTCGCGCCATTTACTGTCGATGGTCTGCAGCAGAACCTGCTTTTCGATGTTGCGCATGTTTTCGGGACCGAAGGCGGCTGCCTTCTGCGCCATCATCTCGTCGGCGGCATTGACCAGACGTTCGCGAACCTGTTCATCATCGACGCCTTCCTCGGCGGCCCAGTCCTGTACGGGTGCATCGATGGTCAGCTTTTCCTTGATCGCCTCGTGCAGGCCGTCCGTGTCCCACTGATCGGCATAGGATTTCGGCGGCATGTATTCGTCGATCAGGTCGTCGATTACTTGTTCGCGCATGTCTGAGACGATCTCGGACAGGTCATCCGTCGACATGATCTCGCGTCGTTGGCTGAACACCACCTTACGCTGGTCGTTCATCACGTCGTCGAATTTCAGGACGTTTTTGCGCATGTCAAAGTTGCGGCCTTCGACTTTGGACTGCGCGCGTTCCAGTGACTTGTTCACCCAAGGGTGGACGATTGCCTCGCCCTCTTTCATGCCCAGCGTGGTCAAAACCTTGTCCAAACGTTCCGAGCCGAAGATGCGCATCAGGTCGTCTTCGAGGCTCAGGTAGAACACGGTCCGGCCCGGATCACCCTGACGACCCGAACGACCGCGCAGCTGATTGTCGATGCGGCGGCTTTCGTGACGCTCAGATGCCATAACGTACAGGCCACCGGCAGTCAGTACCTTTTCCTTTTCTTCGGCGTGGCGTGCCTCTTCTGCCGCGCGCAACTCGGCTGGGTCGGCTTCGGGGTTTTCGGCCAGTGCCTGCAGCACCTTCATCTCGACATTGCCGCCAAGCTGAATGTCGGTACCGCGACCAGCCATGTTGGTGGCGATGGTTACCGCACCCAAACGTCCCGCATCGGCCACGATCTGCGCCTCTTGCTCGTGCTGGCGGGCGTTCAGAACGTTGTGTTCGATGCCTTCTTTTTGCAGCATCTGGCTCAGCAGTTCAGATTTCTCGATCGAGGTCGTTCCCAGCAGAACCGGCTGACCCTTTTCCTGCGCTTCTTTAGTCTCACTGATCATCGCGCCGTATTTTTCACCGGCTGTGCGATAGACCTGATCGTCTTCGTCCAGACGCGCGATTGGCTTGTTGGTCGGAACTTCGACCACGCCCAGACCATAGATTTCCTGGAATTCCTCGGCTTCGGTCAGCGCGGTGCCGGTCATGCCGCCCAGCTTGTCATACAGGCGGAAATAGTTCTGGAAGGTCACACTGGCCAGCGTCACGTTTTCTGGCTGAATCTGTACGCCTTCTTTGGCTTCGATGGCCTGATGCAGACCTTCGGACAGACGGCGTCCCGGCATCATCCGGCCTGTAAACTCGTCAATCAGAACGACGTTTCCGTCACGGACGATGTAGTCTTTGTCACGTGTAAACAGCTTGTGTGCGCGCAGACCTTGGTTGACGTGGTGTACCACCGTGGTGCTTTCCGGATCATACAGCGAATGGCCTTCGGGGATCAGACCGTTGGCAATCAGCTGTTGTTCCAGGAACTCGTTGCCCTCATCCGTAAACGTCACGTTCCGGGACTTTTCATCCAGCGTAAAGTGATCATCGCTTAGCGAGGGGATCAGGGCGTCGATCCTGGTATACAGGTCCGAGCGGTCCTCGGACGGGCCCGAGATGATCAGCGGGGTTCTAGCCTCGTCAATCAGGATCGAATCGACTTCATCGACAATCGCGAAATTGTGGTACTTCTGGTAAATCTGATCCAGATCCGCCTTCATGTTATCGCGCAGATAGTCAAAGCCCAGTTCATTGTTGGTGGCATAGGTGACGTCACAGGCGTACGCGGCTTTTTTGTCGGCATCCGGCTGACCCGACCAGATTACGCCGGTCGTCATACCAAGGGCTCCGAACACTTTACCCATCCACTCGGCGTCACGCTTGGCCAGGTATTCGTTCACCGTGACCACGTGTACGCCCTTGCCGGTCAGAGCGTTTAGATAGGCCGGGAAGGTGGCAACCAGCGTCTTGCCCTCACCGGTCTTCATTTCCGAGATGTTGCCCTGATGCAGGAAGGCACCGCCCATCAACTGCACATCAAAGGCCCGCAGACCCAGCGCGCGCTTGGCGCCTTCGCGGACGTTTGCAAAGGCTTCGGGCAGCAGGTCGTCCAGCGCCTCACCATCCAGCGCACGCTTGCGCAGTTCGGCGGTCTTTTCGATCAGGCCCTCATCGGACAGTTTTTCGAACTCAGGTTCCAACGCATTGATCTTTTCGACCAGCGGGCGGGTCGCCTTGATCTTGCGGTCGTTCGGTGTTCCGAACACCTTTTTGGCGAGCGTTCCGAGTCCCAGCATGTTCACTCCAGCGGATCTGTTCTTGTCTTGGTTGCGACAGGCTTGCCCACCTTGCTTGCAACCCATAGATACGGGGAATGAAAGGCGGCCCTGTCCAAGGCTTCAAAGCGATGTAAGCGGCAGGTCCCAGAGTGTCAACGCCACGCCCTGTCGCGGCAAAGAAATAGGATGATTCCATGCCCAAAGGCCTCACTTTTCTGCCATCACTGGCTTTGGCTGCCGTGATGGCGATGCCGCTTGCCGCCGAAACCAAGCCGGACGCGGATACGGTTGTCGCCAATGTGAACGGGGATGAAATCACATTGGGTCACGTTATCGCATCTGTTGCAGCTCTGCCTCCGAATTACGCCGAGATCGAAGATGATGTTCTGTACGAATTCGTCATCGAACAATTGATCCAGCAGCAATTGCTGGCGCAGCAGCAGGACGACCTGAACAGGTTGAACCAGCTGGGTCTGGAAAACGAAGGTCGATCCATGCGGGCGGTGCAGACGGTGAATGCATTCCTGGGCGATGTGGTGACCGATGAGGCGATCCAGAAGGCTTATGATGCGGAATTCGGCAATTTTCAGGGCGAAGATGAGTTCGACGCCAGCCATATTCTTGTAGCAACCGAAGACGAGGCCAAGGAAATCAAATCCCTGCTGGACGATGGTGCTGACTTTGCCGAGATGGCTAAGGAAAAATCGACTGGTCCGTCCGGGCCGAACGGCGGTGCGCTGGGCTGGTTCGGCAAGGGCCAGATGGTGCCTGAGTTTGAGAATGCCGTAGTTGCGATGGAAAAGGGTCAAATCTCGGAACCAGTGCAAACACAGTTCGGCTGGCACCTTATCAGCCTCAACGACACGCGAAAGACGGAAGCTCCGGCGCTGGATGCCGTGCGTGAACAGCTGGCTCAGTCCATTCAGCAGGAAGCAATTCAAGCCAAGATCGACGAGCTGACGCAGCAGGCGCAGATCGAACGCCCTGCACTGGACGGCGTTGGCCCTGAGGTCATCCGTCAGATCGACCTGATTCAGGAGTAGCTACAGTGGCCACCATCACCAAGGTATCGCCGCTTGCGCCGGCGGATTTTCCCGATCTGCCTGCTATTGATGGGGTGCGTTTTGCCACTGTCGAAGCAGGTGTACGCTATCAGGGCCGGACCGACGTGATGTTGGCCGTTCTGGATCCGGGCACTTCTGTGGCCGGAGTGTTTACTCGCTCGGCCACACGCGCGGCCCCGGTGCTGGATTGTCAGGAGAAAATAGGTGGCTCCAGCGAGGGACCCGCGGCGATTTTGGTGAACTCGGGCAATGCCAACGCCTTTACAGGCCATTATGGTCAGACCTCGGTGGCCGAGGTGACGCAGGCCGTCTCCAAAGCCACCGGTGTCGCGGTAGAGCGGGTCTTTACCTCTTCCACCGGTGTGATTGGCGAACCGTTGCCCCATGACCGCATCGTTTCGCAGCTTGAGACGTTGAAGGCAGGTCTCAGCCGCCACGCAATCGAAGACGCGGCGCGGGCGATCATGACCACCGACACGTTCCCGAAAGGGGCCAGTGCGCAGGTTGAGATTGAAGGCAAAACAGTCTCAATTGCGGGGATTGCCAAGGGTTCCGGCATGATCGCGCCAGATATGGCGACCATGCTGGTCTACATATTTACCGATGCACAGGTCGAACAGCCTGCCTTGCAGGCCATGCTGGGCGCGCAGACCGACCGGACGTTCAACTGCATTACCGTGGACAGCGACACTTCGACTTCGGACAGCCTGTTGCTCTGTGCGACCGGAGCTTCGGGCGTAGATGCAACCGGCAACCCGGCGTTTGCCGAGGCACTGGAAAGCGTGATGTTGGATCTGGCGCAACAGGTGGTGCGCGATGGTGAGGGCGCCACGAAATTCGTGGAAATCCGTGTGACCGGCGCCGCCTCGGACGAAGACGCCAAGGTGCATGGGCTGGCCATCGCAAACTCTCCGCTAGTGAAAACGGCCATTGCTGGTGAAGACCCGAATTGGGGCCGCATCGTCATGGCCATCGGCAAATCCGGAGCCGCTGCGGACCGCGATCTGCTGAGTATTTTCTTCGGCGATATTCTGGTTGCCGAAAAGGGCTGGGTCAGCCCGGATTACCGTGAGGATGACGCCGCCGCCTACATGAAAAGTCAGGATCTGGTGATCGCGGTCGATCTGGGACTGGGTGAAGGCAAGTCCACCGTTTGGACCTGTGACCTGACCCACGGCTATATTGAGATCAACGCGGATTATCGCTCGTGAAAACTGTATTAGTGTCTGCCGTTGCCCTGATCGACATTGAGGGCCGGGTGCTACTGGCCCAACGACCCGAGGGCAAATCTATGGCCGGTCTCTGGGAATTCCCCGGCGGCAAGATCGAACCGGGCGAAACCCCCGAGGTCGCTCTAATCCGCGAATTGCATGAGGAACTGGGTATCGACACCTGGGCCTCATGCCTCGCCCCGCTGACCTTTGCCAGCCACAGCTATGATGATTTCCACCTGCTGATGCCGCTGTTCGCCTGCCGCAAATGGGAGGGCATTCCGCAATCCAAGGAAGGTCAGGCGCTGAAATGGGTGCGTGCGAATGACCTACGCAATTACCCTATGCCTGCAGCTGATGTACCGCTGATCCCAATATTGCGCGACTGGCTGTAACACTCTGTTGTCAGGTTTAAGGATCATTGGCGCACAGTTCTCACCGGGCCAACTCACTGAGTTCCCAGAACCCATCCGGGGCAGTTGGCCGCGTTTGCAGCAGAATAGGTCCATCCGTCGCGAGCTCTGCTCTTCACGACGGAAATGTTAACACAACATGAACAATGTGTTCCCATTGGGTTCAATGTTGATGATGCAAGCTCGAACCGCTCATCGAGAGTCGCATTGTGGTAAATGCGCCGACACACCGGTTCTCACAAATTTGCTCAAAGGACCGGGCGAGGTGGGATTTAGCCGTTTAAACGGTACCAATCGGAGTGGGGTTAATATGAAGCGCTACGTGGGTTCAGCGGACAACGCAATGCATGAAAAGTGGGCCAAATGGAGTATGCAGCCCAAAAAACAGCGACATAACATCGGGTACTACGCGTCTGTACTTGTTGTCGCAGTGTCGGCATTCATTGTAGTTGGGTTCCATCAATATCTGGTTTTCTGAGACCGCTTTTGCAGCCTAACGCGCTGTGTTATTTCGGCCGGCCTGAAAAAGGTGTGAAAAAATCAGCTTTCCGGGCCTGACTGTTACGTGTCCTTGGATTTGACGAATGGCGTGCAGGCCAAGGCAAGCCCTCGTTTCGCGTTTTTACTGGATTGGGTTTAGCGGTGCTTTCGTCAGTTTGATCGGGCTGAAAAATTTCCGGGTCAGGGCTGTTACAATTCGTAAGAATTGAGAAAACATCAGGAAAAAGTTGACGCTGATCTTGCCTGCGTCCCTTATCGGGGCATTGGCGTCCGGGGTTGACCTCCGGGTCTGCCATTTCCGGCCCGGAGGAGGGGTCGGATGGGGAGGAGAAAGAGATTGGCTCAGACGCAGTCGGGCGCTGAAGGGATGCACTCTCTTCCGGCGCTGCTACACCGCAATGCGACCCAGTTCGGGGACGCCCCGGCTTACCGGGAAAAGGAATTTGGGATCTGGCAATGCTGGACCTGGGCCGAAGCGGCCAGGGAAATCCGCGCGATTGCCTTGGGTTTTCTGGAACTTGGCGTAGAAAAAGGCGACCACATCGCCGTGATCGGACGCAACCGTCCGGCGCATTACTGGTCGATGGTTGCAGCGCAAATGGTGGGCGCGGTTCCTGTGCCTTTGTATCAGGACGCGGTCGCCGAAGAGATGGCCTACGTGATGGATCATTGCGGCGCGAAATTCGTCGTCTGCGGTGATCAGGAGCAGGTCGACAAGGTTATCGAGATTCAGGAGAACCTGCATCAGGTCAAACACATCCTCTATACCGACAAGCGGGGGATGCGGAAATACGATCACTCCCAGATGAACGCGCTGGACGATCTGATGGCTGAGGGCAGCGCGGGTCACGCGCGCTTTGACGCGGAACTGGATCGTCGGATTGCTGAGATCGACTACGACGGCACCTGCGTCATGCTGTATACATCGGGCACCACGGGCAAACCCAAGGGTGTGGTGCTGTCGAACCGTAATGTAATCGAAAGTGCCAAGAACTCGGCCGAATTTGACCACCTGACCCGGAATGAGGACATCCTGTCTTACCTGCCGATGGCATGGGTTGGCGATTTCATCTTTTCCATCGGTCAGGCCTATTGGTGTGGTTTCTGCGTCAACTGCCCCGAAAGCGCCGACACGATGATGACGGACCTGCGCGAGATCGGGCCGACTTATTTCTTCGCCCCACCACGAGTGTTTGAAACTCAGCTGACCAATGTGATGATCCGGATGGAGGACGCCGGTAAGTTGAAGCAGCGGATGTTCCATCACTTTATGGCGCATGCCAAGAAAGTTGGCGGGCTGTTGCTGGACGGTAAGCCGGTGGGGTTCGGCGACCGCGTGAAATACGCGCTGGGCAATTTGCTGGTCTATGGGCCGCTCAAGGATACGCTGGGCTATGGCCGGTTCCGTGTGGGCTATACGGCGGGGGAGGCGATCGGGCCGGAGATTTTCGACTTTTACCGCTCGCTGGGCATCAATCTGAAGCAGCTCTATGGCCAGACCGAGGCGACCGTGTTCATCACCGTGCAGCCGGATGGCGAGGTCCGCGCGGATACGGTTGGTGTGCCCGCCCCGGACGTTGAACTGAAGATCGACGACAAGGGCGAAATCCACTACCGCTCGCCCGGTGTGTTTGTCGAGTACTATAACAACCCGGATTCCACGGCCTCGACCAAGGATGCCGAGGGATGGGTTGCAACTGGCGATGCCGGTTTCATCGAAGAAAACTCGGGACACTTGCGGATAATTGACCGCGCAAAGGATGTGGGCAAGATGGCCGATGGGTCGATGTTTGCGCCGAAATACGTCGAGAACAAACTGAAATTCTATCCCGATATCCTTGAAGTTGTTTTGTTCGGAAACGGCAAGGACCGCTGCGTGGCCTTTATCAACATCGACCTGACAGCAGTGGGCAACTGGGCGGAACGCAACAACGTAGCCTATGCGTCTTATCAGGAACTGACAGCAAATCCTCGTGTGTTAGAGACGATTCGAAGCCACGTGGAAGAGGTGAACAAGTCTGTGGCCGCTGACGAAATGTTGTCGGGCTGCCAGGTGCATCGCTTTGTGGTGCTGCACAAGGAATTGGATGCGGATGACGGTGAGATGACTCGTACGCGAAAAGTGCGTCGCGGGTTTGTCGAAGACAAGTTCAGCGACATCATCGATGCGCTTTATGATGGGTCCAAGCAGGTCTCGACCACAACTGAAGTGACCTATGAAGACGGTCGCAAGGGGTCAATCAGTGCCACGCTTGAGATTGTCGATGCGCCGGTTGTTCCGGTTGCGCAGCACAAGGTGGCGGCGGAATGAGGGCCGGTCGTGCGCCGCTCGACCTGCGGTCATCACCCCGCCCGCCGTCCCGTATTTCTGCAAGTCTAGGAGTGACTGATGCTGGATAACTCCGAAGGATATGTCACCGAAGACGGCCGCAAGATCGGCGGCGTGGTGATGGAGATGAAGAACATCACCCTGCGCTTTGGCGGTGTGGTGGCGATCAAGGATATCTCTTTCGATATCCGAGAGGGTGAGATCCGCGCCATCATCGGCCCGAACGGGGCCGGTAAATCCTCAATGCTGAACGTGATTTCCGGGTTTTATATCCCGCAGGAGGGTGAGGTTTGGTTTCATGGATCAAAGCGCCCGCAGATGCGCCCCTACGAAGTTGCGCGGCAGGGCATTGCCCGGACGTTTCAAAACATCGCCCTATTCGAAGGTATGAGCGTGCTGGACAACGTCATGACCGGGCGCCTGAACTACATGAAGACCAACATCTTTCAGCAGGCCATGTGGAAGGGCAAGGCTGAGGCGGAAGAGGTCGATAACCGCGAAGCGGTCGAGAAGATCATCGATTTTCTTGAGATTCAGCACATCCGCAAAACTCCGGTATCGCGTCTGCCATACGGTCTGAAAAAGCGGGTGGAACTGGCCCGCGCGCTGGCGGCGGAGCCCAAACTGCTGCTGCTGGACGAACCGATGGCCGGCATGAACGTTGAAGAGAAAGAGGACATGAGTCGCTTTATCCTCGACGTGAATGACGAGTTTGGCACCACCATCGCCCTGATCGAGCACGACATGGGCGTTGTGATGGACCTGAGCGACCGGGTGGTCGTGATGGATTACGGCAAAAAGATCGGCGACGGCACCCCGGATGAGGTGCGCAGCAATCAGGAAGTCATCGACGCCTATCTGGGGGTGAGCCATGACTGAGCAACTGACAGACATGAGAGGGGGCGCACATGCCTGATCAGCTGATTTTCGCGATGGAGGTCTTCCTCAACGGCCTTATGGCGGGTGTTTTGTACGCTCTGGTCGCACTGGGCTTTGTGCTGATCTACAAAGCGTCCGGAATCTTCAACTATGCTCAGGGGGTTATGGCTCTGTTTGCCGCCATGACTCTGGTGGGCATCATGAACGGGCAGGTGCCGTTTGCCCACCTGATCAACGCGACCTTTGGAACTCATATCCACAAGTTCGGATGGAACGTGCCGGCATTTCTGGCGATTATCCTGACTATGGGTGTCATGGTTCTGCTGGCCTGGGCGGTGCAGCGCTTTGTCATGCGGCACCTGGTCGGACAGGAGCCGATTATTCTGTTCATGGCGACCATTGGTCTGGCGTACTTCCTTGAAGGCGTAGCCGACCTGATGTGGGGATCCGAGATCAAGACGCTGGATGTCGGCCTGCCGCAGGGCATCAACCTGTGGATCGATGAGAGCACGTTCAACATCTTCGGCTACGGCTTCTTCATCGACAATCTGGACATAGTTGCGACGGTGATTGCCGCGTTGCTGGTGACCGCGCTGGTCGCGTTCAGCCAATACACCAAGCAGGGCCGGGCCATGCGCGCGGTGGCCGATGACCATCAGGCGGCGCTGTCTGTCGGAATCTCGCTGAACTTCATCTGGATCATGGTGTGGTCGGTTGCGGGCTTTGTCGCGCTGGTCGCTGGCATAATGTGGGGCACCAAGTCGGGCGTTCAGTTCTCGCTGTCACTGATCGCGCTCAAAGCGCTGCCAGTGCTGATGCTGGGCGGGTTCACCTCGATTCCCGGTGCCATCGTCGGCGGGTTGATCATCGGTGTGGGCGAAAAACTGTTCGAGTTTGCCATCGGCCCACTGGTCGGCGGCGCGACCGAGAACTGGTTCGCCTATGTTCTGGCGCTGATCTTCCTCGTGTTCCGGCCGCAGGGCTTGTTCGGTGAGAAGATCATTGAGAGGGTGTAGGACGTGACCAAGCTGATCGCCATCATCAACGTGATCGCGTGGGCCGGCTTCTGGTCTTTTGGGTACATTGCGTTCACCTCGGACGATCTGACCGATGGACAATTGGTGATTGCGGCGATCCTGGCGTTTGCCGGACTGGTCATGGGCATCCTGGCTTACATGAAACTAGTGCGCGCCTCAGAGGCGAGCGGATATGCAAAAGGCTCCAAACAGTTGGACGCCGCAGCCCGCAACCGGGCGCAGGAAGAATGGGGAAAGTAAGAAATGTTCTATCGTGAGGCCGGGGATTTCAAAGTCTCCTACACAGATGACAGCCAGACCTTTCCGATCAAATTCGACCGGTACCGGTACTATGCCGTATTGGCGGTGGCCTTCGGGATCATCCCGTTCGTCATCAATGACTACTGGGCCAATGCGCTGCTGCTGCCTTTCTTGATCTACGCCATCGCGGCGATCGGGCTGAACATTCTGGTGGGTTATTGCGGGCAGGTATCCTTGGGTACCGGTGGTTTCATGGCTGTGGGTGCCTATGCCTGCTACAAGCTAATGACCTCTTTCCCTGATGTCAGCATGTTCATCCATGTCATTCTTGCCGGCGGCATAACGGCCATTGTCGGGGTGCTGTTTGGCCTGCCGAGCCTTCGGATCAAGGGGTTCTATCTTGCGGTGGCCACGTTGGCGGCGCAGTTCTTCCTTGTGTGGCTGTTCAACCGGGTGCCGTGGTTCTACAACTATTCGGCCTCGGGTCAGATCAACGCACCGGAACGGGATGTGTTTGGCATCATCATCACCGGCCCAAATGCCCCTGCTTGGGCCACCTATATGTTCTGCCTGATTTTCCTGGCCGTCAGTGCCCTGATCGCGCGCAACCTGACGCGCGGTACGACGGGCCGGACATGGATGGCGATCCGTGACATGGACATCGCGGCCGAGATCATCGGGGTAAACCCGCTAAAGGCCAAGATGAGCGCCTTTGCCGTCAGCTCGTTCTTCATCGGCGTCGCAGGAGCGCTGTTTTTTGCAGTCTATCTTGGCGCGGTCGAGGTTGGCGAAGTCTTCGGAATCCAGAAATCGTTCCTAGTCCTGTTCATGATCATTATCGGCGGGTTAGGGTCTATTTTTGGATCTTTCGCCGGGGCCGCTTTCCTTGTTCTGCTGCCGGTGGTCCTGAAGGTTGTTGGTGTCGACGTTCTTGGCTGGCCCACGGATATCGTGGCGCATCTGCAGTTAGTGATCGTTGGCGCACTGATCATCATGTTCCTGATCCTGGAACCGCACGGGCTGGCGCAGCTGTGGCGTGTGGCGAAAGAAAAACTCAGACTATGGCCGTTCCCGCACTAAGGGGTCGGCCCAATGAAAAAACAGGCGGCACAAGCCTGAATGCAACATCGGACTAACCAAGGGAGGAGACACCCGATGAAATTGAAACTGGCAACCGTGGCGCTGAGCGCCCTGATGGCCGCAGGTCCGGCTTTGGCGGATCTTGTGATCCCCGATCTGAGCTATCGCACCGGGCCTTACGCCGCTGGCGGTATTCCGTTCTCGGATGGCTATAACGACTATTTCACCCTGTTGAATGAGCGCGATGGCGGCATTGGTGGTGTTCCGATCCGCATGGTCGAATGCGAAACCGGTTACAACACCGAAAAAGGCGTTGAATGCTATGAATCCACCAAGGGCGAAGGCGCTTTGGTTTATCAGCCGCTGTCCACAGGTATTACGTACCAGCTGATCCCAAAAGTCACTGCAGACGACATTCCGCTGCACACGATGGGATATGGTCGAACCTCGGCCAAGAACGGCGATGTGTTCAGCCACACCTTCAACTATCCCGCCAACTACTGGGACGGAGCATCGGGTGCGGTAAACTATCTGCTCGAGGAGAACGGTGGTGATCTGAGTGGCAAGAAAATTGCGCTGGTCTACCACAACTCAGCCTATGGTAAGGAACCGATCCGTACACTGGAAGAGCTGTCCAAAAAGCACGGCTTTGAACTGGTCGCCTTGCCGGTCGATCACCCGGGTCAGGAACAGAAGTCGCAGTGGCTGCAAATCCGCCGTGATCGTCCCGACTATGTCCTGATGTGGGGCTGGGGTGTGATGAACCAGGTTGCGGTACAAGAGGCTGCAAACATCCGCTTCCCGATGGAAAACTTCATCGGCATCTGGTGGTCCGGTTCTGAAAACGACGTGCTGCCTGCGGGCGAAGCCGCCAATGGCTATAAGGCACTGACCTTCCACAACGTTGGCACGGACTTCCCGGTCTTTGACGATCTGCAGAAACACGTTGTCGATGCAGGCAAGGCTGCAGGTGCGGGCGATCAGGTGGGCACAGTTCTGTATAATCGTGGTCTCTATGCGGCTGTTCTGGCTGCCGAAGCCATCAAGAAAGCCCAGGAAATCTCGGGCAATGCGGAAATCACCCCGTCTGAGATGCGTGCCGGTATGGAAGCACTGGAGATGACAGAAGAGAAGATGGCCGAACTGGGCCTGGCGAACTTCGGTCCGACCTTCTCGGTCTCCTGCGAAAACCACGGCGGTGACGCTTTGGTTGGCGTGACCCAGTGGGATGCGGCGAACAAGACCTGGACGCTCATCTCGGACTTTAAACCAACCGATGGTGAGGTGATCGGCGCGCTGATCGACGAGGACTCGAGCGCATACGCGTCGGAAAACAACATTGAAGGGCGCTGCTGATACAGCGCTTTGAACTAACGGGGCGGCGGCAGACCGCCGCCCCGAAGCCCACACTCGCTTAAGGACACGCGCAGATGCTGGATGCGGCTCAAACCACTGACGTCAAGGCGGAAACCCTGCTTGAGGTCAACAATATCGAGGTGATCTACAATCACGTGATCCTCGTCCTGAAAGGCGTTAGCCTGACCGTGCCCAAGGGTGGTATCACGGCCCTGCTGGGCGGTAACGGTGCGGGGAAGACGACAACGCTCAAGGCGGTGTCGAACCTGCTGCATTCGGAACGCGGTGAAGTCACCAAAGGTACGATCGAGTATCGCGGCACCAGCGTGCATGAAAGCGATCCCGCCGATCTGGTGGAAAAAGGCGTCATCCAGGTGATGGAAGGTCGCCATTGTTTCGAACACCTGACTGTCGAGGAAAATCTGCTGACGGGCGCCTATACCCGTAAGGATGGCAAGGCCGCGATCCAGCAGGATCTTGAACTGGTCTACACGTATTTCCCACGCCTCAAGGAGCGCCGTCGGTCGCAGGCAGGCTACACCTCGGGTGGCGAGCAACAGATGGTTGCGATGGGTCGGGCCCTGATGTCACGGCCCGAAACGATCCTGCTGGATGAACCCTCGATGGGTCTTGCGCCGCAGTTGGTAGAAGAGATTTTCGGCATCGTGAAGGACCTGAACGAGAAAGAAGGTGTGTCCTTCTTGCTGGCCGAACAGAACACAAATGTGGCTCTAAGATTTGCACATTACGGCTATATTCTGGAATCCGGGCGTGTCGTGATGGACGGCCCCGCTGCCGACCTGCGTGAAAACCCGGACGTGAAAGAGTTCTATCTGGGCATGTCCGAAGAAGGCCGCAAAAGCTTTCGTGACGTGAGATCTTACCGCCGCCGCAAGAGGTGGCTGTAAGGGAATGGAGGATCTGGCGATGACCTACTACGACGCTCTCGAAACCCGATCAGCCGACGAACGTGCCGCCGATCAAGCCCAGGCGCTGCGTATTCAGATGACCCGAGCTTTGTCGGCCCCCGGCTTTGCAGCGCATCTGGCTGATGCGGATACTGGTGCCGTTAACTCTATCGAAGATCTGGCCAAATTGCCGGTATTGCGGAAATCCGATCTGGCAGCCGCCCAAGCGTCACGCCCGCCATTCGGCGGGTTCACCGTCAAACCCGCGCGGCATTTTCATCATGTGTTCCAGTCGCCCGGCCCAATTTACGAACCCGGCAGCACGGATCATGACTGGTGGCGCATGGGGCGGTTCCTGCATGCGGCAGGCGTAGGTCCTGGCGATATCGTCCAAAACTGTTTCGGGTATCACCTGACGCCAGCGGGGATGATCTTTGAAAACGGCGCACGGGCGGTAGGGGCCGCAGTGCTGCCAGCCGGAACCGGCCAGACCGAGCTGCAAGTGACCGCAGCGCGCGATGTTGGCTGTACGGCTTATGCCGGCACGCCGGACTACCTGAAGATCATTCTGGATAAGGCAGATGAGATGGGCGTTGCCCTAGAATTCTCGAAGGCTGTTGTGGGTGGTGGCGCGCTATTCCCATCTTTGCGTCAGGACTATGCCGACCGGGGCATTTCCTGCCTGCAATGTTATGCCACGGCCGATCTGGGCAACATCGCCTATGAAAGCGCTGCGATGGAGGGGATGATCATCGACGAGCATGTCATTGTCGAGGTTGTCACCCCGGGCACCGGGACACCGGTGGCGATAGGTGAAGTGGGTGAAGTTGTGGTGACTTCTCTGAATCCTGATTACCCTCTGATCCGGTTCGCCACCGGTGACCTGTCGGCTATCATGCCGGGTGTCTCTCCTTGCGGCCGGACCAATCTGCGGATCAAGGGATGGATGGGTCGTGCCGACCAAACCACTAAGATCAAGGGCATGTTCGTGCGCCCCGAACAGGTGGCTGCACTTGTCGATAAACACGAGGAAATCGTCAAAGCCCGTGTCATCGCCGCCCGTCAGGGAGAGATGGATACGATGACCGTTCAAATCGAAAGCGCGGCCGGAGACGACATGGCCTATGCCAAGTCCGTGGCGGAGGTGCTGAAACTGAAGGGCGCGATTGAGGTCGTGGCGCCCGGATCGCTTCCCAAGGATGGGTTGGTGATCGAGGATCAGCGCGTCTACGAGTGATCCAAAACTATGTCTGCGGCAGTATGTGCCGCAGATTTGTTTCGCTGCAGACTGGTGTTTCTTAGCATTTTGGTCGATTAAAGGCTGATCAATAGCCAACGCCATTTACAACCCGGGTCCATGGCCGAAATCGACTATTCAGAACACGGAACGCGCAATCGCGGCGCGTTGGGCACCCGTTTGGTGGCCGCTGTGGCTTACCTCGTGGCGGCGGCTTGTCTTCTGCCGATGGTCGCGGTTGTTCTGGCGGCGGTGACAGGTGGGACGGATACGGTCTCGCATCTGGTCGAGACGGTTTTACCCGGTTATGCGTTAACAACTGTCATCCTTGTCGTTTTGGTGGCCATCGGCACCTTCTCGATAGGGGTTGGGGCTGCTTGGCTGGTGACGATGACGCGATTTCCGGGGGTTCGCTTTCTTGAAATTGCGCTGGTTCTGCCGCTGGCCTTCCCGGCTTATGTTCTGGCCTACGCCTATACTTTCATTCTGGATCATCCCGGTATTGTGCAGACCACATTGCGGCAGGTGACCGGCTGGGGTCCGCGCGACTATTGGTTCCCGGAAATCCGCTCGACCGAGGGTGCGGCAGTGATGCTGATCCTTGTGCTTTATCCCTATGTCTACCTGCTGGCACGCGCCGCGTTTCTGCAACAAAGCGCCACCGCCTTTCTGGCCGCCCGTGCGCTGGGCAAAAGCCCATGGCTGGCGTTCTGGCATGTGTCGCTGCCGATGGCCCGCCCGGCAATTGCAGGGGGCGTTCTGCTGGCAATCATGGAAACCATCGCTGATTTCGGCACTGTCGCCTATTTCGGCGTTCAGACCTTTGCCACGGGTATCTACACAAGCTGGTTCTCGATTGGGGATCGGGCCGCTGCTGCTCAGCTGGCTTTGTGCCTGCTGGGTTTCGCGTTGATCATGGCCGTGGCAGAACGGATGCAACGCGGCAAGGCGAAATACTACCAGGCAGGAAAAAGCCATGCCTCTCTGCCTTCGGCGCAGTTAAAGGGTTGGCAATCTGTGGCGGCTTTCACCTTATGTCTAGTACCTGTGCTTTTGGGTTTTCTGTTGCCAGTCTTCATCCTGATCCAGATGGGTCTGACCTCGGAACAAAACCTGCTGTCGCGGCGATATATCGGGTTCATTCAAAACTCGCTGACACTTGCGGGCGTGGCCGCCGTGGTCACGGTCTGTGCTGCGATCTGTGTTGGGTTCTTTCAGCGCCTTCGCCCGGGGCGGGGATCGTCGACTGCGGGTTATCTGGCGCGGTTGGGTTATGCGGTGCCTGGCGGCGTGATAGCCGTTGGCCTGATGGTGCCCTTTGCCAGATTCGACAACGCGCTGGATTCCTGGATGCGCGAAACGTTTGATATCTCAACAGGTCTGCTGGTTACGGGGTCGATCTGGCTGCTGGTGGCAGCCTATATGGTGCGCTTTCTGGCGGCTGCTCTCAGTGCATATGAAGGGGGGCAAAGTACGGTGCACGCCAATATGGATGCCGCGTCCCGGTCTTTGGGACAATCCCCGCTGGGTACATTGCGCCGTGTGCACTTGCCGATCCTGACACCTTCGTTGTTGACAGCCTTGCTGATCGTGTTTGTCGACGTGATGAAAGAGCTGCCGGCAACTCTGATCATGCGCCCGTTCAACTTTGATACACTGGCGGTGCAAGCCTATCGTCTGGCCTCGGACGAGCGGCTGGAGGGAGCGGCCGTACCGTCGCTTGTGATCCTGGCCGTTGGGCTATTGCCGGTGATTCTGATCTGCCGGCAGGTCGGTCGACGCTAAGGCGTAACAACCCAAAAATACCACGCCTTCGGCCATCAGGCTTGATTCAAACGCGTTTTCCGGCAAGGCTGAGGGTATGAACATGCAGCCTCCCAGCCGGTTTTCTGCAAACTCGGCACAGATGCCCGTCGCGTTTAACCGGCACGAGATGTCCAATATCCTGTCTGTCTATGGCCGGATGGTCGCCGCCGGAGAATGGCGCGATTACGGAATTTCCAATTTACGCGATATGGCGGTGTTTTCCATTTTCCGACGAACGGCCGAACACCCGATATACCGGATCGAAAAGCACCCTCGTCTGCGATCAAAGCAGGGGATGTATTCGGTGATCGGCATGGATGGGCGCATTCTGAAGCGCGGCCATGATCTGCGGACCGTTTTGCGGGTACTGGAACGCAAGCTGATCCGGTCCGTCGATCTTGATTAGAGCCTTACGTGCGATGTCACTGGCCCGTCACCCTGTTCCAGAATCCGTGTGATTGCCTGATCCATAGGTTCGAACGTCACGTCCATATGGTAGGCATTTGCATGCAGCAGCATGTTTTCGCTGGAAACCCAGGCTACATGACCTTTCCAAAATAGAAGATCACCACGTTTTGGTTGCGTTCCGGCAGGCATCGCGGTGCCCAACGTGCGCTCCTGATCTCCGCTGTCACCCGGACAGAAGATGCCACAGGCTAGCAATCCAGCCTGAACCAAGCCTGAACAATCAATACCGAAGCGACTGTTGCCACCCCAAAGATAGGGCGTGCCAAGAAACAGTTCGGCCACAGCAACTGGATCGGTCAGGTGCGTTGCACTGAGTTTGGCGTGAATTGCGGGAACGAACCCAAGCTCTGTTTTCAGAAACCGGTTCTGTTCCGACAGCACGTTCAGTTTGCTGCCGAAACTCAGCGTCACCCGGTCAGGACTTTTCATGTCGGGCTGTTCGTAAGCATGTGTAGCAGGTGCCGTGATCCAGTGGGTTTCGGTTGTCTCGGGTCCAAGTTGGTTGGACAAAACCCAACCAGGATAGCCGTCTTTTTCAGCGGCAATTCGGCTCCATCCTTCGGTGTTTTCGACAATTTTGACACTATCGCCAAACAAAAGTTGCCGGTCCCGTGGGCCATCGGGCCTGCGCAGCAGGTCGACAACCGGCTTTATGATACGTGCGTGACTCATAGGTCCAAAATCTCGGGCAGGGCAGTCAACAAGGCGCGTGGTCCCTGTCCCAGACCGCCTTTGCTGCGCCCGGGCGCTTTGGTGGGCTGCCAGGAATAGATGTCGAAATGCATATATCGGCTGTCGCCGACAAAGCGGCGCAGGAACAGGGCCGCGGTGATAGAGCCCGCGAACCCGCCCAGTGGCGCGTTGTCCAGATCGGCAATACCGGGTTCGATCATCGTCTCATAGGGTTCATGAAATGGCATCCGCCAGACCGGATCGGCCGATTGTTGGGCAGCACTGGCCAGCGCTTTGGCCGCGTCGTCGTCATCTGTGTAGAAGGGCGCCAGATCGGGGCCAACCGCCACCCGTGCAGCACCGGTTAGGGTCGCCATCGAGATGATCAGGTCCGGGTCGCCCTCATCCGCCAGTGCCAGTGCATCAGCCAGAACCAACCGCCCTTCGGCGTCGGTGTTATTGATCTCCACCGTCAGCCCCTTGCGCGAGGTCAGGATATCCCCGGGCCGGAAGGCATTGCCTGCGACCGAGTTTTCGACTGCCGGGATCAGCACGCGCAGTTGCACTGACAGCTTTAGCGACATGATCATCCGCGCCAACCCCAATACATTGGCCGCACCGCCCATGTCCTTTTTCATCAGGGACATCGAATTCCCCGGCTTCAGGTTCAGTCCGCCGGTGTCAAAGCACACACCTTTGCCGACCAGAGTCAGCTTCGGGCCGGCTTTGCCCCAGGTCATCTCGATCAGGCGCGGAGCTTGCGCGGCGGCACGACCCACTGTGTGAATCATCGGGAAATTCTTTTCCAGCAGGTCTTCGCCCTGAGTCGTTGTGCAGGTCGCGCCAAATTCCTGAGCCAAATCCTCGGCTGCAGTCTGAAGCTGATCCGGTCCCATGTCAGAGGCTGGCGTGTTGACCAGATCGCGGGTCAGCGCCTCAGCACTTGCCAGCGCCTCGATCCGCGCGGAATCGACACCTTCAGGCGCGACAAGCTGCGTCTTGGCGGGCGATTGTTTGGCGTATCGATCAAAAGCATATCCGGTCAGCAGCCAACCGAGGCATTCTGTGTGCAGCACCTCGGCGGGCACACCGGATGCGATGTTATAGGACCCTTTTGGTAAGGTTTCGACCGCGGCAGCCAACGGGAACCGCTTACGCGCACGACCGCTGCTTTTGCCGTATCCCGCCAAGGCAATCTTGGGCGTGCCATCTGATTGCGGGATTAGCAAAGTCTGCCCCATAGCTCCGGTGAACCCGCTGGCCTTTACCCATGACACCACGTGGGTTGGCCGATCCTTCAACCAATCTTCGAGATCCGGCTGTGATATGACATGCAGCGGAACAGAGGGCTCAGAGGGCGAAGCGAAGGACAGGGTCATGGACATCTCGGCTGGTTCGATTTGCGCCCCAGCCTAGCCGTCCACGATCCGTCCGCAAGTCCCGTCAGACGGAAAGATCCTGCTGATCCCAGATCACAGTCAGCGAATTCTCACCCACACGGATAAGGCGCGACAGGGTGGCCCCGGTTGCGACCGCATCCCCTGCATCGACATTTTGCGCCACGTCACCAGCGACACGGGCGAGTGCGGTCATGCCGATCTGTTCGGCGATCGCCACCAGAGACCGCGCGCATTTGCGCAGCCCGCCCCAGTCGCGATGCCGCCAGAGCCGCTCGCAATTTGACAGGCGCACAGCCAGTTCCTCGACCGTACGGCACAATACGTCCAGTGCGTTTTTGTCGCCCAGTTGGCGGTACAGCGCGTTCAAACGGTCCGAATCCAGTCGAACGGTTTCCTTTTGTTCAAGCGTGATCACTTTATCCACCACATCTACCCCAATTTTCTACGCCCCCACGGCATAGCTGCACATTGATGGTGGAATCCTTTGCAAAACCTTGCGTCGGTGATTGAAAATGGGTCGAATTTTCCGTGAATTCAGTTTAAAGCAACCGACAGACACACGAACAGCTTTCAATGTCCCACCCTTGTTTTGGTGCTCACTTGCTGCAAGTACCCATCCAGGAAAGTGCGGATACAAGAGGACAGGACTATGCCGATAACGACAGACGAACTGAACGCTGCCCGGAACGCTTGGGGCGAAGGTTTGATTGCCATTTCAAAAGCGTATGAAGATGGCGGTATCGATGCAGCCCGTCCGGTTGCCGAAGACGTTCTGGATGCCGCTTATGGCTATGGTTTGGGACCGGTGTTGTTCAAGCCGACGATGGCGTCGGGGGACCAGACTTTCCGCCCAACGCGCCACGGTGCGCTTGCTTACTTCGTAGGCCATGACGCCGAATATCCGCTTGATGGCGGGTTTGGTATCAAAGGTTGGCGCGCGATGGAAAGCGTGACTGCTGCCTCGTTTGTTGAAGGCGACGTTGCCATGTGGATGGGTTCCGTCATGCTGACAGACAAGGATGGTAACGTCACTCAGGTAGACAAAAGTTTCGGCTACAAGAAAGACGCCGAAGGCAGGCTGCTTATCGTCCTGCACCACTCATCCTTGCCTTATCAACCGTGACGAAAGCGTTGGGTTAGACGCAGCATCGCACTGACAAGCGGTCGAAAGAAATCGTATGGCGCGGATCAGGCCTCTGATTTCGCGCCATTTTTTGTTATGATCGAAACCATAGTTATTTTATCAGGAGCGTGTCATGCGATTCATTAAACGTATTCTCGTTACTCTGCTTGTTCTCATTCTGATTCTGGTTGGCGTATCTTACCTTTTGCCGGGCAAGGCCGAACTGTCCCGCAGCATCACGATCAACGCGCCCGCCAACGCGATCTTTCCATACGTGAATTCGATGCAGGAAACTGAAAAGTGGTCGCCTTGGCTCACGCGTGATCCGGAAACCCAATTGTCCTATAGCGGGCCCGAAGCGGGCGTCGGCAACACCTTGAACTGGACATCTGAACACCCGCAGGTTGGCACCGGATCACAGGAAATCGTAGAAAGCGTTCCGGACCAGACTGTCAAAACAGCGCTTGATTTCGGCCCGATGGGGACTGCGTCGGCATCCTTCGATCTGACGCCTGAGGGAGAACAGACTCAGGTGACCTGGGGGTTCGAATCCGATCTTGGCATGAACCCCATGTCACGCTGGATGGGCCTGATGATGGATAAATGGGTCGGCGGAGACTATGAGCGCGGTCTGACCAACCTCAAGGCACTGGTCGAGGGGCAGGGATAGATTGTTTGCGAAAATCTACTTTGCAACAAGTTGACATTACCGGTTCTCGGCGGATTGAGGAGACTGTTGTGCGGTCTTGAACTGAGACAAGGGATTGGATGAAACCCAGCTCCATGCTCTTTTCAAGGTTGCCCTGTATTGCTTCAGGGGTCGCTCGAAAAGTGCGGCAAACCCGAAACAGATCGTCAGTGTAAGACCAAGTAGCCAGAGATCGTATCCGGGCAGTTCTTCCGGCAAAACGGCATCAAGAAGATGCAATGTCGGGTAATGCACGAGATAAAGCGAGAAACTGCCCCCAGCGATCCAGCGGACACTGCGGGCGATAAGACTATCGTCTGGCATTGGCAAGTCTTCGGTAAGCACGCGGACACCGTACAGGTGGACCGCAATACAGAAGGCTATAACTGAGTTCCAAAGTACTTCATCGGAGTAGACAAGTATTGCGTGATAGTTGTGTGGCTGAAACAGTTGAAACGTGAAGTTTGCTAACCACTCGGGTACATTGGTCACCTTCAATGCAATCAACAACAGGATGCTGCCAACGGCCATAGACCATGCTTTTGAACGCGCATGAGTCGAATGGGTGTCCGGAGCCATTTTCCAAACCAAAACCCCTATCAACCAAGCTGGGAACATTGCCAACACCGGTATTCCAACCAGTAAGGCAATCAAAGCAACGATGACAATGCGCAGTGGGCCTTTAAGGAAGATGATGCTGCCAAACAGCAAGTAAAACCCGACTTCGTAACTCAGAGACCATATTGGTCCGTTTGTTCCCAACCTTACCCAATCAGAGATGCCGGTCCAAAGGTTAGTGACAGTCAAACCTCGCCACAAAAACTCGCCCAATGGCAGAGGTGAATAATACAAATCCGGGTATGCGGTCATGTCGACCCGCGTACCGATCGCGTCAAAAACAATTGTCAGGATAAGTGCTGGAATGAGCACTGAATAAATCCTAGTCAGGCGATTGAATGCGTATCGTCCAAGAGTCCGATCCCGACCTGCCGCATAGGCGATCACGACGCCAGACAGAACGAAGAACACTGCAACAGCATCGCTGGCAACGTTCCAATCCCGCAAGAAGTAATAGTCCCCACGGGTGAATCGTATGTGAGCCATATGGCCAAACAGGACGGTTAGCGCAGCGCTCGCGCGCAGAAAGTCCAACCATAGGGAAAAACCTGGCTGTATCGCTTCTGTGTTTGGCGCGACGGTTTGCGTCATGCCAGTGCCTGTACTAATCCGCCCTTTGATCGCATCCCAACTCTCTTTGAATGGAAGGACGAGTGCCGCAATCAGCGAGGGATAAGGTTGATCGATTGGCTTTCCGGTTCCATCCGATACACCAAATGTGAGCTTTTCCCGTTCTGTTGGGATGTACAGCGTCCCAAACATCCAATCCCAAAGCGCGAAAATAGAGCCATAGTTTTTGTCGTGGTGTTTGACGGCAACAGAATGATGGATTTGATGTTGTGCCGGTGAAATTAGAATATGCTCGATTACGCGGCCGTAGCTTATCCAGATATGACTGTGTCTAAAGTTCGCGCTCAGTGCGTTGAAAACGAAGTACAGCGCATTGGCGCCACCGATCGTCAAAATATTGATTTCTCCAACAAAAACGTAAAGGCACAATCCCTGAACGATGCCCACAACAATTGAAATCAGGACGTTTCGAAATAGGGGCTCAATGGGGTGTACCCGCTGAACTGTAAGCGGAGTAAGAACATCCGCCGAGTGATGTACTGCGTGGAACGGCCACAGAAACTTCATCTCATGGTGAGCGCGATGCGCCCAGTATTTACAGAAATCACTCGAGACAACAATTATGAGGGTAACCAGAACAGTTTGTGCCCAACCAGGCTGAGCTGGCTCAAATTTGGAACCGCCGAGCAAATTGAGCAGCGCATAGGCCATAGTTGTTGGAAAAAACAACGCCCCAAAAACGCCTAGCGCAGCAACCGCCCGGCTGGCAAAAAATAGCTTGATATCAAGCAGGTTGGACCGATGCGAATAGACATGTTTAGGGGCCAGCCACTTTATGAAACTCTCTGAACCGCCACGGCTACGCCAGATGAAGTATGCGATGATCACAGAGCAGCAGATGTAAAAGATAGAATACCGCACGTTCAGGTCGATCGGCGCGCTAAAAACACTCTCAAGAAACGAATTTAATGTGTCCAAAACCAGAACTTTCTTAGCGTTTTTGAGAAAATAGTTTCACAATGCGGCGTTAATTGGGCCTTTCGCAGACAGAACGCAGGCGACATAGCGCGTTGTATCTGGTGCCTAAGTGACTTGAAAAATTCAACAAAAAAACCCCGCCTACAATATGACGGGGTTTTTGAGGATTAATTCTATGAAAAAGTTTTAGCCCTTCTTCAGAACCTCACGGCCCAGCAGTTCAGCAATCTGCACTGCGTTCAGCGCAGCACCTTTGCGCAGGTTGTCGCTGACGCACCACAGGTTGATGCCATTCTCAATTGTCGAGTCCTGACGGATACGGCTGATAAAGGTGGCAAAGTCGCCCGCGCATTCGATCGGCGAGACGTAGCCGCCCGGTTCGCGTTTGTCGATCACCATGATGCCCGGTGCTTCGCGCAGGATGTCGCGCGCTTCGTCTTCGTCCAGGAATTCTTCGAACTCGATGTTCACGGCTTCAGAGTGGCCAACGAACACGGGAACGCGGACGCAGGTGGCTGTGACCTTGATCGACGGATCGACGATCTTTTTGGTTTCCACAACCATCTTCCACTCTTCCTTGGTCGAGCCGTCTTCCATGAACACGTCGATCTGCGGAATGACGTTGAAAGCGATCTGCTTCTGGAACTTGTTTGGCGGAACGTCCGTGGTGGGATTGTAGACCGCTTTGGTCTGATCCCACAGCTCATCCATGCCTTCCTTACCAGCGCCCGAAACCGATTGGTAGGTCGACACGACAACGCGCTTGATCTTGGCGCGGTCATGCAGCGGCTTCAGCGCTACAACCATCTGCGCGGTCGAGCAGTTGGGGTTGGCGATGATGTTCTTGTTTTTGTAGTCGTGGATCGCCTCGGGGTTACATTCCGGTACGATCAGCGGAATGTCCGGGTCATAGCGATACAGCGACGAGTTATCGATCACCACGCAGCCGGCGGCCGCCGCCTTGGGGGCGTACACTTTGGTCGCCTCGGAACCCACGGCAAACAGTGCCATGTCCCAGCCGGTGAAGTCGAACGTGTCCAGATCCTTGGTAGTGAGTGTCGTGTCGCCAAAGCTTACCTCTGTGCCCAGCGAACGACGGCTTGCCAACACGGCAAGTTCATCGACGGGGAACTGGCGTTCCGCCAGGATGTTCAGCATTTCGCGGCCCACGTTACCCGTGGCGCCGACGACTACGACGCGATAGCCCATTTCATGTCTCCAAAGTTAAGGACGCGCGTTCATAGCTGCGTTGCGGCGAAGAAAAAAGAGTTTTCGGGGCATTATTCCCGTAATGACGCCGATTTTACGCAGTCCGGCGCGTCAGGCGTCGCTTAGGAGCCGTTCATAGAGCGCAACGAGCGTTTTTGCTTCGCCATTGATGTCAAAATTCTGCTCGACATGGTTGCGGGCGGCGATGCCGGAACGCGCAAGGGATTCGCGGTCGGCCAGCATGGCTGCGGCCGCATCAGCCAATGCCGGGATGTCGCCGGGTTTAACCACGTGACCCAGCGAGGCGTCGGTGACTATCTCGGAAAACGCGCCTACATCGGTTGCAACAACCGGCACGCCACAGGCCATCGCCTCGAGGGGTGTAAGACCGAAGCCTTCCCACCGTTGGGGGGCGATGAAAAGGTCCAGCACCTGATACCACTCGGCGATCTGATCGACGGTGACTTCGGGCATGAACAGGATGCGGTCAGACAGGCCCGCCTTGGCGACCTTATCTTTCAGCTCGGTCAGAAAGCCGGTGTGTTTTTCCGTGGCACGGCCCATTACGATGCCATGCACATCATCGAAACGACCGCACAGGTCGATCATCGCATCGACAAAGGCATCGGTGCCTTTCTGATGGCGGATTCGGCCATAGCAGCCTAGCAGCAGCCCCCCAGGTAGACCCAAACGTTGGCGAACTGCGGCTTTATCCTCAGGCGGCGTGAAATCTTGTAGGTTGATGCCATGCATGATGACCTGTGCGTCTCGCTCAAGATAGCCGGCAGTTTTGCGCGAGGTCGCGACAATCGCGTCCATCTTGTCGATCAGCCATTTCGTATAGCCTGAATGAGCCCGTTGCGAGGCGCTGGTGAACAGCAGTTTCAGGCGCAGCCGGAAGATGTTGCGCAAGACAAGTCCCAACAGCATCTCGGTATTGCGACGCGCGTGCCAGACGCGCAGCGTTTTGCGCGACAGAAAGGGCAGTCGGCCCAGCGGGATATGCGGGATGTCATCCGGCAAGCCCGGCCCGGTCGCGACGATGTCGATCCATTGCACCTGCAGCGGCACTAAACGCGCAATCGTTGCTGTCACGCCCGAAAGCCTGCGTTTGAGATTGGGGGCAATGACGCGCGGGTCGGACACTGAGATACTCCTGGCGGTTCCAGCGTCAGTCGACGCTGTCGCGGCTGAACAGATAGATCACGCAGCCGATGGCTAGCGTAATGGCAAAAAAGCCGAATATCGCTGTGTAGGGCGCGGTTGGACTTATGTCCACCGTGGCGGCGTGGATGCGCCCGGTGACGAATTGGGCCAGACCAACTCCGCCGATGCCGAACAGATTCAACAGGGTCATGCCGCGCCCGATCAGGTGTGGCGGCACAAAGGCACGACCATGGGCCATGATGACCGGAAAGCTGGCCCCCAGGAACCCGATCGCTGCCATTAGCACAACTGACAGCCAAACCATGTTGTCGACCCACAGGCACATCACGAACAAACCCACCACAGCCAGCGCGTTGCCGCCGAAAACCACCCATTTTCGTGTACCAAACATTCTGTCCAGTGGACCGTAGGCAAAAGTTCCGGCAATCATGGCTGCGCCCATGATCAGGGTCGCCGTCCCGATCTGGGTGGTGCCAAGGCCGAAGATATCGCTCAGGTATGGCCCCGCCCAAAGGCCGCGTGTTGCTGCCGACGGGGCATAGGCCACCAGCATCAGCGGCAGGATCGCCCATAAAGCGGGCTCTTTCAGCAAGTCCAGCACCGATCCCTTGTGTTCGGTCTCAAGGCGGTTCGGGTCATGCACGCTGAACCAGATACCCAGAGCGATGGCCGCAGAAAACACCGCCAGTGCCACCATCGTTGCCCGCCATCCCATCAGCTCAACCGCCAACGCTGTGGGGTACGAAGCTACCAGATTACCGACCGATCCGACGCCCAGCATGATCGCGGCCAAGGTGGCAAAACGCGCAGGTGAGAATTCGCGGGCGAAAATGTAGTAAGACGCCATCAGGACCGGCGAGCAGCCAATCCCGATCAAGCCCATTGCGATGGCAATATGAAACGGTGAGCTGGCCACAGCGAACAGCGCGGCTCCGCCGGCCCCCCCAACCATCAGCAATACCGCCGCCGTCAGGCGCGGTCCGACCCGATCCAACGCCCAGCCTACTGGTAGTTGCATGGCGGCAAAAATCAGAAACCAAAGGCCCGAAGCAAAGGCCAGATCCTCGGGGGTGGCGCCGATGTCGCGCCCCAGATCGACGCTAAGCACCGCAAGAAAGGCGCGAAAGAACTGGCTGAGCACATAGCCCAGGCACAACACCACCAGACCTGCTTTCATGAAAACCCTCTCCCCATCCAGCGGAGAAATGCTTGGCACGTCGCGGTGCCACACACAAGCACGTGTGCTATACTGTTTTCACCGGACAACGATCACATTCGGGCTATCCTTGAGCTTATTGAACATCCGAGGTGCCAATGAAAGACGCTCAGGCCGCGTTCTATGACAGTCTTCCGCTGTTGCGGGACTTTACCCGCCTAGTGGATCCGGCGCGGTTCTCCGCGGTTCCAGGTGACTGGGCGCTGGGCGTGGCAGATATCGTCGATTCCACCGGTGAGATTTCAAAAGGGCGGTACAAGACAGTGAACATGGTCGGCGCCGCAGTGATCTCGGCCATGATCAACGCGATGCGAGGCAAGGAATTTCCTTACGTTTTCGGTGGCGACGGTGCCGGTTTTGCCGTGCCCGCAAGTGAGATTGATACGGCCAAGGCGGTGTTGGCGGACCTCAGGCGCTGGGCGGGCGAAGAGTTTTCGATCTCGCTGCGCGCGGCGTTGGTGCCGGTTGCTGAAATTCGCAAGGCGGGAAAAGACCTGAGGGTTGCGCGTTATGCGCCTTCTGACGGGGTGGATTACGCCATGTTCTCGGGTGGCGGTTTGGCCTGGGCCGAGGCGCAGATGAAGGCTGGCAACTTCTTGGTTCCGCCTGCTGATCCCGGTGCGCAGCCTGACCTGACCGGATTGTCCTGTCGGTGGTCCAACAGCAAAGCACGCAACGGTCAGATCGTCTCGGTCGTGGTTCAGCCCACAGCAAACGCAACCGAGAGCGACTTTGCCGATCTCGCCCGTTCGGTTTTGTCAGCCTCGGAAGAGTTGGACCGGTCGGGACATCCGGTACCAGAGAATGGCCCACCAATTAGTTGGCCGCCACCGGATGTTGGACTGGACGCCCGTGTGTCCAGGGCTGGACGCAGCCTGCTGCTGCAACGGATCAAGCTGCTGGGGCAGAACCTTTTGATCGCGCTGTTGTTCACGTCCGGCAAGCGGTTGGGAAATTTCGAACCCGAACACTACAAGCGCATGGTCAGCCGCAACGCCGATTATCGAAAATTCGATGACGGGCTGAAAATGACGCTGGATTGCGATCCAGCCACGCTGTCACAAATCAAGATGATGCTTGAACAGGCGCGGGGGCAGGGCAAGGTTCGCTATGGGCTACATGCCCAGGACGAGGCGATGATGACATGCATCGTCCCTTCGGCGACACGCGACGATCACGTCCACTTTGTCGATGGTGCTTCGGGCGGCTATGCACAGGCGGCCGCCGTCATGCACGCCTGAAGTGCTATTTCGCTTTCCATTTTGCCGCCAGAGCCCGCGATGTCTGAGCGAGTAACATCACATCAATACCAACGGCCAGAAACTGAGCACCCATGTCAAAATAGGCTTGCGATGCCTCGTCATTGGTACCCAGAATTCCGGGCGCTTTGCCTGCGGTTTTTATACGAGCTATGGCATCCGAAATGACGGCGCGCACTTCTGGAGCCGCGCTGTTTCCCTGATATCCCATATCCGTCGACAGATCTGCCGGGCCAATGAACACCCCATCAATACCTTCCACCAAAAGGATATCATCCAAAGCTTCCATCCCGGCGCGGTTTTCTACCTGAACCAACAGGCAGATTTGGTCGTCGGCGGATTGGATGTACTCGGGGATCGAGCCATACATTGTCGCCCGGGCCGCACCGGCCCCAACGCCGCGCACGCCTGTTGGCGGATAACGACAGTCACGTACCAGTTGCCGCGCCTGATCAACGGTTTCGACCATCGGTACCAGAACGGTTTGCGCCCCGGCATCCAGCACCATTTTGATCAAAGCGGTGTCCCCGACCGGAACTCGCACGACCGGATGCGAAGCGCTGGCAGCTAGCGCCATCAATTGATTCCGGATCGAGCGGATATCGTTCGGCGCATGCTCACCGTCGATGACCAGCCAGTCGAACCCGGCAGTTCCCATAATCTCGGCGGTGATGGTTTCGGCGAAACTCATCCAACAGCCGATTTGCCGGTTGCCCTGCTTTAGAGCCTGTTTGAAGCTATTTTTCTGGGCTGGCATGGTCGGGTCTCCTGTCTATTTTAGCGAGCGGGCGATTTCAGTTATGACGTCAAAAGCCATTTGAACATCCTCTTCAGTGGTTTCGAACTGACCGGCCTGAAACCGGATCACCAGATCGCCATCAACGCGGGTTTGCGTCAGATATATGCGGCCATCATCGTTAATGGCATTCACCAAACGCAGGTTCAGATCGTCCAGATCCGTATGGCCGGTCGGATTGTAACGGAAAGTCCACAACGACCACATCGGCTGAGTTACGATTTCGAAGTCCGCCTCTGCCGCCAACCGGTCATGCAGCGCCACGGACCAGTTTACGTGATTGCGCAGGCGTTGGCGCAACCCTTCCAGACCATATGCCCGGATCACGAACCAGAGTTTGAGCGCCCGGAACCGACGGCCAAGTGGAACAGACCATTCCGAATAGTTGATGATACCGTCCTTGCCATGGGTCTTGAGGTATTCCGGGCTGATCGCCAATGTCTGCACCAGATCATCCGGATCCTTCAGAAAATGTGCGCAGCAATCGAACTGCACGCCTAGCCACTTATGCGGGTTAAAAACGATGCTGTCGGCTTGCTCCACACCGGGCCAGTAATGTCGGTATTCCGGACAGATCATCGCCGACCCGGCCCAGGCGGCATCAACATGGGAATAAAGCCCGTATTTCTGAGCGATCTTCAGGCATTCATCTACAGGATCAGTCGCCCCCGTTCCCGTGCCGCCCACGCACAAAATAACACCTGCAGGCCGCAAACCAGAGTCTAAATCAGCCTGAATTGCAGCTTCCAGTGCTGCGGGATCCATCCCGCGCCAGTCGCCCTTGATCGGAATGCGCACCAGATTGTCTTGCCCGATCCCTGCCACCCAGATGGCGCGATCAACCGAAGTGTGCACTTCGGCCGAACAATAGACGCGCAAGGGCTTTTGCTCGAATAGACCTTGTTTGTTGCCTTGCCATTTTAATGCCTTCTCCCGCATCGTTAGCACGGCAGCCAGTGTGGCGGACGAGGCGGAATCCTGGATGACACCCGCAAACCCCTCGGGCAGATCAAGGGCGTGGCGTAACCAGTCCATCATCCGCGTTTCCATTTCTGTGGCGGCTGGTGAGGTTTGCCACAACATACATTGCGGTGCGATGGCGCTGGCCAGAAACTCGGCCAGGACCGATGGGGCAGACGCGTTCGAGTTGAAATAGGCAAAAAACCGAGGATGTTGCCAATGGGTGATCCCAGGCATCACGATCTGTTCGAAATCCTGAAACACATCCTCTAGTGGCTGCGCGTTCTCGGGTGGCAACGCGGGCAGGGCGTTGAGGATATCCCCCGGCTCGGTTCGTGAGCGGACGGGTTTGTCACCTACAGTCAGGTGGTAATCCTGTGTCCACTCGGCAATTCTCTTGCCCCAATCCGAAAATTCATCCCACTTCATCTTAACCCTCAGATCTCTGCCAACCCCGGGATCGGACCGGGATTGTGTTTGTTCCTGCGCCCAGTGATGGCCATTCTGATGAAAACGTCAATATTAATTGCTTTGTTTACTAATTTTGAACTGTGCCTCAATGCTGGGAGGTGCTTGAAATGGTCGCGTAATGCGCAGCCAATATACTGATATCATGCGTAAAATGTTTGGCCAGTTGCAGTTTGGCCTAATTTGGGCGAAAATTCCATCATGACCAGCGACTTGCCTAAAACGTCTCGCTCATTGCCAATTGCACTGTTGCGGGCGCGCGAAAGGGTCATGGGGCCCATTCGGAATATGCTGGCTGATGCGGGTGTTACTGAACAACAATGGCGCGTTCTGCGTGTTTTGAAAGAAGAAGGCCCGCAAGAGCCAACGCGTATTGCGGATCGTGCGTGTCTTTTGCTGCCCAGTCTGACGCGAATTTTGCAAAAACTGGAAGGCAAGGATTTAATCCAGCGCCGGGCCCATCCCGAGGACAAGCGCCGCCAGATCGTCGATATCACCGCTAAAGGTGAAAAGATCATCCAAGAGAATATGCAGGTGACGCTGCGCTTGGCCGAAGAGATCAAGACACAGCTTGGTCCGGATCGGCACGAGGCCCTGCTGGACCTGCTGAACGATCTACATGATCTGAAGACCTGATCGCGCGTCTCGGATGGCTTTTGCCCCCGCCAGAGAAGTATGGGTATCCTCCGGCGGGGTGGCCAGACTTTGACTGGACTGCGTGTCTGGCCCGTGGCCGAGTGGTTCAGGTTGCCCTTGTCACCCGGCACACGCCTCAGAGAAGTGGCCGCTTTAAAACAGGCGGACATCCGGACCCAAAGACAGTGTGGGGGTACAGGTCTTTGGCCGTCACTCTCTGATTCAGTTACACCCGGCTACAGGCAAATAGCCTGATCGGTGACGGGTGGATTTAGGTGCGCGCCAAGTGATGAGTGTCACAAACGATGATGACAAGACCCATGTTACAACCAATGGTAGCGCGCGCCTGGTGCATTCCAAGGCGAAACCAAGAATTGTGAACAGCCTGCGACAAGCACCTGTTCGCATCATGGTGATGTCAGGCGCGATCCTGTGTGGCTTGCCCAAGTGATCCCGCCCACTTAGAAACAAGCTGCCAACTGCAGTTAGGGGGCTTCGATGCCGGACAACCTGTTTTCCTTACCAGACCCGATTTCAATTCCGGTTGAGGGGGAATTGTCGACATATCCCGTTGGGCGCATTTTCTGTGTTGGCCGCAACTACGCAGCCCACGCGGCCGAAATGGGGAACGAGGTCGATCGTGAAGCGCCCTTCTACTTTACGAAATCGGCCCCGAACGCGGTCATGTCGGGGGCAACCGTGCCCTATCCGCCGGGAACCGAGAATTTTCACCACGAGATGGAGCTGGCGGTTGCGATCGGCAAACCCGTTTTCCGCGCGACAAGCTTAGAGGCGCTGGATGCGGTTTATGGCTATGGCTGCGCACTGGACATGACGCGCCGTGACCTGCAAATCCGCGAACGGAACAAACAGCGCCCGTGGGATCTGGGTAAAGATCTGGAAAACGGCACCGTTTTTGCCCCGTTGACCCGAGCGGAGGACTGGTCCCCGACCAACGACAAGCGCATCTACCTGAACGTGAACGGGGAAACGCGTCAGGACGCGACGCTGGAAGAATTGATCTGGAAGATTGATGAGATCGTCTGCCATCTGTCCGGATACTACCATCTGCGACCTGGCGATCTGATCCTGACCGGCACGCCGGCAGGGGTTGGCCCGGTTCAGGCGGGTGATGTGCTGGAAGGAGGCATCGACGGGTTACAGCCGATCAAAATGACACTGGTATAAAACGGGCTCTATTTAGAGGCGTTCAGCCAATCTCGGGCGAATTCCACGCTGTCCAACCCGGCAAATCGGCGGACACGGTCAAGTTCGGATTCTAACCTTTTGGTCCTTGCATTGGACCAGCGCACATCCCGTTCCGGCCATAAGGCGCTAACCTGCAGCACACCGCGATCCCGGTTGGCTTTCATATCAATTCGCCCAACCATCCGGTCGCCCTCAAGCAGCGGGAACACGTAATACCCATAGGTGCGTTTGGGGGCTGGTACGAAGACCTCAATCCGATAGTGGAAACCAAACAGGCGCTGGGCTCGGTTACGGTCCCGCAGCATTGGGTCAAATGGGCTGAGGATCCGTATGCGGCCTGAGGGGCGGGTAACGGCCCCTGCGTCCTCGGAAACGGTGGGTCGGGCAATCAACTTGCGCAGTTTTCCATCCGCGCAGGTGATTTCGATTTCCTCCAAAATGCCCCGTGTTAGACCCTGTTCACACCAGGATTTTGCCTCGGTAACAGTTACGGTATCCCAAAACGAGGCCAGTTCCCCAGAAGTCGCAAACCCCAAACGATCCAAGGCTGCATTGCACAGCCAGTCGACGGTAGCGTCCTCGTCGCAAGGCGCGTTCCCTGGGCATAGATGCGTTTCAATTACGCGCTCGGTCAGGTCATATCGTTTTTGAAATCCTTGTCGCCCGATGACTGTCAATGCGCCCGAGCGCCACAGAAACTCCAACGCTGTTTTTGACGGATGCCAGTCCCACCAACCGCCAGATCCCTTTTTCTCATCCTTGCCAACATCCGACGAGGATACAGGCCCGTGGTCCTGGATATGTTGAAGAACGGTTGCAAACCGCTGCTCGAACCCGTCGCGGCGCCAGTTTTTCCATCGGGACTTCAAAAGGTCTGCATCGCGTTGAAACCGCAAATGCCAGTGCGGATAGAATTCCATCGGAATGACAGCCGCGTCGTGGGTCCAGTGTTCGAACAGTGCGCGGTCGCGTTCATAAAGGCGTTTGAGATTGCCGGCGCGATAGGATGGACGGCGCGAAAACAGGATCATGTCATGCGCTCGCGAGACAGTGTTGATGCTGTCCAGTTGTACAAAGCCAAGCCGATGGATCAAACCCAGCAAATCCGCGCCTTTCGCACCGCCCGAGGGCGGCTCGGCCAGCGCGTGGCGATCCATGAACAGCGCGCGGGCTGCCCGGTTGTCCAGCCGCTGCAGTGCCATAAATTTAACGCCGCTTTAGCGTGTCGCCGTAGCTGATCTTGGGGGTCAGGGTCACACGCGTGTCGACTTCAGCCGTTGGGTCGGCCAATTGCGATGCAATGATTTCAGCGGCCTTGCGGCCAATCTCTAACCGGCAAGCGTCCATAGTCGCCAGTTTGCGCGGCAGGCCCTGCAAAAGCTCGACGTTGTTGAACCCGGCCAGACCGATCTGCCCTGGCACATCAATGCCCTGATCCAGCAGGTACAACAGCCCGCCAGCTCCGATCATGTCATTGGAGTAATAGAGAAAATCCAGATCGGGCGATCGTTCCAGCATGGTCTGGGTCATCTCACGCCCTTTAGCCAGCGCCGACCCACCTGAATAGAACTCACGATCCTCGATCTCGATCCCGTGTTTGCCCAGAACTTCGGTGAAACCTTCGAACCGTTTGCGAGCCCGGTGATCCAGCGGCATTTTCGTGCCCATGAAGCCAATATGTTCGTACCCAGCCTTCAGGATGGCCTGCGCCATTTCGCGACCTGCTCGACGATGCGAAATCCCAACCATCGCATCCACTGGCTTGCCGTCGGTGTCCATAATCTCGACCACTGGGATACCGGCAGAGTCCAACATTGCCCGCGCCGCCTCGGTGTGCTCCAGACCGGCAATGATTACACCGGAAGGTCGCCACGAGAGCATCTCGTACAGCACTTTTTCCTCTTTTTCCGGCATATAATCGGTGACGCCGACAACAGGTTGCAACTCGGTATCTTCTAGAACCTGGTTGATGCCGGTCAGGACCTCAGGGAAGACCATGTTGGATAGCGAAGGGATGATCACCGCCACCAGATTTACTCGGCTGGACGCCAACGCGCCCGCGATCTTGTTGGGAACATAGCCCAGCTCTTTTGCCGCAGCCAAAACACGCGTGCGCGTCGCGTCTGAGACATCGCCCCTGTTTCGCAGAACCCGACTGACCGTCATTTCTGATACTCCGGACGCTTCCGAGACATCACGAAGGGTAAGTGGGCGTTTGGTATCTGTTGTCACTGAGGCACCTGCGATATTGATTTGCCCGATGGTAGCGTGAACAGAACAAGTTTTACAACCACCGCGCAAAGACCATGACAAGGCCAAAAAACCCGGCTACAGAGAGCGTTGTGCGGCCCCGTGGCTCAACTGGATAGAGCAGCCCCCTCCTAAGGGGCAGGTTGCAGGTTCGAATCCTGCCGGGGTCGCCAAACTTTTCTAAAAAAACCAAATTGACCATGCCTTAGATGCTTCCTGTGCCTCAATAGAAGGCACCAGGGGAAGGACTGGTTCAGATAATTGCTATCACATCACACAGGTAAACGCCAATGGGACCCTGATGGCCGCCTCCACGGGTTCGAATAGACACATATCATCTGGAAGTTAGAGGAGCGGTATTCAGATCGGCAGTGAATTAATTGCAGAGATCGACATTAAGGTTTACCAACTGACCATACCGCACGGCCTGATGGGAATTGAATATTAAGCCGGCGCTGACCTGAACGAGATCGACAGATCGGGCAGACAAGATGTTAGGCAGGCAAAAAAATTGTTGAAAAGACAATCTTGTGAGGCGGTTAAATACTTGTCCCGCAGACGCGCAACGAACAGCTTACTCGGCTTGCCCTTGAAGTAAAGCTCTTGTGATGGACTAGTAAGTTAACTAAACGTCCCTGCGAAGTTCGCAGTGTCTGCAAAACTGGAATTCAGTAGCTGTGAGGCATTGCGAATACTGTGTCGAACCTGTTTTCTAACGACGCACTAAAGTCTGCGGTATTAAACATGGAGCGTTGAATGAAGGTGGAAAGATCTGCTTTGCCCGGGGTATTAATAATAATGCCCGAGCGGTTCAAAGATGGTCGTGGCTTTTTCAGCGAGAGTTGGAACTACAAGAGTATGAAAATGCATGGTGTTGACATGCAATTTGTACAAGATAACCATTCCCTTTCCGCGTCTCCAGGGACGATACGCGGACTTCACTTTCAATCCCCTCCGTTTGCACAAGCCAAATTGGTACGTTGTGGCCGCGGTCGCCTGTTTGACGTGGTTGTGGACATACGTGTCGGCAGCCCCACTTATGGAAAGTGGATAGGTGAAGAACTTAGTTTTGAGAACGGTAAGCAGTTGTACATTCCAACGGGATTCTTGCACGGGTTTGTGACCCGTGAACCGAATACCGAAATTGTGTACAAATGCTCGAATTACTATTCGCCTGAGTGTGATGGATCGGTGCGTTTTGATGATCCAGACATCAATGTAGACTGGGATATTGGGGGCCTAGAACCAGTTCTATCGGAAAAAGATGCCTCGGCTCCATTGTTGAAAGACTTCAATAGTCCATTCTTTTATGAAGGGTCGCAGAAATGAAAATTCTGGTAACTGGTGGGGCCGGATTTATTGGATCGGCTGTCGTGCGCTTGGCCGTAAGCCGAGGATATGACGTCGTAAACTTGGACGCGCTGACTTACGCAGCTTGTCTCGAAAACCTAGCTAGCATTGAAGGTCAACCTAACTACTTTTTTGAAAAAGTGGATTTGCGCCAGCGCAACGCAGTCGACGAAGCTGTTGAGAAACACAAGCCAGATGCGATAATGCACTTGGCTGCCGAAAGTCACGTGGACCGATCGATTGACGGACCTGAGGACTTTATAGATACCAACATAAAAGGAACCTACAATATCCTAGAGGCTGCGCGCAGCTATTGGGAGCGAATTGGTCGCCCGGAAAACTTCAGATTTCATCACATTTCCACTGATGAAGTGTACGGATCACTTCCGATGGACATGTCGGTAAAATTTACTGAAGAAACACCTTATGACCCGAGATCGCCTTATTCCGCCTCTAAGGCTGCAAGTGATCATCTGGTTCGCGCTTGGAACGCGACTTACGGTTTGCCAGTTGTTCTTAGCAATTGTTCGAACAACTATGGTCCATACCACTTTCCCGAAAAACTGATTCCGGTGACTATTCTGAATGCGCTGGCTGGTAAGCCTTTGCCGATCTACGGGGACGGGTCGAATGTTCGGGACTGGCTCTTTGTCGAAGATCACGCTGCGGCGCTAATCGAAGTTATGAAAAACGGGCGGATTGGGCGCTCTTACAATATCGGGGGCAATAACGAATCCTCCAATCTTGATCTTGTTAACACCCTTTGCGCAATTCTCGATGAACTTCGCCCACAGAGCATGGGCACCTATGCGGATCAGATAACATTTGTTGCTGACAGGCCAGGCCACGACGCTCGTTATGCCATTGATGCAACTCGTATCCGGGACGAATTGGGTTGGGAGCCTACGGTCACTCTTGAAGAAGGGCTGCAAAAAACAGTGCGATGGTATCTGGACAACGAGGCATGGTGGCGACCGCTTCAACAGCGTGAGGGCGTCGGGATACGTCTTGGAACCAAGGTATGAAAGTTCTGGTTTTCGGAAAAACTGGGCAGGTTGGTCAGGAGCTTCAGCGGTGTGCAGGCGACATCGAATTGGAAGTTGTTGGCAGAGATGCTGCTGAGTTTTCCGACCCCGATACCTGTGCAGAACGCGTTAGGGACACCGAAGCTGATGTGGTGATAAACGCGGTCGCATTCACGGCAGTTGATGGGGCTGAAGAGGAGGAGACGGCAGCCCACGTTGTGAATGCCGTAACTCCTGGTGCAATTGCTGAGGCTGCGGCCGCTCGTGGATTGCCGTTCCTTCACATTTCGAGTGACTATGTTTTTAATGGGAGCGGGAACAACCCTTTTTTTCCAGACAGTCCAACAGATCCTTTGGGAGCCTATGGGCGTACGAAGTTAGAAGGTGAGGAACTCGTTCGCGCTGCCGGAGGAGTACACTTGATACTGCGAACGTCATGGATTTTTTCGGTTCATGGCAAAAACTTCGTGAAAACAATGTTGCGGCTTGGCAGCGAGCGCGACGAGATCTCGGTTGTAGCAGATCAGGTCGGCGGGCCGACCGCAGCCAAGGACATTGCGGGTGCTTGCCTGAGAAGTATTGGGCAACTTTTGCGTCACCCAGAAAAGTCAGGAACTTACCACCTATCTGGTGGCCCGGATGTAAGCTGGGCCGATTTCGCACGAGAGATTTTTCGGCTGAGTGGAACACAGTGTCAGGTTACCGACATTCCCAGCAGCGCATTTCCCACCCCGGCCAAGCGCCCCTTGAACTCGCGTTTGGACAACAGCAGTTTTGAGAACAATTTTGAGCTCCAAAGGCCGAGTTGGCACAAGGGGTTAAAGGATACTCTTATCGAATTAGGAGCTTTAAAATCATGAGAAATCGCAAAGGTATTATCCTGGCGGGCGGGTCAGGGACGCGGCTTTATCCTATAACAATCGGCGTTTCAAAGCAGCTGCTGCCAATCTATGACAAACCGATGATCTATTATCCGATCAGTGTCTTAATGCTGGCAGGTATCCGTGAGATCGCGATTATCACGACGCCTCGTGACCAAGACCAGTTCAGGCGCGTATTGGGTGACGGAAGCAACTGGGGTGTTTCATTTACTTATATTGAACAACCAAGCCCGGATGGGTTGGCGCAAGCTTATGTTTTGGCAGAAGAGTTTCTGGATGGTGCTCCATCGGCATTGGTGCTGGGTGACAATCTGTTCTTCGGACACGGTCTGCCCGAGGTTCTGGCGGCAGCTGGCTCCCGTGATCAAGGCGCGACGGTGTTTGGCTATAGGGTATCTGATCCTCAGCGGTATGGCGTCGTGGGATATGATCCCAGCGGTCGGGTGACTGAAATTGTGGAAAAGCCATCATCACCTCCGTCGAATTATGCCGTGACTGGCCTTTACTTTATGGATGGGTCGGCCCCAAAACGTGCACGGAAGGTCAAGCCTTCGCCCCGCGGGGAGTTGGAAATTGTCGATCTCCTGCAAAGCTATCTCGACGAGGGCGTACTGGACGTTCAGCAAATGGGCCGAGGTTATGCATGGTTGGACACCGGAACCCATGCAAGTCTTCTAGACGCCGGAAACTTTGTCAGGACGCTGTCCGAGCGGCAGGGTCAACAGGTTGGCAGTCCTGAGGAAATCGCATTCAGCAAAGGCTGGATCGATGCATCTGAGCTTGAAGCGCTTGCGACAAAGCTAAAGAAAAACACGTACGGGCAATATCTATTTGAAATTGCTGCAAATCCTTCCCAAACCGATGGCCCTGATGGGGCGATGTGAAAGCGCTGAACACGACATGAGTCAACCGCCAATCTTTGTTACTCGCCCGTATCTTCCTCCGCTAGAAGAAGTGATGCCCTATCTTGAAGGCATCTGGGAGCGGAAGATTCTCACGAACAATGGACCACTGCACCAAGAGCTTGAGGAAAACCTCAGAAACTACTTTGGTGTTCCAGGTGTTTCGTTGATGAACAATGGGACTTCGGCCCTGATAGGTCCCTTGTTGGCGCTTCCAAAGAATAGCCAAGTTGTCACTACGCCCTTTACCTTTGCCGCGACTACGCACTCGTTAGAAATGCTGGGGCTGCAGCCCGTCTTTGCGGATATTGATCCGCTTTATTATGGACTGACGCCCGAAGCGGTTGAAGCTGCTATCACCCCCGAAACGTCGGCTATTCTAGCGGTTCATACATATGGTACGCCCTGTGATGTCGACGGTCTGGCTGAGGTCGCAAAAAAGCACAATCTGGTCCTTATCTATGATGCCTCGCATGCGTTCGGCGTAACGTACAATGGGCGAAGCCTGCTGTCTTACGGCGATATGGCGACCCTGAGTTTTCATGCGACTAAGTCATTCAATACATTTGAGGGCGGTGCTGTCATTTCGTCGACAAGCGAAATGGAAGCAAAAATCAACATGATTAAGAACTTTGGTATTCGTGGAGAAAACGAAATACCATTGGTCGGATTCAACGGAAAAATGAGCGAACTTAACGCGGCTATCGGGTTGGTTCAGCTTGAACACTTTGAAAAAGTTCGTTCGATGCGAAAAGAAGTCCATGACTGGTACAAGCAGGAACTGTCGGGCTTGAACTACGTCAATATCTGCCCTCAAAGGGAGGGGGTAGAGCCGAACTACTCGTATTTCCCCATATTGATATCTGAAGATGCTCCGAGGAATCGGGATCAAGTTTTTGAATCCATGAGCGAAGTGGGGGTCATGTCCAGACGATACTTCTCTCCAATAATGTCGGATCTGGAAATGTACCGGTCGCTACCATCGGCGGATCCGGAAAACTTGCCGGTGGCCCAAGATATTGGAGCCCGTGTGCTCTGCCTGCCGATCTATCCAGGGCTTATCGAGGAAGACCGAATTCGCGTTCTCAAAGCATTAACTGCAAGCATGCAATAGATATCTGGCGAGTTTCTGATGTACACCGTTTCGTTGATGCAGCCGTATTTCTTTCCCTATTTGGGATATTTTGACCTGCTGTCCAGTTCGGATGTTTTCGTGTTCTACGACGATGCGGCATTTTCAAAAAATGGCTGGTATAACCGCAACCGCATTTATAACCCTTCAAGAGAATGGGAATACATCCGCCTTGCGGTACGAAAATCCCCGCTACAAACGCCATGTAATCTAGTGATATTGGCAGATAAGGAAAAAGACCGGGCAAAACTGTTGCAGCAACTAGCCCAATATAAAAAAGCCCCGTTCTATCAGCCCGTTATGGATCTTGTCGAAAAGACGTTTGCAAACAGCGAAGATGATCTGGCAAGTGTCGCAATCGCCAGTGTCGAGTTGTGCGCGAAATACATTGGTCTTGATTGCACCGTCAAAAAGTCTTCCGAAATGACATATGACCAAAATGGCAATGCCCTCACGAAAGTGCTGGATATCTGTAAGATCACTCAGGCAGAACGCTATTTGAACGTGCCGGGCGGGCGGGCGTTGTACTCATCAGGTGATTTCGAGAAAGAAGGGCTGGCATTGGCTTTTACCTCTTCAGATGCAATTGAGTATGAGACCGCAGGACGGGATTTTGTTCCGTATCTTTCCATTCTGGACGCATTGATGTGGGTTTCCCCGGACGTCTTAAAACAAAAACTTAGCCAAAGAGGCACGCTAAACGCATGACTATACGCGTGATGGTATTTCCCGCCGGTGAAATGAACTCAGCCGAGCTGTGCTTTGCTTTGTCCCGGCAAGTTAACATCGAATTATACGGCGCCTCATCGATCGAACGAATGGGTCGGCATCTGTTCAAGAACTATCGCAACGATCTTCCTTTGATCAATGATCCTACGTTCATGGATGTTTTCCAGGCCCAGTTAGCAGAATGGAAAATTGACGTCCTGATTCCTACACATGATTCCGTCGTGGAATTCCTGTCTGAGAGCCGTGACAAGTTCTCGTGCAAGCTCCTTATCCCATCCGAGAAAACGGCACGTGCTTGCCGTGATAAAGACTATGCGATGGAATTATTCAATGAAGACGCCTTCACGCCGTCAGTCTATCTGACGGAGGAAGATTTGCCTGCTAACCCGTTTTTTGTGAAACCCAAACGCGGACAGGGCGCGGTTGGTGCTCGCATGATTAATCCTGGGTCACAAGCCATTTCCGAAATCGACTGGGAAACCGAACTTGTCTGCGAATACTTGCCAGGAGAGGAATTGACAGTCGATTGCTTTACCGACCGCCACGGAGATCTTTTGGGTGTGTTTCCGCGATCCCGAGACCGAGTATTGGGTGGAATATCGGTAGCGGGAACAAGTCTTGAATCTACACCAGAAATTCAAGCCATTGCAGATCGAATTAACGATGAGTTGGACTTTCTGGGTCTGTGGTTTTTTCAGATAAAGCGCGCCGTCAACGGCAACTGGAAACTACTTGAGATATCAGCTCGATGTTCAGGCACACAATGTTTGACACGGGCAAGAGGCGTAAATTTGCCGTTGCTTAGTGTCTATACGGCCATGGGAAATGATGTGGCCGTGTCAGAAAACAACGTGAAGCTAAGAATGGACCGACTGCTCATCCCGATGTTCGATTTTGACTACGATGTCAGAACCGCCTACGTCGACTATGATGACACGCTTGTGCACAAAGACGGCGTCGACCCGGAAATTATTGGATTGATCTACCAATTCAAGCGCGAGGGCATTCGGGTCGTCCTGATTACACGGCACGCCTATGATCTGAGTGAAAACATGCAGCGCCACCATTTATCCGCGGCGCTTTTTGACGAGATTGTGCATATTCACGACGAAACGCACAAAAGCGAACATATCGATCCTGACGGCGCGATCCTTATTGACAATGCATTCGCTGAAAGGCGGGAAGTGCAGCAAAAATTCGGCATCCCCGTATTTGATGTGGAAGGTTCGCAAGCCCTTAAAAGGTGGATTCAATGAGCGCGCAGCCGTCACCAAAACGCTTGATCCTTTTTGCTGGTTACAATGCAAACACTGGAGCCATCAGGAGATCCGATATTGAGCTTATTCGTGAGTTGTCACGTTTTGGAGATGTTCATTGCTGGTATGATAATAAGTCGGTCGCGGATGAGAGCCTGTCCACGATACGGGAATACGCAGCGAGCATTTCAGTGAGAAGACACGAACAGTACGATTTTGGTTCGTGGAAGTTTCTTTACCAGACGTTTACGGGTAACCAGTTGGATGCGTACGACGAATTGGTGCTGACGAACAACTCTCTTCTGCTGCTGGACAAGCTGGACCACTTATTCGCTGTTCGCTCCAGCAAAGCAGAGGACTTTTTTGCTCCGCTGATGCTCGATGAAGATTACCCGGGTCCTGATGCATTTATTGAGGACTATGAAAATAGATATGACAAACACACACGCAGCGTAATGTATGCGAGTATTTTTTGGAGCTTGCGCCGAGACCTGTTTCGAAGTGATTTGTTCGAGAATTTTATTAACACGATACAATCCGAAGACAGCCGACTGGACGTCTGCCACAAATACGAACGCGGTTTTTCACGGCGTCTTTGGCGGAACAACGTTTCGACGGCAACATTGTTTCCTAGGATGTTCCATCACGTTGCGTTGTATACTGAAGATGCGTTTTTACTGCCGTCACTGGGGTTTCCTTTTATCAAGTACAAGGCCTTGCAGCAGGACTTTTTTGACATACCAAATATTCGGGCCCGCAGTGAGGCTTTGTTGCGTCGCACGCACGCTGATTACCGGGGCTCGTTAAAAGATGCTCTTAATGAATACGCCAAGTTGGATGACCTGTAATGAGACCAAGTGACCTCAAAAAACTTGCTCCATCGATACCATTGTTGCGCCGAAATATGAATCTGCTCAGAAACTTCGACGCGGATTGGTACGTCAATGCCTACCCTGACGCGGCAGAGCACCGGTTGTCGCCTTTGATGCATTTTATCCGCTACGGGCTTGCCGAAAACCGTCAGCCGTCAAGCTGGTTTGACGCATCCAAATTGCCAGTTCGTTTGCCAAAACAGCGCTTTAAGAAGCCGCAGGCACCCAAGCGATTTCTCAAAGTAGACCATATAGACCAAAAGTACCTGGATTCATTGGTCAATAGCGAAACACTTTGGGTGTTTTTTAATGTCGCGACAACCACGGCATTGAGTGGTGGCATGTTGTCAATCAATCGATTTGCGGATGTTGCGATTGAAACTGCGGCCGAACATCCAAGTACGTCCGTTGTAATTTCAGGTGTGCCGTTAACGGAAAAGGCTGTTGAATACACCAGGTTCAAACAACGGCTTCCGATGCTCCACCTTCTGTGGCTTGCGCAGAACACCGACCCGTTGAAGTTAAAGGTCTTTTTGCCGGAAGTTTTCTCCAAGGCAATGATCGATGACGTTTTCAGAAACGATGTGCTTCGATACTGGTTTAAGAGCCGACCAAACCTAGAGATAATTGTTCTGAACCAAAATAACGAATTGATGCCTGAGCCGGAGGACTTCAATCCGCCAGCACTGCACCTGACAAAGTCGGTAACGATTGCCACGGCGCACCCGCGATACTGCACTAAGGCGCTGGCGGTCAAAACCGGCCTTCCGGTCAAGCAATTGACACCTATTTTGCCGGATATGGCGCGCCATAGTGCTGTCGAACGCAAGCCGGTTTTTATGGTGTCTCCTGACGTTTTGGATGACGCAGTCAGCGGCTTGACGCAGCAAACCGTCATTGACGAAATCCAAGAATTGCTGCCGGAATTCGAAATTGTCGTTGTAGAAAATTTGACGCTTGCCGAATACTTGGATCTGGCGTCGCGAACTATGTTCTCGATCACGTTCGGCGAGGGAATGGATGGATACTTCATCGAGCCCATTCTCAGCGGCGGTGTCTCGTTTGCAGTATATAACGACATATTCTTTCCAAAAAACTTCATAGACGCGCCGACAGTGGCGCAAGATTGGTCTTCTCTGATGCAGTTGATCAAAGAGAACGTTCCCAAGTATCTGGAAGATCCGGATCTATACGATCGGACATCGAGTGAACTGCAAGAGTTGCTGCGTGAAACCTATTCCCGCGAGATAAGCAAAAAGAATTTTGAAGATCTTGTTGATGGTGTAGTTGATCATGCCCCATCTCCTCAGTCTTCTCAAATTGAACTGTTTGATAACCTTCGTGAGTACTTTGAAAAAGAAAGAGCTTTCCGATTTCACAACGGTAAGCCTGGCGACAAGCAAGTCGTTTCCACACCCGATAATCTGATCGTTCAACATCTGGGTTCAGAGTTTTATTCGGTTCTTTACGAGATCTATGAACGACGCGACTATGATCTTCTGCTCGACCAACAGCAGGAGTATGTGCTGATTGATATTGGAGCTAACGTCGGCATGGCGTCTCTCTACCTGCGCAATCGGTACACCAACATCAAAAAAGTGTTTGCTTACGAGCCATTGAGCGCCGTGGCCGACATCGCGCGAACAAACTTTAAGGCTAACCCGAACCCGGTTCCCATTGAGCTGAAACAAATTGGTCTGTCCGACGAGTATGCGATCAAGACAGTCGAGTTTTTTGAGGATTGGACTACGGCATTTTCGACTGACAACCAAAAGCTGGATTCCTTTTTGAAGCACAGTGAGGAAGGGTCCCGAACCGAAGCAAAAACTACCGAAGTTGAAGTCGCCCCGGCCAGCGTAGAGGTTAGGAAAATTATTGATTCGATCGGTGAGAAGCGGGTCGCATTGAAATGCGATACGCAGGGTAGCGAATTTGCCGTTTTCCGATCACTCGAATTAGCCGGAGCGTTCGACAAAATAGATGCCGTAGTTGTGGAAACACATTTTGAATCTCCAGATGAAATTATTCAGATCCTGGAGCGCAATAGTTTCAAGGTAAATTCTCGCTGTGATCACGAAAGCAATAACGTTTACACGATCAAGGCAAGTCGACTGGGGGTACCAGAGTGACAAATGGAAAAGCAATCGGCGGGTACTTTGGACTGGAGTTGCCCGGCGATCGCAAGAGTGACGAAAGACTTGGGTTTCATACCATTCGCGGCGCGTTGTTTGCATTGTTGGAATGTTTGGCGCCTGAAAACAAACAAACGACACTCTGGTTTCCGCATTTTATGTGCCCGTCTGTAGACGTGGTATTTGAGAGTTTGCAGGATCGCATCGTATTGCGCAGATACAATATTCGGCCTGACCTCAAACCGGACATATGCGAGCTAAATGAGGGGGACCTCTTTTATAGCTACAACGTGTTCGGGCTTTCAGACCCAGAGACGCGCGTTGGCGCTATAGTTGACAACGCGCATGCATACTTTTCCGAACCTGATCCAAGACAACATGCGCTGTACAGCGCACGGAAGTTTATCGGAGTTCCAGACGGAGCTCACTTAAGAAGTCGATTAAGCATAAATCCGGGAAAGCCGTTTTGCATCGATGACAAGGCTCTCTTTTTGTTAATGCGCCACGACCAAGGCGCAGAAATGGGATATGGCGCATACCAGCGCTGGGAAGACCAGATCTATTCCGGTGAAGTTCGCGGAATGTCGAACTTTTCCAAGGCGGTTCTTTCGACGCTAGATTATTCGAGCATCAAGGCGCGACGGGTCTCGAACTTTGGAGAGTTGCACTCACACCTACATCATTTAAACGGCTTGGCGGCGCAGATTGACAAGGCGTACGCACGCGCAAGTTTTGTTCCCTATAGCTACCCATTTTTTGTCGAAAACGGAAGGCAACTACGCCAGAAATTGATTGAAAGCAGGGTTTACACGCCCGCCCTGTGGCCTGGATTGGATTCCAGAGATGGACTGACCGAATTCGAAAAGGAACTGGCGATAAACACCGTCCATATTCCGATCGACCAAAGATACCAAAAGAGTGACATGTCAAAAATCCTAGAGGCATTGAACCGGCTTCTCGTTTGAGGTCTCTCGAGTCGCGTTTTTTGGTCGTGGAAATGCCATTCGATGGTGTTGATCGGCGGAAACTCATACGATTCCAGTTGATTTGGCGCGATGCCTGCAACTGGACGATTTGTGTATTAGTGGGATGCGTAAACCAAAGAGAACGACAGTTTCTCTGAGCGATAGTTCTTTTCATCAAGGTCGCTACTATTCGAAAAAAACAATCAAAAAAGATTAATTTGGGATTTTGATGTTTTTGCTGTGTTCAGGGGGCGGCAAATCGGGCTGTCCTGTGACGTGACGGTGCGGAATTCGCCGATACGGCACAGTATTTCCGCATTTTAGGGGTGGTGGCGGTTTTGCTGCCTAAGCTGACGTTTGGTCGCATGATAACCGGAAAATTGATTATGAATCCAACACAATAGGGTTCACAACTAGAAGGCGATGAATTACAGATTAAACATGATTAACGTGCTAAAGCCTTTCTCGCTGAACCCCACTAGGCTGCTGGCCTTTCCCGGCGAGATATTTGATTTTGCCAATCAGTCGGTTCTAGTTAACGGTGGGCAGAAATGCCAGTTTGACCGTCATCAGCGGCAATCTATAATTGCCCGCGAAACCGGAAAGTCGGTCGGAGGACCTCCGACTTTGGTCAGGGGTAGAGCAAAAGTACCGAAGCGTATCCCTGATTGCTCTTTACAAGTCCACCTGAACCGAAGCTGGAGCGCCGCAAGCTCTGTGTTCCAGCCGGTCATGTTGCTTCGTTTTCGTGCCCAGCCGAGGGCAGCGAAAACGAGATTGGAATGCTCTTCCACGCACTGGCGTCGCGTTATGCGTATTGCCTCAATCTCATGCCAAGCTCAAACCTTTTGCAAGCCTGATACTTACCTTGGAAGCCGCTGTGAACTCGATCGTATGAAGAGAAAAAGTGATCTTCCAAAAGACTCTGTCTTTAGGTGTGGATGCAGGATCAAGCGAGCACCCAAATCGCTGGTCGTTGGTGAAGTAAACGTAACGGCTCTTCGCAGAAACAAGGATGATATCAGATGGGAAGTGATGCCCCGGCAAAAATGTCACCATTCGCGGAGTACCTTAGCATTGGCGGATCGCTCCAAATACAGGGAAGCAATATATATTGCCCCGATGCATGAACCTGCACGCAAATCAGCAACAAATCAATAAGCCTAGTACTTTCAGGATCGAACGATGATTTCATATATACCCGGACCATCTTCTTCGTCACCTCTTGACGCAATTCAAGGCTCATTTGCTTATGGCGATGGCAACCCTGCGACTACTACAACCATCACCTATAACTTTGGGTATAAAGCAGGCGCGCGTTTCTGGAGCCAAGCCTATAAGGATGATTTTCGGGCTGCGCTTTCCGCAATTGAAGCCGTTGCCAATATTCGCTTTGTCGAGACATCGAATTCAGCCACTGCTGACCTTGTAGAATACATCGCTCCTGGTTCATTTTTTAATTCCAATAATACCCTTGGTTATCATTACACGCCCTCATCACTGCCATCGGAAGGTGCGTTCAATACTGACTTTTGGATTGCGGGCGAAAATGGTGATCCGGGTGGGTTCTTTTTCACGACAATCCTTCATGAACTTGGCCATGCGCTCGGACTGGGGCATCCACACGATACGGGTCTTTCAACGGGCGTGATGCAGGGTGTTACCTCACCGTTTGATTCATTTGGTACCGGAAATTTGAACCAAGGTGTCTTTACCGTGATGTCGTACAATGATGGCTGGACATCAAGAGATGGGGTTCTGCCTGTTTCAGCGACTTACGGCGGCTCAACGGGTCTGGGGGCGCTGGATATCGCTGCGCTCCAGGCAATGTACGGAGCGAATACAAGTGCCAACTCCGGGTCTAATATCTATACTCTTCCGTCGTCAAACTCAGCCGGGGTCGGGTATCAGGCTATCTGGGATACGGGAGGGATAGATGCGCTTCGTCACGCCGGAAGTCAGAACGCTGTGTTGGACTTGCGGCCTGCCACATTGGACTATTCTGTTCTTGGCGGTGGTGGCGTTTCATTTGTTGGCGGAGTAAAGGGCGGCTTTACCATCGCAGCCGGCGCAGTCATAGAGAACGCATCTGGCGGTTCCGGCGACGACACGATCCTTGGAAATAGTGCAGAAAACACAATCTGGGGACATCTCGGAAACGACACAATCTATTCTGCATCAAACGGTTCCAATAACAACAGTCTCCTTGGCGGACATGGTCACGATGCCATCCATCTGGCGGACGGAGTTGGGGCAGATACGGTTCACGGCGAAGCAGGGAACGATACGGCGTTTGTGAAAACCAACTCGGGTTCTTTCTTCGGCGGCGAAGGCTTTGACACCGTGTCTTTTGCAGCTTCAACAAAGGGCTACTTGTTTTCAATCGTCGGTGGAAACTATAGCTTCTTCAACGTGATCGCTCGGGTCGGCTTTACAGTTGGTACGGATGTTGAACGCTTTCAGTTCGCCAGCGGTGCACAGCAATTTGACTTTGCAGGTCTTACTTCTGCTATGAGTGTGCGTGATATCGAACTCACCGGGACAGCTTTGCAGCATGCAGCCCAGGGCATTTACCTGTTGAACGGTGCTGCATCCAACATTGCAGTTACTTTTAACGGTGCAGCCGTTGGCGAGACGACCTTTTCAGGCTGGCGTGCGATTCAAGCAGAGGCTGGCAACCTTGGACGATACGAAATCCTATGGCAGCACAATAACGGCCAGTACAGTGAGTGGACCGTCAATAGTTCTGGCCAGTACCTGTGGAATCGGGACGTTGACAATGTTGTCGACCGTGAAATTTTCTACCAAACAGACCTCAACAACGACGGTACGATCGGTCACAAGACGACTACCATTGAGTCGGATGGTTCGACGTCTTTGGCCTCATCTACACATGGGTACTACCAGTTAGACGACAGACTTCCGCTACGGTTAAAGGGAGATGCCATCGGCCCCGATAGCTACGCGGATTGGAAGGCTATTCAAGCCGAGGCAGATGGCGATGATTTCCGCGTCCTTTGGAAAAACCTGAATGGGCAATACGCAGAATGGACCGTAAGCCGTTTTGGAGATCATACAGGGAACTCCAACATTGATAATGTTGTCGATGTTGAAGTTTTCTACAGCGCGGATCTCAACAACGACGGCACGATCGGGCACAAGACGACCGCCATCGAGTCCGACGGCTCCACATCGTTGGCCTCATCCACGCACGGGTACTACCTGTTGAACAACAGCGTGGAACTGTCTTTGAATGGCAACGACATTGGTGCCGACAGCTATGCAGACTGGAAGGCCATCCAAGCTGAGGCAGACGGCGGAGGTTTCCGCGTTCTTTGGAAAAACCCGAACGGACAGTACTCAGAATGGACGGTCAATGGCACTGGGGCACATACAGGCAATACCACCATTGAAAATGTTGTTGACGTGGAAAGTTTCTATGGTGTCGACCTAAACGCGGATGGCACCATAGGGCACGTAACAAACGTCATTGAAACAAACGGCGCAACATCGTTGGCGGGATCGCCAACGCGTGGTCACTACATTCTGGACAACAGCGTTACGCTATCTTTGAATGGAAACGACATAGGGCCTGATAGTTACCCTGACTGGCAGGCCATCCATGCAGAAGCAGCAGGCGACGGGTATCGTGTTCTTTGGAAACACACCGACGGGCGATATAGTGAATGGACCGTTGACGGCCAGGGGCGATATCAAAGCAGTGAAAATATTGCCGATGTCATAGATGTCGAAAGTTTCTATGGCTACGACATCAACGGAAGTGGCACGGTTGGTTACGAAGAGCCAAAACTAACCCAATCGGTCAGCGATAGGCAGGTTCAAAACCCCCAAAAGGTTAATCTCGTGGATCCAGATGAATTCGAGTTCCGCTCGGCCCTGCCAGATCAGACTACGGCCGGTGATTCAGCGGACGAGTATGACTATGCGCTTCTGACCTCTGGTAATTCCGATGAGGTTGAACCGATTCTCAAACAAGGGGCTAAGAACCCGGAAAACATCATTTTGGACGTTTTTAATCTCCTGGAAGACGACGTTTTCTCTTTCTAACTGGATGAAACAGCTTGGTACGCTCGAGATGCACTCAGGTATCTCGGGCGTATTTTTTTGGTCTGTTTGTTTCTCGCAAAAGTTTAACTACTCTTTTTGGCTACCGTCGTTTCAAAATCAATGCCGGGCGACTTGCTATATTACTCCGGTCACCAAATCGGTGCTGCGACAGTGCGGCAGTGTTCGACCTCTGATTAAGACCTGCTATCCATTGGATACTAAGGTAATGATCGCCTGAGAAACTCCACTTCCTCCAAAATGTCCCATTTGTCGCTGTGTTCGCGAACAATACGCAGAGTAATATCTGAAGCCTCTTTTTGATGCCAAACAGGCGATTTTTTGAGGAACGGAAATTTCATTTCACGAAGGTTGAACTCAGGCGTCGCATAGGCGACGCCAAGACAACGTGCCGCGGCAAGTATCAATTGGCGAAGGCATTCCTTATCGGTTTTCTCTTTTAGAACGCGGTGCTTGAGAGCAAGAAATTCCGGGTTACCAAGTACAATCAGGCTTTCTGCGATTTTCCTCAAACGTGGTTCGGATAGGGTCTCTACTAACAAGTCCATTTGTTCGATAGGGTAGGTTGAAGACGTGGACCATCCTTGAGAAATCGCCCACTGTGACAGGCCAATCTCGCCGCGTCGAACCGTTAATCCTTTGTTGTTTGTAAGTGGGTAGGTTGCCCAGAACTTCAAAAATGCCGGATTTCTAATTGCGCGCTCCGAGAACGAAACTGCATAAGATTGATAGTGGAAGTTCTTTGCTTGTGGACTGTACGCCCAAATTTCCGGTTCCAATGATCTAGGCACTTTAAGTGAGCCACCATAGTTGGAGGTCGCTCCCGTAAAAAGTGAATTCTGTGCTTCTAGGTCTTCAAACCAGTCGGATGAATTGGGGGTAGGAAACCAAACAGAGTCGTTAAGCAAAGTAATACGCGACAACTCCTCAATGCGATCGCGCAAATGAAGGACACCTTCGCGGAAGGCGCCGAAATCGTATCCCTGGTTCGGCCTTTCAATAACCAGAGCAGCACGATCAGAGATGTCGTTTTTGTCCTGAACGGACAACGGAACATTCGAAACGACGACCGGAGCAACGTCCGATCCCACAATAAAATCCAGCGCCTGCAGGTGAGAAGGCCATATGCCACAAAAAGGTGCAACTACATAAATCGCGACATTGTTCTTTAACTCCAGTGCTCCGCGCGACACACGAACGCGTTTACGTGCAATCAGATCATAGACATAAGGTGAATAGAGCCGCGATGCAGACCTGTGCGCCAGTTCCCCAAATTGTTTAGCGGGTCGTACGATCTCTCGAATTAGTTTGGAACTCTTTTTACCAGACACGGTTTACGGCCTTTCGAGACTTGCTAAATCGATTGCGGAGAAAGTCCTTAGTTTGTCGAATTGCTCGTTCTGAACTGCTCTCTTGCCAGGGTGTCTGATTTCTTAGATCCCAATAGAGTTGGCGGAATGGGTGGTTGCAGTTGTCGTTCCACGGTTTCCTTTTGTCTGTAAAATGAAGGATCCCCGGTGCAAATGCTGCTTCACGGGCTTCTTCTTCTCGATACGCAGGCTCTATTTCGTCTGGAGTGTACAGGCGAGTGTTTGCATTCCAGCGCAAATGAAGGCGATGAGTTTTCTTTTTGAAGACAATATTTAATATGTCTTGATCTTGAAGCTCAAGGTTGATGTTTTCGTCGGAAACAACTGACGTAACCGAGTGCCAAAACTCTTTGGGATCCAATTCGTCTAAGTTAAAGACCAAGACTCCTGCATTGAAGTAGAATGTTTCGCTGTCAAAACTCAACCGTTTTGCCTGCGTAAGTCCGCCTTCGTCCGGAGCGGCTGCAATGGGACAACCACCAACATCCAGATTCCATAGCTTGGCAAGGCGATCCGACACGATTGTATCGCAATCCAGGTAAATCACTCGTGCGGCGATATCCCCCAAAACCTCGGGAATAAATAACCTGAGATAGGTGGCCAACGAAACATGATCTCTATTGTCCGGCATCTTGTTGAAGCGTTCAACGTCGATTTCATGCCAATGAATCGCGCATTCTGGTGCAACCCTAGAGAATGCGTCCCGGTCGTAAGAACTGATGTCGCCCGCCTGTAAGACATGTACGATCAGGTTTTCTTCCGGGCTTAACGCCTGTGCAGCTGACAGCAGAGTTACGGCCGCATGTTGAACAAAATTTCGATCGAACGCCAAGCAGATTTCTATCGTTTTATTCGCGAAAGAAGAATCAACGCTCGAACGTTGATCATTTATTCTGTCTAAGACGATCCGACTGTTCCGCTTAATCATTGATGTTGCTACTGCCGCCACACTGTTGAATTCTGATACTAGTTCGTAAGCTTTGGATTCCTTGCCCGCTAGTACTGAATCGTTTTTGGATTGCCAGAATAGATTGAATTTTGACACCTTTGCTACTTGGGTCCAGGCCAGCTCGGTGAGTTGTTCGATACAGTGAGGTTTCTCGCAGAGTACTTTAAGTACCTTCCGCCAACACCAAGGTGTCTCCGATATCTGAAATCGTTTCCCTAAATCGACAGTGTCTCGGTCGGAGAAAACGCCTATCTTTGCATCAACCACTTCTCCAAGACACATTGGTAGACAAGCAAGTTGCAGTTCCTTTCAGGGCAATCACATTAAGGCGGGTCGAACAAGCGGAGCATTGGCGCAAATGGCCAAAACTGATCGAAAACCAAAAGCTCAATCAACTCCCGACCCGTTAGTTTGGAACGAGGCTGGATTTTGACACCCTGTCAGGTGCGGCTAGCCTCCGATGTTTTTAGCGCTGAATTCATCGTCTATGTCGTTTGCAGTGATTTTTCACTCTACGGCTGCAGGTTCGCGTTTCTTGAATTGCTGGTCAAACAGATTACGGAACTGACCATCGAGTTCCATGAGCTCATCTAGGTTGCCCTGTTCTACAACTGCCCCATCCTGAACCACCATAATTTTGTCGGCTTCAAGAATCGTCGACAGGCGGTGCGCGATTACGACGACGGTCATACTTTGTGTCAGTGCATCCAGTGCCGCTTTCACAAGCGCCTCTGATTCTGCGTCCAGTGCGCTGGTTGCTTCGTCCAACAGCAATATCTCGGCATTGCGCAAGATAGCGCGAGCGATGGCAATACGTTGCTTCTGACCACCGGACAGGAAGGCGCCGTTTTCCCCGACATGCGTATCGTAGCCGTCGGAAAGCTCGCATATGAAGTCGTGAGCATGCGCCGCTTTCGCGGCCTCGATGACCTCATCGTCCGTTGCATCAGGGGCCGAGCAGCGCAGGTTTTCCATCACAGAGGCGGAAAACAGAAAGGTGTCCTGGCCCACATAAGATATTTTGCGTCGAAGAGACGAATAGCTGGCATCTTGCAGGTTTTGGCTATCTATTTCGACGCTTCCCTCATCGGGATCGTAGAACCGCATTATCAGACCAAAAATAGTTGACTTTCCGCCCCCGGATTGGCCAACTAAGGCAGTCGTTTTCCCTGCCTCGAATGTCACGTTCATACCTTCGATCACAGGAATTGAGCCCTGGTAGCCGAAAGTGACGTTTCGAAGGGCAATTTCGCCAGGGCCATCAAGTAAATCGCGTGCCTCGGGGTTCTCTTGCATTGTGTCTTCTTGGTCAAGTAAGCCAAATAGCAATCCCACGCCGACCATGGCAGCTTCAATCTGGACACGCATTTTCGACAATCGTTTAGCGGGTTCATAAGCCATCAACAAAGCAGTGATGAACGACATCAACTGACCGGCTGTTGGCTGTTCACTGCCTGCAATCCCGAGCGTGCTGACAACCAGAACGCCTGCAACCGCCAAACCTGCCAAAAACTCCATCAACGGACTGGCGATCGATTGCAATCTGGCAATGTCATTGGAACGCTCTTCGACCTTAAGGATGGCTGTCTCCATTCGGTTGATCATTCGATCTTCAAGCGAGAACACCTTGATCACTTTGATGCCGGCGGATGTCTCCTGTAGGACGCGGATAATTTCTGCCAATGACTTGAACTCGGCCTGCATGATCGCCCGGACACTCTTTAGGAGATATCGAACACCCAGCAAGGCAATCGGACCAACTATGAAGAACATGACCGATAGGACAGGTTGCTGATACACCATGACGACTACGAGGCCCACCAGCGTCAGTGCGTCACGAACAAAGCCGGTGACGACAACATCAATAAGCGTACGCGCCGCTTGCGCACCATGCGTTGTTCGCATGAGCAGATCGGACGATTCGTTTTCAGCAAAGAATGAAACGCCGTGTCGCAGCAATTTGCGATAAACCCGGTCTTGTTGCATCGCAATAATCCGGTTTCCCGCACGCGCAAGATAGATGGATTGGATGTAAGAGGCGACCGCCTTGGTCAAAAACAGCAGAACAACGCCGAACGCGATCGCAACAGCCCAGTCCCGCATTTCAGGACTGGTCATGGCATCTACGATGTATTCCATCATGAAGGCAGAGCCAGCGGTGGTCGCCGCAACGGCGATCATTGCAACGATGGCAACGGCATAAAGATGACCTTGGGCAAAAAAGCTCTCGGTGATGAGGCGGCCCATATAGCCTGATCGCCATTCGGTCCAGGCACGCTTAATCATTGCATTCTCCAGATCATGAAATCATGCGCTCGCTCAGATAACCTATAATCTTTCCGGCCTAAAGGGCAGATCAAACGACGCTTCACAGGTACCCAATCAACAGGTCGCGCAGAGGCTGCGTCAGATAAGGGCTAACTTTGCGTTGTGCAAGGTTTTGATGACCCATTCGGAGAGGTGGCGCCGTGGATTGTTGGCTTTTCGGCTGGTTTCCAGGGGGGCGCTTCTGGGGCAAAGTTTGAATTTGTCTACACAACTTTTGAGCGTCCTTTACGAATATCCTGCGACGTGAGATCCCTCAGTCATGACGAAACCTATGAGGTGTTGGCAGAAAGCCGCGCTACCTCGATTGATAAGGTCATGCGATTTTCTTTTTTCTTTCATTGTGATATGTATAAGGGTGAAGAGATTGGAAGCTCTGATATTGTGGGGCAGATAGCTGTAGTGTGAGAGTAACGATTGAAATTCAGCGGTTTTTTGCCGCAGGAACTCCTTGACGCGTCATGGGAAAAAGATAGACCTTTTGCGCTTGTGCTTGGTAAATACGGCTCATAGTAACGTGGCGCAAATATAAATGGTATTGGAACAGTGTCGATTAAGGCTGTCATTCTGAGTTTGCCGAAAGATGTTGAACGGCGACGTTTCTGCGAAAGCGAATTTGCCCGCTTTGGCTTGAACCATGAATTTTGCGACGCCATTGCCGGAGATCAACTGAACAACTCTGAGTTGCGTCATCTGTATGACGCAGACATGAACCGGATCAAATTCAAACGTCCTCTCAGCCCTAACGAAGTCGCTTGCACCCTGGGGCACCGCCAGATTTGGCAGGAAGTTGCGGACTCTTCCGACTATGTGAGTCTTGTTTTGGAAGATGACGCAACTTTCGTTCAGGATCCCAGGCCTTTTTTTAATGAACTGGCTGAATGCGGCGAATGTTTCGAAGACGTCATGATCAAGATCGACGGCGTGTCAGGCAACAATGGCCAGGTTATTAAATCCGTTGCAGATCAGGATCTTGTCTTGTCAGATCGTCTGCCACCGAGAACCACAGGTTACATTATCGGCCGACGCGCAGCTGCCCGGTTATTGGCGATTGAGGCCCCGATTGCGCGTCCCATCGACATCGACCTAAAATTCTATTGGGAACACAATGTGCCAATCCTCACGCTGGGCGAGCAGATGGTCGCAGAGCGCAAAGAGACAGACAGCACAATTGACCCCTGCCGCAGCAAGATGAAACCCGGCTCGCCTATGGCCAGGTTCGTTCGAAACTTAATGTACCAGACAAAGTACACGTATGGACGGTTGAGCCATCCGTTGAACCCAGACATGATAGAAGGGCTTGGCCCGTTGATGCAGGCCGGAAATCGGGTTCGGAACCGCGCATGAAGAATAGCCTTGTGGTTGTCCGTGCGGGCAACAAGTCATTGCACCACCGGTGGCAGGAAATTCCCTATGAAGATCGCAACTTCGACCTTCTGATCAGCTATTTCTCGGACGAGGCTTTTGCTGCTTTCAAACCTGAGCCAGGCGTCGAGGCCGTGCTGGTGAAGGGCGGCAAGTGGGACGGGTTATTCAAGACCCTCGCAGATCGTGACCTTGATCAGTATGACTACTATTGGCTGCCCGATGACGATCTGGATATCAGCGCTGCAGACGTAAATGCGCTGTTCGATGCCATGCAGCTTCACGGCTTGCGCATTGCGCAACCATCATTGACCCCAGAAAGCTATTTCTCGCATTTTGTGTTCAGCCAATGCCCGGGGTTTGTACTAAGGTACACGAACTATATCGAGATCATGGCCCCGTGCCTGCACAAAGATATCCTGAAAAAAGCACTGCCGCTGTTTCAGGGTACGATGAGCGGGTATGGCTTGGACTATATCTGGTGCCGCTGGGCTGAGGCCGGCGCGTTTCGAACAGCAATTTTGGACGAAATTGCGATGCATCACACAAGGCCGATTGGAAAGAACCTGAAAGTTGCGATGGCTGAGTCGAACAACCTCAGTTCGGAAGAGGAAGAGGCCGTCCTAAAGCAGATGTTTGATCTGTCGCGGCGTACCGTTCCTGTCGTTTTTGCCGCGATCCTGCAGGGTGGGCAGCCAATCTCGGGTCGCTTGCAGTTGGGGTGGCATATGTGCCGGGCATGGATGTCGGTCCTGCCTAAGTTCCGCAGTGCCAGTGAGGCGCGGTCCGGAATTTTCAAGATTGCACGCCGTCAGTTGATCAAACCCCTGGACATGACGACAATTTCGCTGAAACGGGAAAGTACCTGATATGCGGTTTTTGATGGTGGGGGCCGGTCTGTCCGGTGCCGTGATCGGTCGCAAGCTTTCTGAACAGGGGCACGTCATTACAGTTGTGGACAGCCGCGACCATATCGGCGGCAATTGCCACACGGAACGTGATGCCGATACCGGCGTCATGGTTCATGTCTACGGGCCACACATCTTCCATACTGACGATGAAGAGGTCTGGCAGTATGTGAACCAATACGCCAACTTCCTGCCCTATAAGAACCGGGTCAAAACCACGTCCCAAGGGCAGGTCTACTCGCTGCCAGTGAACCTGCATACGATCAACCAGTTCTTCGGCAAGACCATGCGCCCGGACGAAGCGCATGCGTTTATCACCGAAGAGCAGGCCGACACATCCATCACCGACCCGCAGAGTTTCGAGGAACAGGCGATGCGGTTCGTCGGTCGCGATCTGTATGAGGCGTTTTTCAAAGGCTACACGATCAAGCAATGGGGCTGTCACCCGTCCGAGCTGCCGGCGTCGATCCTCAAGCGCCTGCCAGTACGGTTCAACTACGACGACAACTACTTTTTTCATAAATTTCAGGGCATGCCCGAAAACGGCTATACCGACATGATTGCCGGTATACTTGATCACCCTGGTATCACGGTGAAGCTGAATACCACTTTCGATCGCGACATGGCGGATGGTTTCGATCACGTGTTCTATTCTGGCCCGCTGGATGGCTATTTCGACTACGAGCTTGGGCGCCTGGGTTATCGCACGCTTGATTTCGAACGGTTCACCTATGAGGGCGACTATCAAGGCTGCGCGGTGATGAATTATGGCGAGGAAGAGGTGCCCTTTACCCGGATTACCGAACATAAGCACTTCTCGCCATGGGAAACGCATGACGGCTCGGTCTGCTATCGCGAGTTTTCCCGTGCTGCTGGTCCGGACGACATACCGTATTACCCGATCCGTCAGCTAAAGGAAAAAGCGCTGCTGGGTGAGTATGTTGCGCTTGCTGAAAGCACGCAAAACGTCACGTTTGTCGGTCGTCTGGGAACCTATCGGTATCTGGATATGGACGTCACGATCCGCGAGTCGCTGGATACCGCTCAGGCCGTGCTGTCCGCAATCTCGGCAAAAGAACGTTTAAAACCGTTCTTCGTTCCAGTTCTTTGACGCAGGTTTGAATGCGCCAACTCAATTTATGTTGGCGCGGGTTCGGGGAAACGCGCGCGAGTGCGGTTTGCAAATGCGACCAATGACAGCATTACCGGAACTTCAACCAGAACGCCGACAACCGTTGCCAGTGCCGCGCCCGAGTTCAGGCCGAACAGGCTGATGGCCACAGCGACAGCCAGCTCAAAGAAATTGGACGTACCAATCATTGCGCAGGGTGCGGCGATCCGGTGTGGCACCTTTAGGGCAAATGCTGCGCCGTAAGCCAAGGCGAAGATACCGTAGCTCTGGATCAGGATTGGTATGGCGATCAGGACGATCACCATTGGTTTGGCCAGGATGGTTTGCCCCTGCAGACCGAAAAGGATGACGACGGTGGCGATCAGGCCCATGACCGACCACGGTTTGACGCGTGCGGAAAACGCATCGATTGCCTCCTGCGATCCCAGTTTGCGTCGGGTGAAGAGGCCGGCGATCAGCGGCAATACGACATACAACACAGTTGCCAGGACCAGTGTCTGCCAAGGGACCTGGATGTCAGTCACGCCCAGCAGAAATGCCACGATGGGGGCAAATGCCACGACCATGATCAGATCGTTCACAGATACCTGCACCAATGTGTAAGTCGCGTCGCCCTTGGTGAGTTGTGACCAGACAAAGACCATCGCGGTGCAGGGCGCGGCACCCAGCAGGATCAGCCCGGCGGTGTATTGTGCGGCGTCTTCGGGTTTAATCCACGGTGCGAAAACGTGGTCAAAGAACAAAACCGCCAGAAAGGCCATTGTGAACGGTTTGATCAGCCAGTTGACGACGAGCGTTACGATCAACCCGCGCGGTTGGCGTGCAACGCCTGCCACCGCACCGAAATCGACGCCGACCATCATTGGATAAACCATCGCCCAGATCAAAAGAGCCACGACCAGATTGACACTGGCCACTTCGGCCGAAGCGATCAGTTGGACCAGGCCGGGTACTGCCAACCCGATCAGCACGCCGCCAACCATGGCAAGTGCGACCCAGACAGTCAGGTAGCGTTCGAAGATGCTCATGGATATGCCTTTTTTGTCTGATCGGTCAATTTGCCGGACGTCAGTGCGGCCAAGGCGACCATCGCGGCTGCGGTGCCCAGAACCAGTGAAAGTCCACCGATTTGATATGTCAAACCAGATAAGACTGTGCCGACAAGGCGGCCCGTTGCATTGGCCATGTAATAAAAGCCCACATCCATTGTCACCCGCTCGGACTTGGTGAAAGCGAGGATCAGGTAGGAATGCAGTGATGAGTTGACCGCGAAAATTGCCCCGAAGGCCAAAAGGCCGACGACCAGCGTGGCAGTCAGCCATGCCTCGGGACCGGATGACAGCAGAACCGCGATGGTCAGGGACGCGGGTACGCAGAACAGCGCCGCGGCCCAGTTTCGGGCCGCTTGGATCAGGTCACCTTCGGTCCGTTCACTCGCGCGCAGGATTTTCGGTGCAGCGGCCTGAACGGCCCCGTAAAGGATCACCCAAACAGCCATGAATGTGCCGATCATGAAAAACGCAGCGCGGTTGCCCTCTTCGGTGCCGTCCGAGAGTACGGCATAAAAGTAGATCGGGATGCCGACCACGAACCAAACGTCCCGTGCACCAAACAAGAAGACTCGAGCAGCTGATAACCAATTCACGTTGGCGGATTTCGAAAAGACCTCAGAGAATTTGGCGTCTTTGCGACCCTCGGGCAGGCCGGGCGGCATGAACAGGATGACGGCGACAAGAATCAACGCCAGTATCACCGCCATTGCGAGAACGGCCCACATAAAACCCAAGGTAGCCAGCAACGCAGCCCCAAGCAGAAAGCCAAGCCCCTTAACGGCGTTCTTTGACCCGGTTAAGGCCGCAACCCAGCGGAACAGCCCCCCGCCGTCAGTTGGGGCCAACAGTTTGACCGCGGATTTTGAGGACATCTTGGCCAAGTCCTTGGCGACTCCACTGGCCCCTTGCACGATCATCACAAAGACAACTTTGGTCGGAATCGCCCAATTAGGGTCTAATTGAGTGAGAACCAACAGCGCCCCAACCTGCAATGTCAGCCCAGCATAAAGTGTCGATGTCAAACCGAACCGGGCCGCGATCCAACCCGCGGCAAGGTTCGTGCCGATGCCGGCGATCTCATAAAGTACAAACAGATATGCCAGTTGAACCGGCGAAAACCCCATCGTGTGAAAGTGCAACAGCACCAGCATACGCAGGGCCCCGTCGGTCAGCATAAAGGCCCAATAGGCCGCCGTGACCGCGATATAGGCCGACAGTCCTGCGGGCCGTTGGGTCACAGCGAAGCACCCACCATCAGCGCGACATCGACCAAGCGGTGCGCATAGCCCATTTCGTTGTCGTACCAGGCATAGATTTTCACCTGTGTGCCATTGACCACCATGGTCGAGGGCGCATCAACAATCGAAGACCGTTCGTCATTGGTGTAATCGGTAGAAACCAGCGGCCGCGTCTCATAGCCGAGGATGCCATTCAGATCACCGTCAGCAGCGGTTTTGAATAACGCGTTGACCTCTTCGACGGTTGTCTCACGCTCAACCTCGAAAACGCAATCGGTCAACGACGCGTTCAACAGCGGCACGCGCACGGCATGCCCGTTCAGCCGCCCTTTGAGTTCCGGGTAGATCAGCGTAATCGCCGTGGCCGAACCGGTGGTGGTTGGAATCAAAGAGTTCAACGCCGAGCGCGCCCGGCGCAGATCTTTGGCGGGGCGGTCCACGATGGTTTGTGTGTTGGTCACGTCATGGATCGTGGTCATCGACCCATGGCGAATGCCCAGGTTTTCGTGGATGACCTTGACCACAGGTGCCAGGCAATTGGTTGTGCAGGACGCCGCCGTTACGATGCTATGGGCAGCTGGATCATAAGTAGTCTCATTCACGCCCATGACGATGTTGGCAGCCGGGCCATCCTTGACCGGGGCCGAGACAACAACCTTCTTCACACCAGCTTCGAAATACGGCGCCAATTTGGCTTCGGTCTTGAAGACACCGGTGCAGTCGATCACCACATCGACGCCGTCCAGCGGCAGTTCAGACAGGTCTTTGGTGCCGATAAATGGCAGACGGGTTCCGTTGATCGTAACGCTGTCGACATCATGCTCGAACGTGGCGTCCCAACGCCCATGCACAGTATCAAACTCCAGAAGGTGTGCGTGCATTTCAGGATCGCCAACCGCGTCATTGATCCATGCAATCTTTGCGCTTTTGTCCAACAACGGCTTCAGGGCCAGCTTTCCCATCCGGCCCAGCCCGTTCACAGCATAAGTCGTCATTTGATGTCCTCAGTGGGTGTCCTGCCAATATCATCAACAGCAGATTGCAATGCGATCCGGTCGAGGCTTTCGACCGGCAAAGACGTAAAGGCCTCGATCCGGCGCTTGAGTGCGCCGTAGGCGTTTTGAAAGGCCAGGCTTTTCTCGGCATCCGTTCCTGTGGCATTTACCGGGTCGGGCATTCCCCAATGGCCGCTGATTGGCTGGCCTTCCCAGGCAGGACATTCCTCGTTTGCGGCCTGATTGCAGACGGTAAAGACAAAATCCATCTCGGGCGCGTCGGGCTCCGCAAACTCGGACATATGTTTGGACCGCAGGATAGAGGTGTCATGCCCCTTGTCGCTCAGGACCTGCAAAGCGAATGGGTTGAGCTGGGACGTGGGTTGGGTACCGGCCGAATAAACGTTGAACCGGTCACCGCCCAACTGGCGCAGCAAAGATTCCGCAAATATCGAGCGGGCAGAATTGCCCACGCACAGAAACAAGACATTGAACTTACGATCTGTCACCGTCTCACTTCCCTGAGCAAAAGGCATGCAGATATCCGGGCGACCACGGCAGCAATCAACGATCAGATAATCAAGCATCTGCTGCACGTTTTTCATTTCTACCGAATAGAGCAGGGACGTCCCGGAACGTTCCTGCTTGACCAACCCGGAACGCTGCAGCGCGTTCAGGTAATTGGATAGAGTGCTGGCCTTCAGGTCGAGCTCATCCGCCAACTCTCCCGCAGGGACGCTGTCAGGAAAACGCCGGATCAACATGCGAAACACAAGGATGCGCTGCGGATGACCCAGGATGGCCAATTGGTTTGTTATTCGTTCTATCATATTTCATGAAATATAGAAATAATACAAATCAGTCAATCTAAACGACGCAGCAACGGAGACGAGGCTAAGTACTTTGCAAGGTTGGTTTTTTTGTAGCAGTTCAGGAATGGAGTGGGATGCCAGCGATTTGCGCTGTCCGAATCATCATCACGCGCATTGAAAGCGTCCACGGCTAACGAGACTTGCACGCATCAGCACTAGGGTTTAAGGACACCATCGCTTGCCTCAATAGCTCAGCTGGTAGAGCAGGTCCTTCGTAAGGACAAGGTCGGGGGTTCGAGTCCCTCTTGAGGCACCATATTTGAAGATAAGGCGCTGTAATTTAATATTTTTTATAGTGTGTTATTGTGTATCCCCTGTTATTTTGTTGATGGATATGCGCCCCGATTTTCTTGCCATCGATTCCCTTGATACGCATTCCTCTAATATGTTTGATGATGGTGAATGTTGGTTTTTGTTAGAGTTAGGGCTGTGAAAAGGTCCCAACTAAGACGGGCACGCCGACCTAGGTTCTGCACTTATTAACGAGGTTAGGCTCCGACGGCAGCCTTCATGAACAACAGGCGTTAATCGAAATTGGGCGCCTGACCGATCTGCGGATGGAGCTGTCGTTGCCCTTCAGGGTGTTAGCTGGCGTGGCATCTGTGAGCAATTGCAGATCGACAGCTTCATGAAAACATGATGGCCAATCGCTCAACAACTGATGCACTTGTCAATCATGATTGTGTGACAAGCCAATCCTCAACTTCTCGAACCTCAGAACGTGTCCTGCTGGTATGCTGGATATCGATAAAGTAGCCATGGGTTGGGGCTATACGCTCATCAAAAATCCGAACGACTCTGTTTTCCGCCAGATCCTGGTCGATCAGTGGAAGCCAGCCAATGATTGCTCCCTGGCCTTCGGCAGCGCCGCGCAGCAGCACGTTTGCGTCCTCGAAGATCGGCCCGTACAGCAGATCGGCTATTGAAACGCCCATTGCCTCAAACCAGTCCCGCCATCCCCAGTGATTTCTTTGATGCAGAAGGGGCAAGGTTAGTAGATCCTTTGGGTGATCGATAGGTCCTCGTGTAATGACAAATTCTTCGGATGCTATGGCGACCGGGCTAAGCTCAAGCAGCTTGATTGCACCTTCTGCCATGTCGGCGATGCGGTCCCAGCGGATTATGATATCGACATTCTCGCGTTCGTGCGCGCCGGGATAAAGGGCTGGCACCACTTCCAATTCGATCTCGGGATGGGCTTCCCAAAAATCACTAATCCGCGGCATGAGCCAGCGCGCCGTAAAGATCGGTCCCGCCGAAACTCGCACCGCTTTGCGTGCGCTTCGATGCATGGATTGAACCGCACTGTCCAACAGGCCAAAGGCCTGACTGGTCGCATGGGCCAAGCGCCTGCCTTCAGCTGTCAGGGTGACATCACGACCCTCGCGCCTGAATAGCTTGACGCCAAACTGATCCTCCAATCCGCGAATATGATGACTGATCGCAGTCGGGGTCACAGTTAGGTCCGCCGCGGCTGCTCGAAAACTGCCATTCCGGGCGGCGGCGTCAAAGGCACGTAAAGCTGTAAGGGAAGCAGTCACGGCAATCCAATAGATGAGTTTTTCTCATTCATTGCTGAGAATGTTGCTTTTGTAAACTCTGCTATTTCCGGGGCAGGATAGGGCTGCATAAACCTGAGCTCATGAATCGATGACCATGGCAAACCGTCGGCGCGGTCGTAAAGACCGCTTAAAGCAAGTCTCGGAGACTGGCCCGCAGCCACCGGTATGGCCAGGGGTGATTGGTGGGCGTCTTAAACCGCTCTTGCCTGACGAAGAAAGTATGGTCGAGGAAGCCGCATATAAGCTTCTTGAAGACCTAGGGCTTAGTCAGGCCATTCCCTCGATGATCGAAAAAGTCACTGCTGCTGGCGGGGCCATGACGGATGATGGTCGGCTGTTGTTCCCGCGCGCGCTGGTGAAATGTGCGATGGACGGAGCGCAGCGGGGGTTCACCTTATGTGGCCAGCGTCCCGAGAACGACCTGAAGATTGAAGCCGCCCGCGTGCATATGTCTACCGGCGGCGCGGCGCCTGGCGTGTTTGATCTCGACACTCATGAATATCGAGATTCGACATTGCAGGACCTCTACGATGCAGCGCGGATCGTGGACCGGATGGACAATATTCACCACTTTAGCCGATCGGTTGTGGCACGCGATGTCGAAGACAACGCGTCGATGGATCTGAACACCGCTTACGCCTGTCTTACGGGCACGTCCAAGCACGTTTCGATTTCGGTTACCGAGCCGCAGAACGTCGCCGATATTGCAAGGCTTTGCTATGAAATCGCCGGTGGCGAAGAGGCATTTCGTGCCCGTCCCTTCCTAACGATCATGGTGTGCCATGTGGTTCCGCCCATGCGTTTTGCCGAAGAAGCCTGTGAGGTGCTGGAGTTGGCAATCAAGGCCGGGTTCCCGGTGCAGCTGATCAGCGCCGGACAGGCCGGGGCCACCAGCCCGGCAACGATTGCCGGATCGCTGGTGCAGGCGGTAGCGGAAACGCTGGCAGGTCTGGTCTTTGCGCGTTTGGTCGATCCAAAGGTCAAGGCGATTTTTGCCCCTAAACCCCTTGTGGCCGACCTGCGCACCGGGTCGATGAGCGGCGGCGGAGGCGAACAGGCCATCCTGATGGCCGGTGCGGCGCAGATGGGACGGCGTTGGGATTTGCCGACCTCTTCGATTGCCGGGATCACAGATGCAAAACGGCTGGATGCCCAATATGGGGCCGAGAAATCGCTGGCGGTGACAATGGCGGCGCATGCCGGATCAAATATCATTACCCAGGCCGCCGGTATGATGTCGAGCCTTTTGGGGGTGAGTCACGCGGCCTATGTCAGCGACAATGACCTTTTGGGTAACATCCTGCGCACTGTACGCGGCGTCGAAGCAACACCCGAAAATATCGCCGCTGATGTCATCGCAGATGTCTGTCGGGGTGAAGGGCACTTTTTGGGTGAGCAACACACATTCGGCCGAATGAAGTCAGATTACTTCTATCCCGAGATCGGCGATCGGCGCGCGCCTCGCGACTGGCAAGATGATGGTGCTCAGCGGATTGGCGACGTTGCGCGGGAGAGGGCGAGAGAGATCCTGAGTACGCATTTTCCCAGCCACCTGCCGGACGAAGTGGATCGCACGCTTAGGATGAATTTTGATATCCGCCTGACACGGGCACAAATCGGACGGCCGGAATGATGAACCAAGATCTTAGCACCCGCGCCCGCGCGAGCCTGCCAGGCGGTGTCAGCCATGAGCTACGATTTCGTGATCCGCACCCAATATACATTGATCGCGCGCTAGGTGCCGAAAAGTGGGACGTTGAAGGACACCGCTATATTGATTTCAAAATGGGCAGCGCCAGTCAGATGTTAGGGCATTGTCACCCGGCAATTGTGGAAGCGGTGCAGAGACAGGCCGAACGTTCGATTTTCAGCGCGGACTGCCACACCCAGGAAATTGAGTGGGCCGAGTGGGTCAACCGGGTAATTCCTTCTGCCGAACGTACACGTTTCACTGCATCGGGTACGGAATCCACGATGCTGGCATTGCGACTTGGGAGGGCATATTCGGGCAAGGATCACGTGCTGCGTGTTGAGGGCCATTTCCATGGTTGGCATGATCACGCATTGAAAGGGGCAAGGCCGGGCAGCGATCAGGCGCCGTCTTTGGGTATCCCGGATGCCATCAACGATCTGATCCATATCTGTGCAGCCGATCCTCAGGCTATGGAAGGCGCGCTACGGGATGACCGTATTGGCACGGTAATCATTGAAGCCTCGGGCGCGAATTATGGCTGCGTCCCCTTGGCCACCGATACCTTGATGGCGCTGCACGACGTTGCGCGTGCCGCCGGTGTTGTACTGATCTTTGATGAGATCATCACCGGATTTCGCTGGTCGCCTGGTGGGCGTCAGGCACGCGACGGGATCGTACCCGACCTCACCACTTTGGCAAAAATCGCGACAGGCGGTTTGCCCGGTGGCGTGATTTGTGGTCGCACCGAAATCATGGAGCTTTTGAACAATGCAACCGTGCGAGGTGGTTTTGGGCCTGCGGTCAGCCACAAGGGCACTTTTAACGGCTCGCCCCTGATTGCGGCTACAGCCTGTGCCGCGATTTCGCTCTTGGCCAGCGGCGAGGCGCAGGCGCAGGCCGATACCATGGCCGCACGCATGCGCGATGGTATGAATGCCGCCATGAAGAGGCGGGGCATCGCGGGCATTGCCTATGGCGACAGTTCGGTTTTCCACGTGTTTTTCGGCCGTAGCAGTCTGGATGGACTTAGCCCTGCCGAAATTAGGGGGCTACCGAAACCCTTGGTCAAAGCCTATCGCGACGGCATGCTGACGCGCGGCGTGGATATGATGGCCTATACTTCTGGTTTGACCTCAGCCGCGCATACACCCGAACTGGTTGATGAAGCGCTCTGGGCCTTTGACGACACTTTGTCGGATATGATCCGCGACGGAGCATTGCAATGACCCTCCCGTCCTCCGCCCGCACCGTCGTCATCGGCGGTGGCGTTATCGGGTGTTCCATCGCCTATCACCTGGCCCGCGAAGGGCGCAAAGATATCGTGGTGCTGGAGCGTTCGAAACTGACGTCAGGCACCACATGGCATGCCGCCGGTCTGGTTCGGCGTTTGCGCCCGTCGGCGACGCTGACGAAATTGATCAACTACTCGATTGACCTTTACGGCGAGTTGGAAGTTGAGACCGGACAAGCCACTGGCTGGACACAAACGGGATCGCTGACGCTGGCGACCAATGAGGACCGACTGACCAACATCAAACGGCAGGTATCGCTTGGTCGTGCTTTTGGGCTGGAGGCCGAGGTGGTCGATGCCGCCCACGCACAAGAACTTTGGCCGTTGATTGAAGTGGACGACGTGATCGGTGCCGTTTGGTCGCCTGCTGATGGGCGCGTGAACCCGTCAGATGTGGCGCTTGCCTTGTCCAAAGGAGCCAAGGCGCGCGGTGTGAAATTTTTCGAAGACACCCGTGTGACCGGGTTGCAAAAGAAAGATGGTCGCATCTCGGGCGTCGAAATCGGTGAGTACGTGATTGAGGCCGAAGAGGTCGTGATCGCCAGCGGTCTCTGGTCGCGCGAAGTGGCTGAAATGGCTGGTGCGCATATGCCGCTTTATGCCTGCGAGCATTTCTACATTCTGACGAAGCCGCTGGCCGAGGTACAAGCGTTAGGCAAAGGTGTGCATCTGCCAACGCTGAACGATCAGGACGCTTATCTTTATGCCCGCGACGATGTTGAGGGCTTGCTGGTCGGCTCGTTTGAGCCTCATGCCAAGGGCATTTCTACGCGCGATCTGCCTACGGATTTTTCATTCGATCTGCTGGATGAGGATTGGGACCACTTCATGCCGATGATGGAGAATGCGCTGCGCCGCATTCCCGCTCTGGAAACCGCCGAAGTGCGGATGCTGCTGAACGGCCCCGAAAGCTTTACACTCGACAGCCAGTTCATGTTGGGGGAAAGCCCTGAGGTGCCGGGTCTCTTCCTGATGGGGGGCATGAACTCTACCGGGATCGCTTTGGCTGGTGGCGCGGGCAAGGCGATGGCAGAATGGATCATCGCCGGCGAGCCGACGATGGAACTGAACGAAGCTGATATACGCCGTTTCAGTCCCGAAATGAACGTGTTGGGCGCGCTAGAAGCCCGCATTCCCGAGGTGCTGGGTCGGCACTACGACAATCCCTATCCGGGTCGGTCAATGGACACTGCGCGCGGTCAGCGCCGCTCGCCAATTCACCAGGGGCTGATGGCCGCGGGCGCGCGTTTTGAAGCGCGAGGGGGCTGGGAACGCGCCATGCATTTTGGTGGAGATGCAACGCACCTGCCACTCACCTTCGCCGCACCGAAATGGCGCGGTCAGGTGAAGCGGGAAGTAGACGCCTGCCGCAATGGCGCGGCCATTCTTGATCAATCCGCCTTTGGCAAGATCATGATACAGGGGCCGGACGCCTGCGCCTTTCTCAACCGGCTATGTGCCGCGCAGATGGACATCGCCGAAGGGCGCATCGCCTATACCCAAATCCTGAATGCGCGAGGTGGTGTTGAAAGCGATCTGACCGTGCAACGTCATGGCCCGGCGACTTATCTGATGATCGTCGGCGCGGGCGAAGTTGTCCGTGTCATGAAACGTATGCACGACACCAAAGGTGACTTCCGTGTCGAGTTTACCGATGTGACAAGCGGCTATGCCGTGATTGGCCTCGCCGGGGCTAAAGCGCACGACGTATTGCAGGCCACCAGCAATGCGTCAGTACCTGACCTCAAACGCTTTGGTTTTGCGCCGGTCGAGATCGGGTTGGCGCGCGGTTGGGCTGGTCGTCTGAGCTTTACCGGTGAAGTGGGGTATGAACTTTATGTTCCTGCTGACATGGCCATGGCCGCGCATGAGGCGCTTGTCGTGGCAGGTGCCTCTCATGCGGGCCTCTTTGCCAGCGGCAGCTTGCGGATCGAAAGTGGGTTTCGTGCCTTCGGCCATGAATTGACACCGGGCACAACCCCGCAAGAGGCCGGGTTGGGTGCGTTCTGCGCTTTTGGCACCGGCTTCGTAGGTGAGGAGGCGCTGATTAAAGCGGGTCCACCCAAGCGTCAGATCGTTTCGCTTATGTTCGATGACCCGAACGCGATCCCGATTCATGATGAAGCGATTTACTATGATGGCCGCGTCGTTGGACAGATAACTTCTGCGGCGTGGAGCTATCGTTTTGACCGCTCTGCTGCGCTGGCGATGATAAACGCGCCGTTGGATCTGATTGCGGGGCATGACGTTGTGACGGGGTTCGAGGTGGAAATCGCCTGTACCCGCTATTCCGCAAAATGTTCGCTACAACCCGCCAAGGAGGCGTTTTGATGTCGCAGACGGCACGCACGACCCGCGTTGCGATCATTGGCGGCGGTATTATGGGCGTTGCGGCCCAGTTCCAACTCGCTGAAAATGGCTGGACCGACACGATCCTGTTTGAAAAGGCTGAACTGACCAGCGGGTCCACATGGCACGCAGCAGGGCAAATTGCCCATGCCGTGGGCAGCCGTGTTGCAGGCTGGATCAACAAGACCTCGATCGAGACCTACAAGCGCGTCGAGTTGGAAACGGGGCAAAGCATCGGTTGGCATGAGGTCGGTGGGTTCCGCATTGCCACAACCGATGATGAAGTCGACTGGATGAAATCGATCATGGGCGTCGGCAGATTGCTGGATCTGCCGATGGATTTGGTGGGGCCGGATGAGGTTGCGAAAGGCAACCCGTTCTACAATGTCGATAACGTTAAAGCTGCCGTACGAACCTATGAGGATGGGCACATAGACCCGTCTGGCGTGACGATGGCACTGGCCGCTGCTACCCGTGCTCGAGGGGCAAAGATCGAGCGGCACAATCAGGTTCTGGGTGCCAGTCGCAGGGGCGATATGTGGCTGCTCAAGACCCAAAAGGGCGACGTATTGGCCGAGCATATCGTGATTGCCGCCGGTTCCTACGCCAATCAGGTCGGCGAATGGTTCGGGCTCAAGATCCCCTCGGTCTCTTGCCTACATCACTACCTTGTCACCGACACAGTGCCCGAATTCGAAGGCCGCCCGGAATTGCCGGTGATGCGCGACAACTCTTATGGTGGCTATATCCGGCAGGAACAGAAATCCGGATTGATTGGTATTTACGAGGGCCATGTTTGCCCGACCGTTTGGGAAATGCCTGAAGGCGCGCCATGGGCCGCCGAGAACGAGCTGTTTGCTGCGGATTACGACTCGATTGGCGATTTCCTGATGGTCGCTTTCGACAAGATGCCGATCCTGGCCGAGCTTGGAATCAAACGCGTTGTGCGCGGCGCGATCACCCATACGCCGGATGGAGGAATGCTGGTCGGGCCTTCTGGTGCGCCCAATGTCTGGCTGTCTTGTGGCTCATCCATTGGTCTTGCGTGGGGCGGCGGTGCTGGCAAAGTACTGGCCGACTGGATGGTGCACGGCGAAACCTCGATCAACACGCGCAGCCTTGATCCCCGCCGTTACGGAGATTTTGCATCGGATCATTACATCGTTGAGCGCACCAAAGACGAATTCATGCGCCGTCATGACACGCCGTGCCCCGGAAAACAGTTCAATAGCTTGCGCCCTGTGAACCGGCATCCTCTCTATGATCGGCTGGCTGCCAAAGGGGCGGTGTTTGGTGAGATTGCAGGGTGGGAGCGTCCGCGTTACTTCGGGGATGTCGGTGAAGTTGAGAAAATCGGTTGGGGCCATCAGCCCTGGCATGAAAATGCGCTGGCCGAGGCAAAAGCTACCCGTGAAGCCGCTGGTGTGATCGACCTTTGCGCATTCGCCCAATTCGAGATCACTGGCAAGGATTCGGGCAAACTGTTGGATCGCCTGTCTGCCAACCGTATCCCTTGCAAAAACGGGCGGATGAGCCTCAACCATCTGTTGACCGAAAAGGGCCGGTTCGAGACTGAGATCACCATTTGGCGTATGGATAAGGATCGCTATTTCACAGGCTCCCCAATTGCTCGCGCTAACCCGGATTTCGCCTGGATACAAAGCCATATCCAGCCGGGTGAAGACGTGCAGATTGTTGATCACAGCGCCGATTGGGGAATGCTGGCTATGTCAGGCCCTGCTTCGCGGCGCATTTTGTCTGAACTGACAGAGGCCGATCTGTCCAATGCAGCTTTCCCATGGCTTTCAGGGCAGGAAATCACGGTCGCCCAGGTGCCCTGCTATGCGTTGCGCGTTTCATTCGTGGGCGAATTGGGCTGGGAACTTCACGCCCCGCTGGAGCGCATTGCAGACATCTATGATGCTCTGTTCGAGGCAGGTGCCAAGTTTGGACTGGCCGATCTGGGGTCCTATGCTTTCAACGGATTGCGGATGGAAAAAGCTTATCGCGCCAGCGGTGAAATGACGACTGATGTCGGTCCGCTGGATGTTGGGCTTGAAAGGTTCATCGTGGCCAAGGATCGTGATTTCATCGGCAAGGACGCGATGCTGGCGCGTAATCCGGAATGGGAGCTGCTTTATGCAGAGCTTCATGCTGACAGTCTCGATATTTATGGCGGAGAGCCGGTCTTGTTGAAAGACCGGATCGTAGGTCTGACCACGTCGGGTGGCTACGGCTACACGGTGGGCAAATCGCTCGGGTGGCTCTTTGTAAAGAAAGGGACGCCGCGCGCAAATCTTACGGTTCAGATTTTGAATGATGCTTATCCGGTGACGATACATGACGCCCCGCTGTTTGATGCCGACAACCTGCGCCCAAGAGCCGAGGACTGAGAGATGACTAATATATCCGGCGGCGAGGCCGTCTATCGCGTTTTGAAGGCCAATGGGATCGACACTGTGTTCGGCCTCTTGGGTGGATCAATGTTGGAACTTTATGACGCGCTATATCAGGGCGGAGAGATTGCCTATGTCGGTGCGCGCGATGAACGCGCGGCGGGTCACATGGCCGATGCTTGGGCGCGTATGACCGGCAAGCCAGGCGTGGTTTTAGGCGCGCAGGCCGGTCCCGGCGTGGTGAATATCGTGACTGCCGTGGCCGAGGCACATCTGGCCTATTCGCCGATGGTTGTCATCGCGGGCGCAATCACCCGCGCGGATCAATGCAAGGACACGTTTCAGGAGGTCGATCAGGTTACCCTCTTTGCACCGATCTGCAAACGCTCGGTGATGGTGACAGATCCTTCGCGGCTGGCTCCGATGCTTGAGGATGCGATCCGTCTGTCCAATACCGGTCGCCGAGGCCCCGTTGTGCTGCATGTCCCACGCGACCTTTTTGCTGAAGAGATCCCCGCCATTGATCCCAGACCGCTACGGATTGCGCGCCCGGGTCCGGCCGCGCCTGCTGACGTCACCACCATTGCCGCGTTGCTGGCCGGGGCGGAACGCCCGGTGATCTTTGCCGGAGGTGGTTTCAAATGGGGCGCGGGTCGTGATGCGCTGACCGCGCTGGCAGAAACACTTGAAGTGCCCGTTGTGGCCTCGACCGGCCATGCAGATGTGATGCGCCATGGCCACCCCTGGTTTGCCGGACAAGCCGGACCGCGCGGCAACCGCGTGGCCAGCCGTCTGACGAAAGAAGCAGATGTGATGGTCGTGATTGGCGCTCGTCTTGGCTTCAATTCAACCTTCCATTCCAACGACTACGTTGGTGCAGATACTCGCATCGCGCATGTTGATGTCGAAGGCTCTGCCGTTGGTCGATATTTCCCTGCTGAAATCGCGGCTCAAGGTGACGCGCGCCTTACGGCCGAAGCGCTGACCGATGCAGGCCATAGGCCAAATTGCGACGCATGGCGCGAGAGCTTCAAGGCGGATATGGACAGTCTTTGGGCTGAACGGGCCGAAGAGGCCCTGATCGAAACGCTGCCCTTGCACCCTCGCCGCGCTTTGGCGGAGCTGCGCAATGCCTTACCTGAAGACGCCATTGTTACACTTGATACCGGCAACACCTGCCTTCAGGCCGCGGATCGCCTGGCCCATTACGAACCAATGTCACTGATCACACCGCTGGATTTTGGTCTAGTCGGCTTTGGTCTTGCCGCAGCGATCGGCGCAAAAGCCGCGGCCCCTGAGCGTCCGGTTGTTGCGATCATGGGCGACGGTGCTGTTGGTTACACTATGATCGAGATTCAAACCGCCATTTCGCACAGGCTTCCGATTACCGTCGTGGTGCTCGACAACGAGGCATGGGGCGCTGAGAAAGCCTATCAGCAAGAGTTTTACGGGGGCCGCCTTTTGGGCGCGGAAATAGAAAGCCCCCGCTTTGACAAATTCGCCGAACTCTGCGGTGGCAAAGGCATTTGGGTTGACGGCCCCGGCGGTATGGGCCCCGCCCTGCAAAAGGCTATCGCATCGGACCAAACCACTGTTATCCAAGCCAAGATCGATCCGGGCGCGCTCATGACGCTGCGCAAGGACCTGTTCAGGGCACCGCGGAATGGGGCAAAGGCATGAGCGCCTGGGCTCCATTATCATCGACGCTGGTAACACGGATCTTTGTGCCGCGCACGCAGCCCGAGAAAAGGGCGCAAGCGTGTTGATGCTGGAATGTTCGTCCGAGGCTTAAAACGGACGGTCTCACTCGATCAAAGTTTCGACTTGACCTATGATGAATAGAGATAAAGAAAATCACCTGTTATGTGAAATCTGCTCAGGTTCAAATGGCAGAAGGCCCCTTTCTTGATTTGCGTCATCTGAAGATGATCCGCGCGATTGCCGAACACGGGCGTGTCAACGATGCGGCCGAGGCTTTAGGGGTCACTTCGTCGGCTCTTTCGCATCGCATCAAAGAAGCCGAGCGACGGTTGGATCTGGTTCTGTTCACGCGCATCCACAAGCGCCTGCGCATGACCCCGGCGGCAGAATATCTTGCCGATGTCGCGGATCGCGTTCTGACCGAAATGGACCGGGCCGAGCGCGATGTTCGGCGAATGGACCGCGGTGTGGAGCATGTTGTGCGCATCGCGGTCGAAACCTACAGCGCGTCGCATTGGTTGCCCGATTTCATCCGCTATCTGCGAACGCGGCTACCGGGAATTGAGCTTCAGGTCATGGCAAGCGTGACGCGCAAACCTGTTGGCGCACTTGCAAACAGGCACGCCGACATCATTGTGACGTCAGAGGAGACAACGCCCATTGGAACGCATTGCATTCCATTGTTCAGGGACGAGTTGCTGTTCATCTTCGCACCAGATCACCCGCTTGCCGCAAAAACTCATATCGAAGGCAAGGACATCGAAGGGGAAGACTTCATCACCTACGCCCTGACCCCTGAGCCGGATCGTGAATTTGCCCGGTTGTTCCGCCCGTCCGGGCGCTATCCACGCTGGACCACAACGGTAGAGATGCCCGAAGCCATCGTCGAACTTGTGGCCGCCGGTCAGGGCAGCAGCGTGCTTGCTGGCTGGGCCGTGCGCCCGGCCATCGAAGCTGGACGTATAGTCGGCCTGCGCGTCGGCAAGGACGGAATCGAAGTGCCTTGGGTCGCAATGATACGATCCGAAGACAAGGGCACAGGCCCCATTCTGGAAGTCGCCCAAGCTCTTGCGCGCTGGTCTTCGGCAAACGGCGGGTTCGGTTAGGACCGGAGCCTCTCGTTTTTTGGATCGTACACATGGTGAGAATGACGCGTTGCCGCGCGCATCTCGCCGAAAGCCTGAACCAAACAGTCCTCTCCCATCTCGAGCGAACCATTTTCAACATAGCCGAGCGCCAACAACTTGCCGGTTCGATAGCCCATCGAGACCGACGTCAAGTAACCGATGACCCGCCCCTCTCGGATGATCGGGTCGGATGGCAATGGCTCTGGCCCGAGATCGGTGATCTCCAACCCGATAAAGGCCCATGCAGCTTCCTGCATTGCCTGTTCTTCAACGGCCTGTCGACCGGTGAAAGGCTTGGACATGTTCGCGAATCTGGAAAGACCAGCATCGAACAGCGTGTATTCAACGCCAAAGTCCGCGCCCCAGCCGTGATACCCCTTTTCGACGCGCATGGCATTAAGCGCGTAAGAACCGAAATTGCAGATGCCATGCGGCTTGCCCGTCGCCCAGATCGCATCGTAAAGGGCCACCAGATCTGACGAGGCGACATGTAGCTCCCAACCCAACTCGCCCGCGAAGCTGACCCGCATGGCCGTGACCGGCATACCTGCGATCTCGATTTCGGCCAGGCTCATCCAGGGTGCATTGGCCGCGCTCAGGTCATCGGCAGTGAGGCCCTGCAACAGATCGCGGGATTTCGGACCCATCACCAAAAGCACGCCATCGCGAGCGTAACCCTTGGTCAAACGAACATCGGCATCGCCGCAAGCGGTCGAAATCCAGTCGAAGTCTCGATCAACAGCCAGGGTAGGGCCACACAAGAGAAATCTGTCGTCGGCCAAACGGGCAATTGTCGCTTCTGACCATATGTGTCCCTTGGGTGTCAGTATATAGGACAGACGCACCCGACCGACAGGCGGCAGCGTTCCGCAGACAACTTTATCAAGCACCTTGGCCGCGTCGGGCCCATCCAGGGTGAATTTTGTGAAGCCGCCATGGTCCATGATCCCGACTCGATCACGAACCGTTTCGCATTCAATCCGCACGGCATCCTGCCAAGGCTCGTGTCCGAAGCTCAAAGCGCTTGGATCGTTTGTCTTGCCCAGATCGAACCAGAATGCCCGTTCCCAGCCGCCGATTTGTCCCATGACCGCGCCCTGTTCGACAAGTTGCTTATAGAGCGAGGTCTTGTTGAGCGGTCGCCCAGAATCCATATGACGATGAGGATAGGGGATCGCATATTGCAGGTCATAATGCTCGGACGCGCGTGCCGCTGCATAGTCTTGCGTGGCCCATGACCCGAACCGGCGGGGATCCCAGGCGGACAGATCCCATTCGGTTTCGCCTGTCGTCAGCCATTCGGCCATGGCTTTGCCAATGGCCGCTGAATGCGTGATGCCAATCTGAACGCCTGTCGCATGGTAGAAGTTTCGAACACCTGCGGCGGGCCCTACAAGGGGAAGTGCGTCAGGCGAATAGGGGATCGGGCCATTAACGAAACGCTGGGCACCCGCTTCGGCAAGCAGAGGCACATGGGCTGAGGCCGCTTCGAACACCGCCATCATCCCGTCGATATCATCTGCAAACAACTGATGGTCAAAGTCCTGAGGAACCCCGTCTTGCCAGACCGGGCGGCCTTCGTGGGCATAGGACCCGAGCAACAAGGCGTTTCGTTCGCGCCTGAGGTAAAAGCGCATGTCGGGGTCTCGGATCAAAGGAAACGTGTCGGTGTCCTTCTCGAGAACCGCCAGAGGCGATGTCACCATATATTGGTGTTCAAGGGTGACGACAGGCACGTGCAACCCCGCCATTGCCGCAATCCGTCCGCCGCTTGAGCCCGCCGCATTTATCACGGTTCCCGCGACAATGGTGCCAGTCGATGTTTCAACCACCCATTCCCCCGACGCATGCTGTCGCAATCCTGTGACCGGCGTGAACCGATGAACCTTTGCACCTAAGTCACGGGCGTGTTTGGCTAGTGCCTGGGTCAACTGGCTGGGATCGATGTCGCCCTCATAGGGATCAAATATCCCACCATGGATTGTATCATCCGCCTGCCAATAAGGATGCATCTCTTCAATCTGTGACGGCGTCAGCATCGACAGCTCAAACCCCGCCGATCGAGACACACCGCACAGGTGTTGGAATAGTTGCATCCGCTCAGGCGTGTGAGCAGGCCAGATAGCGGATGTATGCCGATAGGTGATCGGCGCGACCGGGTCTTTGGCAAGCTCCTTGTAAAGCTGCCAGGCATAGTTTCCGGCGCGCATGCCCAACCACGAGTTAGCGTAAGTGGGAATATTGCCCGCGGCATGCCACGTCGACCCCGCAGTCAGTTCATTCTTTTCAAGTACAACGGCATCGGTGATGCCTGCCTTAGCCAGATGGTACAGGATGGCAGAACCAACTGCGCCTCCGCCAATGACAACAACCTCTGCATGGCTTTGCATTCAGTGCGACTCCAACAGTCTACCAAAACCAGTGATCGGATCGGTTATGCCGACGGCGCGCAGCGCTTGCCAATAGACCGCCGCATTGCAGGCCACGATTGGCTTGCCGTGGGTGTCTTCCAACGCGCCGATCATGGCCACCACGGGCAGCGCGGTTCCGACCTGAAGGATAACATCGCAATCCGAGGAAGCGACTTCAGCAAAGACGGACCGGATATCGTCCAACGGAGTTTCACAGATGGCAGGAAGCGAGGGCGCTTCGGTGCCCTTGATCGCGACCACCTCGAACCCGGCGTTTTCAGTGTTTGCTTTCACCACAGCATCGACTTCAGCGTTGAACGGCGTGACAATGCCAACACGCGTCGCCCCAAAGGCGCGCAACCCCGCATAATCGGCCTGCGAAGCGCCAATCACCGGTACGCCGACCTGCTGTGCGATATCTTCGCACCGCGCCTTCAGTTTGTCCGGCCCGCCGGGCCCTGCGTCGGTTGTCAGGCCGATGGCGATTGCCGACGGCGCACAGTCCATCAACTTTGCCGCTTCGTCGGGCAGGTCATCCGACACCGCATCGCCCCCCAAACGAAAGCGCTGCATCTGGTTGGTCACACCCTTCGGTCGCAGCAATTCCAACTCGGGCTGGACCACGGTATTCATCGCAGGCGTCATGACGCCAATTACGGCGCGAGGGGCAAGGGTGTCAGCCATTCTCAGTCTCCTTCAGGAATTGGTTCAGTCCGATCATGCCACCGACATAGATCATGTCACCGACGGTCCTTTCCATTTCATCAGCGACCCCGGGGGCGCAGTCGAAATGGCTTTCCCAGATGCCCAGAGTTTGGCCGGTATGGGTGATCGGAATGAATCGATGCGTGGACACGTACCCGGTCACGGGAAGCGCACTTTCGAGGATGTCATAGGTATAGGAATGATCGGTATCAGAATGGGCCAACAATGTTTCCCGGAACACTGTGCCATCGGCGATGTCCAGCTTGCGGATGGTGCCGGTGGCGGTCGGTGATCCGTTCTCCAGGCCAACACCTGCCACGCCCGGATTCCAATGCACTACACCGTCAAAGGCGCGAACGGCCGCCCAGACTCTGTTTATGTCACTGTCGATGACCATACTTCTGAAGACGTGCATGTCGGCTCCTTTTTAGGGCTGAAGATGGATGGGATAGCTGGCTCGAATACGTGCTTCAGCCTCTGCATCAAGATGGGCCGAATGCGGTGCTGCCAGAATCTCGGTCACGCGGGTCCGTGCCTGATCCCAGATCGAAAGACGGCCTGCAGCAACCCAGTCATCGACACTTTGGCGATCGGCAAGAGCCGGATAATGATAGTCTGACTTCATGCGCTTGAGCGTTTCGATTTCCCCAAGATAATGCCCGTCCTGGGTGACGACGCGTTCCACCGCGTCCAGATCGAGTGTCTCCAAACTCACTTCAATCCCCCTGATGCTGCGCAGGATTGCCCCGCACATGTCGTCATCGATCACCATCGCTTCGGGGCTGGCCACCATGATCGAGCCCAGCATCCCCACGGAAAGGTTGATCATGTCGGCGCCGCCATGTCCGGCCAGGGCGACGGTGTAGCCTTTTTCATAGCCCGCTTGGGCATCCACCATCTTGGAATCCGTCATGCCCGCCGAGACTGTGGATGGTAGGCCGATATGGGCCAGAAGCTGGGCCGCGGCAGCATTGGCGATCGCTGCTTCACCGCTGCCACCGCTCATGGCTCCGGTGCGTAAATCGGAAATGAAGGGCATCAGCGCATAAATGCACGGGCTACCCGCCTGGATACCGTCAACCACCACTAGGCCAGCGAGCGACTCTGCCAAGCCCTGTGCCAATGCGCCGGCCAAAGTGACCGGACTTGTCGCGCCTGCCTGGCCAGCCGAACAAATCTGCGGGATCATGCCTGCCCTCACGGCCTTCTCCAGCATCAGTATTCCTTCGGCGCTATAGGTCAGCGGGGGAACCACATGGACAATCACTGCCATGCAAAACGGTCTTTCCCGAAATGCATGTTTGTGGCCGAGCGCTATATCGAACAACTCAACTATCGGGTCGATGTGAACAGGCTCGCAAAAGCTGATGCCAATTGGTTTCGAAGTGGCTTTGAGGCAGGCAAACGCGGTGTTGATGTCCAGCTCGAACGGGTCTGTCAAATCCCTGGCAACAACGGGCCGTACACCATAGTGGATGTTCGAAGATGCATCCAATACGCGCATCAGATCGTAGAGATCGCTCAGCGAGCTGTGCTTGTAGGCGCCGGTTGCGGCATCCAGAGTCTGAACCGCCGCTCCGCCGGTCCCGATGTGAACCCGGCTGCCGCCGATCTGCAAATCCCTGTCTGCAGTGAACCCCGGTAACGTGATCTTTCTTGGAGCACGAGACAGTGCATTTCTGATCATCTCATTTGAAAAACAAAGGCGTCCGTCAGGGCGATGCCACGCCCCTGCAGCAATCGCCCGTTCGGTCGCCTCTGCCGGCAAGCCGACCATACCCACTGTCGAAAGAATGTCATAGGCATGCGCTTCGATGGCTGCCAATTCCAAGGACGACAGCGGCCTCAAAGCACCCCCAATCTGAAGTGCAGGCAGTGCGCCCGGTTCCAATCCGGTTTCTGATGTCTCTTGTCTTCGCGTGCGTCTAACCATCTACGCCCCTCAACGACACCAATAAAGCGCAATTGTTTTGTGTTGAGAATTCAATAAACCGGCTCAGTTGGTGAACAAAATTCACGAAAGGTCTTTAGCGTTGCTTTGCGCTGTATGAGTCTCATCGCAACAGCTCGGTTATCTCAAGCCAGTGAATGCGTCGCTTTTGAAAAGGGCTTTCCTGTGACGTTGATGTCCGCCCATACCGCTATGGGTTGTTGCAGCAGATATTGGAGTTCAACACTCTAAATGTCAGCTCCATCCCAAATTGGGCAGGTCAACAATGCCGCCCGAGGTGTGAACGCTCAGTTTTCTCGCCGCGCTGCGCTAAAACGGCCGATTTCCATGCAGCAAAATATCCGCAGCGAGCGTGCGCAGCGAAAAAACCATAATCGAAGAACGGGCTCCTTGCCGACATTCTCTGCGACGCGCCCGAGCTGATGCATTGAGCTCGGACCGGACGTAGGCAAGTGATTGGTAGCTGCGAGTGCAATAGGCTGCCTACAGCCCAAAGCGGACTCTTTTTTGAACGCTGATAGCCTCTGCCACGGGGTGCTTTTCCAAGCTTGTGCTTGAAAAAGGCCACCCGAAAGCACTCTTTATATCATTGGGATAGAAATGATGCTTGGCCCGATGTTTTTGTGGACTGCGAGCAATGGGCGGCAAGTGAAAGTTGGAATACGCCTTCCGTTACACCGCAAACTCCAGACTTAAGACCCGGTAAAGTGTGTCTGTGAGCATTTGTTCACTTTTCGATTGAGAGCGGTTGGCCAAAATACCCAATTCCTGCCGCAACATTTTTGAATGTCTGGAGCTGCTAACGGTGAGTTATGATATTAAAACCTTCCTCGGGTGATGGTGGCACGAAATGCCGGGCAATACGGCGATATTGATCTTCTGTTGCTGCAAAGGCATGCGCTCCTTCTCTGTTGCGCTTTTGCAGCCGACGCAGACAAACCTCATCGGGCAAATCCAAAAAGTGAAGGTGGTGCTGCGCGGCAGTGTCTTTCAGCAGGTCGCGCATCCAGGCCCTGTTTTCAATTGTGTTCGCTGGAAAATCGAGAACGACTGAAACGCCAGCCTTCAGCAGGGTCGCTACGTGACGACCCATGACCAGTCGCAGTTTGAAAGCGCAATTCACATAATCCTGCAGGGACTTCATCTGGTCGCCAAAAAGGGCGCTAAGCCATTCATCTTCTGAAATGAGCACGGCCGCGTCTCTTTCCGCCAGTTCCGCTGCTAGGGTTGATTTTCCGGAAGCGACTTTGCCACATAGCAAGTGGAGCGTTGGAATGATCTGTGACATAAAACGAACTCCCGGTTTACCTGATGATCCCTGAGCTAAGTTGGTCCGCGAGTTGATCAAACACCAGTCTGATCCTTCGTGCAGTATGTAACTCGGAGTGCGTCGCCAGCCAAATCGGGAACTTAAACGGCTCGCGGTCGGGAAGCACGCGCTCCACTCCTGGTGTTAAGGCAGCCACATCGTCCGACATTACACTTATGCCAAAACCTTGGCGCACCAGTTCCCAGGATACAATCCCGCTTTGTGAGCCAATCCTGAAGCTTTTTCGGGTGACATTTATGCCCGCCGGATCGAGAAAGCCGATCATCGTGTCGATGTCCCCAAACCCGACAAAGTCCAATTTCGCAAGTTCGTTTTCATTTTTTGGCCGTCCCACCTGATCAAGATACGACGGTACCGCGTAAAAATGAGCCGTGGCCTCGGCGACGAGCTTTGCTGTCAGATCCGGCTGCGTCGGACGTACATGTCGGATGGCGATATCAGCCTCACGTCGCTGTATGTCTCGTATGTCATTTGCAGCAACGATGTCTATCTCCAGTCGCGGTGCCGCAAGTCGGATCTTTTTCAGGATAGGCGGCAGCTGATATGCAGACATCACATCGGACGCGGTAATCCTGACTTGACCTTCAACAGCTTGCGACTGGCTTGTAGCAGTAAGTGAAATCCTGTTTGCTACATCCGCCATTTCTCTGACATGCAACAAAAGCTCGGCACCAGCAGTTGTCAGATTAAGCGACTTTCCTACTCTTTCAAACAGGGTGATGCCAAGCGCCGTTTCCAGCGCCGCAACTTGACGGCCGACAGTGGGTTGAGTTTGCTCAAGAACGCGCGCCGCCGCGGAAAACGAGCCTTCTTCGGCTGTCGCAAGAAAGGACCGCACTTGATTCCAGTCGAAATTGATGGCTTTCCAGTTCATGCATTTATGCATAACACTTCTGCAGATTGCGGCAATTCCATAAATGATTGTTTGGAAGTAAAGCATACGACAACGACCTTGTAAGAGAGTGATGAAATGGCTGCTTTGTCCAAGGATGCCGCGTTCTGGAGCAAAATCTCGCAAAAGTATGCGGCAGACCCAATCCGCAACATGGAAGGGTATCTGAAAACACTCGAGGTTACGAAGTCGTACCTGAAAGCAGAGGACAACGTACTGGAAATCGGGTGCGGAACGGGTTCAACCGCGCTGCTGCTCGCACCGCATGTTGCCCATATCACTGCCACGGATCTCGCTCCGGGCATGATCAAGATTGCCGATGAGAAGCGTGCTAAAGAAAGATTGGAGAATGTCACTTTCAAGGTGGCTGAAGTTCTCGAGCACGGTCTTGATGACGGTTCTTACGACGTGATCCTGGCGCATAATTTGCTTCATCTCCTGCCCGATTTGGACAAAGCGCTCCAGCACATTTCCGCGCTTACAAAACCCGGTGGGTTTTTCATATCCAAAACCGTCTGCGCACCTGAGGGCGGTGGTTTCAAATATGCGATGATCAGTCGGGTCGCGATCCCAATTATGCAGGCTCTTGGGAAAGCCCCATTTGTGCATTTTGTGTCTGGTTCAGCGCTTGAAAGGAAGATTGCGTCCGCAGGCTTCGATATCCTTTTTACGTCCGATCAAGCCTCAATGCTCCAGAGCCGCTATATAGTCGCGCAAAAATCTTGAAGTTTTAGTTCGTTCAGCGGCATTCGTTGAACGATCTTTGCGACTCATTGCACGATACTTTCATACTGTATTGAACGGAGTTACTTCGGTCTGCTACCACCTTGAGAAAGCTATTGTGAAAGGCCTTTGTCCGCCGAGCCGTCATTCAGGCCTGGTGCAGCAAATGACTGCTTCGCGCCCAAAGACGACATAGATGACGAACGTAGCAATCGTCGCTCAGGGTCGGAAGCAGACTATCGCTGCACTCGGGGTGAACGGCAGCTTTGCTGAGGAAGTGGAAATCGGTAATCCTCTCACCCACTGAAATGGTTGGCCGCAATGTTGGGCGCACTTTGCTCTTAACACAGGACTTAGGCCAGGCATCAAGCACGCACCAGGTGGCCGCCGTCTACATCCAGCACAGTGCCGGTTAAGAACCCGTTTGTCATCGCCACGATCACTGCTTGCGCGATGTCGTCGGCCTCTCCGACTCGGCCTACGGGCAGGGTGCCACCAACTTGCGCATACATGCCTTCACGTGCTTTTTCCGACATTTCGGCATAGGCTTCAGTCGCGACCATGCCAGGGCTGATGCAATTCACCCGTGCCCGACCAGCCAACTCCAGCGCCAATCCTTTCGCCAGTGCCTCGACTGCGGCATTTACCGCGCCGAGGCCAGTGGCTCCGGCGGATGGGCGACGGCTGAGCACACCGGAAAAGAACGTGATCGAGCCGCCTTCAACCAACACAGGCAACACTTCGCGCGCAGCCAAATAGGGCCCTATAAACTTGGCTTCGAACATGGCGCGCAGATCGTCTGTGGGCAGATCGGTGAACGCACCATGCGCAGCACTTGAAGCTGAGATCACTAGGTGATCCACCGCGCCCAGGGCCCCGACCCATGATCTCACGCCGGCCTCATCAGTTGTATCGACCGGTGCGATCTGCACTCCGCCGCCGATTTCGTCTGCCGCCGCATGCAACTTGGCACCGCTTCGGCTGGCGATAGTGATCTTTGCCCCGAGGGCGGTGGCCATCTTTGCCGTTGCCTTCCCCATACCACTGCTACCGCCGACAATGACAATGTGCTTGCCTTTCAGGGCGGTTTCGAAAACCGTACTCATTGTTATGGCTCCTCGTTTTTGTTGGATTGATCAGTCGATGCTCAGCACCAGCTTGCCGGTGGTTTCACCGGCTTCCAGACGGCGGTGTGCCTCGGCGGCTTCGGCAATAGGCAGAGCCGTGACCTGCGGACGCAGAACGCCCGTCTCAAGCAGATTAAACACTGTGGCCATATCCGCGCTAAATTGATCGGGTCGGTTACCAAAATATGTGTATATGTCGCTGACTCGGATCGAGACGGATTTCTGGAAGTGCTTCGCCAAGTCTTCGGCAAAACTGCCTGATGGCGGGCCGGCAAGGAACCCGAACAGAACTGCAGTGCCCAGAGGCGCCAGCGCATCGAGATCTGATTTCAGAGACTCGCCCGAGATTGGGTTCAGCGTCAGATCCACGCCGCGCCCGTCGGTGAGTTCCATCACCCGCGCAGTAACGTCCTCGGTGCGATAGTCGATGACGTGATCGGCACCTTGATCTTTGGCATACCCAACCTTGTCGGTGCTGGTCGAGGCGATCACTGTCATGCCCAGATGCTTTGCGATGTGCAGGGCCATGGTGCCGACACCCCCGGCTGCCGCGTGAACCAGTACGGATTTGCCCGCCGCAGCGCCGCCCAGATTGACCAGCATGTGATAGGCGGTCATCCCGTTGACGGGGATTGCCGCGGCGGTTTCGAACTTCACGGTATCGGCCAACCGGGTGACATAGGGTGCTGCAATCACCGAATGCGTACCGTATGCACCAGCGCCAATCGGCCCCATCCACGCCACGCGATCCCCCACAGAGAAGCCTTCGACACGCGTACCCAGCGCTTCGACCACTCCGGCCCCTTCGACCCCGGGTACATGAGGCAGATTGGGCATCATCCCCTCAGGCATCTCACCGCGACGGATGATCGTGTCAATAAAATTGACCGCCCCGGCTTTATTGCGGATCAGGATTTCCCCGGCATCAGGGGAAGGGGTCGGCCGGTTGGTCTTGCGCAAAACGTCCGGTTTGCCGGTCTGGGTGATTTCAACGGCGAAAGGCATGAGCTGTCTCCTTCTGTTGCGCAGAAGGTAGAAATCACGCCATCAAATGATAATATTTGATATTGAGAGATATAATCCCAAAAATAGGATAATGATCTATAACGACCTTGCCCTGTTTACTGTCGTCGCCAACCACCTCAGCTTTTCCAAGGCTGCGGACCGTTTGGGCATACCGCTCAGCCGGGTCAGCCGAAGGATCGCAGAGTTGGAAGACCATCTGGGTGCCAAACTGCTCGAGCGGACAACTCGCCAGGTTCGCCTGACGGAGGAGGGCCGTCGCCTTCTGGACCGATGTCAGAACCCGATCGAGGCGCTGCAAGGTATTGCGGGTTTTGCCGACGATACCAGACGCCAGAGCATCCGCATCACGGCACCGCCGTTGGCTGCACGTACGACCATTGGTCCTCGGCTGTTAGAATTTGCGGAGCAGAATCCGGATGTGGCACTTGAGATGACGACAACAAATGTCATGCTGGATTTCTTTCGTGACAATATCGATCTGGCCTTTCGGGTCGGCCCGCTGACGGATTCCAGTCTTGTCGCGAAACGGCTTTGGTCTGTTCCCTACTGCTTTTGCGCAGGACAAGGATTCATCCAAGAACGTGGGTTGGACGGTCCAGTATCGCGGCGTAAGTTTCTGGCGCAGCCCGCGCTGACGGCTGGACAGCCCTGGGTGCTAGAGAGTGGGGAAACGCTGCATCCGAAGCAGATCGCGCACAGCCTGTCCGACCTTGATGTCATTGCGCAGGCAGTTCGCCGCAATCTGGGTGTAGCGATGCTGCCTTTGGATATGATGGACGGTGATTTGCAACGGCTGCTGGTCACAGACGCCACACCAATGACGCGGGACATGTTCGCCGTCTATCCCGGTCGTCGCCTTTTGCCTGCGCGGGTCAGGAAGCTGATTGATTTCATGACACCTGACTGAACCTACCAATCAATTGCAATGCCATCGCGAAAAAACCCACCGGTCGGGCCGCCTTTCGGCAAGGTTGCGGCCCAGACAACGCCCTTGGCGCCCTCGGAAATCGGACGTCCTCCGCCGCCCATATCCGTCGCAACCCAGCCGGGGCACACGGCATTGACGAGAATACCCTGAGGTTTCAAGGCGGCAGCGGTCTTGAGGGTGAGCGCGTTCAGAGCCGCTTTGGACACGCCATAGCCGGGCGTGCCGGCGGACATATTGGTCAGAGACCCTGCGCCAGATGAGACGTTGACGATCCGGGCATCCGTGCCTCGTTGTAACAGTGGCACCGCCGCAATCGTGGTATCCCAAGGGCCGAAAAGGTTCGTATCAAACGCGCGGCGAACGCGATCCAGATCGGCGAGGTGGACCTGTTGGTCGGTGTCATAGTCCACACCCGCATTGTTCACCAGAACATCGAGACGACCATAGATAGATTCAACCATCAAAAAGAAGGCGGCGGCAACAGAGTCCGGACTTGAAACATCCAATTCCAAGGCTTCCGCCCCATATCCGATCTCATCCGCGGCAGCCTTCCCTTTCGCCAGATCGCGCGCACCGATCAGAACCCTCATGCCGTGATCTCGGGCCAATTGGCGGGAAACTTCTTTACCGATACCGCGATTGGCGCCGGTCACGAGTGCGATGCGCTGACTGGTCATGGTCTCTCCTTCAATTCGCCTCGGCCGCGCGTTGGCCGGCAAGAGCCACAAGCCCACGGTCACCGGATTCCCAGATTGCCGTCATGGTCATTGATGTGACAACCCAGCGATCGTCTGATTTTTCAAGCTCATAGTCATAGCGGCCGCCCAGCACCCACAAGCCGTCATCAAGACGATGGGTTGCTGTGAAATCAGCCTGTGCCGTGGCGGATGTATCGGACAGAGAGGTGATTGTATGATTGGTCACCATATGATGCGTCGCGTCGAAACCGGGCAAGAAAGCGGACCAACCCGCCACAAGCTCATCTGCGGGTTGTGTAACCGGGTCTCCGCCCCAGAGGCTGGTGTAATCCGTCGTGACGGTATCGGCAAACGCGTCGCGTACGCGGGTCCAGTCGTGGCGGTCAGCACCTGCTGCGATGCCGGTAATGGCGGTCGAGATATCCGCCTGTTGTTCAGCAAGAGCCGCGGTTCCGATCATGGAGACGGCAGCAAGGGTCGATGTGAGTTTTCTACGCATGGGGATGCTCCGAATAGATGAAGGTGGACGCCGAACGACTGCTCGGCGTCCGGACAGGGCTTAGTTGCTCGAACCGGCGCGGAAGTGGTCAGCGACGGTATCTGCCGCACGGGTGACATCCTCGGGGTTGTCGTAGAAATCGAACTGCGTGACATCTTCCAGCCATTCCGCCGTCGCTTCGCCTGCGAAACCGGCAAGGAAGGTCTGTACGCCTTGCGGGATCGCCGCGCTTTCCGAGTGCACAATGGCCAGTGCCTTATCCAATCGCTGCGGATTGTCGGCGGGATGATAGGTCAGCCAGCCTTCCCAGCCTGCATTGTTCCACTTGTCATCATATTCCGGGATCGCGCCACGGTCGGCCTCATAGTAGTATCCGCCGATCGGCATCAGCACGCCCTCGGCACCCTCGGGGCCTGCCGCCGGAATGATCTGGCCACCAGCGGCCTCGGCGGCGTGGGACACCTTAATCAGCCCGGCGACACCTTCTGCACCGCCATAGACCGCCTCGACGATCTCTTCATTCTGCAACCATGGTGCAACCAAGCCCAGCCGCTGAATCAGCGGATTGCCGGAAACCGCATCGACCATGTACCCGGCCGAAGCGCAGATCCCCAGACCGTTGATGTGATCGGCGTCCACTTCGGGCAGGGTCGCGACGAATGCGATGGCAGCTTTGATGTCCGATGTCTTGGCCTCGGGGCTTTCTACGAAGCGCACGTTCTTCGGCAAATCGCCCGATTTGCCCCAACCGCGGAAATCAAAGGTGAAGGCGGCAAAGCCGCGCTCGGCCATCTCGCGGGCATAGTTGGCGGGCATCTGTTCCTGAACCGATGTCCATGCTCCGGTCACGACGACCGTCGGCAGCGGTTCTGATCCGCGCTCTTCCGGTAGATACAGCGTGCCGGACAGCATAGCGCCTTCGTTCTCGAAGGTAACGGTGCGGGTTTCAACCTGCGCGACGGCTGCTGTTGATGCCATAAGCGCAGCGGCGGTGTTCAGGGCGAGGGTGTTCATAGCGATATCTCCCAAAAACTGTCTGGATGGGCGCAAGCCCGATGACAGTTGAGATACGTTGCTGGCGGCAGCGATACTTGCACCGGACTGCCGCGTTTTTGAAAGATCCTGCTTTAGACGGCATTTGCCGCACGGAACGCGCGCGGGGTCTGTCCCACCACCTGTTTGAAACTGCGCGTAAAATGCGCCTGGTCAGAGAACCCACAGGCCAAAGCGATGTCGCCCAAAGGGCGCGCGGGGTTCTCCATCATTTTCATCGCCTGCTCGACCCGATAAGCCATGACATATTGCATAGGGGTCGAGCCGAGCGTCTCCTTGAAAACTCGCGCAAAGTGCGAGGGGCTCATGCCTGCCTCGTGGGCCAGTTGATCGACGGTGATTGTCTGATCCAAACGGTCCTGCACATAGGCCAGCACCCGTTGATAGTGCTGAGATGAAAAGCGCGCGGACAGTTCGACCTCTTCAGCACGGCGTTTGCCGTATTTCTGCAGCAGTTTGACCAGAAATACCCGGCTCATTGCCTCGAACATCACAGCCGAGGACATATCGTCTGTTGCAAGCGCGTCGCGCAGAATGACGCCAGCAGCACACAAGTCGGGATCGGAAAACTGCGGCTGATCGTGAAACTGTTCCGGAGCTAACAACGTACCAAGCTCAGTTTGGGCAAAGCGCTGAACCTTGTCTGGATGCAAGGTGACCACAATAACGTCGGACTGTCCGTACCACCGCCACCCCGACCTCATGCCTGCTGGGGTCACGATTACCTCGTCCTTGCAAAAGGTGAAATCCCGTGGCGTGCCGTCCCGCCAGTTTTGCACGCGATGCCCCTTTTCCTGCAGGTTCAAAAGGACATGGTGTTCCGCAAACACCTCCTCTGGCATCCGATCAGGTTTGGCCCGAAAATAACGCACTGACATCAAACCAGCCGCCGAAGGGCGCTGCATCGCATCGCTGTTCAGCAAAGGTTCTGACGGGTAGATATCAGCGTATCTTAGGGGCAATAAGCGGCTCCGGCTTGCAATACTCGATATGTGAGGTCTGCGCGTGCAAGGTCAAACAGGTTGCTGGTGCTTTATGTGGTCGATGAATAACCTCAAGGGCATCATAGATTTATACTCGCGCGGGAAATACATGAAAATTCCTGGGGTGGGGGCCAAATGGTCATCCAGCACCGGCTGCAACTCTCCTGCAGCGATCTGCGTGTCGACATAGGCTTTGAACGTATAGGCCAGTCCCAGTCCTCGCTTGGCCAGATCGACAGAAGCTGGAAGAGCGTTCGCGATCAGATTGCCTTGCACATCGACAGAGTACTCCCCCTCGTTCGATTGGAAACTCCATGGCGCAATCTGACCTGAAGACTGAAACCTGTAGCGGATGCAGTTATGCCCAAGTAGATCACGCGGCGTTTCCGGGATACCCCGTGCCGCAAGGTAGTTCGGACTGGCGACAACGGTCACCGGAAGCGGCGGCGTCAACCGCACCGCCACCATGTCTTGCGCCACACGATCCCCCAGACGGAATCCAGCATGCAACTCCTCGCCGAGTATGTCTGACAGCGCATCGGTCAGCGACAGTTCCAATTCGATTTCGGGATACGCGGCACAAAACCTCTTGAGGATCGGGCCAACATACAGGTGATAGGCGAATTCCGGCATCGCCAGTTTCAACGTGCCCCGCGCGGCGTGACCGGTGCTGCGGGCACTTTCGACTGCTTCGGAGAGTTGGTCAAAGGCAGGCCCCGCGCCACGGATCAGGGCGCGTCCGGATTCTGTTAAGCTGATTGAGCGGGTCGTCCGGACAAAAAGCGCGGTGCCCAGCTGTTCTTCCAGCGCTTTCAGCTGATGGCTGACGGTCGATGGTTTGATGCCCAGCACCTCTGCCGCAGCACGCAACGACCCATGGCGCGCGATGGCGGTAAAGATCTCGAGGGTGGAAAGTGGCAGGCGCATCGTGTCCCCGAATTACTCCATTATTAGATTTTATACATGAAAGAGGTGAATGAAGAGTGAATTATCACTTATCGCCGGAGTTATTATCTTCGTGTCATCGCAGCCCAGAAGGCTGTCACCAAGTATTCAGGAGGACACAAGATGAACAGTCTGACCAAAGTTGCTGCCCTCACCGCTGCCTTGATCGCAGGAGATACCGCCATGGCCGCATCCCCCGAAGACAATTTCAAAGTCGTACAGGACTTCTTTGCCGCCTATGGCACCAGTGATCTGGACGGCATCGCAGCCGTGATGGACGAAAACGTCAAATGGCACATCCCGGGCCGCCACCCCTTGTCCGGAACTAAGATTGGTCGTGATGAGGTGCTGGCCTTCTTCGAACAACTGGGCACAGCCGGATTTCAGGCTGAACCCGTCTATTTCGGAGCGGACGAGACCCATGTGGTTGATATCCACCGTGGCTGGTCGAACGCAGACGGCAAACCGAATGTCGATACCACATGGGCCCTCGTCTATCGGATCGAGAATGGCAAGATCGTCGAAGCAACCAACTTGTCCGCCGATCAGGATGCGGCAAACACGTTTTTCTGGTCCCAATACTCGCTGGCTCCGGTCCCTGAGCGACTGGCCAAATAAACGATCAACAGGTGTTTCAAGTGCCCGATTACCTCGAAATCCGCAGTTTCATCGCAGACTGGTTTGCCCGATTTGACAGGCTGGACCCGATCGGAGAATTCCTGCCTGATCTCCACCCAGACGTGCACTGGGACATGCCTGACGTCGACACCACACTCAGCGGGCATGACCGCGTGCGGGCCTGGTATCGTGGCGTGCTTGAGACTTTGCAGCGCCCAACCGAGCATCACGTTAGCAAGGTTGCAATCAAGCCCGGTGCCGCACAGTTCGAAGTTCTGTTTCGCGCCACGACCGTGGCCGGAGAGCACATCGAAGCCCGCGTTCAGGAAAACTGGCGCTTTGAAACCCGACCCGAGGGCCGCCCGCTGATCACCCAATATTCCGCAAAATTGCTGCAAGAGGCAGAGACATGAGAACCCTCGTACTCACCGCTCACCCGAACCTAAGAAAATCGCGCATCAACCGCGCATGGTTTGATGCACTTTCAGAAGCCGCCGACGTGACGACCCGTGATCTGACCGCCATCGGCGGCAGTGAGATGCGCTTTGACATCGAAGCCGAACAGGCCCTCTTACTGGCCCATGACCGGATCGTGTTCCAGTTTCCATTCTACTGGTATTCAGCACCCCCGGTGATGAAAGTTTGGATGGATCAGGTGCTGAACTATGGCTTTGCATATGGGCCGGGCGGCGACCAACTAAAAGGTCGTGAGTTCCTCATCCTTGTCTCGACCGGAGGTCCCGAGCACAGCTATCACGCAGGCGGATACAACAACTTTACGATGGCCGAGTTTCTGAAACCGTTCCAACAGACAGCGAACCTGGCCGGAATGACGTATCTAAGGCCGTTCGTGGCTCATGGCATGGCTGTGGCCACTCAGGAGCAGATTGACGCGAACGTCCCCCATATGTTGGCGTATTTGAGCGACCCCGAACTGGACCCCAAGGTGAGACAGGCCCGTTTGCTCAAACAATTGGAAGACGACCCCTCACTGGCAGCGGCAGTAAGCTGAGGCCGACCTATCCTGCGCCCGGCAGAAAAACATGGGGTTTTCAGCCGGCGCGGGTTTTCTAACGACCAATGACGGGTAAACTATCAGCGCGGAACAAGAGTGTGAGAGCCCAGTGACCGAGATTGATCGCCTGAACCACTGGTTGATTTCCGATGGTCGCCTGCTGGGCGACGAGAGGCTCATCGTCAAAGGGTATTGCGAAGGATTGACCGCGCTTGGCGTACCTTTAGCCCGCGCAAGGATCGCACAGAATTATTCTAACCCTTTGCTCAGCGCGTGGGGGATCATCTGGACACCCGAGGAAACCCGCCGTTACACCGTACCGACCACGGTTTTGTCGACCAGTGCGTGGCAAGGCAGTCCGTTCGAATATGTCGTCACCCAGCGGCGCCCATTGCGCAAGCGTCTGACCGATCTCGATGTCCAGGCAGAACATCCGGTCTATGCCGAGCTGGCCGAAGCAGGCGCCACCGATTTTCTGGCCATCCCGCTAGAACATGGAAACGGCTCGGTTCAGGGCACCAGTTTTACCTCTAACGCAGATGCTGGGTTTTCGGACTCGCATATCCGATACATCGAAGACACGCGATACGCACTTGCCGCTGCTTTGGAACCCATTGCGATGCGCCAGTCGCAAAAGAGCCTTCTTCAAACCTATCTGGGGCACGGCCCCGCGGAAGAAATCGATCAGGGGCACATAAAGCGCAACGAACACAGAACAGTTTCTGCCGCAATCCTGTTTGCGGATCTGCGCGGTTTCACTGAGAAAGCTTCATCCTGGTCCGAAAGCGACTTGCTTTGCATGATGGGTGAGTATTTCGAGATGGCGGTGTCACCCATCCAGGACAATGGGGGTGACGTTCTCAAATTCATGGGGGATGGCATACTCGCTGTTTTCAACGTTGATGACGATGTGGCAGCCTCGTGTAGATCTGCGGTACAGGCGGCAGAACAAGCTCTGGCCAATCTGCGCGACTACAACGATGCAGCAGTCGAAAAGAAAAAAGAGCCAATCAAATTCGTAGTCGGCATTGATTTCGGTCGCGTCACCTTTGGCAACATCGGCAGTCCGGACCGTTTGGATTTCACGGTCGTCGGTCAGGCCGTGAACGTGGCCAGTCGGGTTCAGGACCTGTGCAAGAAACTGGACGAAAAGATATTGGTGACACAGAGCGTCGCCAGGCACATGGCGCATAGTATCCAGTCAACTGGCTATCATTCTGTTCGCGGTTTACCCGAGGAAATCGAGGTGTTTAAGACCCGAGAGAAACGCTCCTGAAATCAACTAAACGGCGAACTCAATTGTTATTTTCGTGCCGATCGCAAGAATAAATCTTTTCGCGGGAGGGTAGCTATTTCTGCACTTTGATACCAGTCGGTGGAAGGAAGAAAAGAGCACAGGTTGGTCACGTGCCTCTGGATTTAGTTGAAATACCAATTTCTGTTTCAGGTGATGTTAAACCCCTGAATCGGGTCAAAAGAGAATGACCGCAGCGCACCCGTGGTGTGATTTCGCTGATGGTGATGTGTGCAAGGCAGACGTAGAGGGGAACCGCAGCTTCGTTCCCCGGCGCTGGCCTACTACAACACAAAATCTCAGAGAAACGTGATTTGGAGCTCCGCAATTTCAGCCACTTCTTTCCAATTCCGCAAAACGGAGATCAAACGTTCCACGCAATAGCCTTTGAAATAATTCAGAAACAAAGCCTTGCGGTGAAAAGAAGCACGCTTCTGGTTGGGTAAACCCACCAACAAAACGCATGACCGGTTCGGATTGCACTTGACATGTCGGTCAAAAAGCTGACTAAAAACATCAACAAAAAATATCCGACTTTTTTAGTCTGAAAATGAAGAGGGATCTCATGTCCAAGTCCAACCTGAAATTCACCTCGGCGCTCGTTGCCGCGACGCTCTTCAGCGGCGCTGCGTTTGCTGAGCAAGCCTATGGTCCGTTCCCCGTCACCGTGAAAGGGTATTCTGGCGACAAAACCGATTCCGTATCCTATTCGGGTCAGATTGCGCGCCACGTTCTGCACGACAGCCTGAAGAAAGCCGCTGCAAAAGGTGACGGTGGCAACAATGCAGCCGAAGTCGAAGCGCTGATGCTGGCCTATTTCAACGGATCCGAAGAAGATCTGGAAATCATCGCCCCGGTCTCGAAAGACGGCTTTCCAGTCAAGCAAGCGACTGTAAATGAAATCTCCAAGGGCAAGAACATCTCGGGCAAGTTCTATAACGGCGCAATGACCGCTTGGCCTGGCAATCAGTCGGGTGTCGACGTTGCGCTGCAGATGATCAAGATGGCCGCCGCGTCCGAACAGGGTTACGACCCGGTCAACGGGATGGACTGGGGTCAGCTGATCTCAAAATTTACGTTGGGCGCGATGGCGTATAACCAGGCGGTCGACAACTATCTCGACGAAAAACTGGAAGCCGACAACAAGCCCAACGACAAGCCCTATTCCGAGGGCGCGCATTACACAGGCAAAGAACATTCATGGGATGAGGCGTTCGGTTACTTCGGCGCCGCGGCGCATTCCGTGACCCTGTCCCCCGAGCAAAACTATGCCGTGTCCAAGCAAAAGGACCTGGCAGCAGCGGACGCCAATGGCGATGGCGTCATCGACCTGAAGACTGAGTTTGTCTTTGGTCCGGCATATTACGCCGCAGGTGCTGATAAAGGTGGCAATAAGAACACCCAGTACATGACCACCATCTTCAACGCCTTCCGCGACGGCCGCGCGCTGATTGCCTCGGCAAATGGCGAAGCGCTGACCGATGAACAGCGTGCCGAGTTGAAGAACTATGCCGATATCATCGAAACCAACTGGGAAAAGACGCTGGCTGAAGCCACGTTCAAATATGCCGGTTCGGTTTACAAAGACATCGACAAGATCAAATCGGGCGAAGACAGCGACAAAGCGCTGCGTAACTACGTCAAGCATTGGGGTGAGCTGAAAGGCTTCTCGATGGCGCTGCAGTCGGGCAAGAACAATCTGGGCGCAACCGCGATCGACCTGAACTGGCTGATCGGCTTTGGCCCGGCGATGCCGGACGGGAAGATGGTGTCTGACATTGACGCAGACGGCAACTTTGTACGTGGCCGTGAAATGACGCTGGACGACTATCAGGTCAACATGCTGAAAGTTCAGAAACTGCTGATCGAAAAATTCGGCATTGAATCCCGCGCCAATGACGCCACGGCTGATTTGGCCGCTCTGGCGGACAAGCTGGGCGAAAACGCGTCGGCAGAAAACGACTAAGGATCCTGCGATTCTAATCCGGCGGCGCGCATAAAGGCGCCGCCGGACAGCAAGCCGAAAGGCACCACTTGGATATTATCGAGTATATAGGCTCTGTCCTGACCGATTTTTCCAACCCCAAGAAGCGTGTCTTTTTGGGGTATTTGTTTTTGACAGTCCTCATTGCGCTGGTTTGGCTGATTGCGGTCCGAAGGTCGTCATTCAAGCTGGCGCTGCAGCAGATATTTGACCGAAAAATCCTGTTTTCGCCATCGGCAAAGGCGGACTACAAGATTTTCCTGATAAACCGCGTGTTCACGATGTTCATCTCGCCACTGCTGGTGACACAGCTGGCGATTGCAACGGCTCTATACTACGCGCTGCATGACATTGCATTCCTGCAAAGGGGCGTATTCTCGGACGCCCCGATAGGTGTGATTGTTGCCCTGTTCACAGTTACGATCTTCATTCTTGATGATTTTACCAAATACCTTCTGCACAGATGGATGCATCATTGGCCTCTGCTGTGGGCCATCCACAAAACCCATCATTCGGCCGAGACTCTGACACCGATCACGGTCTACAGAACGCACCCGCTGGAGGGTATTCTCTTTAGCCTGCGCAGCGCGGTGGCGCAGGGGACGACGATGGCAGTTTTCCTGTTCCTGTTCGGCAGTGCGGTGGACCTCTATACGGTACTTGGTGTGAACGTCATGTCCTTTGTCTTTCATGTGACGGGATCGAACCTCAGGCACTCGCACATATCGATCCAGTATTGGCCATGGCTGGAACACATCCTGATATCACCTGCGCAGCATCAGGTGCATCACTCAATCGCACGCAAGCATCATGATAAGAATTTTGGTGTGGCGCTGGCCATTTGGGACTGGTTGTTCGGGTCTTTGTACCTGTCGCGGCGCGACGAAGATTTGAAATTCGGCTTGCAACCGTCTGAGGCACATCCGTCACGCTTGATGGATATCTATCTTCGACCCTTTGTGGATATCACACGGATTTTAAGGCGAAGATTTGGGCGGCTGCGGGACGCTGTCGAAAGGCGCTCACTTCGGAACGACTAAGCCTTTTCTAATGCACTGTTAGCGCCTGAGAAAATCGTGCCCTAATTCAAACGAGAATCGTCAGGAAAGTGGCAAATACCTGTTTCAAAACAAATATTTGCCTGTTTTGGGTTCCGTCGGTCAGGTGATAGCATTGAGCCTAAAAAAGTTGTTTCCGCACCAGTTTTTTAGACACAGCCAAGGAGTTTCATCATGAAAGGTGACAAAAAGGTAATTGAGTACCTGAACAAAGCTCTGCGCCACGAACTGACGGCCGTCAGCCAGTACTGGCTGCACTACCGCTTGCAAGACGATTGGGGTCTTGGCAGCATGGCCAAGAAAAGCCGCGAAGAATCCATCGAAGAGATGGAGCACGCTGACAAACTGATCGAGCGTATTATCTTTCTGGAAGGCCATCCCAACCTGCAAAAACTTGACCCCCTGCGGATTGGTGAAAATCCCCGGGAAACGCTGGAATGCGATCTTGCTGCGGAACAAAGCGCGCGTGCACTTTACAAAGAAGCGCGGGATGTCTGCAAAGAGGCCGGAGATTATGTCTCGATGAGTTTGTTCGAAAATCTGATGTCGGACGAAGAAGGCCATATCGACTTCCTCGAGACTCAGATTGAATTGTATGACCGCGTCGGAGCCGAGCTCTTCGCGCAACTAAATGCAACCAAAATGGAAGATGCCGAATAGTTGCTCCTGATGGCACAGGGTTTGCGATACCCGCCAAGGAAGTGGGTATCGCGTGCTTATGCGCACTCCTGCACGCCGAGGCCTATAAGGTACTCACCGGTCACAAACAAAAGCTCGTTGGGGCCGGCGAACCGCGCCTTGGACATGAACCAGTTTCTGATAGGACTTGGGTAGTAGCTCGACAGTGACGCGCTTTTTCTGGCGAACTCATCTGCCGACATCTTTTTCCGGTTCGAACGATGGGGGCCGTGAAACCCGAAGATCGTCTGGGGCGAAATGCAGACATCGTCCGCGCCCAGAAGCATGGTGCAGCTAGAGTGGCAGTAGTCTCCAATGATTTGAAACTGCGCGTCGGTTTGGTTGGCGATTTCTATCTGGACCATGCGATCCACTATCCGCCCACCCGGATCATTGCCGACCGGTATCTCTTTTGAGGTTGCCGCCACGCTCATCAGAAAGAGCGCCGCCAAAGCTGCCATGATGTTTCTCATCCGCCCGCCTGCTCAAGGGTGGAGTTTTCGTTTTTCTATTTCCTACCAGAAAAGCGGCCTCGCCGGAACGTCACGCCCGGACGTAAGCGTGTCCTGTGCCTTCAAAGACCCACCCTGAACCAGAGGAAGTCTGCGGATTTCCAAACATGGCACTTGCAGCTTTTCAAGCAACCAAGCTTTTTGGGTGTTGCGTATCCTGCCTCAGGCGCGTTTTTCGCCGATGGATACAACGCCCAGGACGGACAAAACTTTGGCCTCGATCTGCTCGGCGTTCAGGCCCGCAACGGTATACATGTCCGCAGGGTTGGCCTGGTCGATAAAGGTGTCGGGCAAAACCATGGACCGATATTTGAGGCCTTGGTCAAAAACGCCTTCATCCGCCAAAAGCTGGGCAACATGACTGCCAAAGCCGCCAATGGCACCCTCTTCGATGGTGATCAACGCTTCGTGGTTGGCGGCCAGATCCAATATCAAATCGCGGTCCAGCGGTTTGGCGAACCTGGCGTCGGCGATCGTCGGTGTGATCCCGCGTGCGGCCAGAGCCTCGGCTGCCTTTTGCACTTCAGCCAGCCGGGTTCCGAATGACAACAGCGCGACGCGCGCGCCTTCCTGGATGATCCGGCCTTTGCCGATTTCCAAAACCTCACCGCGTTCGGGCAAGTCGACGCCGACGCCTTCCCCGCGTGGGTAGCGAAAGGCGATAGGGCCATCGTCATGCGCCACCGCGGTGGCCACCATATGCACCAACTCGGCCTCATCCGCTGCGGCCATGACAACAATGCCGGGCAGGTTGGACAAATAAGCGATATCGAATGACCCGGCGTGGGTTGCACCATCCGCACCCACCAGACCGGCACGGTCTATGGCGAAACGCACGGGCAGGCGCTGAATGGCCACGTCATGCACGACCTGATCATAACCGCGCTGCAAAAAGGTGGAGTACATTGCGCAAAACGGTTTCATACCCCCGGCCGCCAGCGCGGCGGCGAAGGTTACGCCGTGTTGCTCGGCAATCGCCACATCAAAACAGCGCGATGGGTAGCGTTCGGCAAACAGGTTCAGCCCGGTGCCGTCGGGCATCGCAGCGGTCACGGCGACGACCTTGTCATCCCGCGCGGCTTCTTCAACCAGCGCCTTGCCAAAAACAGATGTGTAGGACGGAGCATTCGATGGCGCTTTTTTCTGTTCGCCCGTTACTACGTCGAATTTCGCGGTAGCGTGGCCCTTGTCGCGGGCTTGCTCAGCAGGGGCGTAGCCCTTGCCCTTTTTTGTCAGCACATGAATCAGGATCGGACCGGCCGCGCGCGCCTTAACCGTTCGCAGGACGGGTAACAGCTGATCCATGTCGTGCCCGTCGATCGGGCCGAGATAGGAAAAACCCAGCTCCTCGAACAACGTTCCCCCCACGGCCATGCCCTTAAGCATCTCTTTGGCCCGTTTTGCCCCCTCGCGGAACGGTTCCGGCAACAGGGAAACCGCGCCTTTGGCGGCGGCTTTCAGATCATGAAAGGGTTCTTCGGCGTAAATGCGCGACAGGTAATTTGATAGCGCGCCCACCGGTGGGGCGATGCTCATCTCGTTGTCATTCAGGATGACGATCAGGCGTTTTTTCAGATGGCCTGCGTTGTTCATCGCCTCAAAGGCCATACCCGCAGACATCGAACCGTCGCCGATCACGGCAATCGCGTCGCCCAGACCTTCAGGTGTTACGCCGCCCAGATCGCGGGCAACAGCGAAACCCAGTGCGGCGCTGATCGAGGTTGAACTATGTGCCGCGCCAAAGGGGTCATAGGGGCTTTCACTGCGTTTGGTAAAACCACTTAGCCCGTCCTTCATCCGAAGCGTGCGGATACGGTCGCGCCGCTCAGTCAGGATTTTGTGCGGATAGCACTGGTGACCAACGTCCCAGATGATCTTGTCGCGCGGCGTATCGAAAACAGCGTGCAGAGCGGTCGTCAGTTCAACAACACCCAGGCCTGCGCCCAGATGTCCGCCGGTAACTGACACGGCCGAGATCGTCTCAGACCGCAATTCCTGCGCCACCTGATGCAGCTGCGCGTCCGAAAACTGCTTGAGATCCGCGGGGCGGTTCACAAGGTCCAGCAGGGGCGTGTTCGGGCGGTCAGACATATGGCGTTCCTGGCTTAGCTGTCCCGGGCAATAACGAAGCGTGCTGCGTCCTTCAAGGTACCAGCCTTTGCACCGTACCCGTCCAACGCTGCACAGGCCTGTTCTACCAAATCTGCAGCACGCGTCTTAGCGGCGTCCAAACCCAACAGCGATACAAACGTGGCCTTGCCGGCATCGGTGTCCTTTTGCAGTCGTTTGCCGGCCTTCTCAGCATCACCTTCGATATCCAGAATGTCATCCGCGATTTGAAAAGCAAGGCCAAGTGATTGGGCATATTGGCGCAAGGGTTCAGGATCCGCTTGGGCCAACCGCGCACCGGCGCAGGCGGACCATTCGATCAGAGCACCGGTTTTGCCCGCCTGCAACTTGGTGATCTGCTCCAGAGACAGGGGCGCGGCCGCTGTTTCGGCCGCCATATCCAGCGCCTGGCCCAAAACCATCCCTTGCGCGCCGCTGGCTTTGGCAAGCGTCAGAGCCAAATCTGCGCGAACCTCGGAATTTCCAACCTCGGGCCGGACGCACAGCTCGAAGGCCAGTGTCTGAAGCGCGTCCCCAGCCAAAACGGCTGTGCCGTCGTCCCATTTCACGTGGACTGTAGGGCGTCCGCGCCGCAGATCGTCATCATCCATGCATGGCAGGTCATCATGAACCAGCGAATAGGCGTGCAGCGCCTCGATCCCTGTTGCAGGCCAGATCGCCTTTGCGCCATCGACGCTGTGCATCCGCGCGCTTTCCAGCACCAGAAACCCGCGCAACCGCTTGCCGCCTTGGGTGGTGTAGGCCATCGCCCGGGTCACGTCCAAATCGTCCAGCGCGTTCAGAACCAGATCGAACTGAGCCTGAATCCGCGTGGCATCCTGCGCCAGAACTTCTTTGAACATTTACTGACCTTCGACAGGTGTAGTCCCGGTTGGCTGCCCGTTGGCATCCAAGGTGATCGCCGCCACTTTTTCCTCGGCTCGCTTGAGCTCATCTTCACAGCGTTTTTTTAGTGCGGCACCACGTTCATATAGCGCGATGGACTGATCCAGCGCCACGTCACCACGCTCCAACTGGCCGACAACGGCCTCAAGCTCTTTCATCGCTTGTTCGAATGTCATCTGATCAACAGGAGTATCGGTCATCGGGCTGCCTTCATCAGTTCTTCCACATGGGCACGAGTGGCCTCGGCAAGGGCGTTCAGATCATACCCGCCCTCCAAAGTCGAGACGATACGACCCTCACATAGCTCATCGGCGATCTTGCACAGCTCAGCCGTGACCCAAGCAAAATCGCCTGTAGACCAGTTCAAGTTGGCCAGCGGATCGTCCTGATGCGCATCAAAACCTGCCGAGATGATGATCAGTTCCGGCTTGAATGCGCGCAGTCTCGGGAAGGCTTGCGTTTCGTACGCTGTCCGCATCTCGGCCCCACCTGTGCCGGGCGCCAGCGGGATGTTCAAAACGGTCTCATAAGAGCCGGTTTCGTCCGGGCGCCCTGATCCGGGCCACAGCGGCATTTGCTGGCTGGTGATCACCAGTGCACGTCTTTCATCCCACAGCAGATCCTGCGTGCCGTTTCCGTGGTGAACGTCGAAATCAACGACAGCTACGCGCTTCAATCCATGATGATCTAATGCGTGCTTGGCCGCCAGCGCGGCGTTTCCAAACAGGCAGAACCCCATTGCCGTTTCGGTTTCGGCGTGGTGACCGGGCGGGCGGATGGCGCAAAACGCATTTGCGGCTTCGCCACCCAAAACCATATCTACCGCCCGCACAACCGCACCGGCAGCCCGGTAGGCCGCGTCCACCGACCCCGGGGACATGAAGGTGTCGCCGTCAATCTGTTTGAAGCCATCGGAGGGCCTGTTGTTACGGATTTCACGGATATGGCTTTCCGGATGCACGCGCAGCAAGTCGTCATCCGCTGCCAAAGGGGCGGTTACACGTGTCAGTTCCAAGCCTTCTAATGCGTGAAGAATGTGCTCTAACCGTGCCACCCGCTCGGGGTGACCTTGCGGTGTCACGTGATCAAGGCAATCGGCGTGGGTCAAAAGGGCGGTTGTCATCGGGATTCCATCTTCATCTGGCCAAAGTTATCCTCGCCCAAGGCAAGAAGGCGCCGCGGCTGAATCAATCAGGTGCCAGCATATATCCAGCGCCACGGACGGTCTGCAGGTAACGCGGCTGCTTGGGGTCCTGTTCGATCTTGCGGCGCAGACGGGTGATTTGAACGTCCACCGCGCGTTCCTGCGCCTGACCCTTGTCGCGGCCCAGATCTTCGACCAGTTTGGTTCGGCTGATCGGCTCTCCGGGCTGGGCCGAGAAAATCTTCATCAACTGACTTTCTGTCGCCGTTAGGCGCACGGGGTCTTCGCCCTGCCACATCTCGCCACGTTCGATATCATACCGGATCGGGCCAAGGTTCAGTATCTTTGCCGTCGCATCCTGCGCGGGTGTTTCCGGCATCCGCCGCAAGATCGCGTTGATCCGCAGCAGCAGTTCTTTGGGCTCAAATGGTTTCGCCAGGTAGTCATCCGCACCAGCCTCAAGCCCGGCTATGCGGTTCTCGGTTTCGCCGCGTGCTGTCAGCAGCAGGATCGGAGTTGCATGAGTCTCCCGCAGGGCTTTCGTCAGGCTGACGCCATCTTCGCCCGGCATCATCACGTCGAGCACGATCATGTCGAAATCCAGCCCCGACAACACTCGTCGCGCATGCGCTGCATCTCGCGCGGCCGTTACCAAAAATCCGTTCCGCATCAGAAACTTCTTCAACAGGTCACGAATGCGCTCATCATCGTCGACGATCAGCAGATGGGCGTCCATATCGCTCATGAGGTGGTTTCCCGCAGTTTCGTATATGCATGACGCATATCAGCATCCATCATCGCTTCAAGCACTTTACGAAACCCCGACACCGCCTCAGGGCCCGCTTCTTTGTAGGCTGCGCGCATCCGTACGCGCTGGGCCTCGGACAGTTTTGCTTCAAGCGACTTGCCCTGTTCTGTCAGAAATAGGTGTCTTTCACGTTTGTCCACTGATCCGACCCGGCTTTCCACAAGCCCATCTTCGATCAGCGTGCGCAGAACACGGTTTAGAGACTGTTTTGTTACCCCGAGAATGGCCAGCAGATTATTGACCGTCGTCCCCGGTGCACGGTTGATGAAGTGGATTGCCCGGTGATGCGCCCGTCCATAGGCCATTTCGGTCAATATGCGATCAGGGTCAGCGGTAAAGCCGCGATAGGCAAAAAACATCGCCTCAATTCCTTGCCGCAACTGCTCGTCGGTCAAAAACAACAGGCTCTCGCCACCAAAGGCTGGGGCGGGACGGGTATCCGACATAGTATGCCTCATTCGTTACTCTATTCGAGTTTATGTCAGCGTTATTGACATTCCAAGAGTGGACAGGTATCGAATCGCAGTTTTTGCGTAACTTTATGTCCGAAACGGACTTAATTGGCGCAATAATCGGAAATTAGTCCCAGGTCAGGAGGTTTCGCATGGCGGGGTATGATGATCGTGACGGTGTCATCTGGTTGGATGGCAAACTGGTGCCCTGGCGCGAAGCCAATGTGCACATCCTGACCCATGCGATGCACTACGCGTCTTCGGTGTTCGAAGGTGAACGTGCTTATAACGGCAAGATTTTCAAAAGTCGCGAACATTCTGAGCGCCTGATTGCCTCGGCCGAAGCGCTGGATATGCCGATGCCCTATTCGGTGGACGATATCGAGGCCGCCAAGGAAGAAGCTCTGAAAGCCAGCGGTTTGCAGGACGCCTATGTCCGGGCACTGGTCTGGCGCGGTTCGGGCGACGATATGGGTGTGGCATCGGCTAAGAACCCCGTCCGTATGGCCGTGGCTGTTTGGCCGTGGGGTGCCTATTATGGCGACGCCAAGATGCAGGGCGCCAAGCTGGATATCGCGGAATGGAAACGCCCAAGCCCGGAAACCATCCCGGTTCACGCCAAGGCGGCGGGTCTTTATATGATCTGCACCATCTCAAAACATAAGGCCGAGGCCAAAGGCTGCTCGGACGCGCTGTTCATGGATTGGCGCGGCTACGTGGCCGAGGCGACTGGGGCGAATGTGTTCTTCGTGAAAGATGGTGAGGTTCATACACCTCTGGCCGATTGCTTCCTGAACGGGATCACCCGCCAGACCGTCATTCAGATGCTTAAGGACAAAGGCATCACTGTTCACGAACGCCGCATCAAGCCCGAGGAAATGGCCGATTTCGAACAGTGCTGGCTGACCGGGACGGCAGCCGAAGTCACGCCGGTTGGCCAAATCGGCGACTATACGTTTGAGGTCGGAGATCTGACTCGTGAGATCGCGGCAGATTATGAGGCGCTCGTGCGCGCTTGATCGGACTTGCAGCTGTGATTGAAGCCCTTGCGTTTTCGTGGGGGCTTTTTCATTGCCGTACGTTCAAGAATCCTTGCAGATCGTTCACATAGCTGGACGAACGCGCGGCCGTGTCTATCTTAATCCAATGTTGGATTTACTTAGCGATATTCTCACCCGCCTGTCCTTGAAGGGCACATTCTACTTTCGAACCTCGTTTACGCCGCCGTTTGGCATACAGGTGCCGGCCTATCAAAACGTGGCCCGATTTCACTTTGTACAGCGTGGCGAGTTAAAGGTATTCGTCTCTAATACAGGGGAATCTTTGCGTCTCAAGCAGGGCGATCTGATCCTGATCCCGCACGGATCTGCCCACGCACTGCTGTGCAATGAGGTCCAGCCAATGGATGCCCTGCCGCTTGAACAGGTGTTGGAAGATGCTGGATATCAGGGTGATGGAGTTCTGGTTTACGGCGGCGAAGACAAAAGCCGCGATACGCAACTGATCTGCGGTCATTTCTCATTCACAGGACCGCCGGGGCGAAAGGGAACCGGGCATATGCTGATAGACCGGCTTCCCTCTTACATCCTGATTGAAAACTATGGTGAGGAAGCTGGGGCCTGGATCGAGGCAACTTTGCGTATGATCGGGTCCGAGATTAACGGAGCGCGGATAGGGGGTGACCTTATTGCGCTGAAACTGTCCGAAGTCTTGTTTGCGCAGGCCATTCGCGCCCATCTTGAACATCAAAGCCCCAGCGACACAGCTTTGGCCGGATTTGCAGATCCCCGTATCTCGCGGGCGTTGACTGCGGTTCACCAATCGCCCGCGCAAGAGTGGAGCGTTGAGACCCTGGCACGCGAGGCGGGAATGTCACGCACCGCCTTCGCGCAACTCTTTGCGGAGAAGATGGCGACCACGCCTATGCAATACCTGACTGATTGGCGGATGCAGATCGCGTGTCATGGCCTGATCGAGGCCCGCTGGAACGTGGCTGATGCAGCGGCCGAGGTGGGATATGCCTCGGAGGCCGCATTTTCGCGCGTGTTCAAAAAACAGGTTGGGGTGTCACCGGCAGCTTATCGATCAATGCACTGATCGAACCTGAGATCTGAACGATCTGCAATTTTTCGCGGACGATCCGGAATTAAACGTACCTGGTTCTTTTCCTAACTTGAGGGCATCCCAATTCAGGAAAGGAACTTTCATGTCTCTCCGCTTTGTCACCCGTAATATCCACGCCTATCTGGACTATCCTGTCGCTTTTGCGCTGATTGGCCTGCCTTTTGTGCTTGGACTGGGACAATCCAACCCGATGGCGCTGTGGCTGTCGGTGGTCACCGGCGTTGCCGCTTTTGTCCTAACCGTTTTGACCGATCACCAATTGGGGATATGGCGCGTCCTTCCGTACAAGTTTCACTTGGCAGTCGATCTGCTGATCGGCGTCGTGTTTCTGGCGGCGCCCGGCCTGTTTGGATTCTCGGGACTGGATGCGATCTATTACTGGCTGAACGGTGCTGCGGTTGTTGCAGTCATCTCGCTTAGCGCGCCAGAGCAGGGTGTTACTGCCTGATCCGAGCGCGCTTTGGCTTAAACTCAGCAGCAAATGTTCATTGGATCAATGCCGCCCGTCCCGCCGACGGGCGGCACTCTGTTTGGAAAAAATAGATACTAAATAGGGGAATTTTATACGAGTTTGCTTCAAAGCACTTGCACTGTCGTCCACACGTGTGCGGTTCAACCCATATGCACCAATGGTTCGGCGATGATAATCAATCGGGCTGAGTGCGAAGTGTCAATTTTTGACCTTGCAATTTCCGACAAAAATAATCAGATAAATGGCAAGGCCAGATGCTTATGCATCCAGCACCGAATTTCGAGGCGGTCTGCATGCATAGCACATGGTAACGTGAGGGCACGCCACCGTCTCGAAAACGACGCGTCACTTAGGCGCAAGCAAGGTACAGGGTTATAAGATGGGCGATCCGCTCGACGAAATCATGGCACGGCACGAAGCAGCAACCGCTTGCGGATGTTGCTGCGACGACGACTATTGCGCCTATGTCGACAAGCCAAATGCAGCACAAGATGACAAGGTTGAACAACCGCTGCCAGACAGCGCCGGCAGCCAACGCGGATCTGTCAGGTTTCTCAACGAGAACCCGCAAGCGTAACAGCCCCGGTTTGGGGCTTTTTAGACTCTGTTCTTAAAAATCCACACCGCGCTGGGCTTTGATTCCGGCCTGAAACGGATGCTTTTCCTCAGTCATTTCGGTGACCAGATCAGCATAGTCGCGCAGCGTCTGTGGGGCATCCCGACCCGTCAGTAACACACTGGTCTTGTCAGACCGTTCTTTCAGGCCATCGATGACTTGTTCAACGGACAGGTACTCGTATCGAAGCGCGATGTTGATCTCATCCAATACGACCAGATCGTACTCGCCGCTGGACATCAGGGCACGCGCCTTGTCGAAGGCGGCGTTTGCAGCGGCGATGTCGCGCTCGCGGTCCTGAGTGTCCCAGGTGAAACCTTCGCCCATGGTGTGCCATGTCACCAGATCGCGTTCTTCGAAAAAACGACGCTCGCCGGTTTTCCATTTACCCTTGATGAATTGAACAACGGCGACCTTCTGGCCCCATCCCAAAGCGCGTATTACGACGCCGAATGCGGCAGAGGATTTGCCTTTGCCTTTGCCGGTGTTGATCAGCACCAGACCGCGGTCCGGGTCGACGGCCTCGGACACTTTCTTGCGGTGCTGGGCTTGCACCTTCTGCATCTTTTCCTTGTGATCTTGTGCGTCGCTCATGGGAAACCCTCATCTTCTGTTGGCCACACCCTAGGGGAAGTTCTGCAAAGGTAAAGGTCAGGCTTTGGGATCCGTGACGGCGCGGGCCTTTCCGCGTTCCAAGCCCAAATGATGTTCGCGCCAGATCACCACGATGTTGCCCGCGATCACAAGTGCTGCACCGGCCAGCATTACCAATGTCGGCAACTCGCTGAACCAGACATAACCAATGACGATCGCAAAAATCATCGATGTATAATCGTATGGCGCCAGCATCGAAGCCTGACCAAATCGATAGGATGAGGTCACCAGAATTTGGGCAACGCCACCGACTAGACCAGCCAGGATCAAGAACCCTGCTTGCTCCCATGTCGGAACAACCCAACCCCAAAAGATGGTCAGCCCGGACAGAATGGTCGCGGTCATCGAGAAATAGAACACGATGGCGGCGGGGTGGTCGACCTGCACCAACTGTCGGATATGAATTTGCACAAAGGCGCGGGCGACGGTCGCGCCCAGAATGCACAACGCGCCGATGGTGGCGGCCGCTTCCATGTTGTTGCCCCCAAGTCGAGGCCAAATCATGATCAGAACGCCCAACAGGCCGATGGCCACGGCGGCGATTCGAATGGTTCGGATGCGTTCACCCAACATAATCGCTGCCAGAATTAGAGTAAAAATAGGCGTGGCGTATCCAATTGCGGTGGCTTCGGGCAGCGGGATCAAGCCGAGGCCAGTGAAAGTCAGCCCCATCGCGGTGGTCCCAAGAACGCCGCGCCAAAAATGCCCGGAGGGTTTACGAACGACAAAGCCCTGAGCCAATTCTCCGCGCGCGATCAACCAAATCACAATTACCGGAATGGCGAATAGAGAGCGAAAGAAAACCATCTCGCCCGGTGGGAAGTGATCAGATTGGGCTTTGATTATCCCCGCCATGACGGTGAACAGAAACACCGCGCTCGTTTTCAGAGCGACGGCCAATATAGGTCGATGCGATGTTAAGGGTTTTGCCATCGGCGCGAACCTGCGCTTTTGGCCGGGAAAGATCAACGCGTTGTTTGCGGATTCGTCCAATCGGGTGGCAGAGGACTGCCGATCTCTTGGGCGAACTCTTCCAGAAACCGGATCATCCGTTGGATTCGTCGCTCGGCGATCTCTTTGCCGGTCTTTGTCAGCATGTCGCCGGGCAGGCGAAGCAGTTTGACCTTCCAGTGATCGATCGAAAAATGCAGGTCGTCCAGCGGGCGATTGGCAGCAAACGGATCCGCCGGGTCATAAAGCGACCGCCCCAACGCCCCGGATACCGAGAAGTTCCTTGCGACCCCAATGGCCCCCAACGCGTCCAGCCTGTCCGCATCGCGCAGGATGCAGGCCTCAGGTGATTCTGGTGTGATATTGGCCGAAAAACTATGTGCCTCGATCGCGTGCTTGATCGCTTGGATCTGATCTTCAGAATAGCCGAAATTGGCAAGAATAGGCTCTGATTCTTCTGCTGATCGGCGCGATGCCAAATGGCGATCCGGGTCATCTTTGGACAGGTTGACCAGATCATGCAGATAAGCCGCAGCCAGCAGCACAGGCATGTCGGTCTGATCATCGGCAATGGACTGGGCGTTTACCCAGACCCGGTCCAGATGGGCCAGGTCATGCGCGGGATCGGTTTCCATGCGCTGCGCAACGACGGCGCGCAGGCGCGTGCGCAGATCAGCCGATCCGTCCACGGTTTTCTCCGATCTGGCCACGGTGCAGCAGCAGGTGGTCTAAGATCACACAGGCCATCATCGCCTCACCCACAGGAACGGCACGGATACCGACGCAGGGGTCATGGCGACCCTTGGTGATAATCTCGGTCTCTTCACCGGACTTGGTAATGGTCTTGCGGGTGGTCAGGATCGACGATGTCGGTTTGACTGCGAACCGCACAACAACGTCCTGCCCGGTTGAGATTCCGCCAAGAATACCACCCGCGTGGTTTGAACTGTATTGGGGGCCATTCTGACCCATGAAGATCTCATCGGCGTTTGCCTCACCCGTCAGTTCGGCAGCGGCCATACCTTCGCCGATCTCAACGCCTTTCACCGCGTTGATCGACATCATCGCAGCGGCCAGATCAGTGTCTAACTTGGCATAAACCGGCGCGCCGATCCCGGCAGGAACGCCGCGTGCCACAACCTCAACAATTGCGCCAACTGAGTTTCCAGACTTGCGCAGATCGTCCAGGTAAGCTGCCCAATCCTCGGCTGCTTGAGCATCGGGGGTCCAGAACGGGTTCTGTTCGATCTGGGACCAGTCAAAATTGTCCCGGTCGATCTTATGCGGCCCAATCTGAGTCATATAGCCGGTGATCTGCACGTTCGGTGCGATCTGTTTGATCGCCTCGCGCGCCAGACCGCCTGCCGCAACGCGAGATGCGGTTTCACGCGCCGAACTGCGCCCGCCGCCGCGATAGTCGCGGATGCCGTACTTCTGCCAATAGGTGATGTCAGCGTGACCCGGACGGAACTTGTCCATGATATCGCCGTAGTCCTTCGAGCGCTGATCGGTGTTTTCGATCATCAGCTGCACCGGCGTACCCGTGGTCTGGCCTTCGAACACGCCGGACAGGATTTTCACTTGATCAGGTTCACGCCGCTGGGTCGTGAACTTGTTCTGACCTGGTTTGCGCTTGTCCAGCCAATGCTGAATCATGCCCTCATCGATCGCAACGCCCGGAGGGCAGCCATCGACGGTCGCGCCCAACGCAGGTCCGTGGCTTTCACCCCAGGTGGTAACGCGGAAGAGGTGGCCAAAACTGTTCATCGACATGGGGCATGCTCCTTTGAGCGTCGTGATTAGCGGGCAAGGCCCTTGGCCTCAAGCGGATTTGCGGTTGGGGCGTGTTTGCCCCAACCCAATGAGCTTACGCAGCAGTGGCCAGTTGCGCACGCGTCGCGTTGATTTTCAGCGCAGCTTGTGCGGCTTCGCGGCCTTTCTCTACAAAATGCGCACGGTAGATGGTGTTGTGGTGATCGGTCTCCTGATACTGATGCGGCGTCAAGGAAACGGACAGGACTGGCACGCCTGAATCCATGCCAGCACGCATCAACCCATCGACAACGGCCTGAGCCACGAAATCGTGCCGGTAAATACCGCCATCCATGACAAACGCCGCGCAGGCGACCGCGGCATAGCGGCCGGTCTGGGCCAGATCGCGGGCCAGCAGCGGCATCTCAAACGCGCCGGGAACGTCGAAAACATCAACCTGATCGGCGGGGATGAGTTCCAGAAACCCTTCTAGGGCCTGATCAACGATATCGGAATGCCAATTGGCTTTTACAAAAGCATAGCGGGTGTGTGTCATCATGATCTCCTTTCGCAACAGACACGTCACCCAAGGCGATCACGGGCAGGCGCAAGCCGAGGCCGGCGCGCTGCACGTTCTCTTTCATCCGGACTGTAACCGTCGGCTCTGGTTTCTCACCAGATCTGCTGACACCCCGTTAACCGGGGCCGCTCGCGGGCTTACGGGTCGCAACCCGCATACCGCCGGTGGGGAATTTCGCCCCGCCCTGAGAACGGGCGGACCTTGCCAATGTGCGAAGGGTTCTGCAAGAGGTTTTGCAGGAGGACAGCTATGCATCCCAATCCAGCATTTCGCGCGGAAGAGACTTCGCGCCACATTGTCTTTGCACGGGACCGCGCGTTTGGGGTTCTGGCGATGTCGACGGACGAGGCTCCGCTGATCAGCCATGTGCCGTTTCTTCTGTCTGAGGATGGCGCGCTGGCCGAACTGCATCTTGTCAGGTCCAATCCGATCGCCCGCATATTGAAAGACTCTAATACAGCGCGAATCGCGGTTACTGGACCAGACGGATATGTGTCACCGGATTGGTATGGGATCGACGATCAGGTTCCGACATGGAACTATGTCGCCGTCCACCTGACCGGTCAGTTGGAGCGCCGCCCGCCTGAGGAGTTGCTGGAACTGCTTAATCGCCAGTCTGCGTTCTACGAGGCACGCTTGCGGCCCAAACCTCTTTGGACCACCGGCAAGATGAGCCCGGACGCGTTGGACAAGATGATGCGTATGATCGTGCCGTTTCGTTTTCATGTTGAAGACATTCAAGGCACCTGGAAGCTGAATCAAAACAAGCCCGATGCAGCCCGCCGGAGCGCGGCAGACCACATTGCCAACGAGGGGATCGGGTCCGAGCTTGAAGTTCTTCAAAAGTTGATGATCGGGAGTGAGCGGGACGCCAATTGACGGGTTTTGTTTTGCAAATGGTGCTGTAGAGTTCCGGCAATTCAGGGAGACCGCATATGAAACTCTATTTCAGCCCCACCTCGCCTTATGTTCGTAAAGTCATGGTTTTGTTGCATGAAACAGATCAGTTGCCAGATGTTGAGCTGCTGTCAGCTGTAACGACGCCGATGTCCCCGGCCGAGTCTTTGTTGGCCAAGGCTCCGCTGACAAAAGTGCCCGCGTTAGAGCGCCCCGATGGGCCGACTCTGTTCGACAGCCGTGTTATTTGCGCATTTTTGGACTCGCGCGCGCAGGCCGGGCTTTATCAGGACGGTGCTGCGCATTGGGATGTTCTTACGCTTGAGGCGTTGGCTGATGGCATTCTGGATGCGGCGTTGCTGATTACCTATGAGGGCCGAATGCGGCCCGAAGACAAGCAATGGGATGACTGGGCCGATGCACAGTGGGACAAGATCGTACGGGCCTGCGCCGCGCTGAACCAGCGCTGGATGGCCCATCTGTCAGGACCGCTCGATATGGGGCAGGTCGCGGTGGCTTGCGCGCTGGGCTATCTCGATTTTCGTCACGATGCTCGCGGCTGGCGTAAGGGTAACGACGCGCTGGCCGCTTGGTATGAGAAGTTTGCCGAGCGTCCCGGGATGATCGCAACGCAGCCGCCGGTCTGATCCGCGATTAATGCGCTGGTCATTCTGGTATCAGAATGACCACCGAGGCCCTCTATTCGCTGAAAGTCGCCAGATAGGCTGCGATGTCATCAGCGCCCTTCTTTATCTTGACGCTCATATTGGGGCGCGCGGTCTCGTCATCCAGATATTCCTGGATGAATACGATCGGGTTTTTGGAATAGGTAGCAATATTCTCTTGCGTCCAAACCAGCCCTTCCTGACCTGCGCGGATCATGTCGTCCGTGAACATTCCGATGGGCAAACGCTCGCTTCCGTTCAGGTAATCTGACTCGGTTCCGGCGATGCGACCGACGACTCCGTATAGATTCGGGCCGGTGATGCCGCCTTTGACCAGAACTTGGCCGTCTTTGATGATCGCATGACAAGAAGAGCAGCGATTGTAGAGTTTTTCGCCTTTTGCCGGATCGCCGGCCGCTATTGCCTGAGGCGAAATGGCCAGTGCGAGGGTCATGGTGGTTGCAAAGAGCTTTGACATAGGGGGCGTCCTGCTGAGGTTGAGAATTCCCCGGCCATTCTTTCATGCGCGCACAAAGTGCAATCGAAATCGATCACATCTATGTCTTTGTAAAATATCTATTTTTTATACAATATTTATCCTGCAACACATTCGTGGAAAGTGGAAATTTGCGTGGCAAAATATGGTCAGGATATTGCGATCTGATGCTCTGAATCCGGTTCGTGAGCTGATCGGAGGGCTAAACTTTCGCTATGATCGTGCAAACCGAATCACATTGAATCCGATTGTCCTTCAATGGCGGACTTTCCTGCTTAAACATGTCCAAAACTTGAAAAATTGCCTTATCTTTGTGACATGAATGCCCGGTTGTGACGTACTGCGCGCCTATGACCGCTGGACGAACGGATTTCTCCCAGCTAGATAGCCGCGATGAGACACCGCATTCGTGCGGTGCGCGAGCTATTTGCCCGTACGCGGGCGCCAGAAAACCGGAGAAAACCTCGTGTCCCACGCAGAAGACCACGAAGGCACTCGCAGAGACTTCCTCTATTACGTCGCTGGCGGCGCAGGTGTCGTTGCGACGGGTGCAGCCGTATGGCCCCTGATCAATCAAATGAACCCATCGGCAGACGTTCAGGCGCTGTCCTCGATCCGCGTGGATGTGAGCGGCGTTGAGCCAGGTACGCAGTTGACCGTGAAATGGCTGGGTAAACCTGTGTTTGTCCGCCACCGCACCGGTGCCGAGATCCAGGAAGCACAGGAGCAGGACGCCGAAGGCGTTGACGCACTGCCTGATCCGCTGGCCCGCAACTTCAACCTGAGCGCGGACGCACCTGCGACTGACGCGAACCGCGTGATGCCGTCGCCTGAGGGCGAAGCGCCGGGTGCATGGATTGTACAGATGGGTGTTTGTACGCACCTCGGCTGTGTGCCTTTGGGCGACGCCGGTGATTTTGGCGGCTGGTTTTGCCCCTGCCACGGATCGCACTATGATTTGGCCGGACGTATCCGGAAAGGTCCCGCTCCGGAAAATCTGCCTGTTCCGCCCGCGGAATGGACTGACAACACTACCATCAAGCTCGGCTAAGGGAGACCCAACTGATGTCCGGAATTCCCCACGATCATTACGAGCCGAAGACAAACGGCGAGAAGTGGCTGAATAGCCGCCTGCCCATCGTCGGCTTGCTGTATGACACCCTGATGATCCCGACCCCCAAGAACCTAAATTGGATGTGGATCTGGGGCATAGTCCTTACGTTCTGCCTGGCGTTGCAGATTGTCACCGGTATCGTTCTGGTGATGCACTACACCCCGCATGTTGATCTGGCATTTGCCAGTATCGAACACATCATGCGCAACGTGAATGGTGGCTACTTTATCCGCTACCTGCACATGAACGGCGCATCGCTGTTCTTTGTCGCGGTCTATATCCACATCTTCCGTGGTCTGTTCTACGGCTCGTACAAAGCCCCGCGTGAAATCACATGGATCATCGGTATGCTGATCTATCTGATGATGATGGGTACTGCCTTCATGGGCTACGTTCTGCCCTGGGGTCAGATGTCCTTCTGGGGTGCGACCGTGATCACCGGCCTGTTTGGCGCGATCCCGTTTGTCGGCGACGCGATCCAGACCTGGCTGCTGGGCGGACCCGCAGTGGACAACGCCACGCTGAACCGCTTCTTCTCGCTGCACTATCTGCTGCCGTTCGTGATTGCGGCGCTGGTCATCGTGCATATCTGGGCCTTCCACACTACCGGCAACAACAACCCCACGGGTGTTGAAGTACGTCGTGGTTCAAAGGCCGAGGCCGAGAAAGACACCCTGCCGTTCTGGCCCTACTTCGTGATCAAAGACCTGTTCGCACTGGCCGTGATCATGGTGGTGTTCTGGGCCGTGGTCGGGTTCATGCCGAACTATCTGGGCCACCCAGACAACTACATCGAAGCCAACCCGCTGGTCACACCTGCGCATATCGTGCCTGAATGGTACTTCCTGCCGTTCTACGCGATCCTGCGGGCCTTCACCGGTGAGGTTTGGGTCGTGCAATTCGCCAGCTTCATCACTGGTGGCATCATCGACGCCAAATTCTTTGGTGTTCTGGCGATGTTCGGTGCGATCCTGGCGATGGCGCTGGCACCCTGGCTGGATACTTCGACTGTGCGTTCGGGCAAGTACCGTCCGATGTTCAAATGGTGGTTCTATCTGCTGATCATCGACTTCTTTGCCCTGATGTGGCTGGGTGCGATGCCCGCGGAAGAGCCCTATGCGACCTTCTCGCTGATCGCATCGGCTTATTGGTTCGCTTACTTCCTGGTGATCCTGCCGATCCTGGGTGTGATCGAAAAGCCGCTGCCGCAGCCCGACACCATCGAAGAAGACTTCAACGCGCATTATGGCAAGGCTGATGCCGAAGCCACGCCGGCCGAGTAAGAAGAGGGACCGGAATCATGTTCAAGAAACTTGCAATCGGTGCCGCGTTTGCTTTGGCCCTTGCGCCTGCCTCGACCTTTGCGGCGGGTGGCGGCGAACAGCACATCGAAGACTTCCACTTCTCGTTCGAAGGCCCCTTTGGCACCTGGGATCAAAACCAGCTGCAGCGCGGGCTTCAGATCTATACCGAGGTCTGCGCAGCCTGCCACGGCCTGCGCTATGTTCCTCTGCGTGATCTCGAAGCGCTGGGATATTCGGAAGAAGAAGTTATCGCCTACTCAGCGGACAACTTCGAAGTGTTCGATCCTGAGCTGGACGATTTCCGTCCGGCCATTCCGACTGACCACTTCCCGGCCAATGACGGTGTTGGTGCACCGGACCTGAGCCTGATGGCCAAGGCCCGCGCCGGTTTCCACGGCCCCTACGGTCTGGGGATCAACCAGCTGTTCAAGGGCATGGGTGGTGCGGAATACATCGCCTCGCTGCTGGACGGTTACACCGGTGAGGAAAAAGAAGAGGCAGGCACCATCTTGTATGAGAACAAGGCTTTCCCCGGAGGCTGGATCTCGATGGCGCCGCCGCTGGCTGACGATCAGGTCGAATTCGCCGATGGCCACCCGGCCACGGTCGAAGCCCTGTCCGAGGACGTTTCAGCCTTCCTGATGTGGACTGCCGAGCCGAAAATGATGGAGCGCAAATACTCTGGGTTCGTCGGCGTGATCTTCCTGACGATGTTGTCAGTGCTGCTTTATCTGGTGAACAAGCGCCTGTGGGCAGGCGTCAAAGGCAAAAAGACCGTCTGATTTAGTGAATTCACTAAGAATCGGAGCCTCCGCACCAACTGGTTGCGGGGGCTTCTTTTTTGTCTGGGTCTAGAAAACTGAAGCTAAGTCTCCAAATACCCAAAAGACTTTGCCGCAGGAGTTGTCTATGGCTGATCAGATCGAAACCACAAACAAGCAGGTTGTTGTCCGACACTGGGACGGCAGCAAGAAGTACATGATGGCTCCAAATGAATATGTTGGAGTCGTTGTCGGCAAGGACGCATCCAACGGTGAGTACGTGATTTCAGACGGTGTTATGGCTCCTGGCGGGGCGGTGCCAGACCATTATCACAAATGGGAAGATCAGACGTTCCACATCATCGAGGGTACAGTTGAAGCCAAGATCGGGAATGCATGGGTTACTGCCAGTGCGGGCGACACCATTCACTGTCCGCGCGGCGTCTCGCACTACATGAAGAACAACAGTGATCAGGCGGTGCGAATGATCAGCTATATTTTTCCCGGCGATCGCGCCGAAGAATTCATGGCAGAAACCTCCCGGCAAAATGAAACAGGCGAACTGGATTTCGAACTGATCGAGCGGGAATTTGGCGTCGTCTACCTGTAATCGAAGCGCATGAGGCTTTAGGCCAGAAGCTGCGTTGAACCGCTGCCGGTGATTACCGCCTGAACAATTTCGCCCTCAGTCTGGGGCTTGGAGAAACGCACTTCAGTAAACTGCTCAGTCCGACCCATATGGGGGTTTTCCATCAAGATGTGATGGGTTTTGCCGACTTGGCCCTGCAGGTGTTTCTCCACCTGCGCTTCGCCCGCTGCGCGCAATTGGGCAGCGCGGCTCTTGATCACATTGCCGTTGACCTGCTGTGGAATGCGCGCGGCCGGAGTGCCTTCGCGCTTGGAATAGGGGAAGACATGAAGCCAGGTCAGATCGCACTCTGTCACCAGCTTTAGCGAGTTTTCGAAATGCTCGTCCGATTCAGTTGGAAAGCCTGCGATGATGTCGGCGCCAAAGGTCATCTCGGGGCGTAGCTTGCGAGCGTCTTCAGTGAAACGAATGGCGTCATCGCGCAGGTGGCGGCGTTTCATCCGTTTCAGGATCAGGTCATCCCCGTGCTGAAGGGACAAGTGCAGATGCGGCATCAGACGCGGTTCGGTCGCGATGGCCTGCATCAGGTTCTCGTCCACTTCGATCGAGTCGATCGAGCTGATCCGCAAACGGGGCAGGTCCGGCACCAGTTTCAGAATCCGCATCACCAAATCGCCCAGTTTGGGCCCCGCCGGCAGGTCAGCCCCCCACGAAGTCAAATCAACGCCGGTTAATACGACCTCGTTGTAACCACGGTCCACTAGCCGTTTGATCTGGTCCACTACTACGCCCGCAGGAACGCTGCGCGAGTTCCCACGGCCATAGGGAATGATGCAGAATGTGCAGCGATGGTCGCAGCCATTCTGGACCTGCACATAAGCCCGGGAGCGCGTACCAAAACCGTCAATCAGGTGGCCCGCGGTTTCAGTCACGGACATGATGTCATCGACTTGCACCGCTTCGGTTTCGCCGATGAAATCAGCGGTCATGCCAGTCCACGTCTCGGGTTGCATCTTTTCGGTGTTGCCAATGACCGCATCGACCTCGTCCATCCGGGCAAAGGTTTCGGGCTCGGTTTGGGCCGCACAGCCGGTCACGATCAACCGCGCGTCAGGGTTTTCCCGTCGCAGTTTGCGGATTTCCTGCCGGGCTTTGCGCACTGCCTCAGCCGTAACCGCGCAGGTGTTCACGATCACTGCGTCGGTCAGCCCGGCCTGCGCCGACAGCTCTTTCATCGCTTCGGTTTCATAGGCGTTCAGGCGGCAGCCCAAAGTGGTGAACTTGGGGGCACTCATCCCAGCGACTCCAGGAATTCCGATGTCAGCGTGCCCGAGAAGACGTGACAGGTGGGTCCGGTCATCCAGACGCCATCGTCGCGCCAATCGATCCAGATCGTACCGCCGTCCAGCTCAATTTGTACTGTGCGCCCGGTTAGGCCGCGACGTGCGGCTGCAACGGCCGTGGCGCAAGAGGATGAGCCTGACGCCAGCGTGATACCCACGCCACGTTCCCACACACGCATACGGATATGATCTGGTCCGATCACCTGTGCGACTTGCACATTGGTGCGCTCGGGGTAGAGCGGGTGGTACTCATAACGCGAGCCGAACTCGGCCAGAGGAATGGCCTCAGCATCGTCGACAAAGAAGGTGCAGTGTGGGTTGCCCATACCGGTCGCTGTCGGTGTACCTTCGATCGGCAATTCCAGTGTGTCGACTTCCTCCGCCAGCGGAATTTCGGCCCAATTCAATTGCGGGTGTCCCATGTTGACTGATGTCAGGCCGTTGCCAGCGTCCCGGGCGTAAAGGGTGCCGCGTTCCGTCGTCAATGTCAGCTCGGCTTTTCCCGATTCCTGCATCAGGAAACGGGCGATGCAGCGGGTGGCGTTTCCACAGGCCGCCGAGGTGGATCCATCTGAATTATAGAACACCAGATGCGCATCCGATTCGCCGTTTTCGATGATGGCAAGCTGGTCGAAACCAACGCCGAACTGACGATGCCCGATTCCCTGTGCAAGCGCTGGGGTAACCCGCGCCAAAGACGCGCGCGCATCCACAACGACAAAGTCATTGCCCAGCCCGTGCATCTTCATGAAGGGCAAACCAGTGTTCTGTAATCCTTGCATGGCGGGCATATAACCCTGCGCCCGATAGGAATCCACCCTGCGATGCAGATTCCTGAAAAAAGGGGGTTGACCCCCCTGCGCCACCTGCCTAATTAGGCCGCCTATCGGGTCGCCGGAAACACTGATTACTTTGGCGAAACGAGGTGCAATTAAGGTCTTGAACCCGGTCGGGAAAATGACTTAAAGAGCGCCACGGATCAACAAGATCCAACAAAAGAGTGGGCCGTTAGCTCAGTTGGTAGAGCAACTGACTTTTAATCAGTGGGTCGCAGGTTCGAATCCTGCACGGCTCACCACTTTTTCGAATAACTTATGTCGCTCTGCGTTCGCGTGGAAAAAGTAAAGAACTTATGTGCAGACTGTTGTTCGGCACGTGGGTTTTTGCGTGGTTGCCCAAGCGCCATGATATCTTTGAAAAATTTCAGAATCGGGAAACACACCCACGATCTATTCCTCGAAAAGCAACTTGGGAAAACACGCCTGATCTTGACAACAAATTCATCCGGCCCAGTTTCGCAAGGCGATGTCTAAAAGATTGGCGATAGTATCAAGTGGGATAAGCGGCCCGCTTAACAGTGCGGTAGAGTTTGCTAAGCAAGCAAAACTAGTCGGTTACGAGGTGTGTGTTTTTGCGCCAAAGTCGTCGTTCGATCTAATTTCACATTTCGGTCTGGAGTACGGCGAGATTCCAACTCCAAAAGTTGATGCTTTCGCAGACCTACTGACTGCAGACCAGTTAAGGACATTATCATCAAATGATCGTCTGGATTGTGCAGTGGATGCCCTTGGTGTTAATGATTTTTCTGCCTCAATGTCCCGTTTTCAACCAGATGTTATCTTTGTCGACTGTGAACTCCACGCGCACATAATAGTCAGCTTGTCTCTGGGGCCGCCGGTCATTCAGTATAGCAGTATGTTCTTGTCGCCGCCCGGATCCCAGGCGCCTCCTTTGAACAAACGCGTGTGTCCGGGTGTTGGTATGCGGGGAAGTCGAATTGGGGTCTCAATTATTTGGATGAGTTTCCTGATTTGGAAAGTGAAAAAAATTCTAAGAAACAAGTTCAAACATCAAGGTGCAGATTTTACTTCGGCGCTGCTTGAACTGGCACGGCGTTACAACGTTCCGATCGCAAGAATAAGACGGCTGATTTGCTGGCAAATGCCATGGACTTACAAGATTCCCACTGTCTTGTTTCTCCCGCGGTCCGTTGACTTGCCAACACGTCCTTACTCAGATTTTTCGTATCTCGGAGCGATGGTAATACAAAATCGTCCGGAAAAGCCTCATGATCGCGAAAAAGTGCGCAGGTTCTGTTCGGGGCAGGGCACAAAGAAACGCATTTTCGTCGGTTTCGGAACAATGATGAAGCCTAAGAGCGATCTGCTTGTTAACCTTTGGGAAGTCGCACGTAAGCATCCAGAGTGGCAGTTCCTGTTTGCTGCAGGTCAGAATTGGGAGGATGGTGGCAGTTGTGACTACCCACGAAACGTTGATGTTGTGGCGTGGGTCCCCCAACACCAGGTTTTAAAGCATGCTCATCTTGCAATAATGCACGGAGGCACAGGCGGTTTTATCGAAGCCGTTGAGGCTGCAACACCTGTTCTCTTGTATCCGCATGTCAACGATCAGCAGGGCAGCGCAGCCAGAGCTGTCTTTCATGGAATTGGTCGCGCGGGGCGCCACGCGGATACTGTCGAAAAGATCGAAAATGATATTCAAGAACTGCTGACCGACCCAAAATACAAAAAGAACTGCAAGGCATTGCAGGCTTCTTGCCAGCAGGAGAAGGTTGATGGAGGGCTGGCTGCTTTTTTGCAAAACGTCACCACCCAAAGTAACTAAAAATTCAAATAAAATAGAACATTAAGGCATTTATCAATCGACTCAAAGGGTGGCCAAGACCGCCGTCCACCGTTTGATGAAAAACAATAATGCGCTTTCTGCACTGTATTTCCGTCCAAACATTTAAATGTCAATTTCTGAATAGGATGATCCGGCCAGCTTCGACGTGCGTATTGGGTTTAGTACACCTAATCGAATACGACAGTGAACCAAGCGACGCGCCATACAAACCGCGATACCAGATGCGCTAGACTGGACTTTGCAAAAGCAAGCCCTGACGTTTCTGATGGGAACTTACGCACAGTGTGGAAAGCCGCCGGTGGATGTGGCGCTTTTGAGTTCGTTTTACCGCCAGGCCTTGGCGGTTCAATTAATAGTGCCAGTGAATTCGTTGAGGAAATGTTGCTGTTTGGTGAGTTATGCGCGGATAGCGGCTTGGCGATGGCCATAATCTCACAGATTTGGACTATTCAAAGCCCCCTTATTCGATTTGCTTCCCAAGAGCTACAAGACAGGTACTTATCGAGGCTCTTGTCCGGCGAATTGATTGGCGCATTTGCACTGACCGAACCTACGGCGGGATCTGACGCGTTGTCGCTGCAAACGACCGCTGAACACAATCGGACGGGATACATCCTGAACGGTCAAAAAGCATTTGTCGGCATGGGGCCTGTTTGCGATTTCGCGATCGTTTTCGCACAAACCGCGCCCGAGAAAGGTCGTTGGGGTTTGTCGGCCTTCGTTGTGCGCGCCGATGATGAAGGGTTTTTGCGAGCTGATAGGCAGGAAAAAGTCGGATTGAACTCCGTCCCCATGGGACAGCTTGAGTTCCGTGACTGCTGGGTTCCGGAGGCCCGCAGAATTGGACGAGAAGGCGCCGGAGCTACGATTTTACAAGCCACGCTCGACTGGGAGAGGTGCTTTATCCTAACAGCGCAAGTAGGCGCGATGCGCCGCCAATTGAACGAGTGCACTGAGCATGCCGTTTCTCGTAAGCAATTTGGCAGGTCGATCTCGGAATTCCAATCCGTTTCCAACCGCTTGGCAGACATGCGCGTACGTCTGGAAACCTGCGAACTAATGTTGGCGCGCGCGGCACAGCTTTACGATACCGGACAACCCCTGACGCAGTTTGCGGCGATGGCAAACCTTCACATTTCTGAGGCGTTTCTAAGTTCCAGCATGGATGCAATGCGAACGTTTGGCGGTCGTGGGTATCTGCAAAGTTCAAATTCAGGAACCGATGTGAATGACGCCCTCGGCGGTGTCATCTACTCGGGTACCTCGGACATTCAACGCGAAATAATTGCAAGGATGGAACTTGGAAAAAGTTCCCAACCGAAAAACGGGGGAGACTAAACCAATGCAAAACGCTGATCGCGAATCCACTACCCGCGCCGCGAATTGGACAAATTCGTTTAGTGGATCGTTGGCTGCGCTCTTTCTGTGGGTAGGCGGCTTAATTCTGGTAGCCTTCGCAACGCCGGTTCATGCCCACAAGTTCAACGAGAGCTACGTTTATTTTGACGTCACCGATGACACCCTGAGTGGCAGGATTGAAGCAACGTTGACGGATCTAACCCGAATTCAGCTAGGGGCGCCGGAGGTTTCGACGTCGCTGACTGAGGACGAAGTCCGGCAATCACAAGAGTTCTTCTTCGAATATTTCGAAAATCGCATGAAACTTTTGTCGGATGGGCAAGCCCTTCAGGTTGAATTTGACGACATCTCATTTTTTGACTCGTCGGTCGATACGTTCGCTCAACTGCATTTTACTGTCTTAGACATCGAGCAAACCCCGACAACTATCGAGATGGCCTATGACGGCCTGTTCTCTGACGTCGATCCAACCCATCGAGGTTATGCACTGATTGGTAGCAATACCCGAAACGGGATGGACGAGAACGAGGCCTACATCTCACTGATTTTCGCGCCGGGCGATGGCTCAAAGGCCCTTTACCTGAATGATGAACCGGTAGGCGATATTGCGCGGACGTTCTTTGTGCACGGCGTTTGGCACATCTGGCTTGGGTTTGATCACGTTCTGTTTTTGGTGACTCTGCTTTTGGGAGCGGTCATGCGGATCGAGAACCGGCATTGGGTTCCTTCCGAGAACATCCGCGAAAGCCTGTTGGAAACCGTCAAGATCGTAACGGTGTTCACGATCGCCCACACTATCACACTTTGTCTCGCAACCTTCGAAGTCATAACCCTGCCTGTGACGCTGGTGGAGGCGGTTATCGCTTTCTCGATCGCTGCCGTCGCCGTCGGCAACCTTGTACCTCGTTTTCACGCAAGTTCTTGGAAGGTCGTCTTTCTGTTCGGGATATTCCATGGCTTCGGTTTCGCAAATGTGCTCGAGCCACTTGGCCTCGACCCCACACGCAAGGCGCTTGGACTGGCTACATTTAATATTGGAGTTGAGGTCGGGCAACTCGCCATTGTGGTCGTTTTGTTCCCCATCTTCTTCGCCTTGCGGCGCCTGACGGCCTACCGCGTTGTGTTTTTGCAATTCGGTTCCGTCGCCCTGATCGCAATTGCAATGTTCTGGTTCTACGAGCGAACGATCGGCTGGTTCCCGCAGTTCGGTGACGCCGTTGTAATGGTGACCCAATGATCGAAGCGGGCTTGTTCCTGGACGATGCACTCAGGCGGTACGCACAAGTAACGCCCGAAGCTGCGGCGGTCAGCACGCTGGGGGAAATCACCACTTACGCTGCGCTAAACTCCAAAGTCGACAAGATTGCAAATGCACTAATCACCATGGGCATAGAACGCGGTGACAGAGTGGCTGTCTGCTCGGTCAAAGGCGCGGAAACCATCGCGGCGATTTACGCCATCCTCCGCATCGGAGGCGTTTATGTTCCGATTGACCCCGCAGCACCGACCGAGCGCATTGAGGCGCAAGTATCGATCGTTTCGGCTAGATTGGTCATCACTGACACAGCGCGCAAAACTAAGTTTTCGAGTGTTCTTTCCGAAAGCGAGCTGTTTGACATTTCACAGCCCCTGGATGATTTTTCGGGCAATCTAGAGCCCGCTTGCGGTCCGGATAGGAGTACCGAGGATCCTGCTTACATCCTTATGACATCCGGGACCACCGGCGCACCAAAGGGCATAGTCCATACCCATAAAAGCGGGTTGGCCTACGCAAAGATGGCCTCGAAACTGTGCGCGTTACGCGCGTCAGATCGAGTGAGTCACCACACCCCTATTCATTTCGACATGTCGATTTTTGATATCTTCAGCACTGCCCAGGCCGGAGCTTGCACCGTAGTTATTCCCGAAATGCATGCAAAACTACCTGCAAGCCTTTCGGAGTTGACGGAGAAGGAGAGGATCACTGTTTGGTACTCTGTCCCATATGCCCTGATCCAAATGGTAGAACGCGGCGTGCTGGAGGATCGAAACCTGGAAGCGTTGCGGATCGTCATGTTTGCCGGAGAAAAAATGCCTCCGGCTGCTTTGAAGGCGCTGTCCAAACATACCCCAAATGCGAAATTTCTGAATGCATACGGTCCGACAGAAACGAACCATTGCACGACAGCCATGATGACGCATGCAGAGTTGGACGGAGCCAGCCCGTTGCCTATTGGACGTCCGGATATTGGGGTGGCCGCTCGTATCGGCACCGGATCTGAAGACGAGGAAACCGGAGAACTCCTGATCGCTTCCGAACAGGTCATGTTGGAATACTGGCGCGATCCCGGATTAACTGACGCTGCTTTTTGCGATCTTCCGGACACCGACGGAAATGTGCGTAGATTCTACCGTACCGGCGATATCGTTCGAAGAGCGGATAACAACGAAATTTTCTTGATCGGACGCAAAGATCGCCAAGTAAAACTCAGGGGTTTTCGCATCGAACTGGATGAAGTCGAACTTGCTTTGGTCAACACTCCACTGGTTATCGAGGCGGTGGCGACAGTATGCGGCGATGAAATACATGCGTATGTCACCGGCGGTTCAAAAGAAGATCTGTCAAGCGTTCGGTCCAAAGTAGAAGCTGTTTTGCCGCGCTATGCCGTGCCTCATCACATCGAATGGCTTGAAGAAATGCCCCGCACTTCGACGGGCAAGATAGACCGCGCCAAGCTCGCCGGGCAGAAAGATGCACAGCATGCAGCCTGAAGAACAAATTCGGGCTTTGCGCGATTACGTTTGCGTCACGCTGTTGGGCGGCCAAAAAGTGACAGACGACGAAGAACTGTTGCTAAGCGGAAAGATCGACTCGTTGGGCGTCATGTCTTTGGTTTCGTTCGTCGAACAGACCTACAGCATTGAAATCCCTTTGGAGGACGTCACGCTGGAAAACCTCAGCTCTATCACTGCAATTTCCGTTTATGCCGAAAATCGGCGCATCGCAGTTTCCTGAGGTGGCCAACATGTCGCATCCATTGTCTGAAAGCCAACTGAGGTTCTGGAAAGGTCATCTTCTGCAACCGGACCTGCCTTCTTACAATATGGCTTGGCGATTTGACCTGAACTTCGAGGTGGACCCCGATGTGTTTCGACGAGCGCTTTTCGAAACGGTTCAGGACAATGAAATTCTGCGCACGGTTTTTCGAGAAGGGACTGATGCGCCCATTCAAGTTGTCAAAGATGCAGTTGAAGGGCTTCTGGAGTGTAAGGACGCCAGTCAGTCGCCTGATGCGGTAACTGAATTGGAGCGTGAGCTCGATGCGTGGGTTCAAATTCCGTTTGATCTAAGGCGTGAAACACTGCGCAGCCAACTGATCAAGTTGGCGGACGACCATTGGGTTTGGGCCGTATGTCAACATCACATCGTGTGTGATGCACAGTCCGGTGCTCTATTGTTTGATCAAGTGTCGCAACGCTATTCGGCTATCGATCATGACGGTGTTTTCACTGCTGAGCCGCTGCCAAGCTTTTTTGAAAGCCCGCCACTGCTCAACACCGCCGAGGTACTTGCGACGCCTTCGCCTTTCCACCCATCGTCCCCACCATACGGTAGTAACGCCAAGCGAGCAGGTTTTTCCAAACGTATTGCTGTGGAGATTTCGCAGGATATACAGGACACGCTTGAGCACGCTGTAACCCAATCGGAATTCCGCCTGTTCACGCCAGACTTGTCGAAGCTGGCAGTCTACCTGACGGCGTATATCGGCTATTTGCACCGGGTCACGGGCGACGACCAGATCACCATTGGGTTGCCATCCCATAACCGCTTGTCGAGCCAAGACAAAAGAACGGTGGGTCCATTTGTCGAAGTTTTGCCGTTAACTGTGGAGTTAGACGCTGAAGACACGCTGTTGGATGTACATGTAAAGGTCAAAACCGGGCTGGGCACGTTTTTGAAGCGGGCGAAACCCGGCGCGGTTGCGAATATCGACACGTCGGGCATAAGCGCCGTTTGCAACTACATTCAAGCCGAGTTTGGAAGCTTCGCCGGGAAGCCGGCAACGGTGAAATGGCTCCATAGCGGTGCGCATGACGCGGGCCATGCCATTCGTCTCCATATCATGGATTTTCAAGGAAACGGCAAGCCAGAGCTGTTCCTGGATGTACATGAGGAAATCTTAGATAACGTACTGGCTGGGGCCCTGCAGAACCATTTCCTTCGTGTCCTGAAAGCTACGGTCGAGGCTCCGGATACGCGTATAGCAGAACTGGACATAGCTGCAGATGAAAAAGATCGGGCGATTGTATTTGGAAGGCAAAACTTTGCGGGTGCGCCCGAAACAGTTTTGGACGCGTTCTCGGCACAAGTTGTCAAATCCCCGGATGAAATCGCACTGTCGTGTGGCGACGACCAGATAACTTTCCGACAACTTGACCGGCGCAGCGATCAGATTGCAGCTTACCTCATTGGCCTCGGAATCCCGCGTGGGTCTCCCATAGCGATCAATCTGCCGCGATCCATGGATTTCATTTTGGTCATGTTGGGTGTGTTGAAAGCCAGTTGCAGCTTTGTGCCCATAGCTTCAAACACACCAAACGCGCGTGCAGAACAGATTGTCAAAATATCAGGCGCTGCGGCAGTATTCGTGCCCCCTGACGATAACCGCGCTTTTGCTTGTCGCAGCTTGAACATCACACTGGTCAATGCAGATACACCACGCACTTTTGAGAGACCATCTGGCGGTGACCTTGCCTATGTTCTGTTTACCTCTGGTTCGACAGGTGTACCAAAAGGCGTTGAGGTCAATCACACAAACCTGTCACGCTACATTCACTGGGCTGCAAAGACTTTCACAGGCAACCGCCCTGCGCACTACGCATTCTTTTCTTCAATATCATTCGATCTGACACTGACGTCCTTGTTCGCGCCGTTGGCTACCGGTGGGTCGATCCGTATCTACCCGGAGCACTCCGACCCTGACCTTGCAGTGCTGGACGTGTTTACCGAAGACGCGGTGGATGTCGTGAAATTGACCCCCTCTCACCTCGCCTTGGCTTGCAAACAGGGTCATGTTGTCGAGCGTATTCAGACGCTTGTTCTGGGTGGTGAGAACCTGACATCTCAACTCTGCCGCAAAGCGACCCAAGATCTATCACCGTCCTTAACTCTGATTAATGAATACGGCCCTACAGAAGCCGTCGTCGGCGCGATGCACCACACATATGACCCCGGAACTGATACCGAGCTCTCGGTCCAAATAGGGTCTCCGGCAGCAGGTGTTTCGGTCAGTGTCAGGGATAAAGGCATGAACCTGTGCCCTATTGGTGTAACCGGAGAAATCGTTATCGGCGGCCGCTTGGCCGAGGGATATCTTGGCGCACCCTCCGAAACTCAAGGGAAATTCTTGGAGGATCCAACAGCAATTCAGGGCAAGGTTTACGGAACTGGTGATTTGGGTCGTATCAATCGAAACGGACGATTTGATTACCTTGGCCGGGCGGATCAACAAATAAAAATCGGCGGTGTCCGTTTCGAAGTCGCAGAGATTGACCGCGTTTTGCGACAATTGCCGAATGTGAATGCCGTTCATGTCTCGTTCGGATCAGTGCCGTCTACTGGCAGAAACAAGCAGTGTAAAACATGTGGCCTCACGGATTCCGTGCCCGGGGTAGATTTTGTTGAAAACGATCTGTGCCAAATTTGCGCAGAATTCGACAACTACAAAGCCCGGGCGCAGGCCTACTTTAAGGATGAACCCGCGCTACAACGCGAAATAGCGCGTGCAGCCGAAGCGAGCACCGGGAAATACGACGCGGTCATGATGCTGAGCGGTGGCAAGGACAGCACGTACGCCGCCTACCGGCTTGCTGATTACACGTCGCGGGTGCTCGCCGTGACTTTGGACAATGGCTATATCTCTGAAAAATCGAAGACGAATATTCAAAGGGTAGCAGACGATCTTGGTTGGGATCATCGCTATCTCAGCACTGACAAGATGAACCAGATATTCGTCGACAGCCTTAAAACACACTCCAACGTGTGTCAGGGTTGTTTCAAGGCGCTATACACTTTGGCGTTCCGCACGGCTTTGGCCGAAGGCGCGCCTATGGTGGTGACAGGATTGTCCAGAGGGCAGTTCTTTGAAACACGGTTGACCCCTGACCTGTTTCGCAACGCAGCCCCAACGTGCTCCCAGCTGGACGATATGGTTACCAAGGCGCGTAAAGCCTATCACGCAAAAGATGACGCGCTTTCCAAGCTTTTGGAAACGGATGACCTGAAGGATGGACGCTTTCTGGATCCGATCGAGGTGCTCGACATTTACCGCTACATCGACGTGCCCGTAGCTGAGATTTACGAGTTTCTTGATAAGGAAACTGCATGGCAACGCCCATCGGACACTGGTAGGTCGACCAATTGCCTGATCAATGACACCGGGATCCACTTGCACAAGTCACGCGAGGGGTACCACAACTACGCACTGCCCTATTCCTGGGATGTGCGCTTAGGTCACAAAACCCGCGAACAGGCATTAGAAGAGCTTAATGACGACATCGATACGCAGCGCGTCGAGGCGATCCTAGAAGAGATCGGATTTGACGAGCCCGTCAACCAACAGAAGCTATCCGTTTACGTGGCCGGTCGCAATATCGCGGAACAAGATGTTTGGCAGACACTAGAGGCCCATTTTCCAAGTGGCTTGCTGCCTGACGAAGTGGTTGTTGTGAAGGATATGCCGCTTAGCCCCAATGGAAAGGTTGATGCATCCCGTCTGCCCAATGGAAGCAGGCGGGGCGTGCAGCGCTCGGGTTTGGTTCCACCTGAGACGGAAACGGAACAAAAGTTGGCCGACATACTGTCTGCGGTGATGGGTAAACTCCAGATCGGTGCGACCGATGACTTTTTCGATCTAGGCGTCGACAGCCTTGCCGCGATAGAGATTGCTATGAAGGCCAATGAACAGGGGTATGCCCTGCCTGCGACCTCGCTGTTTGAATACCGAACCGTTCGAGCACTTGCTGCACATGCAGACAATTTGTCGTCAGTCAGCATTGGGGAAGGCCCGGAAGAAGCTCTGCTCGATCTGGACGATGATGATCTTTCAAGCATCTCGGAGGCGCTGGGCTGACATGGGATATCCGCAAGGTGTAGCCGACATTCTTCCGCTGTCTTCCGCCCAGCGCGGGATATTGTTTCATGTCGATGGCGAGGCGCAGCTACACGGACAATATGTAGCTGTAGTCAGTTGCACGTTGCGGGGCCCTCTGGACCCAGTGCAGCTGAAAGTTGCGATGGAGGCTCTTGTAAAAGCGCGCGACGTTTTCCGAACCGGTTTCATTTGGAAGGGTGTGAAGCAACCCGTTCAGGTCATCCAGGAACAGGTTAACCTGCCGTGGACCGAATTGGATTGGACTGAGCATCCAGATTTGGAACAGCGTTTCGACGACCTTCTGAAACTTGAGCAGCTACGGCAATTTGATTTGAAGAGCCCTCCTTTGATGGCAGTTACACTGATCAAGGAAGCGCAAGATTGCTGGCGGTTTGTGTGGACAATTCATCACCTTATCAGTGATGGGTGGTCGACCGGCGTTTCGATTAGAGATCTCTTCGACCTTTACCATGGAAAAAGCCCTGCCGGTTCGATTGCGCCAAGTTTCAAAACCTATCTGACCTGGCTCAAAAAACAGGGTCCACTGACGGACACTGCGTTTTGGACCGATTACTTTGTGGGCTTGGAAGCACCCTGCTTGCTTCCTGAACTGGACAGCCGAAATCAGTCTCCGACCCAAGTCTCGTACGCCGAGCGATTAGGCAGCGACTTGATGGAGAGCGTAAATCGGGCTTCGGCAGAATTGAAGGTCACAACAAATACGGTTTTGTCTGTGGCTTGGGCATTGGTCTTGCGCAGGTTTCTCGGGCAAAACGACATCGTGTTTGGTACCACGACTGCAGGACGTCCACCTGAAATCCCCAATATTTCTCAAGCCGTTGGTGCATTCATAAGCACACTGCCAGTACGTTTCAAAATCGATCCGTCCCAACCAGTGGGCGCGCTCCTGCAAGACCACGCTCGCACCGAGTTGAAACGACTTAAACATGAGCACGCCTCGCTCGCAGACGTTCAAAGCTGCGCCCCGTTCGCCAGTGGAACCCCCGTTTTCGATACGCTGTTTGTGAATGAAGGCGTTCAGAAACAAGATTTCGTCTTTGACGACATTGAGATCACTGGTCTTAAGACAGCGCAGTTCAGCAATTATCCCTTAGCGCTTCTTGTGACGCCGCAGAAAGACTTCGATGTTGAAGTCTATTTCGACCCAGAACGTATTTCCGCCGAAGCCATTCGGTCATGCCTCGAAAGCTACAAACGCGTCCTGTTTGCAATTGCTCATGATCCTACAACGCCAATATGCAATTTGATGAAAGGCGGTTCTAACCCGGTTTACATCGTACCCGCGCCAAAAGCTGAAACTGTCATTCATCGCTTCCTGCAACACGCTGACGCTTCGCCAAATGCGGTCGCAATATCTGACAACCACCAAACGGTAACTTATTCCGAACTGTCGAAACGCGCGCGGCAACTAGCCTTTTCACTGCGCAAAGCTGGTGTGACTGAAGACGATATAGTCCCTGTAGCTTTGCCACGTGGCGTGGATGCAATTGCAGCCTTTTTAGGCGTGATGATGTCAGGTGCAGCATATGTTCCGCTGGATCTGAATTATCCGGAAATTCGTCTCTCGCAGATGATGGAAACGGTCAAGCCACAGTTCATTGTGACGTCACGAGCGTCGCAAAATAACCTGCCCACGAAATCTGCTCATCCTGTTCTAATTGACGTGATCGACCAAGCGATCCACCCGGACGAAGTTAAGCTGGGTGCGCGTGCCTATGTCATGTTCACGTCCGGGTCAGAAAACAAACCCAAAGGTGTTGAGATTTCTCACTCGGCGTTGGCCGCATCAACGATCGCGCGAGATGAGGTTTACTGTGCTGCGCCAGAAGTCTACCTATTGCTGTCCTCTTTGGCGTTTGACAGCTCTGTTGCCGGAATTTACTGGACACTTTGCACTGGTGGGCATTTGGTCGTCGCCGAGACACGCGCCGAGCAAAATCCGAACCAGTTAGGAGAATTGATCTCCCGACACAGGGTGACCCATACTTTGTGCTTGCCGAGTCTGGCTCGCGCGCTTCTGATGTCTGTACCGCAAAGTGATTTGCAAAGCCTGCAGGTTCTAATCGCTGCAGGAGAGGCACTCTACGACAGCTTGCCTCACGAATTAAAAGAGTTGCTGCCCAATTGCGTATTGATGAATGAGTATGGGCCGACGGAGGGTACGGTTTGGTGCACTTCGTTTGATGCTACCGCTTTTGAAGAGGGCCCGATTGTTCCAATTGGGAAGGCAATTCCAGGAACCTGGGTGGGCGTCTTCGATAACGATGATTGTCCCGCTGAACCGGGGATGACCGGTGAAATCATTGTTGCTGGCGACACAGTCGCAAATGGCTATCTACACGATACGGAACAAACACAAAATCGGTTCTTTGAAATTGGGGATGAAGGGATCCGGGCGTATAGAACAGGCGATCTTGGGGTTGTTGACGCCTCGGGATGCATCACATTCTTGGGCCGCCGTGACAAACAAGTCAAAATACGCGGACATCGAGTCGAGCTTTCGGAAATTGAGGCTGCTGCTCAAATTGTCACTGAACAACGCCGTATAGCTGCCGTTTCGTTGGCGCTTGCGGGCTCCAACAGTATTATCTTGGCGATAGAATGCGAACCCAGCGACCCGATTTGTGAGGCCACCGCACGTCACATTGAGGCCAGTCTTCCAGAACCGTTCCATCCAAGTTCGGTTGTTGGTGTTGAAGTGTTTCCTATCCTTCCGAACGGAAAGTTGGATCAAAACGCACTCAAGGCCATAGTCACCGAGCACCTGCAATCCCACGTGGGCGCACCCCCGAAGACAGAGCTTGAGGAGCAAATAGCCTTAATTTTTTCCGAAACGCTGAATACGCCATGTCAGACGAGAAACGGCAATTTCTTTGATTTGGGTGGCGACAGTTTGGCGACGCTTTCGGCTTATGCCAGGGGTTGCGAGCAAGGAATTCACTTTGAACCAACCGATCTTTTTAGTTGCCCAACAGTTGCTGAATTGGCCAAAAGGGTAGCCGGAAGACGCGCGGGTGAGGTGTTCTCTGGGAGCGAAAACGCTATTCAGATTTCCAGCCAAGGAACGAGCAAAACAACAGTCTTAATTGTACATTGCTCTGTCAATTTCAGCCGGTATATGGCCCGAAGCTTGGGTCCAGACCATTCTGTTGTCCATATCCCAAGCCATCGGACAGAAGGTACTCCCGTTCCGTTTGACTGGTCTGTCAGCGACTTGGCATCCGAAGCTATTTCCAATCTTAAACAGACCAATAAGACCGGTCCATTTGTTCTGTGCGGGTATTCCGCCGGATGTCCGATTGCCATGGAAATGGCAAGGCAATTGGGGCAGGAAAAAACCCTTGGTATGGTCCTTTTGGATCCTCCATTCAAAATGGTCGGGGCAGAACCTGAATTGCAGCCCTTGTACTTTCGCACGTACAAAAGACTGCGCTACATCATCAAAGGCTGGAAGCGCCACTTTAGAGCACGGCGCGTCGTTCCTGAAATCAAGCGCATTCTAGCTGAGCAACCTGAAGCCGAAGAAGCAAGGATCAGGGGTGTCGAAATTGCCCACGAATTGGCAATCAGTGATTTTCGCGTGCCTCGCTTTGATCCCCCGGCACACGTGTTTTTGTCACGCGGCAATCCCTCTCTGAGGGGCGGTGACGTTTTGGATACGCACTTACGCGACAAACGCCTTTACAGCCTGGACATGAAGCATGTGGAACTCATGAGCCGACCGGACGTTTTTGCATCGATCGCTTCTGTAATTTCGGAATGCGTAGACCAAAGAACTCGATAGTTTCAAGACTCTAACAACACAATCAAGCTGTCTTATCTCAATGACATACGGCAATGTCGATTTGTCATTTGGTGAGTTTCGCGTGCTCCAGTTCCTCAAAACAGCCCCGGCAACCATCTAGCGCAGCGCATCGTGGCAAAAGATATGAGTTGGGCGCCGAGTAAATCCCATCAAAAGAAATAAATTACAATTGTGTATGGTTCATTATGGCGCGGCGTGGAGAGCGCTGGAATAGCCATTTTAACTAACTTTTGATCGGTGGGTCGCAGGTTCGAATCCTGCACGGCTCACCACATCTTAAATTATCCATCCTTGCTACAAAGTGATCAAAGAAGCGCCGTAGCATTCATTGTATGTAGGGATCTGATTTCAGTCGAAAGAAAATAGTGGATCGTTCGTCCGTTCACCGCTTGGGAATGGACTCATCCTGAACAACTGCGAAACGAGTATTTAGCCTAAGAAGCCCCCTTTTGTTTTAAGTGATCTGCAAGGCGAATCGATAGGGACATCATCATTAGTGTTGGATTTGCGTGTCCCGTCGTTGGCATAACGGAACCGCCGGCAGCATAAAGTCCCTCAATATCTCGAATTCTCAAATCAGTTGTAACGACCCCTTCCCTTGGTGACAGTGACATTCGCGTGGTCCCCATGGTGTGCCCGACATCAAACATATCCGCCTGATCCGGCTTTCCATTGCGCAGCCACTCGGAAACCTGAGGGGACGGTAAGCCGCATTTCTTGAACTCGGAAACAAAGTTCTTCCCCATTTGAAGCAGTGTGTGGCGCTCTTCAAAACCGGTCGACCAGTTTACCTTGGGTAGGTGTTGTCCCAGTTGATCTTGACGGTCTGAAAGCACGACTCTGTTTTCAGGATTGGGCGCTTGTTCGATTATTGCATGGGCCACGATGCCATCCAGCTTGTGTGGGAGCCCTCGATAACGAAATTCGCGGACAGAGGAATTTGGAATGAGTGCAGCAGCAGCTTCGGCGATCTGATTGCGAACGGATTTGGGGAGCTTTCCGCTATTCAGTGCTTTCATTCCAGCGGCCTTAAGAGCAAAAACCGGGCTTCGCGCCACAAACATCACGTCTTGCAATCTGGATTGGCTCTTGCCGCCCAATAACCGACCTAACGCACTGACCGGATCTTCCTGAGAGCGTTCCTCCAGAAAAAAGATAGCGCCGTTTAACAGCCTTTCGGTTCGCTGAATTACCGGGGAGGTAGCAAGCCCACTAGAGTACATATGCGTGCGCCCACTTGCGGGGAGGTCAAAAAAGCCAAATCGCTGCGTCATTCTCTGTGCGTCGGAGGCGTCAAAATAACCGATTTCCGCCTGTAGATGGTCACAAAGATAGCGTCCGACCAAGTCGAAACGGTTGCCCAAGCCATTTGGGTGAACATCGTTGGATACCAGCAGCAACCTTGCGTTTTCGATAGCTCCTGCTGACAGGACGCATCTTTCCGCACGGATTGTAACATTACGGATTTCTGGCGACAGCGTTGCAAAATTAACGCTTTCGAAACGGGTTCAAGTAGTGTCGACGTTTATCTTAGTTGCAGTAGCGTTGAGCAGAACACGCACGTTTTTGGCGGCCAAATTGGCGAATTCGCTCCCCATTCGCAAAAGGTCGAGAGGGTTTTCTCTGCCACGCGAAAACTGCCAGAAACAATCCTCGAATACCGCCGGGTCGATTGAAGGTTGCGCCGGAGTCGTCCCTAAAAGCTCCCACAAAGCAGAGTCTTATACCTGTGGACCAAGGTTAAGTATTTGTCCGGCTCGCTCGATATATGGTGCAAGCTTGCGCTTTGAAATCGGCCAGTCCGAGCCTGTAACCCATTCCCGCTGCTGATAGTCGATTTCGCTGAAAGCTGCAGACTTCCCAGCCCACGCCAATGTGGACCCACCGAGGCCGCTACACCGGACGCCGAATGGCTGGCTGTCTTGATCCCAATGTGTCGCCAGACCTGAATTGAATTTGGCCCGAGCTTGGGATCGAACTGCATCGGGCATGTCCACGGTGTTGAGCGCTGAATGTTCAGGTGTTTCTTGTTGCAGACCACTTTCGGCCACGACCACATTTAGACCTGACTCGATCAACTCTCGGGCATTGGACAAACCGTAGGCTCCGCCGTCGACGATCAGTACGTCTGTTCGGATCACCTATTCATACGGTACATCTTGAAGTTGAATAATTTCCATATTGTTGTGTTGGAGCGCTTTTTATCTGGCGCGATTGGAAAAAGTTAATTGGTGGATTTTGCGAGTAAATTAGAGATGAATATTGGAAAATTCTTTTAGCGATCTCTAAACCTTCGCACGGCCATCCCAAACCAGGGACAGAGGGACGGTCGCGTACAGCGTTTGGGATTTAGTGAGTGGTTGGCAGCGGGAACAGCGATCGCTCGGGGTGATCTGCTTCGAATCTCTGGGTCTGGCCAATATTGTCGTCGTTTTGAGCAACGATTGTCCGAACTGACCGGTGCGAAACAAACGCTGATGGTTAACAGCAGAACTTTGGCCCTTACCGTGGCCCTTGCATCTTTGGGTGTCGGGTCCGGTGATGAGGTACTGGTTCTTGCATATACATGGATGGCAAGCGCTGCGGCAGTCGTCCACGTTGGGGCGGTGCCAATTCTGGTCGAAATTGATGAGACTCAGGCAATTGATCCAAAGGACATAGAAAACAATATTTCACCCTACACACGGGCGATTTTGCCAGTGCACATGAGCAACCGCCCGTGCAACATGGACGCAATACTTAAAACCGCGAAGAAACACGGTTTATTGGTTGTAGAGGATGCGTGCCAGGCAGTCGGGATAAAGTACAGGGGTCAGTACTGCGGAGCAATTGGCGACGCCGGCGCCTTCAGTTTCAATCAGCACAAAAACATAACCATCGGCGAAAGCGGCGCAGTTTTGTTAAGCAGCGATCACGACTACTTTCGTGCGTTTAACTACCACGACATCGGGATTTCTATCGGAATGATGCGTTTACCGAACCCTCTCCTTTGTTCATTGGGCTGAGTCTGCGGGCAAACGAGATTTCTGGTGCCATGATGAATACGCAACTGTCTAAACTGCACCGCGTTATCTCACGTATGAAGCGGCGATACGAGGTGGTGACAGAAGCGCTAGAAAAAGGTCGCTTCCCCCTCGCTCCACAAAATGACCCCGAGAATGCACTTGGTGTCGTCGTTACATTTGATACGGAAAACGAAGCCGAGGCTTTTGCCGAACGCCGCGGGGTTAGTCGTGTTTTTGACAGCACTAAGCACGTTTATTCAAACTGGGATCCGATCCTTGAAAAAAGGACCTTCCATCCAAAGGTCGATCCTTGGGCATGGGCGCAGCGACCGATCGAATATGCTCCGGACATGTGCCCGCGAACACTGGATATTTTGCGGCGCAGTTGCCGGGTCGGGATTGGAGAGCGATATCCACTCGCATTGGTAAAAATGGTCGCGCGCGATTTTTCCAAAGAATAATTTCATGCGTCTCAGGCTTTGGTTTGCGCGATTGTGAAAGTAGGTATCTAGATTGAACCGGGGCCAAAGTTGATGCGCAAAGCACCGTCTTACGGCCTGAACTGAAATGCAGTCGACATCCAAAACTGTATCGAGAATTCAAAAATTGTCCTTCTTCACCTCTGAAAGAAACGTGCTGCTTCCAATGATTTAGGGAAACAGCATCTACTTGCAAAAGCGGCAGCAGTCTTATGTCGAAACTTGATCTGTTTTGCGAGCACGTCAAAAAATCGTAGAGTCGTCAATATACAAATGAATAGTGATTGATATGCGTGTGCGTCTGATGCCCCGGTAAAAGGTTCTTTATGGATAACAATGTAAAAAGTCCGCGCAGGTATGTTCCGCTAGACTACTCGTTTCGTTTCAAACGTAACAAGTCTACCGGCCTACCGTTTTTTCTCGATAATCTTGGCGATGATTTGCTGTTGGTTCTGTTGGCATTCGTGCCATTTTCATCGGATCCAATCAGCGTCGCCCTAGCCATTTTTTTCTTCCACATTTCTTTCTGGACCGTCTACGAGATCGGCTACTTCGAAAACGACGCCGTGTCGGCAAGCCTTGAACATGAAGCCAAGGTAACGCCTGGCTTTGACAGGGCCGCGACGTACTTCTCCGAACGCCAGGCTTGGTTGTGGGCGGTGGCGTTTGCGGCGCCTGGGGCATTGCTGGTTGCGTGGGTTACAGAACCTGAAGCAATCGGGCTATTTGTACTCTTATACCTGCTTACTTGGATCGCTTTACTGGGTTGTCTTCGGGCGGTCTATTATGCGTACAACCGTATCGATAAGTTGAGCCGCGTATGGGTCTATTTACCCTTACAGATCCTGAAATACGGGTTTCCGTTGCTGTTCTTTTACCTGCCTGCTGCGGGAGCAGCCCTCATATTTGCGCAATGCCTGCGCCGTTGGGTGCCATACATCGTGTACCGATACGGACGCAGTGGCCTTGTAGGACTTCCGTCTAAAGTGTTGCGAATACTCTCGTTCTTGTCGATCTGGCTGTTGTTGTTGCCATCCAATCTGAGCGAAAGCTACCTTATTCAAGGGGGCATTATTCTGGGGTGGCTCTGCTTGCGAGGGTTCAAGCAAACAAGAAAAGTGGTACGTGAGATGCAGCATGTGCAGCACGACAAATGGTCGTCTTCAGGCAGTATGGACAGTTAATGGTGATGCAGCGTCCCCTTTACGAAACTGCTTCTCCTGAACAGCTTACACATGCCATGGAAAAAGCTGCGGGCAAGCTGCTGATCGTCGATTTCGACGAGACACTTTGGCTGCGAAATTCCACCGAGTGCTTTCTCGCCCATGCGCGTCCTGCTCCTTTGGCGGCGGCAATCTTGCGCGGTCTTGATTTGACACGCCCGTGGAGGATCATTGGCGGGCGGCGACGGGCGCGAGATTATCGTGATTGGCTTCGTGTGATGGCCATCGCGACGTTGATGCCATGGACCCTTCGCAGTTGGGCACGCATCGCTCCCAAGCTTGGTCGCACTTTCGCCAACACAGCACTTGAAGACCTAATAGGCAAGGCTCGACCGGCGCGGTTTGTCGTTTTCTCAAATGGTTATGAAGCTATTATCGCGCCCTTACTGCAATGCTACCCCGGAACCCGACCTGAGCTTGCAGCAGCATCCCTAAGATCCGGCTGGAAGTGGCGCCGCGCAGGCAAGCTTGCGAATGCCGAAGCGTATTTTGATGCTGGACAATTGGATGATGCCACAGTGGTGACGGACCACGAAGATGACGCCGAACTTTTGGCACGGGTCAGTAACGGTCTGCTGTGCGTCTGGCCTGACGCCCGATACGAAAAGGCCTTTGCCAAACGTTAGCGGCCTCTATTGAGCAGTAGATGCTGGGTGATGCACAAATTCAATGGATCTGGTCCAGCGGCCTTTTGATGCGCACGTCAACCCCAACCGGCACGCGTATGTTATTTGTCTTTTTGCACAGGGGTGATCGAAGGTATTGCCCAAGCGTCATGTCGATGAGCCTTTGGCGTCGCCATTGTATGTGGCTTCGTGTGAGTGATTCTGCCTAAGAGTGTTTCGAATCCAGAAACATAACACTAGGGTAGTTTCAAACTGTTACCGATTTTGTTCGTGTCGTCCAATCGAGTTGCGTTTATTGAAGGTAGCGCTGTCAACGCGGCGTCTGTGTTTATTCTGAGGCTGAAATTGCAGACTTCAATTTACTGTCGCACCAACAAATTGAGCATGTAACAGCGTTGGTAACAAAGAACTTCAAGTTGTTCCGGTTCATTTTGAATGATTGTCGAGGCACCCATACCCACCTGAAGGTCCGCTGCGTCAAAAAGTACTAGCATTGCAATTTGAATTTCGCCCGGTGGTGTATGACGCTGGAATTGTCTACGTTTGTGCAACCTTCGTGGCGACATGCGTCAATTTTTTTAATGAGTTTGAGGTGCACTGGAGAATGGCGGACAAAATCAACATTGCCGTTGTTGGCCTGGGTAAAATGGGCTTGTCCCACTATGCCATAGCCAATGTGCATCCGATGGCCAACGCAGTAGCCTGTGATGACTCCAGATTCATCAGCGATGTGCTGAAAAAGAACGCGCAAGTTACAATTCACAGTGACTACGCAAAGATGCTTGCCACTCAGGATTTGGATGCGGTCGTCATTGCGACCCCGTCACGTCTGCATGCGTCCATGGCCTCCGCCGCCCTAGAAAAAGGTTTGCACGTCTTTTGCGAAAAGCCGTTTTGCCTTAACTGGCAGGATAGCCTCCGTTTGGCGGAGTTGGCGAAAGACAAGGGCGTCGTCACGCAGGTTGGCTATCACTACAGATATGTTGGCGCGTTCCGGGAAGTCAGTAGAATCCTGAATTCCGGAGCACTGGGTAATATCACACACGTGCAGGCCGAAGCTTATGGACCCGTCGTACTGCGTCATCGGCGTAGCACCTGGCGCACTGACAATTCCGAAGGCGGCGGCTGCCTTTATGATTATGCGGCTCACCCTTTGAACCTTTTGAACTGGTTCTTTGGTACTCCAACGCAGGTTTCCGGCTCAGTTCTCACGCGCGTTTTCTCAGAAGATGCAGATGATCAGGTGATGTCGACCTTACGATGGGATAATGGACCCACGGCACAGCTTTCAGTCAACTGGTCTGACGAGAGCCATCGAAAAATGTCGACGAAGATCACAATGATTGGAACCAACGGACGCCTTTTCGCTGACCGTCAGGAGTGTCAGCTTTATCTACGAAATGCTGATCCTGAATTGCCGACTTATACCAAAGGCTGGAACGTCAGATATACGACAGATCTTACGGACGACGTGTGGTTCTATCTGCGAGGCGAAGAATACTCAGCCCAGCTTGACGGATTTATCACCGCTGTGGCCCAAGGAAAACCAGACCTCATTTTAAACGATTTTGCTTCTGCCACCGAAACCGACAAAACCATGTCGATGATATTGGCCAATGCCGACACCGGTATGCCTGTTGGTGAAGCCCCGATCGTCACGCAGCCCGCGCCCGCGAAAAGGCGTGGATGGTTTCGTCTTTAAGGAGTGCATGACGTGGATAAGTTGCTTTTCGGCGATAATCAGTTTTTTGGCGTCAACCACATGTCCGAAGAAAAAGCGCGGGCGCAAGCGATGCGTTTTCAGAGAACTGACGCGATTATGGATGTTCTGGATGTTGCCTATGATGCGGGTATTCGCACTTTCATGTGTACGACCCATGATCAGATTTCAGAAGTGGCTGATCGTGTTCGGGCCGATCCCGTTCGTTACAGCGATTTCCAGTTCTACCCCTGTATGCCCTACGCGCATAAATACGCCAACGCCGTAACTGACCACGGTATGTTGGGGGCCATAAGACACCTCATGCCTAATGATGGTCTGTTTGCAACCGCGCTTGCGGGGACAAAAGCCCTAGCTTCAAAAGAAATGGATGGCATCGCCAGGGCAATGATTGATATGGAGATGAAAATGTTCACGGGAGCAAAAACTCCTGTTGTTTTCATACAGAACGTCTTTGCTGATTTATTGATTGGCGTGGGGTTCCATCGGGCTTTCCGAATTTTCCACGATCACATCCAAGAGAAATATGGCGCCGAGCCTGCTTACATCACAATGAACATGCCGCTGCTTCTTGATATACTGGAAAAGCAGGGCATTGAACGCCCAATAATCTGCTCGAATATCAACAAGATCGGCTTCCGTATGTCTGGCGGATATGATGCCTATCTTGACGCATTGAAATCCGGACGTGTGCGGGCTGTCGCTATGTCTGTTTATGCCTCTGGGGCAATCCCAGCAGATGAAGCAATCCACTGGATATCAGAGCTCCCGGGCGTTGAATCGATTGTGTTTGGGGCTTCAAGCGCGGGAAATATTCGTGGGACGAAGGCGTTGGTTGACAAATACATTGGCGGACGACGCAATGCTTGAATTGGGCCGGTCAAACTACTCGGCCGTTCCGACACTCCTGATGTCCTTATTGTCAAACTTTTGCAAACAATAAGGCATGCCCGATACAATTGCGTTTTTTGGATCCGGGAGCATGCATATCTGTTGGGGTAGGCCGAAATCCGATGCGTAATGCTCTGCGCGCTGACGCTTTGATTTTCAACCATAGTGCAGGTGCCAAAATCGGTTTAAGGGCCAGAACGCTAAGCGCCGATTATTCCTAACTAATCTTGAAAAGCCAGAAACAAACGGTGACCAGCTGTTTCATATGCCTCGTTTTTCTCAGATCAATTAAACCGATACTTAGGTTTGATTGGCGACCTGAGAGTCTGCTTGGTCAGGAAAAATGGCTTTGGGTGACGTTCCATCCATGCTACCAATTTCGTGTTTGTTCATTGTTTTGAATGTAGTTATGCCTGATCAGATTTTTCCAAAGAGCGGCAAGCTTTCGTGCCGAGGTTGCGGCAAAGGTTTAGCCGAAACATTTGTCGATCTGGGCGCCACGCCGCTGGCGAATTCGTATGTAGATCCGTCCAGAATTCTCGAGCCAGAGCCATTTTATTCGCTTCATGCATATGTTTGCCCAGACTGTTGGCTAGTCCAATTGCCAGCTGTCGAACAGCGCGAAACCATATTCAATGAGGATTATGCTTATTTCTCGTCCTTTTCGTCGACGATTCTGAATCACGCAAAAGGCTATGTCGCCGAGATGACCGAACGATTTGGGATCGGCCCGGAACACCGGGTTGTCGAGATCGCAAGCAACGACGGCTATCTGCTTCAATATTTTCACGCAAATGGCGTATCTACGCTGGGGATTGAGCCATCGGCAGGAGTCGCAAAGGTCGCGCGCGAAAAAGGTTTGCCAACGGAAATTCGCTTTTTCGGCCGAGAAACTGGTGAATGGCTGCAAAGCGAAGGCCTGCAGGCTAAACTTCTTCACGGTGCAAATGTACTGGCCCATGTCCCGGACATTGACGATTTTGTGAGCGGCTTCCATTCGGCCCTGGCAGAGGGCGGGGTGCTTACAATGGAGTTCCCGCATCTGCTGAATCTGATCGAAAAGAACTACTACGACACGATCTATCACGAGCATTATTCCTACCTCTCATTGATTGCAGTTCGGGAGATTTTTGAACGCCACAAGCTCAAGGTCTTCGAAGTGCAAGAGATCGCGCCACAAGGTGGGTCGTTGAGAGTGTTCGCCTGCCGTGCGGAGGACGTGGATACCCATCATCCGGTGTTGCCATCCGTGGCCGAACTTGAAGTTCGCGAAGTGGCTGAGGGTTTAACGTCGCTCAATCGATACCGGGATTACGCGAAACAGGTTCACAAAACAAAGCGGGATCTGTTGAGGTTCCTGATGGACGCACAGGAAGCTGGAAAAACCGTCGTCGGGTACGGAGCACCCGCCAAGGGAAACACCCTTTTGAACTTTTGTGGCGTCAAGACGGATCTTCTTGAGTACACCGTTGATGTGAGCACTGCCAAAATGGGCAAGTTGCTGCCAGGAACACGTATTCCGATCCACGCGCCAGATAAGATTTTCGAGACTCGGCCCGACTATGTGCTGATCCTTCCGTGGAACATCAAAGAAGAGATCATGGACTCGATGAAGGGCATCGTCGAATGGGGCGGAAGATTTGTTGTTCCATTGCCCGAAGTAAAGGTCTTGGAGTAGTGATGATGGCGGACCGCGCGGATACCCCCGTCGGGGAGTTGCTTCATTCTCAGCTCGTTCGCCTATATCCAATATGCCGTTCAATCACGGGCCCAGGTGTGCGCGAAACGCTCTCGCTGATAGGCGAGCATATTCCACTTTCCGTCACCGAGGTCCCTTCAGGCGAACCCGTTCTGGATTGGCATGTTCCAAAGGAATGGACCATTCGCGACGCTTGGGTTGCTGATGCCTCCGGGAACAGGGTGATCGATTTCCAAAAGCACAATCTGCATATCGTAAGCTATAGTCGTCCGGTGCACACCCGCATGTCACTGTCGGAACTGAAGCCACACCTGCATTCGGATCCTTCGAATCCCGACTGGATTCCCTATAGAACCGGGTACTACGCGGAGAACTGGGGTTTTTGCCTGCCGCACCGTGATCTTGAGGCTATGCAGGAAGGGGAATATGAGGTCGTCGTGGACGCAACGCTTGAGGACGGATCTCTCACCTACGCTGAGTGTGTCATACCAGGGCAAACGACGGATGAAATTCTACTGTCGGCCCACATTTGCCATCCCTCTTTGGCCAATGACAACCTATCATCGATTGTGGTTGCGACTGAACTTGCACGTCGACTATTGAAAGGGCCGCAGCCGCAGCACACAATCCGTGTTCTGTTTATCCCCGCCACAATTGGCGCGATCACTTGGCTCGCGCGCAACGCTGCTACCGTTGACCGGGTCAAGCATGGTCTGGTGCTGGCAAACCTCGGCGATCCGGGTGCGATTCACTACAAGAAAAGCCGCCGAGATGACACAGAAATCAACCGGGCAGTCAGATTGGTGATTCAGGATCAACCGGATCACAAAATGCTGGAATTCGAACCCTATGGTTACGACGAAAGGCAGTTCTGTTCGCCGGGTTTTGACATGCCAATGGGTTGTTTTTCACGAACGCCATATTCCCGTTTCCCAGAGTATCATACCTCGGCGGACAATCCCGAATTCGTCAGACCGGAAGCGTTGGAAGACTCGTTGACCCGGTTGGAGAAGGTAATCGATATCCTTGAGCGTGACAAAAAGTTCATGAACCTCAACCCGAAAGGGGAACCGATGCTTGGACGACGCGGGTTGTATGACGCGATTGGTGGCAGATCGGACTCCAAAGAGCAGCAGATGGCGTTGCTTTGGGTACTGAACTATTCGGATGGAGATCACAGTCTTTTGGATATCGCGGAGCGATCTCAACTTGGGTTTGATCGTGTGGCGCATGCGGCAGAAATTTTGCGGCAACATGGCTTGCTGGTAGGCGCGTCATGAGGTTGGCTCGATTTGAGTCGCAAGTTGCCTTGGTTACAGGGGCAAGCGGTGGAATCGGCGGCGCAATTTCCGAGGCTTTGGTGGCCGAAGGTGCCGAAGTTCATGCATTGTCGCGTAAGACGAAACAGAGTGATCGACTTACCTGGCATAAAGTTGACCTCTCTGATGACGGGGCGATGGAAGCTGCTGCCAACCAAATTGCATCCACTATCGATGAGCTTGATATACTTGTTCACGCCGCTGGCGACTTTGCCATGGGCACCGTTGCGCATTCGCCGATCACGGATTTAGACCGAATGTGGAGAATTAATATGCGCGCCCCTTGGGTTCTGACGAAGGCGTTATCACGCGCGCTATCAGCCCGACATGGATCGGTAGTTTTTTTGAACTCATCGATCTGGAACAACGCCCGAGGTGGCACCGGCGCCTATTCAGCCAGCAAATACGCGCTCAAAGCCTTTGCTGACGCCTTGCGTGATGAGTTGAACCCGGTCGGCGTCCGTGTCTTAAGCGTCTTTCCTGGTCGAACGGCAAGTGCCATGCAGCAAGGTATTTTCGCAGAAGAGAACCGAGCTTATAATCCAGACCTTCTGCTGCAGCCGGACGACATATCGCAGATTGTGCTTCAATCTTTGTCGTCGGCAAACACAGCGGAAGTGACCGACATTCATGTGCGCCCGGCTAAAAAGTTCTAGCCGTCCAGGTAAAAACCCAAGCTGCAACAATGGAACTTGGGTGGTTGCAGCATTCAATCCGTTTGGCTTGGCGGGGTCGCAAGTTGAACTCACTTAACAATCTTTTGCTTCATCCGCGGCGGTGCATGCTAAGATCAAAATGAAATTTTTCTTCGGTGAATCAATTTGAATACAGTCGGCACCAACCCAGGCCTCCGTTTGGTTTCAAGACTTCGAACCAGAAAGAGTTTGCCTGCAGCAAGCAACGTCGTGTTCAACGCGAGATTCAAAGTGCCGTATTACCAGTCATTGTATTTGTAGAGAGAAGCCTCGTGAAAACCGCTCAAGAAGTTGTCTCCACCGATTTGGAATATATCGCTTCCAAGCTTGGACCAGAATTTGAAACCATGTCAGGCCGAAGCCTTTTGATTATCGGAGGGGCAGGCTTTTTGGGGTATTATTTGGTGCAATCCGTGGTCCATTGGAACAACGTTTCGGGTCAAGCACCGATCAAGATAACTGTGTTTGACAATTACATGCGCGGCGTACCGGATTGGCTAAAGTCCATACAGGATGATGACAACGTTACACTGGTCACCCATGACATTACGGAACCGTTGCCGGACGACATGGCCGATTTCGATTACATCATCCACGCGGCTTCAATCGCTTCGCCAATCTATTACCGCCAACACGCGCTGAAGACGATGGACGCTAATGTCGGTGGATTGCGGTATATGTTGGACTACGCTTTGGCGCAGCATTCAAAGGAAAAACCGATCAAAGGGTTTCTCTTTTTTTCAACATCCGAAATCTACGGTGACCCAACCCCCGAAAGCATTCCAACTCAGGAAACGTACCGGGGAAATGTGTCGTGCACTGGCCCAAGGGCTTGCTATGACGAGTCCAAGCGATACGGCGAAACGCTTTGCGTCGTGTTCGCCCAACAACACGATCTGCCGATCACGATAGCGCGCCCGTTCAATAACTACGGCCCAGGCCTGAAAATTTCGGACCGCCGAGTGCTGCCGGATTTTGCCCGCGATATCTTTGCTGAACGCGATATCGTGATGTTCAGCGATGGCGCGCCCACTCGGACATTTTGCTATGTCGCGGATGCCGTCTGCGGTTATTACAAGATTCTGTTGAACGGAAAGCCGGGCGAAGCCTACAACATTGGTATTGAAGACCCCGAAATCTCTATGGCTAATTTGGCCGAGCGTGTTATCGCAATTGCCCGCGATGAATTTGGCTATCAGGGCAAAGCGGTTTTTCAAGTCTCGGAAGACAAAGACTACCTTGTCGACAATCCCAATCGTCGTTGCCCGGTCATCGCTAAAGCCCGGTCCGATATTGGCTACAACCCCGAGATCGGAGTGGACGAGGGGCTGCGTCGCGCAATGATTTGGTACAGCGGCAATCGAGACGCAGAGGATATGTGATGCGTGTATCAGTCATAGGAACGGGATATGTTGGGTTGGTCTCGGGCGCTTGTCTGGCAATGAAGGGTCACGACGTGGTCTGTGTCGATACGGTTCAGCAGAAAATAGATCAGATCAACGCCTGCACGCCGCCTATTCACGAAGACGGGTTGGCAGATATCTTGTGCCAGACTGTAGGCCAAACGCTGCACGGAACGACAGATCTGCGCGATGCGGTTTTGTATTCGGACATTTCGCTGATTGCTGTAGGCACGCCGTTCGATGGCAACGAAATCGACCTGAGGTATATCCGCGACGTGTCGCGCCAGATTGGTGAGGTAATCAAGGACAAGGATGCCTATCACGTCGTAGTGGTAAAAAGCACAGTCGTTCCGGGAACAACTGACACGGTTGTCAGGCCAATTCTGGAGGAGGCTTCGGGCAAAAGAGCGGGCCAAGATTTCGGTATTGGCATGAACCCTGAGTTTCTCAAAGAGGGCGAAGCCATCACGGACTTCATGCATCCTGACCGCATCGTTATCGGCGGAGGTGATGACCGTGCGATCGCCGCGATGGACGAGCTTTACTCCGTTTTTCCTAATGTTGATATCGTAAGGACAAACCCTGCTACCGCGGAAATGATAAAATACACCGCGAACTCTTTGTTGGCGACTTTGATCTCATTCTCGAACGAGATCGGAAATCTCTGCGCCAATGTGGGAGTTGATGTAGTCGAGGCGATGGAGGGTATGCATCTGGACAAACGCTTTACTCCCATCCTACCGGAGAAAGCGGAGCGCATCTGGCCCGGTTTCATAACTTATCTGGCGGCCGGTTGCGGTTTTGGGGGCAGCTGTTTCCCCAAAGATGTAAAGGCGCTGATTGCGTATGGAGAAAACGCCGGATCTCCGATGCCTTTGCTGAATGCAGTAATGCAGACCAATAATAAGCAACCCGGCCAGATGCTGGACCGATTGAAATCTCATTTCCCTGACCTTCGCGGCAAGCGGATTGCTGTCTTGGGCCTGGCTTTTAAACCGGGAACTGATGATATCCGAGAAAGCCCAGCTTTGACCATTGTCCACAAGTTACTGACCGAACAGGCTGAGGTCGTCGCCTATGATCCGGTTGCGCGCCACGAAGCTGAGGCTCATTTTAGCGACTCAATTGCTTACGAGGACGAACTGAGCCGGGCGATCGAAGGTGCGGACGCGGTGATGATAGTGACCCGATGGCCCGAGTTTTCAAAATTGCCCGAATTGGTCAAAACGTTTGTCCCACAACCGCTGGTCATCGACGGACGTCGGATGATCCCGAAAGACAGTGTCGCGAATTACGAAGGAATTGGGCTGCAGGGTTTGGTGCGCTGATCGCCCAAACGTCCGAGGGCGACTTGGCCGGACAAACGATCCAGAGAGAGTGGAGAGCGCAAGAGGGTTCCCAAGGGAATATGGCCGTACTTATTGCCTAGAACGCAAAGTGGTCCACAGTTTGGATCGTGAATAAACGCCCGAAACTGCTTGGCTTGAAGTCGTTTTAGGAAATCGTTTCGAGGTCGGGCTGTTCTGACTGGCTTATACCTAGCTGTCGGGACATGTCATTCAGGCGACTGTGGCGATCTATCATGGCCACGGTTTCCGGCAGATCCAAATACTCTAATACACTGGCCCAGCGGTGCACCCAGTCGTGCCTTTGCAGCGAATTGGCGAAGTTTATTTTCCGCCTACGATGTTGTTCAGCCGGGTTGTCCAGCAACGCCAGAAGGCTTTCCAAGGCCTCGTCCGAGTCTTCAGGCAAACGGAACACTGCTTCGGGCCAATCAAAGTACTGATAGTAGTCAGGTGTTTCTGGCGCGTATCCAACCTGAACTGCACCGCCCGCCATTCCTTCGATTTGTCGGGGCCCCCATGCGAGATGTCCTGAGCATTGGTCCTTGTGGCCAAATTTTGCGATGTCCACTACGAAAAGTTTACTGTGTTGGATGATACTGGCCAGTAGTTCGCGGTGCGCGGATTGCTGCTCGGTGACCGGAGGTTTAGTCGCCGTGTCGTACAGGTAGAAGCCGCCACGGGCTTTCATTGCTTTTACCAGCTTCTCATGCAGCTCTGGACGCCTTCTACCCATTGAATAGACGTCAACAGGCCTTTCAACACGTGACGCAGCCGGTGCAAATCGCACCATATCTACAGCTGCAGGCATTTGGATAACGGGCTTACCCGTCAAGCGGTGCAGTAGTTCGCAAGTTTCAGCAAACGCGCAGGTTATCAGATCAAATTCGGACAAGGATTTAATCAAAGGGGAATAAAGAGCGACGTCAGCAGCCCACACCTCTTCGAGAACGCAGATTGCTACACCCGTTCTTTCGCGCCAATTCGGGATAGCATCCAAGGCAAGCAGCTCAATTGGTTTTTGGACATTGCAAACAAAGACATCATAGTCTTTTTCAAGCCGTGTCTTCGGCACGCCAGATGTCCAATATTTGAAAAGACCCGTGTGTTTAGACAGCCATCTTTTGGGATTAACCTGAACGCGCGTTTGTTGGGCGCGGGCTGGCATCAAGATATCCGCGCCCTCGACCTGAGCGACCACATCTTCGAATTCGTACCCAGAGCAGCGTGAAATACCTGTGTTCAACTTGCGTTGAGAGAAAATCAAGACATCTCGTCGGGCTTGTTTGAAATTCATAGAACTCGTCAACTTAATACTCCTACTAAACACAAAATTAACAAATCTCTCACCCGTCCGAAACGACGCTCAATGACGAGTGATCGTCCAGACTGTACCGCAGGGAGCAATGGGTGTCTGGCATAGGTGAAACCACTTGAAGCATTGTGCAGCCCGAGGGCAGGCGGCACTAAAGTGATTTATATCGCACCCAATCACCGGGATGCGCGCCACGACCAATACCCAGCCGGTGTCTGTCTCCATTCTGCCCCGACACATCGTCCCGAGCGCCATTTTTTTCTTCCCAAGTCGCCCACGGACGGTTCCCGCTTTTCCACATTTCTTCTAACCGTCTTTTGTCTGCTAGGTGGTCCATGCAGTACCAGAAACCGGAATGGCGATAGGCCATCAATTCGCCCAGCTCCATCAATTTAGGAAGAGGCCCCTCTTCCCACATGATGTCGTCGCCATTGACGCTTGCAACCGCGTCGAAAACTTCGGGTTCGAGCACGAAGAAGCCGCCATTGATCCAGTCAGTCGCTACTTCTGGTTTTTCCATGAAACCTTCCACTAGCCCATCTTCGCGCACCTGAAGGTGACCGAAGGTCGTTAGCGGCCGGACCATGGTTATGGTTGCCAGTTTGCCATGAGATTTGTGGAAAGCCAATAACGCGTCCAGATCAACATTCGAAACCCCGTCGCCGTATGTCAGCATGAACGTGTCATTGCCAAGATATGGTTGCAAACGGGCCAGCCGACCCCCGGTCATCGTTTCGGTGCCCGTGTCAATAAGATCGACAGTCCAGGGCGGCATCTGGGTGTCTATGGCTGAATTCCTATACTCTGGTTCGCCAAACAGCTCGCGCTTGGCGAAATCGACGCGCAGATTTCCGTCATGCTGACAAAGATCCGATATGTACTGTTTAATCAGATCGCCCATGTACCCCAGGGCCAGTACAAAATCGTGATGACCATAGGTCGAGTAGTGCTGCATGATGTGCCACAAAATCGGGCGGTTCGCGATCTCAACCAGTGGTTTGGGACGAACCCGTGTTTCTTCGATTAGGCGCGAGCCCTTGCCGCCTGCAAAAATAGCTGTTTTCATGTGGGTCTCCCACCGAATAGGAACTCGTTAAGGCTTAAAAAGATAATCCCTAAATTCCATACCACTCAGCCGTAGCTGTCAATCTCGCTTGGATCCAAATATTGCTGAAATGGTTGTCGTTAAAGAAACGGTCGCAGGAAATCGCAGGTTTTGGTCCGCGCACATAAACCGAAACTAATGGGCGGCGGCATAGTTCGCCCGCGCCGAGGCCCTTAGCGCTTTCGCGACAAGGTTCATCTTTGTGGTGTATGCAACGAAGAAAATCCAACTGGCGCTCATCCTTTCCATCACCATGCTCTCAGTGATGTTTGAGAAGATGAACACCATCCCCAAAATGAAAACGAAGACTATGGGTTCACGGTCCGGGATAAAGCGTAACCCATAAAACATCGAGAAGAAAAAGCGAAACAACCCTAGAAGCAAAAGAGAAATTCCCACAAAACCCACATTAAGAAATGTTTCAAGCAACCCATTGTGGGAATAGTGGGGCAGGAAGCCCAAATTGGCCTTGCTCGAATACATACTCAGATGCGAAGCATTTTCATACCAGTGGGCGGCATATCCGTAACCGACCCAGAACCGATCCATAATATTGGGCCAGACCAATTCCCAAATTGGAATCCGGGCGGACAACGTGGGCTTTCGTCCGATCAGTGAAAACAGAGGCTCTGCAAGTGTCGAGGCTAGTACAAATGCGACCATGCCTACAAAGATCATTGAGAACAGTATGTATCCAATGGCCCAAATTGTCTCCATTCGAGGCATAATCTTACTAACATACAGCGCGGTCACAGCGAACAGGGCGATGATCTGAGATGACCGTGATTCTGAGGCAATCAATAGGAATAGTCCCAAAATTGCCGTCGCAACAAAGACAGTCTTTAGTTTGCCAGTGAATTGTCCCGATGCATAGGAACACGTTAGCAAAGCAAACATCCCCGCAGTTCCCAGGCCGTTCTTATGCAGGAAAATTCCGTTCCATGTATTCCCCCACGGTGGAATGCCTCGTGCTTGTGGCAAGGCTATGATGGCCGCCATAGCCAACAAAATCACGATGCCGTAGAACGTCGCCAAAAACAAAAGCAAGCCCCGTAAGGACATAACGCTGGCCAGCATTAGTCCAAGCGCGGTTGTTACGACCAGTGGAACCGCGCGCTCGAAAGAATGTCTGGGGAAGTCGCTCCAAAGCACTGAAAAAAATGCAAAAACAACTAACAGTGTGATTTCGGGGGATGAAACCGCACCGCGGATCAGGTGCCGAAAATACAATAGGGTGACCGTAAGAACAGGAACTAGCAGAAGAACTCCGATCTTGTTCGCGATGCCTTTCTGCCAGAACACGATTGCCAGAAAGTGCGTGCCAATCACCACCAGAACACACAGGCAAAAAGCGAGCACAAGGTGGTTAAACGATGATCCTGCGTGAGATTGATACGGGAAACTGCGGGTGACAGGTGTCATGGCAAAAACTGGTTGACGAAAGGGACGTGCACAAAAAAGGATCACTCAGCAGAAGAGCGCTGCTGAAGCTACAAAAGCGTACAAAGATGGCAGGCGCTTGTCTACAAGCACCGTTTCGCAGCACGGCCGTAGGCTTAGACATCGCTCTCCTAGACAGTAGTGACCAGTTAATCCCAAATGTAAGATTAAAAACTAGGATGTTATATACTCAGATCACGCATAGGGCATTGCGACGAACAGTCGGCGTTTGTCGTTCACGATTACCGGCCCAACGATTTGTGCCGATTCAATTCTCACGGTTGCCCGGAAATGGGCGATTGTATCTAGCTATGGTTAAAGATTTTTTCTTGTAAGGCGTTCTGAAATGACGTGGTTTTTTGTCCCTCGAGTTCTGTCTGCGGTTTTTGCGATAGCCATTTTGATGGTTATGACGAAAGTTCTGGGCCCGGCAGAGTTTGGACGCTACAACTTAACACTTTTGGTCGGAACGATCCTGTTTTCCTTTTCGTTTTTGTGGCTGGTTATTGCGATCGCCCGGTTTCATCACGCCAAGGAGTTTGAGGGTAGGACAATTGCCACCGTTATGGGGGCATCGGTTGTGCTGGCATTTTTTCTTGTGGTTTTGTCCAGCCTCGTAACGCTGGTCTTGCCCGGAGAATGGGTCGAAAACCTTAAGTTCGCAGCGATATTTTGTATCAGCCACGGGATGCACGAGCTTGGGGCAGCTTGCCTGCGCCAGTATCACGAAGGTCCAAAGTATGCTGCGGTGACTTTGTTGCGACACGCATTAGGGGTCGCGCTGGCGGTTGGCTTTATCCTGAACGGAGGGGGCTACGAAAGTGCCGTGATTGGTATGTCGATTGGGGCTGCTGTGACCGGAGGTTACGCATTGCTCATCGCGTTTCGGCGTTCAGGCATCGTTGTTCCCAAATTAGCCGAATTGAAAACATACCTCTCATTCGGCTTCCCTTTGGCCATTGTGTCCTCCAGCGCGACATTCTTCGCCATGTTTTCTCAGTCGATATTGGCGATTTTGGCGGGGATGGAGTCGGTTGGATACTTCGCCGCTGCACAATCCCTTGCGGCACGGACACTTCGCCTGCCAATGGGAACGCTGTCACGAGTGATTGGCCCGTCGGTCTTTGAGGCCCAAGAAGTTCAGGGGAAAGCCTCCTCAGATGCGGTTCTCTGCCGGTATTTCTCGTTTTTGATGCTGATCTCAATGCCGATCCTGGCCGTGTTGATATTTTCGGCGGACGTTTTTGCCAATCTTCTGTTCGAGCCTGCCTTTGCAGACCAGACCGCCGGGTACATTCGTATCCTGACGCTCTCATCATTTGTGTTTGGATTACAGGGTGCCTACCTTAGTTTCGCGTTTACACGATCAAAGAAGACGGTCCTGCAGCTGATTATCTCGGTGACAACGCTGCTTGGTCATGCGGCGTTATCGTATCTGTTCATATATTGGCTGGGCGCGAAAGGAGCGGCATATGCATTCCTTGTGAGTGCAATACTGAGCTTTCTGGTCTATTTTCAATACGGGCGTCGGATTGACCGTATCAGCATCCCGTTGGCAGAATTTGGCAAAGCTCTTGTGGGCTTAGTTGCATTTGCGCCCTTAGGGTTGTGGGCGAACGCATCGACGGGCTTGATGCAGCAATTTGCGATCTTGGCCCTTGGCCTGACGACAATGTTCGTTGCATTACTGTGTGTTGGCCAGACCGCCGCATTGGCTGTCGTGCGAAAGCTAAAGCGGCACTTGCTGATCGGTGTATTTCCTTCGTCCAAATAGCTCAATCCCAGCGACAGGTTGACACCCTAAAGCAGACTGGGTGTTGCAATTCTGGCATATTATTGCCGAGTGGATTTGGTTTCTTCGTCAGACCTGTCGCAGTCAGGGCGCGTCAATACTATGTAGGCGATCGATGGCAATCGAGTGCGTGTCGCCTTGCTGTTTTCGACCAAAAAGACGTCGCAACGGCAACAACACTGGGGTTGCCTTAAAAAGACCACAAATTGAACTGAGCATCGATAAGTACCGGCTAAATGACAAACACTGAGAGCAAACACTGAACATGGTCATTGTTTACTTACTGTCCGGACCTTTGGTCGCCGCATTGTGTTTTGTGGCGTTCACCCTCAACGGCATGGGGGTCAGCTCAGCTTTGCTTTTTGGTTTTTTGATCGGGATGTGCACACCTCTTCTGATCATGGGACTCAAGATCTTGTGGGGAAGCAAGATGCGCTTGAAACTTGCAGGTAAGCTCCCTTTGAAATCCGGTAGCTAGTCAAAATTGCGGGAACGTGCCGACTTGGTGGTGAATTCACATTTATTGGTCGCCTCGTCCTTGCTGCTTTAGAAGCTAGCAACGCAGGGAACAGCCTGGTGGACCTGTGAACAATTTTTGTGCAATTGCGTATTCGCGGGCTCAGCCTCAGCAACAAAAAAGTTGTTTCACGTTGCCTTTAGTGCGATGCTCGTCGCCAGGGCAATTCCGGTACGGTTTTTTGTGCGAATCGGAGTAATAACTATGGGTGGGTGGCTGTTTAAGACGGTTACAAGTCCAAGTCTATTGAGTGGAAAATAGTTAGGCAGCAGCGTTCTGGCCTCATTTTAGGTCATAGCGTTATTTGGCCGTTCGCGAGTTATTAGTGTGGGGACGTCGCTGTCCTGCGTGTTAGGGGGTTAATATGAGTGATATTCCCGGTTCGTTTAGATTTGAAGAACCTAGAATTTATAATAAAAATCAGACATCTAGCGTAAAGAGTGATGTCAGCCAAAGGTTAAAGGGCTTCTACGCGTTGAAAGGTAAGCGCCTGCTTGATCTTACGCTAGTATTGATCGGCGCTCCTTTTGTTTTGCCGCTCATGCTTGCCATTGGATTTTTGGTTAGGCTTGATGGCGGTCCTGCAATCTACCGCCAGAAACGAATTGGTATCGGTGGGGACGAATTTGATTTCCTGAAATTCCGCTCGATGGTCGTAGACGCGGATGAAATCATGCGGCAACATTTGGCTGAAAATGAATCTGCTGTCGCCGAATGGGAAACAAAGCAGAAGCTGGACAACGATCCCCGTATTACAAAATTTGGCCGTTTTATTAGAGCGACGTCTTTGGATGAGCTGCCTCAGCTTTGGAATGTCTTGATCGGCGACATGAGCCTTGTTGGTCCGCGGCCGATGATGCCGGAGCAGCGGAAACTGTATCCGGGCGGGGACTACACTCTGATGAAGCCAGGAATTACCGGTCCATGGCAGGTGTCCGAACGCAACGATGTCGAGTTTGCTCATCGCGCAATCTTCGACAGTGAATATGTGCGAAAAGTCGGCTTCTGGTTCGACCTTAAGATTTTGTTTCGGACCATTGGTGTGGTGTGCAACGGAACAGGACAGTGAATTCGGAGCCCCTGACTGAGCTTATTTTGGCTTAATGGTTGAGAAGATTAAGTAGCAAAGGTGGTTTGGGATGCTTGAACCGATCCGGTACTTGTCGAAGCTATTCACAGCATACGCACTTGGTTTGTCTTGCCTTATGCTAGCCACAGCGGCGATGGCGGACTTTGACCTTGAACCAGGAGATCAAGTCAGCGTTTCGCTAACAGGGTTGGATGACCTGTCCTTTAACGCCACAATTGACGCTCATGGCGATGTGAACCTGAAATGGCTGGGGCAATTTCGTGCGCAAGGGCTGTCACTGGAGAGACTGGAACTGCTCGTCCAGCAAGATGCCGCAGGTAAAATCGTCAAACAGTATGACCTTAACGGCGACATCTACATAATCCAGCTCGCTGGTGATGAGATTGAGATTGCTCGCAATGGATACCGGCCCATCATAATCGGCGGCGACGTCGCCCGAACCGGCGAAATAGACTACCGACCAGCAATAACCGTGCGCGAGGCTGTCGCGTTGGCCGGTGGGGTCCGCAGCATGTTGCTGGCCGATGATGTGACAATAGACCCCATCCAGTTGCTGCGCTGGCAAACTGCGTATGGTCAGGCTGCCCTTCAACATGCGCAAGCGCTTGTGCAATCTTGGCGCAGTTCGAGTGAGCTCGCACAGGACATGGATCTTGAGCCGCCAGCCCCCGAGTCCGTCACAGTATCGCCTAGTGTTCTGGCCGAATTGATCGCCGAGCAAATCAGGATCCGCAGTATCAACCAGGAAAACGAGGCCGGTGAACGCGAGTTCTTTGAAGATGCGAGACAGCAGGCGGCCGAGAGAGTCAGAATTCTGGAAGAGCAAATAACTGAACTGGCGAAGGCGTTGGACGCTGATGAAGAAGAAGAGGCCCGCGTGGTCAGTTTGGTCGACAAAGGATTAGCACCCGGATCGCGGCTCGCGGATACGCGTCGTACAACAGTGTTGTCCGCGACGCGCCTGCTGGAAGTTGAAGAAGATCTGGCGGGAACCAGTCTCATTTTGACCCGGCTAATCCGCGATGAGGAACAGTTCGAACAAGAACGGACGTTGAGGTTGCTGCAAGAGCGCCGGGTTGCAAGCCTATCCGTACGCGACGCCAAGCATCAATTGGACACAATTTCGAAATACTTGGCAGGTGCGTCAAATGAGATTGGAACGGAAAGCCTCATAACCGATATCGACTATACGGTCACAATTTTTCGAACCGAAAACAGCCAGCTTCAGCAACTTGTCGCGGATAAACTGACGCAATTGCGACCGGGTGACAGTCTGGAGATTTCTGTTCAGGAAATCACCGAAGATGCACCACTTACCGAGTGAGCACAGCGAGATACTGGCTAAATAATGCCCTTAGAACGTGAGATAGTAGATCATCAAATCCAAATTTTATGAGTTCAAAGTTGACGAGTTAAGTTTATGCATTTGTGTACAATTCCTCCTGCGTATTTTGGCCCGGGAGTTCGGCAACCCGGTGCCCCAATTTGTTGGACTGACGTTCGGAAAAACCTGACGGGTATGCGGCGTCATACGGCAGTAGGCGTCTGAAATGGGTTATGAAGCAAACATGAGTGCGACGATCAGGTCTCGGCGCGGACCCGATTTTCTGTGCATCGGGATGCCAAAATGCGGCACATCAACCCTGCAGGTTCTATTTAAGGAACGCACCGAGATCTACGTGTCACCTGTAAAAGAAATCAAATTTTTTGCGCACAATAAAATCGGCTACGATGGGGGTCTAAGGAACTTTCTATTCTCGAAACACTGGGCGGCCCGTCAAGAGCGCCGCGCAGTCGCTCAGATAGCCAAACAAGTTGCGACAGGAAAAGAGGATCTAAAGCGCTTAAACTGGGCTGTCAGTTTTGCTACCGCTCAGCGGGACCTGGACTGGTATCTTAACCTCTTTCCAAAGAACCGAATAAGCGGTGACATCTCGCCTTGTTACCATATGCTTGACGACGACGAGGTTCAGAACCTCAAAAAACATTTACCGAACTTGAAAATAGTGATCCTTCTGCGAAACCCTTTCGAGCAATTGTGGTCGCATTGTCGAATGTCCACTCGGGCCGTCAGAATCGATGATGAGGTCGTATTTTACCGGGAAAAAGTCGAGTATCAGATGAATATTTGCCGGCGCTATGTCGATCTGGTTGAAAGGTGGCAGAACGCCTATGGCCCCGATAATGTGATTGTAGAATACTTGGAAAGCCTGAGTGCGGACCCTGCGGAAGTACTTAGCCGCATTGTCAGCTTCATTGACCCGGCGAAGGGTGCTGTGAAGCGGATCGCCGCAGTCGACGCACCGCCTAGGGTTTTTAAGGGTAAGAAGATGTTTATGCCCGATGAAACTCGTGAAATGCTGCGGGATGCTGCCCTGCAACGGCTGGAAGGCTTCGAGCGCATCAATGAGGAATGGCGCCGACGGTGGCATTCTGAGATCAGGCAACAGTTCGCAAATTAGGGTGCTGATTGGAGAGCGCCGGATCTTGCGCTCACCATATCAAAAAACTTTAGTGAACTGCGCGTCCAGCAATACCATAAAATGCGATTACCCAAGAAATGGATCCCCGTAGAGCTTGACGCGTTTCATGTCTACGCGTGTAGCAACTAAGGCTGAGGGTCGTACACCGGCGTTCTCAAGTTCACGCATGGCTTGAAGGATGGACTTTCGCCGCGTGGAGTTCCATCGAGCAAACAGGATCACCCGATCAGAGAGCTGCGAAAGATAGCCTGATTCCACGGCGCTCAACAGCGGTGGCGTATCCAGAAGGATGGTGTTGTAGGTTCCGGAAAGTGAACGGAGTAGGCTAACAAAAGCTGTAGAACACAGAAAATCCTCGACGGACTTTATTTGACCTTCGTTCTCTTGGGTGCCGATCAAGGGAAGGATGTCCAAGCCATCCTGAGGTGTTCCAACGATATAGTTTTCCAGTGAAAGGGGATGAGTTGTCGCAAGTTTCAGCGACTCTGCAGTCATCTGAGACAGATCGCGATAAGTGGACGTTAGTGTATCACAATCGATGATTAGCGTTCGATATCCTGCTTGCGCACACACCGATCCGATCAGAAGAAGAGTTGAGGTATTTCCCTCATCTGGCAAAGCCGCTGCACCAGAGAAAATAGTACATCCTTCTTCGGCGATCCGCTTTTTATGTTTGTTGTCCGAATTTTTGGCAAATAGATCGGCCGACTGTGGTGCCGCAGTTTCGTCATCGCGTCGCATTGTTCGCAGGCCGATGGCGCTGCTGGCCAAAAGTTTCCGGCCGTAATGCATCAACGTCGGGTCAAGCTTTCCGTTTTTCATAAAGAAAGTTTCGAACGGCGGTTCGTTTTTGACCTCCGGAATGATCGCCGAAAGCTTTACACCCGTTGTATTCTCCAATTCAAACGTGGTTCTCAGGCGCTTTTGCAGCAATTCGCGAACCACGGTAAAACCGAGGCCCAAGAATATAACCGCAAACATAGTCGTGAGAGCGACGGACGACCTCTTGGGGGCAGATGGGTCAACGGACACGCGAGCCCGTTCAATAATATGGGCTCCCGCATCAAGGTAATTCCTTTGCTCGGCTCTGCGACCAAGTTGAGCAACAAAGTCCCTGTAGATTGTCTCTACGACAAGGATCTCATTTTCTATCCTCTTCGTGACCGAATCGTGCTGAACCTGACGCACTTGCTGTTCCTTGAAGGTTTCAATGCTCTTTTCGAGGGTTACCTTCTGGCCGTTGAGAACCTCTAGTTTGGTTTCCAGAGCCTTGACCCCGGTGTCCAGCACTTCGGCCTGTTCCTCCGGTGTGTCCATTGCTTCAGAGGGGAATATCACACCGACTTCGGAAGCATAAGAAATGGCTTCCTGTGTTTTTCCCTCGTTGATCAGGTTTTGAATGGTGCTGAGGTGTCCCGCCTGCTCGACGATCTCTGCGTCAACCAGCTGCGCCCGCTTCTCTGATTTGATGCGTTGCGCTTTGATTGTTGCATATTCCTCAGGCGAAAACGGTGTCTCGATCGAATGCGACTCCAGTTCGGAGCTTAGAACATTAAGATCCTCGCGAATCTGGTTAATCCGTGTCGACAACCATTGCTGTGCCTGATCAAGGTCATCGCGCTTCATTCGCGTAAGAACAGTCAGGTATTCAGAGGCCAGGTAGTTTGCGATACTTGCTGCTTTTTGCGGGGACTTCGAAGTAACGCTAATCCTGTAAACCGCTGATATTTCCCCGATCTGCTCTATCTGTCTGGATTCAAGAAGTTTTTCAACAGTTGCCGCGCGTTGAATTTCACGCAGTTCCTCGGGTTCAAGATCGCCTGCCGCACCATTGCTTCCGCCGATTGCGTTCACAATCACATCCTTCAAGCTGCGGGCCCACGAGATTGGGTTTAGGGAAAACCCACCTTCCGCGCCTGAAAACTCGGGGTCGTCTTGCAATTGCAGACGATCAACAACGCTTTCGATGATGTCGGTGGAGCGCAGCAGTTCAAGCTCACTCTCCAAAGAGGTCAATGACAATGGAAGTCCGGACACTTGCGTCGTGAACTGCGTCTCGGTTTGGACGCGGGTGTCGATCATTACCTTCGCACTCGAGGTGTATTTGGTATCGGAAGTGTAGGTCAGAACATAGGCGGCAAACGCGACTGCAAAGGCTGCCAGAAAAATCCAACCGATCGAGCGTCTGATCGCCCAAGCAATGTTCGAAATCACTCGCAGTTCAGGGTCTCCTGCCGGAGCAACGCCTAAACCGGAAAGCTCTGCGTCCAAAACTTTTCGGTACTGATCAGTCATAACAATAAACAATCTCAAACAACGATAACTGGACAATAAAGGCTTAGGGGCGACGGCAACAGAAAAAACTGTACTTACCAAAAACAATGTATCGGAATCGCTCATATTGAAGCCGAAATCGAAAAGTGCCGGCTTTGATTGCTGACCTTGTCAGCGCATCCAGGATCAATACGGGATCAGAGGCCAATTTTAGTTTCAAAAAAAATGCGGTTTTTGATAGTGTTTCTCAAGTTAGAAGTATTTGTACTATTTGTTTTGAGAGTGAGTAACGATGGAGCGAGTTCTGAAGATGCGCTTGCCACATGTGATTGTAAGTGGGATGCCAGTTGCGCTTGTCAGCGATACCGAACTTAGCTCAGCGATGGTCGAAGATGTCAAACGCCGGCGAAGCGGTGAGGCTCAACGCGCGTTGACTGTTTTCGATGCGAACGCATACGGTATCTCGCTGTACGAAAAGGACCCACAATTTGCCAAGGCAATAAATTCTGCGGACATAGTGCATGCGGATGGTCAGATCGTTGTCTGGGCTTCCAAATTTGCTCGAGGTTCGAAGCCAATACCAGAGCGCACGGCGACAACGGATTTCATCCACACAGCAGCCGGGCCTGCCGTTAAGCATGATATCAGCTACTATCTGTTGGGTGGCACGGAAGAGATCAACCGTTCCTGCGCTGAAAAGCTGATTGAGCTTCATCCCGGCTTGACCATAGCAGGTCGAAGGAACGGTTATTTTGACGAGTCTGAAGTTGACGCGGTTGTCGCGGACATCAATGACAGTAAGGCCGATGTTCTTTGGGTCGGGTTGGGTAAGCCAAAAGAGCAACTCTTTTCACTCGAAATTACGCCTCGTCTGAAGCATTGCGCTTGGATCGTGACTTGCGGCGGTTGCTTTCATTATGTGGTCGGAGACTATGCACGCGCGCCTGTTTGGATGCAAAAAATCGGACTGGAATGGCTTCACCGTACCGCGACTGGCCCCGGTCACATTCGTAAGAGGCATTTTCGCAGGTACCCCCATACGATCAGCGTGGTTCTTAAGAAAGATATTTTGAAGTTAAAGTGAATTGTTGAAAAGGCTCGGGGCTTTTTCCCTTGTCTTGTTAGTGAGTTGAGTTGTTCAGAAGGGAATTCATGTGTCGAAAGTGGATTTCATAGGAATTGGCGCGCAGAAAGCTGCAACCACTTGGTTGCATCATGTTCTCTCAGAGCATCCATTGATTGCGACCAGCGAGCCCAAGGAGCTTAATTTTTTCACGGCGAATTATGACCGTGGGTACACATGGTACGAGAGCTTTTTCCGTGACAGTGCTGAAAATGCGATCAAGGGTGAGTGCTCGCCGACTTATTTCTTTAGTCGTGACGCCGCCGAACGCGCAGCCCAGTATAGCCCGGATCTGAAGCTTATATGCATATTGCGAGACCCAATCGAACGGGCATTTTCGAACCATATGCACGAAATCCGCAAAGGCCATATCCCACCAGAAACAACATTCGAAGCCGCATGGAAACGAAATCCGGCATATTCACTACAAAGCCAATACAAGGCTGATCTAGAGACCTGGCTGGCGAATTTCGATCGCGATGCTCTGCTGGTGTTGTTTTCCGAGGACATCGCTTCGAATCCAAATGCAATATATGAGCAAGTGTGTGGTCATCTGGGTGTTGAACCCAAACGGCACCCGGCGTCACTCACAGAACGGCATCACGAAAACGTAACTTACCTTTACCCAGCGGTTCAAAAAACGCTGCGCTACGGAGGGGATGCGATGCGCTCGCTGGGGATGCAGGATTTGGTGAAAAACCTCAAAAAAGCGCCTGGGCTCAAGCAGGCTCTTTCGATGAACAAGCAACACTTGAAGACGAAGGTAGCACCTCCGACGCCAGAAATGCGGGAGATGCTGGTCGAGCATTTCCGAACAGATGTTGAGTATGTGGCGCAACTTACTGGGCGTGCGGTTCTACCCTGGCCGACCTGGCGCGATATGAGTTTTGTCAATTCTGCAGCGAATGAGTGAATTATGAGCGTATCAAACACTTTGAACATGGCTGGGGATATGCGCTTGAACCAAGTGGTGCGGATGACCCGGCGTTTGCTGGGCGCGCGCTTTCTGGATAGCGAGGATTTTCTGCCGGTTATCTCTCCAGAGAAAGGGGAGAAGCTTGCCGCATTAGCTCGAAAAGCGCGTGGCAGCATTGAGACTCCGATTTTGGTGCTCGGTGTGATGCCGCGATCAGGCACCAATTTCTTGCGCGACCTCATCGCAATGCACCCTGATGTTGGGGCTGATCCGGGTCGTCTATATGAGTTCCCTCTATTGCACGCGGCCGGGGATGCCGCGGCTTTTACTCGGGATTTCTTGCGATACTTCCCAAGAAACGAAGAAGTCTTGGGCCAGTATGACGTGCTGGCCATGCTTGCTGGCAGTTGGTTCAGGGAGCTGCAAGCGCAGGTTGATGGTAAGCACATACTGCTGAAATGCCCCCACGTTCATGACCTGTCACTGGCGCGGTACATCTTTCCCGATGCAAAAATCATCCTGTGCATTCGGGACGGGCGTGATGTCGTAGACTCTTCGCTCAAGACATTTTCTCGGTTTTCACTTACGAGCAAAAACTTCCGCCAATTGGCAGATGAATGGCGCTTGGGGACCGAGGCCATCATGACCTATGCGGAAGGTGGACCGAATTACAATGAGGATATGATAGTTGTTCGTTACGAAGATATCCTTGCTGATACGAATAAATACGTCGAGAAACTTCTGAATCACATCGGTTTGAATGCAGCTGCGTTTCCCTGGGACGAAATCGAAAAGCTACCGGTCCGAGGGTCATCCCGATCCACGGCCTCTGACGATAACCGTTGGCAGCCAGAAACTAAATCTGCGGACTTCAATCCAGTCAAGCGCTGGGCGTCTTGGTCCGATGGAAAAAAAACGCGGTTCGATAGAATAGCGGGGCACGCGCTAGAGTTGGCCAGTTATGAGCGCTGAAGCACGATCTCAGGCGGAACTACACGTTGCGATTTGCATTGCAACCTATCTGCGCCCCGAGGGGTTGCGGGCTTTGATTGAAAGTTTGAACAATCAGCAGTTGGGTGACTGTGACGTGCGCGTCACGTTGGTGATCGCAGACAATGCCCCAGATGCCATGGCCCGTTCGGTTCTAGGAGACATTCAAAATTTGTCTCGTTGGCCAGTGATCTACGTTTTGGAACATGAGCGCGGAATCGTGTCCGCGCGCAACCGAACACTGGCTGAAGCTCCGCGGGATGCAGACTACTTCGCGTTTTTAGATGATGATGAAACCGCCTCTGAAAACTGGTTGGCAGAGTTGTTGGGAACCATGGTTTTACCAAACACAGTTGCGGTTCAGGGAGCTGTCGAGCCGCGTTACGACGAGGCCCCGCCCGCTTGGGTCGAACAACTGAACCTGTTCCGAATGGGTCCCTACGAGCAGGGGGCTGAACTTCCATCAGCTGCCACCAACAATTCAATGGCGGATGCTGCCATCATTCGAAAACAGACCATGAGGTTCGACGCCCGCTTTAACACCACTGGCGGAGAGGATGAGGAGTTTTTTTCGCGACTTCGGATCGAATCGGGCGGGACCATCCGTGCTGCTGCGCAGGCTCTGGTCTGGGACCATATCCCGGCTCACCGGGCGACGATGCATTGGCTCAGGCGCCGTTGGTTTCGCATGGGGCATACACTGGCGCGTATAGCTCAAATCCGTCGCAAGGGAATCCCGATACGTGTGTTAAAAGGTTTTGCGGCGATAGGCTGGGGACTTGTGATGTGCGTTTTCCTTGGTTTCGGGTCAAAGGCAAGATGCTGTAAAGGAGCGCTCGAAATTTATCGTGGGGCCGGGATGCTGGCGGCCTTTTTGCAGATCCGTTTCGACGAATACAATACGGCTGCCGTCCGCTTGGACCGAGCAGGAGGGGGCTGAGATGAGCGAGTCCAGGCCTGAGTTTTCGATCATCATTCCAGCTCGGAATATGGAGCGCTATGTCGAGGAAACGCTACAAAGCGTGTGCCATCAAACGATGCAGGATTTTGAAGTTCTTTGTATCGATGACGGCTCGATTGATGGCACCCGCGAAATCCTGGATCGTTTCGCCAATCGTGATGCCCGTTTTGTCCCCGTGAATGGACCAGCCAAAGGTGTCAGTGCCGCGCGCAATCTGGGTTTGAGTTTGGCGCAGGGCAAATACATCCTGTTTTTGGACGCGGACGATTTGTTGCACGCCGAAGCCTTGCAATTTTACGCAAATGCTCTCGAGGAGTCTGGTGCAGTCGGCGCTGTGGCTGGCGTTCAACGAATTAACTCCAAAGGTGAAGAAATAAACGGCGCTGACAACCGCCTGCTGGTGCCCAGCGAGAACCAACTGGGGGCGCTACTGCGGAAGAATTATATCGTTAACGGAGGAGCGCTGGCGCTAAAAGCCGATGCAGTTCGTCAATCCGGCGGTTACGACGAAGATCTGGTACATGGCGAGGATTGGGAATTTTGGTGCCGGGTCGCCTTGATCGGTAAGTTTTGTGTCGTTGAGGGGCCGCCGCTTCTTTATTATCGCCAAGTAGCAAGCGGAGCGAATTTCAGAACCCGCGATCCCGCATTTGCCCGCCGGGTTCCCTGCCTTGAAAAGATATCTGCCAACCCGGAAATGCGGAGGTTTTTTGGTTCGCGACTGCCATTTTTTCTGCGCGCTCGTAAGATTGATATTTTCTGGTCGGGGGTTCGAAACCAATACCAGTACGGGCGAAAACCCATGGCACTGTTGGAAGGTGTCTGTGGGATGTTTATGTATCCTGATAGTCTGTTTCGTCCGAAACTGATCTACAGGTTTGTGCGCAGCTTGGATCGAAGGGCGTAGGCCAAGGCCGACGGCTGTCTCGTACGCGCAGGGAGAATGGGGCACATGCCATATTCACGACGGGCATTTTTGTTGCTGGGTACATCTTTGGTTGCTGCGCCGGTTGTAACTGCGATCTTGCCTGGTATTGCGGCGGCTTTTGATTTCAAATTGGATATCAGTTTCTTAGGAAACAACGGGTTGCAATTGACAGTAGTCGACACGTTATTCGACGAGTCGACCCCGATCGAAGTGACGCAGGCGGATCGGGTTCGCTGGTCACCGGATCCGACAAACGCCTTTGGCGCAGTCGGTAAATTGAATAGAACGGCGGGCTATTTTTCGGGCGATGTACATGCCACTGCGCCGCAAATGTTCACGGCTTGGCCTCAGGTTGTGAAGAAAAGTCAATTGGACGGTTTCCGTGTCGGCCGCCCTGAAAGTCAGTCACGAGCAGCTGCTGACCGGCGAGAAAACTGGAACATCGAAATTGATGGAGAACCCGTCGGGATTGCCGGTCTCTGGCGGAAATCTTCGCCTATTCGCACTCTTGCTGTGACGGTTCGTCAATGGGAAAGCACAAAGAGGCATTTGGTGACGTTTGAACTGGACCAAGCCATTCCTTCAGGTGCGGTCGTTCGCATAAAGGGCCCATCCTTTGCAGAGAAAGAGTTTGTTAAGAACTCCGATCTGCGCAGTGAATCCGTTCATGTATGCCAGGCAGGCTACCCGTTGGTCGGCCCCAAAAAAGCTTATGTCGGCAGTTGGTTTGGGCAGGATACGGCAGGCGGGTCCGGGAGTACCGACAAACTGCTGACACCCGAAACAGAGTGGAACCTCGTTTCTACGCAGGATGATACCGTGGTTCGATCCGGCCATCTGACCTTGGCAAAGCCCGGATTGGAGCCGCATCGGGAGGGCCTGAACTTTAACGGTTGTGATATCTACGAGGCCGACTTCTCGGATCTTGACCGAGAGGGTGAATTCCAGCTTCAGGTGACAGGATTGGGGCGGTCGTTCCCCTTCATCGTGTCGTCAGTGCCCTATGAAGAAGCCCTTCGACTGGCGGCCCGATGGTATTTTCACCAAAGATCCGGGTGTGAAATCACCGCCCCCTTTGGTGAGGGGCGAACCCGACCGCGCAATGGGCACCCGGCAGATGGGCTGACAGTCTGGCAAACGGACCTGAAGCTTGGCTTCATGAGGGACGGCTATGGAGATGCAAGGGCACCAAAAGCACTGTCAGAAAATGTGAATGCTCTGGGTGGTTCAGATACCGCACCCGAGCGCTCTTCTATGGAACCCAGCCCTGATGCCTGGGGCGGCTGGCATGATGCGGGGGATTGGGATCGGCGTGTCCAGCATATGGATGTTGTCTTTCATATGGCCGATATTGTTGAGACTTTTCGTCATTGCCAGAATCTGGATTTGAACCTGCCGGAAAGCGGTAAGCCCTTTTCGCATGCGGATGTCGTGTCGCGCAAAAGCGATACCGATATGGGTGACGGAGAAACTGTTCTACCTGATCTCATTCATGAAGCACTGTGGGGCGCATCGCTTTGGCGTCGAACCCAACGCGAAGATGGCGGCATTATCGGGGGCGTCGAGTATTCCGTAAGTGGGATTCTGGGCTCGGTATCTTGGAATCCAGTTCAGAAAACTTATGCCTATGGCCCCGAGGAATGGGCTGCATATCGATTTGCTTATGGAGCCGCAAAGCTAGGCCATGTGATCTTTCATGTCTGCGGAGATACCGTTCTTGGGCGTGCCATTGTCGCCGAAGCGACACGTGCCTGGCTGTGGGCTGAACGACAGCCAACTGACCATTTGTCTAAGGCTGCACGTGGACGAGTTAGCCAAATTCGAAGCGCCTCGGCTGCCGTTGTCTACCGGGCCAGTGGTGATCAGCAGGCGCGCAAGGTTTTTGAGGATCAGAACCCGTTCGTCCCGCAAGCCGAAAAGTCCGACCCTTCGTTGAAAAAAGAGGTCTTCCCGAGTGCCTATCTGGAATATGTGCGAGCCGCGCGCGAAGGCCGAGAGGTGAACGCCGAAATTGCTGCAGCCATAGAAAAGTGGATCAGATATCGCGCGCTGAAGGGTCAACGGATGGGGCGTGACTACGGGCTGCACAATACCGCTGATTATCCCTGGGGTCTGGGCTGGTTGCGCTTTGGTCCGGGCTCGAACTGGCGAGCGGGCCAGATGGCGATGTTGTTTGCGTTAGAGGGTGAAGTGACCCCTGAGGTACATAGCGCCGCAATCGAAGGTATGTGGTTCGGACTGGGTTGCAATCCCGCCAACGTGAGTTTTGTGCAAGGGCTGGGTCATCGGGGATTTTCAGATCCTCTTTTGACAGATCAGCGGGGCGGTGAAAAAATCCCCGGTCAGATCAGTTTCGGTGTGGCGGGTGGAAAGATGTATGATTGGGAATTGCGCAAAACCGCCGGTGCCTTCTATCCAACTGATCAACAAGACTGGCCGATATACACGCAGATTTTTGAAAGCCACAGTATCGCAATAGCAGCTGAGCACGGGATCAAATCGAATGCGATGGAATGGTTGGTCGCTTGTGCGCTTGCAACAATGCCAGCCTGATCGATCGGTCCGCCAGACAACCTTGGGATTTCAATGTTCTGGTTCGCCGCCACTTCACAATGATGTCGAGAACTCTTTAACACTGTTTGGGTCTTAGCTATGTCTTAAGCACGCCAGCGGAGCGTCGCCGGCACTTGATATCTGCGTTGAGCTATCGGGAGCGCGCCAATGTTCTTTCTCCGTCCGGCACTTGCTGTAATTTGCGCATTGCCAATGTCCGCGATGGCCCAGTCCGAAGTGGCGGTTTCGGAAGGTCTGCAAGTAGAACTGAATACGGTTCAGGATGTCGGGCAAGCCTGTCGGCTGACTTTTGTGGTCGAAAACAAAACTGGTAACGCAATTGACGAGGCCAGCTTTGAGACGGTGATCTTTGACGCCTCTGGCAGCGTGGTCAGCCTGTCGATTTTCAATTTCCGTGATTTGCCAGCAGATCGCCCGCGTGTGCGCCAGTTCGACTTGCCCGGCAGAGATTGCGGCTCGGTCGGGAAGGCCCTGATCAACGGCACAAACTCATGCAAAGTGGCCGGGGCTGACAGTTCGGTATGCGAAGACGGGCTGAAACTGCAAAGCCGAACAGATGTGGAGTTGATTGGATGAGCCCCTTTGATGCGTTGCGCGAAGTCCTTGATCTGGGCGGTCCCGTTGTGGCGATCCTGATCGCAATGTCCGTGGTGACCGTAGCGGTCGCGCTTTACAAACTCTGGCAATTCGCCGCATCGGGCGTCGGGCGCCACCGGGTGTTGTCCGAGGCACTGGCGGCTTGGGATGCGGGCGATTTGCAAACCGCCCAAGCACGTTTGGCCAAAAGCCGCAGTTACCTTGCCCCGCTGGTACAGGTTGCGATGGAGGCCCCGGATACACCGGGTCTGGACCAAAGGCTGGATGCCGAGGCCGGTCTGGCGCTTGCGGGGCTTGAGCGTGGATTCCGCCTGTTGGACACTGTCGCACAGCTTGCGCCGCTGTTGGGTCTGTTCGGCACGGTTCTGGGGATGATCGAGGCATTTCGCAGCCTTCAATCCGCAGGGTCGTCTGTCGACCCATCTCTGCTTGCCGGTGGTATCTGGGTGGCCCTGCTGACAACGGCAGTGGGTCTGGCCGTGGCGATGCCGACTTCGATGCTGCTGTCCTGGTTCGAAAGCCGCACCGCGCGCGAGCGGGTTTTCGCGGACAAGGCGCTGCGGACAATTCTGGTGCCGGGGCAGGCTGTTGCGCAGGCCGACGATACTCGGACTGTGGCGACCGCCCCCGGACATGCGTAACACAGCGCCCTTTGTCCGACGTCCCATGTCGATGACGCCTCTCATCGACGTGATTTTCCTGCTGTTGCTGTTCTTCATGCTGACCTCGACCTTTTCCAAATATGGCGAGATCGAACTGAGTAACGCAGTGGGCGGCAGCGCGACTTCGGACACACCGACCGAGCGGCTGTTCCTGCAGTTGGGGGCCGAACGACTGGTGCTGAACGGGCAGCCGATGACCCTTGATGATCTGGAAACGCAACTGGAGGCCGGGCAGGTTCTGGTCAGTTTGGATCCGGACACTACGGCGCAGCGCGTCATCGACGTATTGGTCCGACTGCGCGGGCGCGAGGATTTAAGCGTTCTGGTGCTGGAATGATCAAGTACAGGCGCCCCAAACGCAGACGCGACTCAACTATTGCGCTGATCAACGTCGTTTTCCTGATGCTGATTTTTTTCCTGCTCACTGGCACGCTGGCCCCGCCGCTGGATCCGGATCTTGAACTGGTCAATACCTCAGACCTTGAAGGGCGCGAGCCGCCCGACGCGCTGATCCTGCACGCCGATGGGATGCTAAGCTTTCGTGGAGTACCAACCGACCCCGAAACACATATGCGTGGCCAAAGGACTGATGCCGTGCGCATTGTCCCTGATCGAAACGCACCGGGTCCCCGTTTGATTGAGGTTACCGGTGCCCTACGCCGGCTGGGCGCTACGTCAGTCTTTGTTGTAACCGAGAAGGCGCTGGAATGATCCGGCGCTCGGCCATGATTGCGGCGGCAGCCATTTTGGTGTCGCTGTTTGTGCACCTGATGGGTCTGAGCGTGACCGGGCAACGGCTTGCGGAAGACGTGCCCGGCGGCCGGGCACCGGAATCAATTGAGCTGAGCACCACATTCGAGGACCTGGCCGAAATTGTGGCCGAGCCGGTTGAACCTGAACCGGCTGAGGCGCCGGAACCTCCGGTTGAATCGGTGCCCGAGGAACCTGAAATCCCGGTCAGTGAGGCGCTGGTTGCGTCTGACAACCCGCAAGAGGTTTATGCGCCCGATATCGGTGAGGCGGAGGTGGTTCAGCCGATTGCCACGGAACCTGTTGAGCCCGATGTGGCAGATACTGAAAACACATCCGACGGGGATGCCGCCGCCAGCGAAGAAACTAACGAAACCCCACCGGTTCAGGCGGAAGCTACGACCGAAGTGCCCCAAGGAAATCCTGAGGCAGACGCGGCCGAGCCAGAGATCGCGACCGAGGTCCAGCCGGTTGCACCCGAACCGCAAGAATTGGCTGCCTTGCCAGTCACCCCGTCGCCCGAGGCGGCGATCCCCGTCGTTCCGTTGGAAACCGATGCGATTGATCCCGATGATCTGGTTGAACCGACCGAACAGGACGCAACCGAAGACGGTACGGAACTGGCCGTGACGAATTCGATCCGGCCGCAACGCCCCGAACGCCAGCAAGTGCCCGAAAGGCAGGGCGTTTTGAACGGCGCGCGGGACTTCAGTGCATTGCAGTTCCCAGCTGAAGAAGTTGAGTCACCTCTTTATGCCTATAGACGGGAAGGGCTGGATGCGTTCACCTCTGGCAGCAGCGGTAGCCGTGCGGGCGGGCGCGGCCCCGGCAATTCGGACACCACGAACTATGCGGGCGAGGTCCTGGTTCACCTGAACCGTGCCCCCCCGGTGTTTGTGGCCGCCCGAGGGTTTGCCAAGGTGTTTTTTGAGATCAATCCAGATGGCACGCTTGCTTGGGTCGATGTCATCGACAGTTCCGGATCGTCCGAGGTTGACCGGGCCGCAAGGGCGCAGGTTCAGGCGGCCTCGCCCTTTCCGCTGCCGCCGGGTGGGGTCAGCCGCAAACTGTCCTTCTTCTACACCAGCAATTGATTGGTGGAATTCATCACCCGGTTCACCCGACACGGAACCCGTTTTGAGCGGGATTTTGCCCGAATCTGCGCATTTTAGGCAGGTGGGATCTAAACTTGGGAAGTCTCAATTGCATACATGTACGTTTTTTGGCATTTAAAGGGGTATCGTCGCATTTCTTTGATCAACTTTTTGTAACGAAACACAGCTGATCGCGAAACATACGTAAATACTCAGGAAATTGGGTTTTGTACGGTTTTCTGCATTTGCAAAGATGCAACAAATACCAACTTTGCCCAGAATGAAATGCAGCGAAACCATTGCGCACGCTCGGAATTTGTCCGAGTAGGCCAGCAGTCGCCTTAGCGGCTGCACTCCTCTCAAAACTTGTGGGTTTACCATGAAAAATCTTCTCATTGCATCGACGGCTCTGATTGCAACTGCAAGCGTTGCAGCGGCCGACGTTAAATTCAGCGGCTACGGTCGTTTTGGTATTGGCTACCAAGAAGATCGCACCGGTACTGTTAACAACTTTACCACGGACGCAAACGGCGACATCGTCGCTGATGGCACCGCGGACGTCGACACCGACAACACCATCCTGGTCTCGCGTTTCCGCCTGAACATCGACGGCACCGCAGAAACCGATGGCGGCGTTGAGTTCCAGGCGCGCGTTCGTCTGCAGGCCGACGACGACTCCGGCAACGGCGAACAGAACAGCGCGGGTCTGAACGGCGCACGCTTCTCGGTTATTTACGGTGGTCTGCGTGTTGACGCGGGCAACGTTGCCGGTTCTTTCGACAACCTGGCCAACTACTTCGGTAACGAACCGGGCCTAGAAGAATTCCTGGGTCAGTATTCGGGCGTTGACTACAGCTTCCTGGAATACACATCGACCGGTTCGGGTGCGAATGCCGTGTTCTTCCAGTACGCAATTGGCGACTTTGCCTTTGGCGCGTCTTACGACCAGGCAACCATCGCGTTTAATGGCGTTCCGCAAGATGCAGACCGCTGGGACATCAGCGCAACCTACACCTTCAACAACATCACTGCCGCTCTGGCTTATGGTCAGACCAAGGCAAACGTGAACAGCGCCAGCGAAAAGCAGTCGCTGACCGTTCTGACCCTGGGCGCAGAATTCGGTGACTTCTCGGGCACCTTATTTGTTGCGGACGATGACGTTGTTGATGACGCCGAGAACGGTACCGCATACGGTCTGTCGCTGGCATACAACCTCGGCGCTGCAACCACCCTGCAGTTTGCTTATGGTGACGGTTCGGCTGACAACGATACCCGTAACATCGGTATTGGCGCAATCTACGATCTGGGCGGCGGTGCATCGCTGCGTGGTGGTATCGGCGAAATCAAAACGGGTGACGAAGACGGGCGCATCCGCGCAGACTTCGGTGCTCAGTTCAACTTCTAAGTTGATCTGAATCCGATTTCCGAAAGGGCGGGCCTTAAGGTCCGCCTTTTTTCTGTTTCTGGCGTTCTATTTCTTTTCGAAAAACAGAATGACCTCGCCCAACCGGACACCATAGCGCGAGACATAGGCCCGGTTCAGCAAGCGGTCGTCGTCCAGCAACCACATCCAGTCATCGAAGTTGACCCGCATCGTGCCCTCTTTCACCGGCAGATCGATCTTGTATGTCCAGTTGAACGTATCGCCACGCTCGACCCCACTGGCGGTGCCCAGAACGCCAGGTGCGGTGCCGGTCCAAGTATCCTCGCCGGTTTTGGTCAGCGTCCAGACACGCTGTTCGGTGGCACCGTCATCATAGAGGAAATCCTCGACCAGGGTCAGGGTTTCACCATCCCACGTTCCGTCGATATCCACTGTAAATCGGCGCGGTACGTTGCCCAGAACATCTTGAAACTGACCATAGGCGACGGTTTTACCTTCAAAAAACTCTTCAAGGTTCAACTGCCGGTCTGACAGAAAGGTCTTGGGAATGCGCGGTTTGGCCGAACAGGCGGTTAGAAGGGCAAAACCAGCGATTGCCAGACCCGCTATAAGGACCCGGCGTGAGATCATTGCACCAGCCTCTGTTCTGCGTCGGCATCATAGCCGTTCGTGCCGCTAACATGCGCGGCTTTGACCTCGGGCGCAGGGCGCATCGTGGCAATCAGCTCTGCGACCTTGATCCCGAATTTGCGCATTTCGGAACGATTCATGATCACACCGTTTTCGGTCAGGTACATCCAGTCGGTGACGTCCAATGTGTGTCCCCCGGCATCTTCGGGAAGAATGATCCGGTAGGTCAGCTTGACGGTCGATCCCGATATCGTGCCTTTGCCTTCTCCGACGATGTCATCGGCCGTGGCCGTGAACGTATTGCCGGTGCCCAGCGTCAGATACCATTTGCGCGTCATCTGTTTGCCGTTGGAATAGGTGAAGTGCTCGGCCAGCGTGCCGGTGTTGCCATCCCAATTCCCAACCATGCGGGCGACAAAGCTGTTCGACATCTTGCCGTTTGGCCCATAGATCAGCCCTTCCGACAGGATCTCTCCGTTCAGGACCTCTTTCATCTTAAACGCTGGCCCGGTGCCGGTGTAATCGGCTGGTGTTTGCGACCGAAAGCTCAGGAACCGGTTCTTGGCGACGAAAAGCGCGAGGATGGCGAGCAGAAAAACAACAAGCGTTTTCATTTGGCTGTGACCTCCGTTGGCAGCGTCAGGACCATTCCAAACGCGCCGAGTTTAAGGATGCAGGGCAGCACCGCATAAGCCAGATTAAGCGTATCTAAGGCTTGTACGGAGTTCGACTGTCCGGGCGAAAAGCCGCTGCGCTCCAGCAGCGGCAAAGTGAAAAAGGCGGCGAGCGCAAGGCCAAGCTTGCCAGCGAAAGACCAGATGCCGAACGCGGCTGAGGCATTTAGCCCAGCGCGAGTCAAAATAACCGAGAACATGGCGGGCAGAACCACCATATCGGCTCCAAGTGCTGCGCCCGAAGCAAGGCAGATCAGGGCAAAGCTCAGCAGTTCGCCGGCCGGCAACATCGCAGCACCAATAAAGCTGGCGATAGACAGCGGCATGGCGATGATGAGAGTCTGTTTCGGGCCAATGCGGTTGCTGAGTTTGGCCCAAAGCGGAACGCTAGCACCGGCGCTAAGGAAGAACAGGATCAGCAACGGACCCGCCTTGCCCGGCAGTTGAAGCCTGTCTTCCACAAAAAACAAAAACAGGGTCGAGGTGATGGCGACCGGCAGGCTGTTGACCAGAGCCAGCGCCAGAAGGCGCAGCGCGCCGGCCTGACCCAATCCGGCGAAAGACAGGCCCTCACCCGTGATCGGCGTCCGCCGCCACATCGGGAAGGTCACCGCGATGGTGACGATCGACAGGACGCCCAGGAACAGGCCAAAGGCTGGATATCCCTGCGCACCGGCCCCGAAAGCCACGAACAGAGCAGGCGCGCTGGCGGCAATGACAACCCCAGCCAGTTGTCCACCTTCGCGAAAGGCCGCTAGTGTCATCAGCTCTTTCGCGTCCGGTGCTTTGGCCAGCGTCGCGCTGCGCCCATAAAGCAGTATGGTTCCAAGGCTGTAGGCCGAGAACAGCAGGATTAGGATCAGGATCAGCGATGTCACGCTTGCGCCTTCAGGCAGAGCAAAGAGCAGCGGGAAGCCTATGGCCAGCCCAATTGCGGCCACAGCGGCGAATGCCAACTGGCCACCCGGCCAGCGGTCAATCGCCCAGCCAATCAGCGGATCCTGCACCAGATCCACCAGTCGGATCACCAGCAGAACGGTGCCGATCACGCCCAGGCTAATTCCAAGGTTGACGGCCGCAAAGCGCGGCAGATGGATGTAAAGGGGGATACCCGCCGCCGCGAGCATCAGCGCATAGAGGCTGACCCGTGGATACAGCATCATTGCCCCTTCAACTGGCGCGTAAAGCTTGCCGACCTGGTGTTGTCGCCAAGAAAGATCGACATGAATGTCTTTTTTATGCCCTGTCCGGTCAGGTTGCAGGTTTTGCGCCCGTTGAGCCAGAAACCAACCTTGTTCGGCCCATCCGAAACAGCCAGATAAACATCACCTTTGCTGACGGCCTCAAAGCACTGTCCCAGGTTGGCCTGTGTCAGCCCGCTGTTGCCCTGCCGTTTCATTTCATCAAGCGTGGATTCGATCAAAGCCTTCTGCTTGATGTTCTTGCGGTAGGTCAGCTGCAAACCGAAATCCTCACTCCAGCTGAACGGGGCGCCACCGGCCGTAAACAGCTTCGCGTCATAAATCGGCAGGCCCAGATACCGGAACGTTGCCGATCCGCGCAATTCGGCGCTCGGCAATGCATTCGATACGGTTGAAGCGGCCAGCCCGCTTGGGGCCAGCAAAGTCAATGAAAGAAGAATAGCGCGCCAGAATGGATTACTCTGCCGCGACAGGGATGACCGGATCTTTTTCCAGAACGCCATTGTCAGCTCCGATGGTTTGCGGGGTGCCATTCAATCGCTCGACAACATGCATCGCGCTGGCAATCCCGTCCTCGTGAAAACCGTGCCGGTTGTATGCGCCGGCAAACCACGTTTTGTTCTGTCCCTGCATCTCGCGAATTTGACCTTGTGCCTTCAGGGCTGCCTGATCGAACACCGGGTGGGCAAACTCGACCTCGTCATAGATCTTGTCCGCGGGAATATCTGCCGAGACATTGAGCGTCACAAACATCGGATCGCTGTCCGGAATGTTCTGCAACCTGTTCATCCAATAGGTGACGCCGACATTTCCGGCTTGCGACCGATAGGTCCAGCTGGACCAGCAGGCCCGCCTTTTGGGCATCTGGCCCGGGTCGCAATGCAAAACGGCCTTGTTGGGTTGGTACTTGATCGCACCGAGGGCGGCTTTTTCCTCGGGTGTGGCGCTGTCGCCCAGAATGGCCAGCGATTGGTCGGAATGGGTTGCGAGGATAATCTCATCATACAGATCCGCCTGACCTTCGCTGAGTACGGTTACGCCCAGCTCATTCCGCTGAACGTTCTGAACCGGAGCAGCAACGCGGATCTCACAACCGCGGGCGCGCAGAGCGGCTTCGATGCGGCGGACATATTCGATGCTGCCGCCTTTGACCGTCCACCATTGGTGTTGTTTGGTTCGATCACCGGCCAGCAAAGCATGGTTTTGGAAGAACCGTACCAGTGACCGCGCCGGAAAGCGGTCAATGAACTCGACAGGGGTGGACCAGATCGCTCCGCACATAGGCATCAGATAGTTGTGGCGGAACCAGTGGCCCAGTCTCAGTTGATCAATCAGTTCCCCAATCGTGGTGTCATCGTCCTTGGCTGCTTCTGGCGCCTCTTTGCCAAAGCGCAGGATGTCAGAGATCATCTTGTAGTAGGCCGGTCGCATCAGGTTACGCTTTTGCGCGGTCAGCGTGCGCAGATTGTTCAGCCCGTATTCGAGGCGACCATTGTCGATCGTCGCACCAAAACTCATCTCGCTTTTGATTACAGGGACGTTCAATTCATCGAACAGCTTGGTGAGGTTGGGGTAGGTGGAATAGTTGAATACGATAAAACCGGTGTCGACCGGTTGATCCCCGTTTTTGCCAGCCATCACCGTTCGGGCATGTCCGCCCAGTCGTGGCTCGGCCTCATAGACCGTTACATCATTGTTTTCGGATAGGTAGTAAGCTGCGGATAAGCCTGAAATGCCTGCACCTACAATTGCGATTTTCTTGCGTGAGCCCCGTGGTTCGTCGAACATGTGATCCCCTTAGTGCGACATTTAAAAAGGATTACGTACTAGTTGCGGGTACGGATCAATCACGTTGGACTTTTTTTGAGCGTGCGTTACTTCGTAAAGTCTGCCCGATTTTTAGAGCAGTCACGTGATCCAGCTTTGGTACCCGACCGTAAAATCCCTAACATGTCTGAAAAACACGAAACCAATGTCCGGATCATGTGTTCCCGACAGTGCGGATAGCCCAAGCATGAACAGTTTTGACGGAAAAACTATTTGGATTGTTGGCGCCAGCGAGGGCCTGGGCCGATCCTTGGCTCAGGCGCTAAGCCGTCAGGGGGCATATCTGGTCCTGTCGGCGCGCAATGCGGCACGACTAGCCGAGATCTGCGAAACCCTTCCGAATGCGCGGGCGGTGCCGTTCGACGTGACCGACCTGAAGGCTGTGCGCCGCGCCGTGGCAGAGGTCGGTGTTGTGGATGGTCTGGTTTACAATGCCGGGGCCTATGAGCCGATGAAATCAGCCGACTGGAACACCGATGCGGTTCTGTCCATGACAGACGTGAATTATCTTGGCGCGCTGCGCGTGTTGGGCGAGACGGTGCCTGGGTTTGTGCGCGCGGGTCAAGGCGACATCACGCTGATCGGGTCTTTGTCTGGTTATCGCGGGCTTCCGGCTGCGGTTGGGTATGCGGCGAGCAAGGCAGCGCTGGTCTCTCTGGCTGAAACGATGCGATTTGATTTGGCAGGCACGGGGGTAACCGTGCGGATCGTCAATCCAGGATTCATTAAGACCCGGCTGACCGAAAAGAACACTTTCAAGATGCCGATGCTGATGACACCCGAGGACGCGGCGGACCGGGTGGTCAGGGCGATGTCGCGCCGCCGGTTCCGCACCGATTTCCCGGCACCGTTCTCTTGGGTTATCCGTTTGCTGGATTACCTGCCGGATTGGCTGATTTACCGCGGAAAATAGACTCTAATCTGGCGTTCTAACCAAACTGCCCGTGACAGAACCAGCCTGCCGACATCGTGCCGCCATGGCCGTAAAACAGCCACAGCCGCTCACCCTGTTCGGTGACAACCACCCAGTAGTCCCGCACGCCGCTGCGCCAGTTGGGGTCGTCCAGCCACCATTCGGGTGCGATCCGTTCCGGACCGGTGGCCTGTGCCAACTGCCAGTCACGCCCGCGCCAGCGAAAGGCGGCTGGAACCTCCGGGGCTTCAGCGGCTATCACCGGCTCGGGCTGCCACATCTGCAACGGACGCGGGCGCGACGGGGCAGGCCAGTCACGGGCGGGTTCCGACCACGCCGCTGCCAACGTCTGCGCAGTTTTTTCGGGGATATGTGAGGCTGCCGGGTGGCGCCGGGTGATCACGTCCAACCCGACCCGGGCGCCCAGTTTGCCGATCAGGTCATCGACGGCGGTATTGCCCTCCAGCCGCGCGCGGGCTACACGACGCGCCTCGGCGTGACCGGCCACTGTGCGGGCGTGGATGGGTTCGGTCTGGATCGCCTCAAGCCGCAGCATGTCGATGCCATAGCCTGCGTCGATCTTATCAACTTTCATCTCTAACAAAGGGCGAATGCGGTGTTTTTCATAGGTTGGGCGAGCCAGACCAACCTCGATGATCTCAGCCGCCTGATCGGCGCGATGCGCCTCAAGCCGCAGGGTACGCACGCCGCGCGCCTTCTCTTCGAGCTTCGCGCAAAGCGTGGGCAGCACCCGGTCGATTGCGGCCATCACGTCCTCGATCAGGCCGATCGGATTGGGCAGGGTCATCCGCACCGCAAAGTGATGGGGCGGACGTGCGGGCGAGACCGGCTCGGGAGCGCTGCCCATCGCCTGATCTAATCGCAGAACCAGCCCTCGCCCAAATCGCCGTGCCAAACTTGCACGCGGCTGGCCCAGCAGATCGCCGATCCGGCGCAGGCCCAGTCGGTTTAGTTGTGCGACTACCTGATCCTCAAGGCGCAGCGCTGCAATCGGCAGGGGGCTGAGCGCGCCATAAGATTGCCCTGGTGCTGCGATCCGTGCGCCGCCACCCAGGGCCATCACTTGCGGTGCAGCCCCGCCCTTGGTCCAGTGTCGCCGTTTACCCGCCCGTGCGCGGGTGGCGCGGGCCTCTTGACTGATGGCGTCACCGTTGCGATCTGATGTGGCCTCTTGCCCTGCATACCGCGCCAGCGCCCAGGCCGCGCCCAGCGTGTCGGCGATGCCCATCTGCACGCTTAGCCCCATATCTGCACAGTCGGTTTCAATGACGCTCAGTAGTGCCTCTTCCCCGCCGAACAGATGCGTGCAGCCTGACAGATCGACGACCAGCCCGTCCGGGGCCTCTTCGGCCACCCAGGGGCTGAACTTGCCGGCCCAACGGCGCAGCGCGGTTAGAAACGCGGCCTCAGCCGGGGCGTTGCGGTGTCGCGTGATCAGGGCTGCACACATGGCGTGGGCATCACGCACGGGTTGACCCACACGCAGACCGGCGGCCTGCGCTTCCACATTCAGCGAGGTAATCACCTGCATGTTTGACTGTTCCGCAACCACGGCCAAAGGGCCAGCATGCAGCCCCCGCGCAGCACGGATCAGCCGTTCAGCCCCCAGACGGGGAAACCACAGTGAGAGTATTCGGCGTTTTGGCATCGGCAGACATCAAAGTGTTCTCACTTTGTTCTTATCCCAGAGTCGCCCGCCGAGTCCACGCTTACCCGCAGGTCAGGCGTTGAATGATCCCCGAGCCGCTCACGAAAACATTCAGCCGGTCGATGCGGTAATCCTGTGTGGCAATGTCATCAGGGCCCAGAACGCGTGACCGCTCAGGCAACTGGGTCTGAATAGTCGAAACCGGTTGGCCAATGGAATCGGCAAAAGCTTCGCCCTGGCAAAAGGCCAGATCAACCGAGGCGGCGTCCGTCGACGCAGGTGTTGCAACAGGCGCGGTCGTCTCGGCGCAGGCTGCCAGCAGGACCAGAGCGGGAATAAATCGGTGCATTGGCGTTTCTCCTTCTGACAATGTCGTTACTGCAATATCAAACAATTAGCCAACCTGTCACCAAAGCGCAGTTGAAAACGCCCGGCAATTGACGCAGGGTCGGATCAAAGAAGACAGGGAGACAACGACAATGCGTACCCGTGCCGCCGTCGCCGTTCAGGCGGGCAAACCTTTGGAAGTGATGGATGTGAACCTCGAAGGCCCCAAGGCGGGTGAGGTTCTGGTCGAGATCAAAGCCACCGGCATTTGCCACACTGATGAGTTCACCCTGTCGGGTGCCGACCCCGAAGGTCTGTTCCCGGCCATTCTGGGCCATGAAGGCGCAGGCGTTGTGGTCGAGGTCGGCCCGGGCGTGACCAGCCTGAAGCCGGGCGATCACGTGATCCCGCTTTACACTCCGGAATGTCGTGAATGTGAGTACTGTCTGCACCCCAAGACGAACCTGTGTCAGGCGATCCGCGAAACCCAAGGCCAGGGCCTGATGCCTGATGGCACCTCGCGCTTTTCGACTTTGGACGGTGATCCGATCCTGCACTACATGGGCTGCTCGACCTTCGCGAACCACACGGTTCTGCCCGAGATTGCGCTTGCGAAAGTGCGTGAGGACGCGCCGTTCGACAAGATTTGCTATATCGGCTGCGGTGTGACCACCGGTATCGGTGCGGTGATCAACACCGCAAAGGTGGAAATCGGCAGCCGCGCCATCGTGTTTGGTCTGGGTGGTATCGGTCTGAACGTTATTCAGGGTCTGCGCCTAGCCGGGGCAGATCAGATCGTTGGCGTGGACCTCAACCCGTCAAAGGTCGAAATGGCCACCAAGTTTGGCATGACTGATTTTGTGAACCCAAAAGAAGTCGAGGGTGACCTGGTGCCCTATCTGGTCAGCCTGACCAAAGGCGGTGCGGACTATACCTTTGACGCCACGGGCAACGTCGGCGTGATGCGCGACGCGCTGGAATCGGCGCATAAGGGCTGGGGTGAGTCCATCATCATCGGTGTGGCACCTGCCGGAGCCGAAATCTCGACCCGCCCGTTCCAGCTGGTTACTGGCCGGTCATGGCGCGGCACGGCCTTTGGCGGCGCACGGGGCCGCACCGACGTGCCCAAGATTGTCGACTGGTACATGGACGGCAAGATCGAGATCGACCCGATGATCACTCATACAATGGGTCTGGACGACATCAACCATGGTTTCGATCTGATGCATAAGGGTGAAAGCATCCGGTCTGTGGTCGTTTACTGAGGCTCTAAACCTGCAGGAAATGCTGATGCGGCGCGTTGAAATGACGCGCCGTTTCTTATTCCCCCGGCCGCGTTGCCCCGGTATCTGAACGCGGTGACCGCACACGCAGAACCGGGGTGTTCGCCGAAGTGGTGTTGGTCCGGCTTTCGCGCCACACAACGTAGACACCGGATGCGATGATGACGCTTGCACCCACTGCGACCCAGATATCCGGGCGTTCACCAAAGAATACCATTCCAAAGATCGTGGCCCAGATGATCTGGCTATACTGGCTGGGGGCAATAACTCCGGCGGGCGCGGCCCGATAGGCCAGAATGATCAGGTGCTGGGCGATGACCGAGAAAACGCCGACCAGCGCCATCATCGCCAGGTGCAGCAAGGACGGCGGTTGATAGACAACGGGTTGTGCAAGGCTCATCACCGCGATGGCCAACAGCATGGGGTACAGGATCAGCACCGCCGAACGTTCTTCATTCCCGATCTTGCGTACCAGTACGGATGCGAAGGCGCTGCAAAAGGCAGCTGTCAGGGCGGCCAGATGGCCCAGCGTGATATCCGTTGCGCCTGGACGCAGGACAATCAGAACGCCGATCAAGCCAACGCCGACGGCGGCCCAGCGCTGGGCGCGGACCACTTCGCCGAGAATGGGGATCGACAGGACTGTCACGATCAGCGGGAAGGAAAACAGCAGCGAATAAACCTCGGCCAGCGGCAAAACCGAAAAGGCATAGAACGCGCAGGACATCGCGGTGACCATCAGGCCAGATCGCAGCAACACCAGCCATGGGTGATGGGGCAGAAAGTTCCCGGTTGTCCGGTCGGTCAGAATCGTGACGGCCATCGGCACAAAAGAAAACAGCGTGGCGAAAAAGATGATCTGCATCACCGAGTAGACGCCGCCAAGCGCCTTGATCAATGCGTCATGGCTAGCAAAGACCGCAAAGCCCAAAAACGCATAGCCGAGTCCCCGGAGGGTGGAGTTCTGAGTGCTCATCTTTGTGGCCCCGGGTGATGTATCGGTGTTGTGACTGTGCCATCACTCCGCAAGTGCGCGGGTGGCTTGCCTTTGAGTAAACCCATTTTGGTGGCGCGCATAGCCCCTAATTTACCGCTAACATTGCATGGCCGCCATGACGCGGGATCATCGCAGGATCGGTGGTGCGTCCTTGGGTTGGCGTGCGGATTGCACGCCCGCTTTCATTCCCACCCCGATGCGACGGGCCAGCGCGACCCAAGGCGTCGCGGTTTCAGAGGGCAGCGTCTGGGTTGCGACTTCTTCGAACAGGTCCAGCCAAAGGGCGAAGAACTCGGGCTTTACGTCGGGCCGCTCGATATGGACTCGTTGCGGGTTGCCGTCATAACTGCGCTCGAACAAAATCGCGTTGCGCCAGAAGGCGGCGATCTTTTCCTCATGGGCGGGCCAGTCGTGGACATGTTTGTTGAAGACCGGTCCCAGTACTGTGTCTTCGCGCACGCGGGCATAAAAGGCGCGGACCTGCACGTTGATCTGATCTGGCGTCGCGGGAAAGCGTGGGGGCAGCGTGGGTCTGGTCATTGGGATGGTCCGATTTCGACTCTGTTCAGGGGCATTATCGCGTTCTGCGGTCATGCGACAGGCGTGGTTTTGTCGCGCGGGTCCGGTGTCAGAATATGCCGCAGCAGGGCGACGGGATGCGCCCGTAGGCTGAGGCGAGTGGCGACGTAGTCCTCGACCACCTGCTCGCCCAAGGTCATTTTCGGCAGGTAGGCCTCGGGTTCATCCAGCGCCTCCCCCTCCAGATCTTGCGAGAACAGCGGCAGGGGTTTGGCTGTGGCGATCGCTTTGGCCTGCCACAACGCCTCGCGCCGTGTCAGGTCGCAGGCGGCGAAGGCATCCGCCTCGGCCAGCCGTTCGATCACCGATGGTCCCAAACCGGCACGGCGCCAGACATCGTCGACCTGATGGTAGCCATTGCCGCGCGCGGCTGTCAGCCAGCTGGCATCTTCCTCGCTGAGGCCCTTGATCTGGCGGAAGCCCAGCCGCAGCGCCAGCCCGCCCTGACCGTCAGGTTCCATCACATTGTCCCAAAAGCTGGCATTGATGCAGACCGGGCGCACTTGAACCTCATGCTCGCGCGCATCGCGGACGATCTGGGCGGGGGCATAGAACCCCATTGGCTGCGAATTCAGCAGGGCGCAGGCGAATATCCCCGGATGATGGCATTTGATCCAGGCCGAGGCGTAGACCAGCAGCGCAAAGCTGGCCGCGTGGCTTTCGGGGAAACCATAGGACCCGAACCCTTCGATTTGCGAGAAGCAGCGTTCGGCAAAGTCGTCTTCATACCCGTTACGCTTCATCCCGCGCAGGAACAGCGCGCGGAATTCGCTGACATTGCCGTGTTTCTTGAACGTCGCCAGCGAGCGGCGCAGCCGGTCCGCCTGTTCTGGAGTGAAACCTGCGCCGACAATGGCAATCTGCATCGCCTGTTCCTGAAACAGCGGCACGCCCAGCGTTTTGCCCAACACCTCGCCCAGTTCGTCCGAGGGGAAGCTGACCTCCTCTTCTCCGTTCCGACGACGGATATAGGGGTGGACCATGTCGCCCTGAATCGGGCCGGGGCGGATGATGGCGACCTCGATCACCAGATCATAGAAATTGCGGGGTCGCATCCGGGGCAGAAAGTTCATCTGTGCCCGCGATTCCACCTGAAACACCCCAACAGAGTCTGCTTTGCAGAGCATGTCATAGACCACCGGGTCCTCGGGCGGCAGGGTTGCCAGCGTATAGCTGGTCTGATGGTGCTGGCCGATCAGGTCGAACGCCTTGCGGATGCAGGTCAGCATCCCGAGGCTGAGGACATCGACCTTCAGAATGCCCAAGGAGTCGATGTCATCTTTGTCCCAGCAGATGACCGTGCGGTCCTCCATCGTGGCGTTCTCGATGGGAACAAGCTCGTCCAAGCGCCCTTCGGTGATGATGAAACCGCCGACATGTTGTGAGAGGTGACGGGGGAAACCGTCGATCTCATAAACCAGCATTAGAGTCTGTTTTAATCGTCGATCCTCGGGGTCGAGGCCGATTTCACGCATGCGCTGGGCTTCAAGGCCAGAGGCGGAAAAGAAGCCCCAGAGCTGTGAGGATAAAGCTGAGATGGTGTCTTCCGTTAGCCCCATCGCGCGGCCAACCTCGCGGATTGCACGTTTGCCGCGGTAATGCACGACCGTGGCACAGAGGCCCGCGCGTTCGCGGCCATAGCGGTCATAGATGTGCTGGATTACTTCCTCGCGGCGTTCATGTTCAAAATCTACATCGATATCGGGGGGCTCGTCGCGCGCTTCCGAGACGAAACGCTCAAAAACCATGGTGCCCATCTCGGGGCTGACCTCAGTGATGCCGAGGCAGAAACAGACCACCGAATTGGCCGCCGAGCCGCGCCCCTGGCAGAGGATGCCGCGCGAGCGGGCGAAATGGACGATGTCGCGGACGGTCAGGAAATAGGGCTCGTATTTCAGCTTACCGATCAAGGTGAGCTCATGCGCCAACATCTTTTGCGCCTTCTCGGACGCGCCTGCCGGATAGCGCCATTTCAACCCTTCATGCGCCAGACGGTGCAAGCGCTGGGTCGGGGTTTCCTGTTCGCTGCCTTCGCTGGGATATTCATAGCGCAGCTCATCAAGTGAGAAGGTGAGTTGTTCGCTAAGTACGTGGGCCCGGGCAACGGCCCCTTCATGCCCTTTGAAAATGCGCAGCATCTCGGCCTCGGACCGGAGGCGCTGTTCCCCATTGGTCAGCGCATCGCGGCCCAGTTCATCCACCTTGCGACGTAGGCGGATGGCGGTCAGCACATCTGCCAACTTGCGGCGTGCACCGTGGTGCATCAGGGGCGTGGCACTGGCGAGGGTGGGGATGCCGATCTGCTTTGAATCAGTCTCTAACAAAAGGAAATATGTGCTATCGGCACCATCATACCGAGGGTGCATCAACAGATGCATCCGCCCGGCAAAGCGGTGCGTCAGCTGTTGCGCCCGTGTCCGCCATGCGTCCGCGCCGCCCGGAGATCGGGTTGCCTGTGGCCAGAGCAGCAGGTGAAGACCGTCGGAGAACTCCAACAGGTCGGACAGGTGCAGGATACAGTCACCTTTCTCAGCGCGCAGACGGCCTTTGGAGAGGATGCGGCACAGGTTGGCCCAGCCCTGCCGGTTCAGGGGCAGGGCGGTGACAGTGGGCGCATCGGTGAAGATCAGGCGCGCGGCCGGGATCAGGCGTGGCACCGCGTGGACGGGATATGAGGGCGGTTTGGGGATGTGATCGGGGCAGGGCGGGCCGATAGAGGTGTTCTGTGCCTCCCACTCCAACCGCTCGCGTACATTGCGGGCGATCTCGCGCCCTTGGGTGTGGGCGCGGACAATCCCGGCGACCGAGTTGTCATCGGCAATCGCAATGGCAGGGAGGCCCAGGGTAACGGCACGCTCCATATACTCCTCGGGGTGAGAGGCCCCGGTGAGGAAGGTGAAGTTGGACGTGATCGACAGTTCGGCATACATGGCGATTCCCTATTATATTCACGTTTTGTTCTTTTTCGAGTCCTTTGCGCAGGAAACGGGTCGATTGGGGTCGGCCTCATGGACAATGTAGGAAAAAAGGAGACCCGAAATGTTTAAGATCACCGCATTACCAACTGACGACGTGCGCGCCCTTCAGGCCGGTCATCCCGATGCATATGGCGCAACGCCCGAACGCGCCATTTCGACCGGCGCGGGCAATCCCTGCCGCCATTGTTTGCAAAACATCCCCGAGGGCGAAGAAATGCTGGTTTTAGCCCATAGACCTTTTTTAGAGACACATTCCTACGCAGAAACCGGCCCGATCTTTCTGTGTGCGGCGCCTTGTGAACGTTTCGACAAAAATGAGATGCCCGAAATTTTGACCTCATCGCCTGACTACCTAATCAAAGGTTATGGCACAAATGACCGCATCGTTTATGGCACTGGGGCGATCACGCCTACGGATCAGATCGGTGCGCAAGTCAGAGATATCTTTGCCCGCCCGGATGTCGCTTACATCCACGTCCGGTCCGCGAGAAACAACTGCTACCAGGTGCGGATCGACCGAGCCTAAAGCTTGACCCTGTGCATTCCCCGGCGCGGCTGATCCGGATCATCGGCCGGTGCGTCCTCTAAACGGCTGGACGTCAGCGCGAGGAACACGTCTTCTAGATCAGCCTCTTCGGTACGGACGTCGCGGATGCGGATATTTGCCGTGCGTACAGCTTCCAGCGCCTCCTCGGCGCTGGTTTGGGCGCTGCGGTATTGCAGGACAAGGCTGCCATCGTCGCGCAAGGTGGCCTCGACTCCCTCAGTTACCGGAAGATCAATGACGGGGCTATCGGGAACGATGACCATGGTGCGACTATCCATGCGCCCGAGCAGGTTGGCAGTGCTGTCTTGCGCAATCTTTTCCCCGTGGTTGATAATGGCAATCTCGTCACACATCTCTTGCGCTTCTTCCAGGTAATGCGTGGTCAGGATGATGGTCATGCCCTGTTCGTTCAGCTTGCGCACATTGGCCCACAGCATCTGACGCAGTTCAATATCCACGCCCGCCGTTGGTTCGTCCAGAACAAGGATCTTGGGGTGGTGTACCAGCGCCTTGGCCAACAGCAACCGCCGCCGCATCCCGCCTGACAGGGTGCGGGCATAGGCCTCGGCCTTGTCACTGAGGCCGACCAGCTCAAGGATTTCATTGCTGCACCGTTCGGATTTGGGCACACCGTACAGACCTGCCTGGACTTCCAATGCGCCACGCGGAGTGAAAAACGGGTCCAGGTTCAACTCCTGTGGCATCACGCCAATTGCGGCGCGGGATTGGCGTGGATTTCGATCCTGATCAAAACCCCAGATCGACACGGAACCTGCCGATTTCACCACCAGACCAGCCAGAATGTTGATCAGGGTCGATTTTCCGGCCCCGTTCGGACCCAGAAGGCCGAACACCGATCCGCGCGGAATGGTCAGGTCAATGCCCTTAAGCGCCTGTTTCTCGGGCTGGCCTTTGCCGCCGCGATAGGTTTTGCGCAGCCCTTCGATCCTGATTGCCGCATCAGTCATGAGACCCTTGCCCCCGGTTTGCTCATCGCTCATAAACGCACCTAATGCATGCCCGCGAGGCCGACAACCAGTGAAGGATCGCCAGCCGTGACACTTGATGCACCGGAAACCAAGTTTGTCGAAACCGCCCGTGTCGCCTGTGACGGTGGCGAAGGCGCATTGGGACATCCGCGCGTTTGGTTGCAGATCCCTGAGGATACTGGCTGGGTCGAATGCCCTTACTGCGATTGCAAATACGTGCTGTCGGAGCAGAACGCAAAGTAATCTCGGAGGCCGGATGCTTTTTGCAGTGCAGCTTTTGCGAGTGTCGGATCAGGACCCGATTGCCACAGGCGGGCACCGAGATGTGTATGCCTGTCCGGGGCAATCACATTTGCTGATAAAGGTGACGCGCCCGCGTAAACGGCCCAACCGATCTTTCGCAAAACGGCTGATACGGCAGCTTATGCCCGATTCCGCTTATCGAAATGCGCTGAAGGAAATCGAGGGCGAGATGAAGGCCGCGTTGAAAAGCGGTACTGATATCGAGCACCTGCCCTTGGCAAGATGTTTTGGCATAGCGCAAACTGACATTGGCCCGGCGATCATCGTGGAACGGATCGAAACCGATGACGGGCAACTCGCACATCCCCTTGCGCGGTTGTGCGAGAAAGGCGCGTTGAGCAAAGATCTTTTGAATGAATTGAACAGTTTTGCCAAAAAGCTGTTCCAGCTTCAGGTGGTTGCTCGCGATATTCACGAGACCAACATCGTTTACGGGCTGCGCAACCAAACCCGAATGTTTCTGCTGATCGACGGGTATGGAGAACGCAATCTTGTTCCCTTGCGCACACTGAGCCGCAGATTGAATGACCGATCTCTGCACAAGCAGATGAACGGCATTGCCGAGCGTGTTGGACTGATCTGGGACAGGACGCGACAGGAATTCCGCGCCGCGTGACTGACGACCTGCGTTACCTATCCGGCGCAGTTTCCCGGCACTCTTGTGCGGATTGATCACCTTCTTTGCTGGCCACCCGCGCGGCCCTGTGGCAGAACCGTTTCCAACCAGAACGGAGCGCGCACATGAGCAATTTTGGAAAAGGGTGTCATCTGCATCTGATCGACGGATCGGCCTTTATTTTCAGGGCTTACCATGCGCTGCCGCCGCTTACACGGAAATCGGATGGCTTGCCGATTGGCGCCGTTTCGGGCTTTTGCAACATGTTGCAGAAATATGTAGAGGGGAACGCCGGTCCGGATGCACCGACTCACGTGGCAGTGATTTTCGACAAGGGCTCGCACACGTTCCGTAACGATTTGTACGACCTCTATAAAGCCAATCGCGAGGCGATGCCCGAAGACCTGCGACCGCAGATGCCGCTGACCCGTGAGGCCACCAAAGCGTTCAACATCGCCTGCAAGGAATTGGAAGGGTACGAGGCCGACGACATCATTGCGACCCTGGCCGTGCAGGCGCGCGAGGCGGGTGGGCGTGTGACCATCGTCAGCTCCGACAAAGACCTGATGCAGCTGGTTGGCGGCGGCGTTGAAATGCTCGACGCTATGAAGAACAAGCGGATCGATCGGGACGGCGTGGTTGAGAAGTTTGGCGTGGGACCCGAGCGCGTGGTGGATGTGCAGGCCTTAGCAGGGGACAGTGTTGATAACGTGCCGGGCGCGCCGGGGATCGGGGTCAAGACGGCGGCCTTGCTGATCAACGAATATGGCGATCTGGAAACGCTGCTGGACCGCGCGGAAGAGATCAAACAACCCAAACGCCGCCAGACGCTGATCGAAAAGCGCGACCAGATCGAGCTGTCGAAGAAACTGGTGCAGCTGGACGAGAACACACCGCTAGATTTCACGCTGGACGATCTAGAGGTCAAAGACCCCGAACCGGACACCCTGCTGGGTTTTCTGGCCGAGATGGAGTTCCGCACCCTCACTAAGCGGATCGCTGACAAGCTGGGGGCTGAGGCTCCGGTGATCGCCGATGCGCCTGCACCGGTGGTCGAACAGGCCGAGGCTGAGGCCATCCCTTTTGATGCGACGAAATATGAATGCGTGCGCGATGCGAGCGCGCTGCAAAGGTGGATTGATCAGACGTATGAACGCGGCTGGGTTGCGGTGGATACCGAAACCACCGGGCTGAATGAAATGATCGCTGAACTGGTTGGTATTTCACTGTGCGTTGAGGCAGGTGAGGCTTGCTATGTCCCTCTGATTCACCGCGAAAGCGCAACGGATGATTTGTTCGGGTCGGATGCATTGGCCGAAGGACAGATGCCGCCGGATGAGGCTCTGACACTGTTAAAACCGATGCTTGAGGACCCGTCGATCCTGAAGATCGGGCAGAACATGAAATACGATGCCAAGATATTCAAGCGGTACGGCGTCGACGTGGCCCCAATCGATGACACGATGCTGATGTCTTATGCGATGCATGGGGGTGAGCATGGGCATGGCATGGATACCTTGTCGGAACGCTATCTGAGCCACACGCCGATCCCTATCAAGCCTCTGCTGGGTTCGGGCAAGTCAGCGATCACCTTCGACAAGGTGCCGATCGATGAGGCAACGGCCTATGCGGCCGAAGATGCTGATATAACGCTGCGCCTGTGGAAACTGTTCAAGCCGCAACTGCATCAGGTCCAGGTGACAACGGTATATGAGACGCTCGAACGTCCGCTGGTGCCGGTTCTGGCCGAGATGGAAATGCATGGCATCAAGGTCGACCGCGATGTTCTGAGCCGCATGTCCAACGCGTTTGCGCAAAAAATGGCCGGATTAGAGGCTGAAATACATGAATTGGCGGGTGAGAATTTCAACGTCGGCTCGCCCGCGCAGCTGGGTGAGATCCTGTTCGACAAGATGGGCCTTGAGGGAGGCAAGAAGGGCAAGACCGGGAAATACTCGACTGGTGCGGACATTCTTGAGGATCTTGCGACCGAGCATGAGTTGCCGCGCCGGGTGTTGGACTGGCGGCAGTTGAGCAAGCTTAAGTCGACCTATACGGACGCGCTGCAGACCCATATCAACCCGGATACCGGGCGTGTGCACACGTCCTATTCGATCACTGGTGCGAACACGGGCCGCCTGGCTTCGACCGATCCGAACTTGCAAAACATTCCAGTTCGGACTGAGGAAGGCCGCCGTATTCGCGAGGCATTCGTTGCCGAACCGGGGAATGTGATGGTCAGCCTCGACTATAGCCAGATTGAGTTGCGGATTTTGGCCCATATTGCCGATATTTCGGCCCTGAAACAGGCGTTTTCGGATGGTTTGGACATTCACGCCATGACGGCGTCCGAGATGTTCGATGTGCCGCTGGACGAGATGACGCCGGATATCCGCCGGCAAGCCAAGGCAATCAACTTTGGTGTGATCTATGGCATTTCGGGCTTTGGTCTGGCGCGTAACTTGCGCATTCCGCGGGCCGAGGCGCAGGGGTTCATCGACCGCTATTTCGAACGCTTCCCGGGTATTCGCCGGTATATGGACGACACCGTCGCTTTCGCTAAAGAACATGGCTATGTGCAGACGCTTTTCGGTCGCAAAATCCACACGCCCGAGATCAACGCCAAAGGACCACATGCAGGCTTCTCGCGCCGGGCGGCAATCAACGCACCGATTCAGGGCACAGCGGCCGATGTGATCCGACGCGCGATGGTACGGATGCCGGATGCGATCAACGGTTTGCCTGCAAAAATGCTGCTGCAGGTGCATGACGAATTGCTGTTCGAAGTGGCCGAGGGTTCAGTGGATCAAGTGATTGACGTCGCACGTGACGTCATGGAAGGGGCCTCGGACCCGGCGGTAAAACTGGACGTCAAGCTGAGCGTGGATGCCGGACAAGGCGCAAATTGGGCCGAGGCGCACTAGCTTTAGAAAAGACGGTGGCGCTGCTCATCAGGCCCGGCGGGCCCTCTTCGCAGCGGGTCAGTCCTGCGGTCTGACCCAGCCCTCGACCTTGCGTTTCACGGTGGGCCCAAGGGTCAGTATGACGGCAAAGGCGATTGGCCAGCAAAATGCCCATGATCCCATCCAGTCGCCTAAAGTGGATGGTCCGAACCCAACTGCTTTGACAGTTGCAATGCCGGTGACGATACAGGACATCAAGCCAGACATGATCAGGCCAAATACGGCATGGGCAAAACGGGCAGGGATCATTTCGGGTATCCTTAAGGTCGCGACGCCCCGTTTTTAGATACTTTCCGCTCAATTGCCAGACAGGATCAGGTGACGTGTTGTCCCATCCAGCCAAGTGATGTGGCCGTGCGGTGTGTAGAAGGGGTGTATTCGGCACTGACCCAATTGGCATAGCCACTGTTCTCCATCGCTGCAAACAGTCGCGTGAAATCTATGGGGCCGCGCCCAGGTTCAGAGCGGTCGGGCGCTGCTCCGATCTGGGCATGTGTGATCTTGTCGTGAAACTGTTCCCAGACGGCCAATGCGTCACCGTGAATCATGTGAGCGTGAAAGCTGTCATATTGCAATCCGACATTCGGGCGGTCCACATAGTCCAGAACCCTGACCGCCAGATCATAGTCATTCAGGAAGTAATCGGGTTGAGAAACCGGGTTCAGTGGCTCGATCGTAAACTGTTGTTGCGGTGCCAGGTCAGCCGCCCATTGCAGGTTATGGACCAAGCACGCAAACGCATCCGGACCAGAGGAATACCCTGACATGATGTGGATGAGCTTTGGGCGCAGAACCTCAGCATAGCGCAGAACGCGGCGGATATCCGATTGGAATCGACCTTCACCCCCTGGAATGGCGGCGTAGCCGGGTTCACCCCCGGTGTAATTGGGCGGGGGGGCATTGATCAAAACCAGATCGAGCCCGTTGGCGAGCAGAGCGCGATGAGTTTCCTTGGCAGCCAATTCGTAGGGGAACAAAACCTCGACAGCTTTAAACCCGGCCTCCGCAGCGGCCTGAAACCGGTCGAGGTAAGGAAGCTCGGCAAAGAGCAGGGAAATATTCGCTGCGAATTTTGGCATATTTGGCCTTTGGATTGCTGCTGCGCTGACCTTATCCGCGTGGTGATTTCAGCGAAAGAGACTGAAAACGACAGTTTGTCGAAATTCGACCAGAACGCGCCGAATGAATCAGCGAGGTTCGGGACAACGCGGCGAATCATTTCAGAGCGCCGTGCTAACAAAAGGTTTTAACACGATGGCGATGAGCCCTGACCCCGTGCGCGGGAACACCATATCTGTGTCTGCGGGACAGAATTCTGCTTTGTCGGGCAATGGGTTGGCTGTGGCCTCCATGCTGACCTGGGCGGCTGGCTTTCCGGCGGCTGAGGTGTTGTTGCAGACGTGGCCCCCCGTCGCCTTGCTGACCGCACGTCTGGCATTGGCCGTGGTCGTTATGGTGCCGATCTGGATGCTGATCGACGGGCCGCGCCGGGTTCTTTCCGCCCGTTGGCGGCACGCGATGATTGTCGGCGGTTGCGGCATTGGGGTGGCGATGTTCCTGATGATCGTGGCGCAAAAACTGACTGACCCGGTGACTGTCGCGATTGTCGCGTCGTGCGCGCCTTTGATGGCGACGCTGTTAGAACTGGCTGCTGGGACACGCCGGCTGAGGTGGAATTTTGCACTGGGCGTCGTTGTTTCAATTGTCGGCGGCCTGATTGCCACAAGCGCCTTGGCGCCTGCCCAGCTGGGGTTGGGTGCCGCGTGCGCCGTCGTTTCGACCGGTTTGTTCTGCTGGGCCAGCATGGCGACCGCCCGGGATTTTCCGGAACTGAGCAGGGTCGGGCGCACCACCATCACGTTTGTCGGTGGTTTGCTGATGGCGTCGCTGCTTGTGTTCGGATCGGCGCAGTTGGGAATGGATTTCATGCCCGCAACATCATTTGACATCCAGCAGGCCGGGATGTTGGTGATCTACGCACTGGTGTCGATGGGGCTGAGTCAGGTTCTGTTCATCGCTTCGATTGGGAAACTGGGCGTCGCGCTGTCGTCCTTCCACATCAACGTTGCCCCTTTCTACGTGATGCTGATCATGCTGGTACTGGGCGAAGAATGGAACTGGACCCGTGCGCTGGGCGCAGGGATCGTTGCAATGGCGGTTATTCTGGCACAGGAACGGCGATCCGCCAGAGCCGCCTAACCGGTCAGGTCTTCCGAGCGGATCAGCGGGAAAAACTGCCCGCCGGACCAGACACCGAACCACTCATCTTTGTGTGTGGCGATATCCACAAGGCGGTAAAAGCTCTTGCGATCTATGCGAGCCTCTAGGTTTGCGCGAACCAATACATAAGGGGATGGCTCATCTGTCGCGGAATCAATGACAATCCTGATCGGGTGGTCCGGGCCGGCAATCGCGATATCACCGACTTGTGTCGTAAATGTCAGGTTTTGGGCCTGACCCGCGCCCGTTACGTCAAAGTCTACGGCCAAAAACGGCGCATCTGCGACAGTGATTCCCACTTTTTCCACTGGTGTGACCAGATAGTATTTGTCGCCTTCTTTCTTAAGAATTGAGGAAAAAAGCTTCACAAGCTCGAACCGATTGATGGGCGACCCTAAATAAGTCCAAGACCCATCTTTTGCGATATGGATGTCCAGATCGCCGCAAAACGGAGGATTCCAAAGGTGAACAGGGGGTAAACCCCTGGTTTTGGCCGCCTTGACCGAGGCCGCCAGCCCGTCCGGAGAGGGTGTCACAGGTTTTTGTCCGCTCATTGCTTTTGCCATTTCCTTTTCGCGCGATACACTTCAATCATATTAGTCCACGGAAGGGAAAGTCATGACCGAACCTGCCGACCTCGTGTCCGAGATCGAAGCGCTGGAATTCAAACTACAAGAGGCCAAGGCCTCGATCACCCGTCGCTTTATCGGACAGGAAAGGGTCGTGGACCTGACGCTGACCGCGCTGCTGTGTGGTGGGCACGCCTTGCTGATCGGTTTGCCAGGTCTGGGCAAAACGCGATTGGTTGAGACGCTTTCGACCGTGATGGGCCTGCATGGAAACCGCATCCAGTTCACGCCCGACCTGATGCCCGCCGATATTCTGGGGTCCGAGGTTTTGGACACCGCCGAGGATGGCAGCCGCCACTTTCGCTTTATTTCCGGCCCGATCTTCTGCCAGTTGCTGATGGCGGACGAGATCAACCGCGCCAGCCCGCGTACACAGTCGGCGTTGTTGCAGGCGATGCAGGAACGCACCGTGACTGTGGCCGGTGAAGACCGATCGTTGGGTGAACCGTTCCACGTATTGGCGACGCAAAACCCGATCGAACAAGAGGGCACCTATCCGTTGCCCGAGGCACAACTGGACCGTTTCCTGGTGCGGATCGACGTGGACTATCCGGATCGACAGACCGAGCGCGACATTCTTTTGGCAACGACAGGTGTCGAACAGGAAGAAGCGCACGAGATTTTCAGCAAAGAGGAATTGTTGGCCGCGCAGGTGCTTTTGCGCCGGATGCCAGTGGGGGATTCGGTTGTGGAGCTGATCCTTGATCTGGTCCGCGCCTTCCGCCCTGAAGAGGCAGGTGTTTCTGAACGTGTCGCTGAAACCGTGGCTTGGGGTCCTGGCCCTCGTGCTGCACAAGCGCTGATGATGACGGTGCGTGCACGGGCGATGCTGCAGGGCCGATTGGCACCGAATGCCGAGGACGTGCTGGACATGGCCCGCCCGGTGCTTAGCCACCGGATGGCCTTGAACTTTGCGGCACGGGCGCGCGGTGACAGCCTTGCTGACTTGATTGAGTCCACCGCCGCCGGTCTGGTGCGCACCGAGGCTGCGGCGTGAATGCCGCTCTGACCCTTCGCGAAAGATCCGAAGCCGAGGCGTCCCGGCTGCCGCCGCTCTTGGCGCGGGCCGAGCAGCTGGCCGGCACGGTCCTGCTGGGTGATCACGGTCGACGCCGCGCGGGACTTGGCGATGATTTCTGGCAATACCGTCCGGCCCAGATTGGCGACAGCCGCCGCATGATCGACCATCGTCGGTCGGCACGTGGGGATCAGCAATTCGTGCGGGAACGCGAGTGGCAGATTGCGCAATCGGTAATGCTGTGGGTCGATCAGGGCGCTTCGATGCGGTTTGCTTCCGACAAAAACCTGCCCACCAAGGCCGACCGCGCCCGCCTTCTGGGTTTGGCTACGGCTATTCTTCTTGTGCGCGGTGGCGAGCGTGTGGGCCTGACCGGAACGACCTTGCCGCCACGACGTGGCAACGCCCAAATCATTCGTCTGGCAGAGGCGTGGTCCGAAGACGCCGAGACCGACTACACGCCCCCCGAACACCGCGCCATGATCCCACACGCCCGCGCCGTGTTCATTTCTGATTTCCTTGGCCCATTGGAAGAGGTCGAACTGGCCCTGACCAAAGCTGCAGATCGCGGTGTGCGGGGTTTGGTCCTGCAGGTTCTTGATCCCGGAGAAGAGACTTTTCCCTATCGCGGTCGTACGATCTTTGAAAGCGTCGGCGGTTCTGTTCGCCATGAAACGCTAAAGGCCGGAGAGCTGCGCGAGCGGTATCTGGAACGACTTGCGAAACGCAAGGATGCGCTGACCCATTTGTGCCGCGAAACGGGCTGGCAGCTGGGGCTGCATCACACTGGTGAAAGTGCCCAAGCGGCTCTGTTGTGGCTCTATCGTGCGCTGGATGGGGGTACGGGATGACGGTTCTGGCGGGCATCGGCTTTACCGCACCCTGGTTGTTGCTGGGTCTACTAACCTTGCCGATCCTGTGGTTGATCCTGCGCGCCGTGCCACCTGCGCCGATCCGCCGGCTGTTCCCGGCAGTGACGCTGCTGTTGGGGCTGAAGGATGATGAGAGCGTCTCGGACCGGACACCGTGGTGGTTGTTGTTGCTGCGGATGCTGGCGGCGGCTGCGATCATTATTGGATTGGCTGGGCCGGTTCTGAACCCTTCGCGCGATCAGGCGGGGTCGGGTCCGTTGCTGCTGGTGCTGGATGCCAGTTGGGCGGGTGCCACCCGCTGGTCTACGACGCTGGATCAGATTGATGCGCAACTGACCGAAGCCGGGCGCGCGGGTCGTACCGTCGCCATCCTTCGCCTGACCGAACCCGAAGCTCCTGTGTTTCAGGCTGCTGAAGCATGGCGCGGCCGTCTGCCGGGATTGACCCCGACGCCGTGGCAACCGACCGAAGCGCAGATCGAATTGGCTCTAACGGCCTTGGATCAGGCCTATGGCAGGTTCGACACCCATTGGTTCAGTGACCGTTTGAGCTATGACGGGCATGACGCGATCCTGTCCGCCCTGCGTGCGCGCGGCGATGTTACTGTCTATCAGGCACCGACGCCTGCAATCGCCATTCTGCCTGCCACGTATCAGGACGGCGTCATTCAATTGACGGCGCAACGCGCAGAACCCGGGCCGGCAGACCGCATCACTGTTTTGGCGCAGGGACGTGATCCGGCCGGGGCAATGCGTGTCCTGCAATCCGCCGAGCTAGAGTTTGCCAGCGGTGAAACACAGGCGCAGGTGGAACTGTCGTTGCCTTCTGAATTGCGCGCGCGCATCACCCGGTTTGAAATTCAGGGCGAGCGTTCGGCGGGTGCCGTCACGCTGACAGACGACAGCCTGCGGCGGCGCGAGGTCGCCTTGATCGCCGGAACCCTGAACCGCGAAGGTTTAGAGCTGTTGTCGCCGCTGCATTACCTGACCCAGGTCCTGATCCCCACGGCGGATTTCGTCGAAGGTGGCCTGCTGGAAGTCCTGCCCGCCAATCCCGATGTGATCGTGATGGCTGACGTAGCCAATCTGGCCGGATCCGAACAGGTGGCATTGGTTGAATGGGTGGAACAGGGGGGATTGCTATTGCGGTTTGCCGGCCCGCGTATGGCGGCCAGCGATCTTGGCCGGGATGCCGAAGATACCTTGCTGCCGGTGCGTTTGCGCAGCGGCGGACGTTCGGTCGGTGGTGCTATGAGCTGGGGCGAAGCCAAGGGGCTGGCACCTTTCCCGGAAAACTCGCCCTTCTATGGGCTGCAGGTGCCAGAAGATGTCACGGTGACCACACAAGTCATGGCGCAACCAGACCCTAATCTGGCGGATCGCGTCATTGCCTCACTGTCGGATGGCACACCATTGGTGACCCGAAAAGCGCTGGGACTGGGGCAGGTGGTGTTGTTCCATGTGACGGCGGATGCCGAATGGTCCAGCCTGCCTTTGTCGGGGTTGTTCGTCGAAATGCTGGACCGGCTAGCGGTGGCATCAGCGGCAAAATCAAGGCAGGAGTCGCAGTTGCAAGGCACCACGTGGGAACCGATTCAGGTTATGGATGGCTTTGGCGTTCTGTCTGATGCTGGCAATCTGGCGGGTGTCGATGGCGTCGAACTTGTAACCGGCCCGATCGGTCCCGATCTACGGCCCGGGCTTTATGAAAGCGGCAAACAGAAGCTGGCCCGCAATGTTCTGAACGATGAAACGGTCCTTAGCCCGGCGCTCTGGCCATCGGATGTTCCGATCAAGGGGCAGGAGGTCAGCACCGAGACACCCATAGGAGGCATCTTGCTGAGCCTTGCATTGTTGTTGCTGACGGTGGACGTCATCGCCTCGCTGGCATTGTCCGGGCGTCTGGGATTGGCTAAGGCAGCGGCGGTCGCGTTGGGAGCCGTCTTACTGGTGCCCGAGGCGCAGGCGCAAACGCCCGAGGGTACCGATTTCGCCTTAAGCGCCACGCAGGAGTTGGTTCTGGCGCATGTCCTGACCGGTGATCAGCAGGTTGACGATATTGCAGCCGCGGGGATGCGTGGGTTGGCTCAGACGTTGTTTTACCGCACCTCGGTTGAACCGGCAGAACCCATCGGCGTGGATCTGGAGCGGGACGAGCTGGCGTTTTTCCCGTTGCTCTATTGGCCTATCTCGCCTGATCAACCGCAACCGTCGGCCGAAGCGTATGCCAAGCTCAACGCTTACTTGCGTTCGGGCGGAATGATCCTGTTCGACACGCGTGACGCGGATGTAGCGCGCTTTGGTGCTGCCAGCCCGAATGGGCGTAAACTGCAACAGATCGCAGCCCCGCTGAATATCCCTTCATTAGAGCCTGTACCACGTGACCATGTGCTAACTCGCGCCTTCTACCTTCTGCAGGATTTTCCGGGTCGGTATGCGGGCACTGAAGTGTGGGTCGAGGCTGCACCGATGGATGCCGAGCAGATTGAGGGTATGCCGTTTCGCAACCTTAATGACAACGTGACGCCGGTGGTGATTGGCGGCAATGACTGGGGCGCGGCCTGGGCCATTGATCGCAATGGTCAGGCGCTGTTGCCGGTTGGCCGCGGATATGCTGGTGAACGGCAGCGCGAGCTGGCAAGTCGTTTCGGCGTCAACCTGGTGATGCACGTGCTGACCGGGAACTACAAATCGGATCAGGTGCACGTGCCTGCCTTGCTGGACAGGTTAGGACAATGACAGGAACAGTCATATTTGATCCGCTGATCCCGTGGTCCGTTCTGGTCATTGTGGCCGCGATTGCTGTCGCCGGGGTTATTCTGGCCCTGTGGCGCGGTCTGTCTGGTTGGGCTTTGCGTGGACTTGCTGCGCTGGTTGTGATCGCGGCCTTGTCGGGGCCGGTGTACCAAATCGAAGATCGCGCGCCATTGACCGATATCGTTCTGATGATTGAGGACGAAAGCGCAAGTCAGACACTTTCAGACCGGGCGGATCAGACAGCACAAGCCGCCGAGGCACTGGCGGTTGAGATTGAATCCCGCAACAATACGGAACTGCGCCGGATCAAGGTGGGTGATGGTGACGGGGACGAAGGCACACAAGTGATGGCGGCGTTGAACGAAGCGTTGGCCGAAGAGCCGCGCGCGCGGATCGCGGGCATTCTGGTTGTATCGGACGGTATCGTGCATGACGCCGATCAAGCCCCTGATTTGCCTGCGCCCATGCACCTTATGCAGACTGGGCGCGCAACAGATTGGGATCGTCGCCTGATCGTCCGAAATGCGCCCGCCTTCGCTATCATTGATGAACCTGTCACCCTGACCCTAAGGGTTGAGGATAGTGGTGCAGCACCTGCTGGGGCCACAACGGCACCTCTTGAAATCTCGGTCGATGGGGCCGAAGCCGAACAATTTACGATTCCCATTGGCGTTGATGTTGAGCTGCCGATCACGCTGCCTCATGGCGGGCGCAACGTGATTCAGTTCACCGTTCCGGAGGCCGAGGGCGAACTGACCGACCGTAACAACACCGCCCTGATCCAGATGAATGGGGTCCGCGACCGTTTGCGGGTTTTGCTGGTATCGGGTGAACCGCATCCTGGTGGGCGGACATGGCGCAACCTGCTAAAGTCTGACAGTTCCGTGGATCTGGTGCACTTTACCATTCTGCGCCCCCCCGAAAAGCAGGACGGGGTGCCAGTGGATGAGCTGTCGTTGATCGCCTTCCCGACGCGCGAACTGTTTCTGGAAAAAATCAACGATTTTGACCTGATCATTTTTGACCGATACAAGCGGCGCGGCATCCTGCCTGCGATTTATCTGGACAATGTCACCAACTATATCAACGAAGGCGGTGCCGTTCTTGTTGCCGCCGGGCCGGATTTTGCCAGCGCCGACAGTATCTTCCGCTCACCCCTGGCGCCGATCCTGCCAGCGCAGCCAACCGCGCGGGTGATCGAGGAACGCTATGTCCCGATGGTGACTGATCTGGGGCATCGCCATCCGGTGACGACGGATCTTGGTGACTCGGAAAACTGGGGCGCATGGCTGCGCCAGATCGATGTCAATCACCGCACGGGTGAGGTTTTGATGACGGGCGTGGATGAACGGCCCTTGCTGGTGCTCAACCGAGTTGGCGAGGGGCGCGTGGCGTTGCTGGCCTCGGATCATGCCTGGTTGTGGAGCCGTGGTTTCGAAGGCGGTGGACCGCAGCTTGAGTTGCTGCGCCGTTTGGCGCATTGGATGATGAAAGAGCCTGAGCTTGAGGAAGAAGCGCTATGGGCCGAAGCCAATGGTCAGACGATGCGTATTATCCGCCAGACACTGGGGGATGAAGTCGGGCCGGTCACCGTAACCCGTCCGAACGGTGAAACAGAGGATGTTACTTTAGCTGAGGTCTCTCCGGGGCGGTTCGAAGCACAGTATTTCGGGCCTGAGATTGGCCTGTATCGCTTGCAGGAAGGGGATCAGTCCACCGTTATCGGCCTTGGCCCCGCTGCGCCCAAGGAATTCGTGCGTACGATCGCAACGGCTGAGGTGTTGGAACCCGTGATGTCCGATTTGCGCGGCGGTACGGTGCGTCTGGAGCAAGGATTGCCCTCGATCCGCGACGTACGTGCCGGGCGCCCCGCTTCGGGGCGCGGGTGGATCGGTCTGACCCCGCGCAACGCCTATGAAACACGGGACGTGACGCAGGCCGGACTATTGCCGCCTTGGCTTGTCTTGCTGTTGGCGGGCGGATTCCTTCTGGCTGGATGGCTACGCGAAGGGCGGCGCTAGGTCACTCGAACACCACGCTGACCGTCGGGTCGCCAGGCAAACCTTCGTACGTCACTGATGCCCCGCCCATACCCTTTTCGGGCGGGAACAGTGGCCCAAAAGAACCGACAGAAATCAGGTCGCCGGGCTTAAATTCGATCCCTTTTGACATCAACCAAAGGGCCGCATTCGCCGGGTGCCCCAGAACGGCTGTTCCCGGCGCTTGCGCCAGTATATCTCCATCTGCGGCGCGAAGTGTGACGGCCATATCCGCCAAGGCCCGCATCATACTTGCTGGGTTCGTCACTGGAATCTCTGTACCTAAGACTCCCAGTCTGGGCGCGACACCGATGGCGGTCAGGGTCACCGGGGTGATCGGTTCGCGCTTGGCTAGGGTCAAGTCTGGCAATTCGATAAAAGGACGGATTGCCGAGATGTTATGAACCACATCTTCCGGCGTTTCGGCCTGATTGATATCTGCCGATCCAACGACCAGTACCAGATCGGCCTCAAACACCGGCCGCGCGCCCCAGTCTGAAGGAACAGACGCGCCGTCATTCAGCATCATGTCGCGGAATAAGACGCCCTGAACTGGTTCGGATGCGCCAAACCTTTCTTGGGCCGGCGCGCTGGTCAGACCGGCTTTATAGCCGATTACCGGGCCTATATGTGGCTCTAACGCTGTCACTATGTGTGCTTGTGTACACAGCGCGTCCTCCATCGTGCCACCTGCCGAAAGGGCAGTAGTTGGCGTGCCTGAAAGGTAATCCGCGACAAACTGCTCCACCTGATCATCTGTTGCGCAACCCGCCGCGACAGGTTGGGAAAGTGCTCCACAGGCGAACAGGGCACCAAAGAAACTTCGCATATTACACCTCCGTTTGGCCAAGACTGGCATGAGGTTCAATCCTTGAGCAACGGCTTAAACAGTTCTTCATTCTCTGCCCGAATACTGAATGCAGATTATCCCGGGATCACCAAAAATGAGTCTTGCAGGAAAGCTCTCACAAGAACGGCGCGCGCGTCTGGCGGCTGAACGTTTGTTGGAAATGAAACAGGCAGAGCTTTCGGCCGCAAACCGGAAACTGGGCCTGCATGCGATGGCGTTGACTAAGCGAATTGGAGAAACCCAGGCCGAGGTTGAAACGGTCCGGGATGAGAATGAAAAGGTAAAATCCGATCTGACGGTGGCAAACGCCAAGATCGAAGTAGCCGAACGCCGGCTATGGCACTCGATCCAGACCATTCAGGATGGGTTCGCGTTCTTCGACGAGGAAAGCCGCCTGATAGGGGCTAATGCGGCCTATTTAAGCGTTTTTGACGGGCTGGAAGAGGTTGCGCCAGGTGTGACCTATCCGAAAATTCTGGAAATTCTGACAACCGAAGGGCTGATCGATCTCGGTACCGAACCGATGCAGGCCTGGCGCGACAGGATGTTGCAGAGATGGGCAATGCCGCATCCTGTGCCCGAGGTTATCCGGTTGTGGAATGGCCACTACATCAAGCTGATCGACCAGCGTGGTCACGGTGGCGATGTGGTCAGCCTGGCCCTGAACATCACCACATCTGTGCGGCATGAGGCCGAATTGACCGCAGCCCGTGAACGGGCTGAGGCGGCAAACCGCGCCAAATCGGCATTTCTGGCCAATATGAGCCATGAAATCCGAACTCCGATGAACGGTATTGTGGGCATGACCGAGTTGATGTCAGAAACGCCGCTAGATGAAGAACAGCGATTGTATCTGAACACCATTCGCAACTCGGGCGAAGCGCTTTTGGTGATTATCAACGACGTTCTGGACTACTCCAAGATTGAGGCGGATAAACTGATCCTGCATCCCGAACAGTTCGACTTTGAACGCTGCATTCTTGAGGTTGCGATGCTGTTGCAACCCAGCGTGCGCGACAAAGGGCTGACGCTATTGGTGGATTACGATCTGTTCCTGCCCACCTTGTTTGTCGGGGATCCGGGGCGGGTGCGGCAGGTTCTGACTAATCTCGCCGGCAATGCGGTAAAATTCACGTTCAAAGGCCATGTCCTGATCCGCGTTACCGGCGTGCCCAATCCGGACGCCCAATCCTGCGATGTGCATGTTGCGATCGAAGACACCGGCATTGGAATTGACGAAGACAAAATCGGGCACATTTTTGGCGAGTTCAATCAGGTCGAAGACGAACGAAATCGCGCGTTTGAAGGCACAGGTTTGGGTCTGGCGATAACGAAACGGCTGATCACATTGATGGGCGGATCCATTTGGGTGGAGAGCGAGCCGGGGCAGGGGTCCTGCTTCGGATTTAGATTCCCGCTGCCGACGGTTGAAGGTCCGCAACCTGCCCCGCCGGATCTTGATGGATGCCTGCGCCATGTGATGATCGTCGAGGATCTGGCCGCCAACCGGGCGATCCTGTCCAAACAATTGAGCCGCTTAGGGTCACAGGTTTCTGTTTGCGCATCCGGTCGAGAGGCGCTGGAAACGCTGGACGACAGCGTCGACCTTCTGCTGTGCGATCACGACCTGCCCGACATGGACGGACTGGAACTGGCCACCACGCTGAAAGAAAGGGGAATGGCCAATCTGCCGATTGTTGTGATGTCGGCCAATCCCGGGGTGATTCACGCCCATCCCGCGCGAAACCTGATCGAAGGGGTCTTGCAAAAGCCGATCCCCAGAGCCGAGCTATACGCGCGCCTTCAGTCGCTTGGTCGATCGAAAAGCCTTGCAAGCCCTACGGATACCGCGCCAGACGATCGGGATTTAAGTAAGCCTGCATGTGCTGAAACGCAGCGCATCATGCGCGTGCTCGCGGCGGAGGATAACCGGACCAACCAGTTGATCCTCAAAAAAATGGTCAAGGATATGAACATCGACTTGCGGTTTGCCGGCAATGGGATCGAAGCGGTGCAGGAATATCAGGATTTTGACCCTGACTTGATTTTCATGGATATCTCGATGCCGAAAATGGATGGCAAACAGGCGACGGGCGAAATCCGGCGTCGCGAAATTGAAACTGGTCGACATGTTCCCATTGTCGCCCTGACGGCACATGCAATGGCGGGTGACGATCAGGGGATATTGTCGGCCGGGCTGGATCATTACCTGACGAAACCTCTACAGAAACGGAAGATCCACCAGATGGTCCTGGCCCATAAACCTGACGATTCTTGCCCGGTCATTGCAGAGGAAAGCCGGGCTGACTAGATTGAGCTCATGTCTGAAGATCGTGGATTTCGACCCCGTGCACTGGGTGAAATTGCCATCCGCTGCGCCGATATGGCGGCCATGGTCGCGTTTTATGAAAACGTGATCGGATTGGAGCGTCTTAGCGGGGACCACAATAGCGCGATCACCTTCTTCCAAATTGCGCCCGGATACGGCGGCCACACGCAGGTTCTAGCGTTGTTTCACCACACTGCCGCCCCGCGACCAGGCCTGCATCCTACTGGATCGCAAAACCCGGTGACGGGTGGCGCGTCATCCCTGCATCATATCGCCTTGTCGCTGCCTTTCGGCGAACAAGAGGCGGTAATGCGGTGGTACGACGACCTTGGCCAGCCTTATCGGGTTGAGCAGTTTGGGTGGATCGGCTGGCGCGGCATCTTCACCGAAGACCCCGAAGGCAACACGGTCGAGCTGGTCGCATACGATCCGTCAATGTCGGATCAGGCCTGATAGGGCCGCACGAAAACGGGTTTGTTTTCTTCTGACAACTCGGGGCGGTATACGTAGCCGCCCGTATCGAAGTCCAACAGCCCTTTTGGGTCGTCCAGCCTATGCTGAATGATATACCGCGCCATCGCACCACGCGCCTTCTTGGCAAAGAAGCTCACGATCTTAGGCGTGCCGGCTTTGTCTTCCATGAAGACAGGCGTGACGACGCGCAGTTTCAGCGCTTTAGGCTCTACTGCACCGAAATACTCCTGGCTGGCGCAGTTCACCAGCACATCTGATCCAATCTCAGCACCTTGCGCATTCAGTGATTTGCTCAGTTGATCGCGCCAATACTCATACAGGTTCTTTCCGCGGCGGGTCTTAAGTTTGCTGCCCATCTCAAGACGGTAGGCCTGAATGGAATCAAGCGGGCGTAGCACGCCATAGAGGCCAGACAGAATACGAAGATGATCCTGCGCCCAAGCCATCTCCTCGGAATCCAGCGACGCAGCTTCCAGCCCCTGATATGTGTCGCCCGCAAATGCTAGCGCGGCTGGGCGCGTCGCATCCGCTTCGGGTGCGTCTGAGAATGCGCGATACCGGTCGCGGTTCAGGCGAGCGAGATCATCGCTCAGGTCCATCAGCTTTTTCAAATCACCCAGTGTCAGGTTGCGCGCTGTTTTTGACAAGCGGATGGCATCGTCCTGAAAGTCGGGCTGCGTGACTGCGACGTCTCGTTCTGCCCAGTCCAGCCTTTTGGCCGGGGAAATCACTACCAGCATATCCGCCCTCTTTCCTTGCCTGTTTTGGCGTATTTAGTCCGTCTGTTGCAGCACGTCCAGAAAGGCGGCCCCAAACCTTTCGTGACGGCGCTCGCCCAGAACGTGCTCTATCGCGCGGGGGTCGCCTGATCGCAGCTGTGCGACCTTGGCCAATTGCGAAGCAGAGCAGGTCAGAGGTTTGTCGATCCCGTCCGGACCCCGCGACAGCTGCGATTGCACTTCAAGAAGTTGATCATAGATATCGCCCTGTTCCCGACCAGCCAATTTTCGGCGCGCGGGATGAACGGCCTCGACCTCGCCAGCAATGACTTCAAGAAAGGTATCGCCGTAGCGTTCCAGCTTTTTCGCGCCGACCCCGCCAATTCGAGCCATGTCATCCAAAGACACAGGGCGTTTTTCGGCCATTTCGATCAGGGTGCGGTCGGGAAATATGACATAGGCCGGGACTCGCGCGGATTCGGCCAAAGCGCGCCTTTTGGCCTTGAGCGCCGATAACAGCGGCGCATCTTCCTCGGACACCATCATTTTGACCGCTGGACGGCGTCCCGCCTTGCGGAGTGTGTCCTTACGCAAGCTTATCTGCGCCTCTCCCTTCAGGATGGGTTTGGCGGCCTCGGTCATTTGCAGTGCGCCATGGCGTTCCGGGTCGGGGCGAACCAGGTCATGCCCCATCATCTGCCGGAAGATGGCCTGCCATTGCGGGCGCGACCACTCTTTGCCGACCCCATACGTCGACAGCTGGTCATGACGTCGCGCGCGAATTTTGTCGGTTTCGTTGCCTAGAAGAATGTCGATCAAGTGACCCGCGCCAAACCATTCCTCAGTGCGCAGGATCGCAGACAGGGCCATCCGGACGGGCGTGGTGCCGTCGAAAACCTCGGGCGGGGTGTCACACAGATCGCATTTTCCGCATGGTTCAGCCAATTCACCGAAATAGCCCAACAGAGTCTGACGGCGGCATTCCAAAGCTTCGGCCAAGCCCAGCAAGGCATTCAGGCGCGCGTGGTCAGCCATACGGCGTTCTGGCGGGGCCAACCCCTCGTCGACTTGCGAGCGGCGCAGGCGGATATCGTCGGGGCCAAACAGGGTCAGGGTCTCGGCGGGTCCGCCATCACGCCCGGCGCGACCGATTTCCTGATAATAGGCTTCGATAGACTTGGGCAGGTCCGCATGGGCAACCCAGCGGATGTCCGGCTTATCGATGCCCATGCCGAAGGCCACCGTAGCAACCACGATCAATCCGTCTTCGCGGGCAAATCGGGTTTCGACGATACGGCGATCTTCGGCCTCCATTCCGCCGTGATAATGGCAGGCAGAATGCCCCTCAGCGCGCAGCGCTTGCGCCAGAACCTCGGTCTTGTTGCGGGTGCCGCAATAGACGATTCCCGACTGACCTTTGCGGGCCTGGGCGAAATCCAGGATTTGCTTGCGGGGTCCATCCTTGGCGGCGAAAGCCAGATGGATGTTGGGGCGATCGAACCCGCGCAGGAACTTGTTGGGGGGTGTTCCGTCGAACAATTTCTCGACGATTTCATCTTGCGTTTCAGCATCTGCGGTCGCCGTGAAGGCGGCGAGGGGCACGTTCAACGTGCGCCGCAGTTCCCCAATCTGCAGGTAATCCGGGCGGAAATCGTGGCCCCATTGGCTGACACAATGCGCCTCGTCCACGGCGATCAGGTTGACGTTTATGCGCCGTAGCATCCCCAATGCTGACCCCGCTGCTAAACGTTCGGGGGCCATGTAAAGCAGCTTTAGCCGCCCGGCCTCCAGCGCTTCCCACACGGCATCGGTTTCCTCGGGCGTGTTTCCGGATGTCAGGGCACCGGCTTCAACCCCGGCCTCCTGCAATCCGCGCACCTGATCGCGCATCAAGGCGATCAGCGGTGAGATCACGACCGTCACACCATCGCGCATCAGCGCAGGCAATTGATAACACAGGGATTTGCCGCCGCCCGTCGGCATGATCGCCAGCACATTTTCGCCTGCGGTCACGGCATCGACGATCTCTTCCTGCCCGGGGCGGAAGTCGTCGAATCCAAAGACATCTCGCAGCATAGGTGCGGCGTCGAACATGTGCGGTGTTGCCCTGTTTTAAGGTCTATCTGCTCTTAAGACAGGACAATCACATACTAAGATTCGGTGAACAAGGCCTCAGACGAAATAGACCGCATTGTTGATCAGGATAATCCGCAGCGCATAAACAGCGACCAACACTATCAACGGCGTCAGATCCAGCCCGCCCATGTTGGGCAGAATACGACGGATCGGGCCGTAGATAGGCTCTAATATGCGGTTAAGCCCGTACCAGATTTGCGCCACCAGCTGTTGATGCAGGTTGAGAACCTGAAAGTTGATCAGCCAGCTCATGATCACATGGGCCAGGATGATGAACCAGACAATGTCCAGGATCAGCAGGAGAATTTGGATCAGCGACAGCATGGGCACTCCGTTTTCACATTTGCTGAGACGTAAGCGCCCCTGCGGCAAAGAGCAAGTGTAAGCCAACAGAACGCTTGCGAATTAGGCCAAAGACCCGTCTTATGAAAACAACGATAAACAGGGGCAGTCATGGCAGAAATTTCCAAGCGCAAGCGCATTTGGGGCTGGTGGTTTTTCGACTGGGCCAGTCAGCCGTATCACACCTTGCTGGTGACTTTTGTTTTTGGCCCCTACTTTGCCGGAGTGGCCGCCGGGTATTACGCCAACGCAGGTTTGGACGCAGATGCTGCCGCCGCGCAGGCACAGACGGTTTGGGCCAATTGCCTGACAATCACCGGTTTGATCATCGCGTTTGGTGCGCCGTTATTGGGGGCCATGGCCGATGTTTCGGGTCGCCGCATTCCGTGGATATTTGCCTTTTCGGTGATGTACGCCGTGGGCTCGGCTGCGCTGTGGTACACGTTGCCGGACGGATCGAATATGTGGCTGATGCTTTCGGCATTTGGCCTTGGCTTTGTGGGCGCGGAGTATGCGCTGATCTTTATCAACTCGCAATTGCCCGATCTGGGTGACGACAATGAGGTCGGCGAGATTTCGGGTTCTGGTTTTGCCTTTGGGTACTTTGGCGGGTTGATCTCACTTGCGATCATGCTGGCTTTGTTTGTTGAGCAGGGCAATGGCAAGACGCTGATTGGGATGGATCCGATGTTCGGGTTGGATGCCTCAACTCAGCAAGGCACGCGTTTCGTGGGGCCGTTTACGGCGGGTTGGTTCGTATTGTTCATGATCCCCTACTTCCTGTGGGTCCGAGACGACGCGCCCACAGACAAGAAAGGGAGCGTAAGCGAAGCGCTGAGTCTGCTGGCCAAATCGGTTTCCAATCTGCGCCACCGGGTCAGTCTGGCGACGTACCTTGGATCTTCGATGTTTTACCGCGATGCATTGAATGGCCTCTACAGCTTTGGCGGCGTTTATGCGCGTCTTGTGCTGGAATGGGACCTGATCAAGATTGGGGTTTTTGGCATTGTCAGCGTTCTGGCGGCGGCTGCATTTTCCTGGGTTGGCGGAAAACTGGACAAGAAATATGGCCCTAAACCGGTGATTTTAGTGGCCATCTGGGTGTTAATCTTTGTTTGCACCACCATCGTGTCGATGGATAGGACACAGATTTTTGGGATATCACTACCGGAAGGATCCGGCCTGCCTGATCTGGTGTTTTTTGGTTGCGGCGTACTAATCGGCGGTATGGGAGGTATTTTGCAGTCGGCCAGCCGCTCGATGATGGTGCGTCACACCGATCCCGATGCCCCCGTTGAAAGCTTTGGCCTTTATGGGCTGTCAGGCCGTGCCACCGCCTTTGCCGCCCCTTTGCTGATCGGAATTGCCACAACCGTAACTGGCAGCGCGAGACTAGGGGTGTCACCGATCGTTCTGTTGTTTATTCTGGGGCTATTCCTGATGCGCTGGGTGAAACCGGAAGGGGATCAGAGCAGATGATAATACTACGTTTTTTAGCAATACTGGCATCAATAACCCTAGCGAACACCGCCTCTGCACAGCCTCTGGCAAAGCAGTTGTTTGGGGCACAGAAAGTAAGTTCACAGCAAAAACCGGCGGCTTTCGGCAGTTATTCGCGCGGATGTGCTGCCGGGTCGGTGCAATTGCCCGAAACCGGGCCGACATGGCAGGCGATGCGGTTGTCGCGCAACCGCAACTGGGGGCATCCGGTTGCGATCGACTACGTTCAGGACCTCAGCAAATTTGCTGCCAGGCAGCCGGGATGGAATGGTCTCTATGTTGGGGATATCAGCCAGCCGCGCGGTGGACCGATGACTTCCGGGCATCGCAGCCATCAGCTGGGTCTGGATATCGACATCTGGATGTTGCCCGGCGACAACATGCGGCTGAGCCGCAAAGCGCGTGAGAACCTCTCGTCCATTTCGCTGCGCCGCTCCAACGGGGCATTTGTCAACGGCAACTGGACGCAACAGCACCACGCCGTTCTGCGCGAGGCCGCAAAGGACAAGCGCGTCGCACGAATTTTCGTGTTCCCCGGCGCAAAGGTCGAGATGTGTAAAAACGAAAAGGGCAATCGGGCTTACCTGCGAAAAATAAGGCCGTGGTGGGGGCATCATTATCACTTCCATGTGCGTCTGAAGTGCCCGCGTGGGTCCAAGGGCTGCGTTAATCAGGATCCGCCGCCAAAGGGTGATGGCTGCGCCGATGCACAGCAGTGGGTGAACAACATCCTCAACCCGCCCCCGCCTGACCCAAATGCACCTGCGCCCAAGAAACGGCGTGAATATCGATTGGCCGATTTACCTCAGCAATGCACGCAAGTTCTGCAATCCAACTGATCATCGCGGTATTGCTAGCCGGAGTGGCTTGGGCAGTTGATTACAAAATGCCCAACCATCTTGGCAGTTACACGTGGCGGCACACGGCCGAATGGTTCGGCGGGTTTTCGGCCATCCACCTCTCGGATGATGGCCGCCATCTGATTGGCATGACCGATCGGGCGACGTTGGTCGCTGCACAGGTCAGGCGTCGTGGCGATGAAATCGTCGGTATCGATATCACCGGAGATTGGCCGCTCATTTCCAGTACGGGGCGGGCCCTGATCGGCGGTGCCGGGGATTCCGAAGGTATTGCGATTGCGCCTGATGGTGGCTTCTTTGTCTCGTTCGAAAGCACGTCCCGTGTGGCGTACTACCCAGCACCAGGAACGAAAGCGCAGATTTTGCCGCGGCCCAATGCGTTCGATGGCTTTGCCGTCAACGGGTCGCTTGAGGCATTGGCCATTGATCAGCGCGGCCACCTTTTCACTATGCCCGAGGAAAACCGAACAGCGGCAGGCGATATCCCCGTCTATCGCTGGGACGGTCGGGCCTGGTCGACGCCTTTCGTCTTGCCGCAACGGGGAAAATTTCTACCGGTCGCAGCAGATTTCGGACCGGACGGAAAGTTCTACGTTTTGGAGCGCGATGTCGGCTGGATCGGGTTCCGTTCGCGTCTGCGGCGATGGCAGTTAGACGGCGACACCTTGCACGCTGAAGAGGTTCTGTTTCAAACGGGGGCCGGCGCGCATGACAACCTCGAAGGTTTGTCAGTCTGGCGCGATGAATCGGGCCGGCTGCGCGCTACAATGGTATCGGATGACAATTTTCTGGCACTTCAGCGCACCGAGCTGGTCGAATACACGCTGCCCGATTGACTTGCCTAAAGCAAAGGTCTAAACGCACGGCTTGCCTTGGGATGAGCCCTTGGCCAAGTCGCCGCTACCTTGTCAAAACGGGCATCTGAAAATGCAACGCGCTTATATACCCGGCATTATTGCCATGGCTGCCATTGTTGTGGCCTCGAACTTTCTGGTTCAGTTCCTGATCTTTGACGGGCTGCTTACCTGGGGTGCTTTCACCTATCCGCTGGCCTTTCTGGTCACCGACATCATGAACCGCGTCTACGGCGTGGCGACTGCCCGCAAAGTCGTGTTTGCCGGGTTTGTCACCGGTATCATCTGCTCGCTGATCGGCAGCCAGATTATGCTGCAGGGTGATGGATTCACCTATGCCGCTGTGCCGCTGCGAATCGCAGTTGCGTCCGGGACCGCATTCCTGCTCGCACAGCTCACGGACGTCACCGTGTTCAACTCATTGCGTGGCGGCCGTTGGTGGCGCGCGCCGCTGGTCTCGACCCTGATCGGTTCGGCGTTGGACACCACGCTGTTCTTCACCATCGCATTCTCGGCTTCGATCACCTTCTTTGGTGCCGACGCCGACGCCGCAATCAGCTGGGCGTGGGAGCCTGTACCATTCATGCTGACCGGCCCGATGGCGCCCCTGTGGGTAACGCTGGCCTTTGCTGACTGGCTGGTGAAATTGTCGCTGGCGATGATCGCGCTGATCCCGTTCAAAGTGATCGTCGCGCGGTTGACCGCTCAGCCGGCGTAAAAAAACACTTTGCGTTTCGTGCAACTCGTGGCACGATTCCAGTAACCGAAACAGTTTGAAAGGAGGTGATCCAATGTCGAGAAAGGGATTGGAGAAAGGTGTTGGAACAACCGGGGGGATCGCCTGTTAAGGCAGCCCTTGGCGGAGCGCTCGCTCCGGCTGGTCGATTGATCTAACCGACCCAACCTCCTGAGCTTTCGAAGGGCCGTCCCATTTGGGGCGGCCCTTTTTGTTTTTCTTTCAAGACTGTAAAGTCACGCTTATGTTGCGCATCACCGACGATATCACCCTGCAAGACTGGGAAATGACCGAGAGCTTTGTCCGCTCATCGGGCCCCGGTGGGCAGAACGTGAACAAAGTCTCCACGGCCGTTGAACTGCGGTTCGAGGCGGCGCGCTCGCCTTCGTTGCCCGATCCCGTCAAGTCACGGCTTAAGCGGCTGGCGGGCCGACGTTGGACCAAAGAGGGTGCGATCATCATTCAATGCGAAGAGACCCGCAGTCAGGCGCGCAACCGGGAAATTGCACGTACGCGCCTGGCAGAGCTTATTGTCCGCGCTACGATTAAGCCCAAGCGCCGTATCGCTACCAAACCCACCTATGGGTCGGTCAAGCGACGATTGGCTTCCAAAAAGGCACGGTCGGACGTCAAAGCTTTGCGCGGCAAGGTAGCCGAAGATTGATCTGGTATCTTTGTGGCGCATCGCTACTCTGATTTTGCGCAGCTGCAAAAGGACAAGATCATGAGGTTAGAGGGAAAAACCGCAATCGTGACCGGTAGTGCGTCAGGCTTTGGTGCCGGGATCGCGCGCAAGTTCCTGTCCGAAGGCGCGCGGGTCATGATTGCCGATATTAATGGCGATGCGGCTGAGGTTCAGGCCAATCAGCTGGGCCCGAATGCATTTGCTCATCAGGTCGATCTGGCCAACGGCGCATCGGTTCAGTCGATGGCAGACGTGGCCTTTGATCGTCTGGGTCATATCGATATTCTGGTCAACAACGCGGGGGTCACTCATATGCCTACCCCGTTAGAGGAAGTCAGCGAGGAAGACTTCGACCGCGTTTTCAACATAAATATGAAGTCCGTCTATCTGACGGCGCGCGCACTCGTTCCGCATATGAAATCGCGTGGTACTGGCGCGATCCTGAACGTGGCCTCCACGGCGGGGCTGTCGCCACGACCGAACCTCAACTGGTACAACGCCTCCAAAGGCTGGATGATTACCGCGACCAAGACGATGGCTGTCGAACTGGCGCCATCAGGCGTCCGGGTGAATGCCATCTGCCCGGTGGCGGGCGAGACACCACTGCTCAAATCCTTCATGGGCGAGGACACGCCCGAGATGCGGGCCAAGTTCCTGTCGACCATCCCGCTAGGCCGATTCTCAACGCCTGAAGACATGGCCAACGCGGCCTGTTTCCTGTGTTCCGAGGAGGCCAGCATGATCACCGGCACTGCATTGGAGGTCGACGGTGGCCGCTGCATCTGATCCGCTCTTCATCTGGCAAAAAAAATCCCTGCCGGAGGCAGCGCGCTTGCGTGCTCTTCTGCTCCAACATCTTAAAAACCAATGATCCCCGGACCCAGAAACCTGATCACTGACGTCCCTGGCCTTTTGGTTGGAAACGCTCAGGATGATGCACTCAAATCCGGCGCAACAGTTCTGACGGCCGCTGATCCGTTCACGGCCTCCGTTCACGTGATGGGCGGCGCACCTGGTACGCGAGAAACAGACCTGTTGGCGCCCGATAAGTCGGTGTCGCGTGTGGATGCGATCGTTTTGTCCGGCGGGTCGGCCTTCGGTCTGGATGCCTGTTCCGGGGTGGCCGATGCCCTGCGCGCACAACACCGCGGTTTTGAGGTTGGCAATGTCGTCGTCCCCATCGTTCCGGGGGCGATCCTGTTTGACCTGCTCAACGGCGGCGACAAAACCTGGGCCGAGAACCCCTATCGCGCGCTGGGGCGTCGCGCATTTGAAGGCGTGTCCGATCAGTTTGATCTGGGCACCGCTGGTGCTGGGACCGGGGCATTGGCTGCCATGCACAAAGGCGGGCTGGGATCTGCTTCGTTTGTGATGGAAAACGGGGTCACGGTTGGCGCCTTGGTTGCCGCCAATCCGCTCGGCAGTGTCACCACGCCCGGTGACCGTCATTTCTGGGCAGCACCGTTTGAAATGGGCGATGAGTTCGGCGGATTAGGGCCTGATACCAGTACTGGCCTCGGTCGCAGTATGACTAGCCGCAAAGCAACGGCAATGAGACCGACTGAACCGGACAAGGGCAATACCACCATTGCAATTGTTGCGACAGATGCCGCGCTGTCCAAGTCGCAGTGCAAACGGTTGGCGGTTGCGGCACATGACGGGATCGCGCGGGCGATTGTTCCCGCGCACACGCCGGGAGATGGCGATCTGGTGTTCGGCGTCAGCACGGGCAATCACCAGCTGTCCGAGGGCGAACTGGGGCTTCTCGGCCACGTGGCTTCGATCTGTCTGGCGCGGGCGATCGCACGAGCCGTGTTTTTGGCGGTCCCCGCGCTGGGAGATCTTTTGCCCTGTTGGTCCGACTTACATGACTTAAGTTAAGGACGGCCTATATGCCGCAGTGGCACAGTGCCCTCGCGCGGCAATCTGCGCGTTGACTCTTTTTTGCGCCGACGGTCCATTCGGTGCAGCCAATTCGTATCGGAGCAAAAGCTATGAATCGCATCCTCGCGACCGCAATCGCCGGCCTTCTGGCCCTTCCCGCATATGCCGAAGGTGACGCCGAAGCCGGCAAGAAGACCTTCAACAAATGCAAATCCTGTCACCAGATTGCCGACTCTGAAGGTGAAGTTATCGTAAAGGGCGGCAAAACCGGACCGAACCTCTATGGGATAGCAGGCCGGACCGCAGGGACCGTCGAAGATTTCAAATATGGCGATAGCATCGTTGCCGCCGGTGAAAATGGGTTGGTCTGGGATGAGACAACCTTTGTGGAATACGCAAAAGATCCCAAGGCGTTTCTGAAAGACTACTTGGGTGAAACCTCGGCCAAATCCAAGATGACCTTCAAGCTGAAGAAGGGTGCCGAGGATGTTTACGCCTATATCGTAAGCGTTTCTGGCGAATAAGTCGTCAGGCACAACTCCGCTCAAAGTGAAGAAAGGCCGCAGCCCCTGCGGCCTTTCGTGCGCTTGATAACCGCGTTGAACAGGGCCAATTTGAAAACGCACAGTTTTTCGTGCAATGCACGCATAGCTTCGCAGAGCCAAGCCGACCTGGCGGCAGCCAATCTCAAATTTCCGGCGCTTCAGGCGGATCGGCAGCAGGAGACGACAGATGGGAATCATGATCCCGGCCTGGGTTGATGGCGAATTGACCCCCGTGGACAAGCTTGAGGCGCACGAAAAGGGCCTGCGGCACAAGGCGGTGTCGGTCTTTGTCGTGCGCGGGACCGAGATTTTGATGCAGCGTCGGGCGTTGGGCAAATATCATACCCCCGGTCTGTGGGCGAATACCTGTTGCACCCATCCCGATTGGGGCGAAACACCATCTGTTTGCGCTGTGCGCCGTTTGCGCGAGGAATTGGGAATCTCCGGACTTTATCCGGAATACCGACACCGGCTCGAATATCACGCTGATGTTGGCAACAACATGATCGAACACGAAGTGGTTGATATCTTTCTGGCCCATGTACGCGGCCCGCTGAAGATTGAGCCCAACCCGGAAGAGGTTATGGAAATCCGCTGGGTCGATTATCACGATCTTCTTGCCGAAGTGCAGCGGTATCCCGAGCGTTTTACGCCGTGGCTCAAGATCTATTTGCACAATCACGCCGATACGATATTCGGCCCGGATCTGATAATCTCGGCCACCTCCTGACGGCTACGCCTTGCAAGGGCCGCTCAAGCCGCATAAATCAACGCCTCATGGCCAAGCAAAAGACAGACCCGAATTACAAAGTCATCGCCGAAAACCGGCGTGCGCGTTTCGATTATGCAATCGAGGACGATATCGAGTGCGGCATCGTGCTGGAAGGGTCCGAGGTCAAGTCTCTGCGAATTGGCGGTTCGAACATTGCCGACAGTTATGCCTCGGTCGATGATGGTGAGTTGTGGCTGATCAACAGCTACATCGCGCCTTACGAGCAGGCCAAGACGTTCAAGCATGAAGAGCGTCGCCGTCGCAAGTTGCTGGTGTCGCGAAAGGAATTGTCGAACTTGTGGAATGCGACCCAGCGCAAGGGCATGACGCTGGTGCCGTTGGTTCTGTATTTTAATCACAAGGGCATGGCCAAGATCAAAATCGGCATCGCCAAGGGTAAGAAAACCCATGACAAGCGTGAAACCCAGGCCAAACGTGACTGGTCACGTCAAAAGCAGCGGTTGATGAAGGATCACAGCTGATCCTTCATTCCTTTCAGAACGCCATTGCTGCCGAAACCGCACGCTTCCAACGGTCATAGGCTGCGTCGCGCTCTTCAGACGAAAGTTCTGGTTTAAAGCGGCGATCCAGCGCCCAGGTTTCCGCAAATCCCTGTTGATCCGGATAAACACCCGCGCGCATACCGGCCAGCCAGGCTGCGCCCAATGCGGTGGTTTCCTGCATCACTGGCCTGTCGACCTCTGCGCCGAGGTAATCTGACAATCCCTGCATCGCCCAGTCGGACGCGCTTGCCCCGCCGTCCACCCGCAGCGTGACGTCAGTATCCGCGCCCCAATCGCCCTGCATGGCGTGCCACAGATCGCGCGTCTGGTACGCGATGCTTTCCAGTGTTGCCTTGGCAAATTCGGCGCGGCCCGAATTCCGCGTCAGTCCGAACACCGCACCTCGGCAATCCGGTTTCCAGTAAGGCGCACCGAGACCTGTGAAGGCAGGCACCAGCACCACGTGCTGGTTTGGGTCTGCCTTTTGGGCCAGCTCACCGCTTTCTGGCGCGGATTCGATGATCTGCAACGCATCACGCAGCCATTGAACGGCAGCTCCGGCTACAAAGATCGACCCTTCCAGCGCATAGGTCCGTTTGCCGTCTAATTGATAGGCGATGGTGGTCAACAGACGGTTCTTTGACTCGACCGGTTTTTCCCCTGTGTTCAGCAGAGCAAAACAACCGGTGCCATAGGTCGATTTCATCATGCCCGGCTGGAAACAGGCCTGCCCGATTGTGGCGGCCTGCTGGTCACCGGCCACGCCCAAAATAGGAATATTTCCCCCAAACAGGGTCGTATTTCCAAAATCTGCCGCGCAATCGTGTACTTCGGGCAGCATGTTTATCGGAACGTCCAACAGATCACAAATCTCGGCGCTCCACTCGCCCTTGTGAATGTCGAACAGCAGGGTGCGCGCAGCGTTCGTGGCGTCGGTGGCGTGGCTGCGCCCTTCAGTCAGGCGCCAGATCAAAAAGCTGTCGATCGTGCCGAACATCAGCTCTCCGGCCTCGGCCCTTTCCCGCGCTCCGGGGACGGTGTCCAGCAACCATTTGACCTTGGTGCCCGAGAAATAGGGGTCCAGCAGCAGCCCGGTCTGGGCGGTCACGTCATCCTCGCACCCGGCCTGCTTGTAGCGGGCGCAGATCTCGGCTGTTCGACGGTCCTGCCAGACGATGGCGTTGTGGATGGGCTCGCCGGTGGTGCGGTCCCAGACCAAGGTGGTTTCCCGCTGGTTGGTGATGCCGATACCCGCGATCTGATCAGAGGTTACCCCGACACTGTCCATTACTTCGCGGCAAACCCGCAGGACGCTGTCCCAGATTTCCTCTGCGTCATGTTCGACCCAGCCTTCCTGCGGGAAGTGTTGGGTGAATTCGTGCTGTGCGGTGCCTGCGCGCTGCATGTCTGCGTCGAACAGAATTGCCCGCGATGATGTGGTGCCCTGATCAATGGCAAGAATATAGGTCACGCCTGCGCCCCTCCCGTTTCGTTTTGCGGGACTTTAGCGCAAACAATGACACACGTGCCAGAGCGTTCAGACAGGAATGTTGTCGATCAGTCGCACCCCATCGGCCCAGGCTGCGGCGAACAGACGGGCAGGACGGTTGGCGTGGGTCAGAGGTTCCAGCGTTTCGGCACAGCGCAACTGGATGTATTCCACTTGCGTGAACCCGGCGGCCAGCAGATCGGTTTCGGCCTGTAAGGCTAACGGATCAAACTGTGCGCCGTTATTCAGCGCCGCCGCCAGCTCACGCATGATCCGGTTCTTGTGGGCAGCAACGTCCAGCCCTTCAGGCGACAGGCGCAGGTTGCGCGAGGACATGGCCAGACCAGAGGGTTCGCGAACCGTCGGGCATCCAACGACTTCGGTCGGAATGTCCAGATCGCGGGCCATGCGGGTTACGATCATCAGCTGCTGATAGTCTTTTTCCCCAAAATAGGCTCTATCCGCCTGCGTTTGCAGGAACAGTTTGGCCACAACTGTGGCGACGCCGTCGAAATGTCCGGGACGGAATTCACCTTCCATCACATCGGTCAGGCCCGCGACGGAAACGGTGGTGGCAAAGCCCTGCGGGTAAATCTCTTCGGGCTCCGGGACATAGATCGCATCAACACCAAAGGGCGCCAGTTTTTCGGCATCCTCGTTTTCGGTGCGGGGGTATTTCGCCAGATCCTCGGGGTTGTTGAACTGTTTCGGGTTCACAAAAATCGTGACGATCACGCGGTCGCAGTTCGCCTTTGCGGCCTCAACCAGCGACAGATGCCCCTGATGCAGCGCACCCATGGTCGGAACCACGCCGATCGCCTCTCCTTTGCACTTCCAATCCGAGGTCAGAGCGCGCAGATCAGCCAGGCGCCGAAGGATTGGGGCAGTCATGTCTTGGGCCCTTTGGCCGGAGCTTGATCAGCAAAGACATGTTCGTCCGCCGGGAAGCTTCGCGAACGTACTTCGGCGGCGTATTCGGCAATTGCGGCTTCGGCCAATGGGCCAAGCTCAGCATAACGTTTGACGAATTTCGGTTTGAAGGCCGTGAAAAAGCCAACCATGTCGTCCACAACCAGTATCTGGCCGTCGCAGCCGGCAGAGGCCCCGATGCCGATGGTCGGGATCGCGATTTCTGCCGTAATCTGATCGGCCAGACCCTGTGGGACTTTTTCCAGCACAATGGAAAACGCGCCCGCCTCGGCCACAGCACGCGCATCGTCCAGAACGGCCTCGGCTTGTTCGTCGCGGCCCTGAACCTTGTAGCCACCAAGCGTGTTGATCGACTGGGGCGTCAGGCCGATATGCGCCATGACGGGGATGCCGCGCTTGACCAGAAAGCGGATGGTGTCGGCCATTTCGACGCCGCCTTCCAGCTTGACTGCACCTGCGCCAGTTTCAGACATCAGCCGGGCGGCGTTCCGGAATGCCTCGGCAGGCGAATGCTCATAACTGGCAAAGGGCATGTCGATGACCATCATCGCACTTTCCAAACCGCGCGCGACAGCCTGGCCATGCATCACCATCATCTCCATCGTCACGCCCAGCGTTGATTCCAGCCCGTGCAGCACCATGCCGACACTGTCGCCCACCAGCACAAAATCGCAATGGTCATCCATCAACCGCGCCATCGGCGTCGTATAGGCGGTCAGGCTGACCAGCGGCTCGCCGCCTTTGCGGGCGCGAATATCCTGCGCATTCGGGGCTTTTTTGCGGGCGGTGGCGCTCATTGTCGCTCCTCCGATTGTCATGTTGCAGCGCGGCATAACAGATGGGAACGGGCTATAGAAACCCCGGTTGCGCGAACATTTCCTTGAATGACCTAAGGTTTAAAGGGAAATTGGGTGCAGAAAGGCCCAAAATACAACAGGGGTCCAGTTTTCAGCAGGGAGTAATTTACATGACAAAGCAGACATTTCGGTCCTTTGCCTCGGTGCTGGCGGTCAGCGCCAGCCTGTTTGCCACGCAGGTTTTGGCCAAATCTGACATCACCATTGCGATGCAGCTTGAACCGCCGCATCTGGACCCGACCAGTGCTGCAGCGCAGGCCATCGATTCGGTGGTTTATACCAATATCTTTGAAGGACTGACCCGTTTTATGGGCGACGGCTCGGTGGTTCCCGGACTGGCTGAAAGTTGGGAAATTTCTGACGATGGTAAGGTCTATACCTTCAAGCTGCACGATGGGGTGACCTTTCACGACGGCACCACGATGGATGCCGAAGACGTTAAGTTCAGTCTGGATCGCGCCCGATCCGAGGACAGCGCAAACGCGCAGAAAGCCCTGTTTGCGGGGATCGAAAATGTCGAAGTGGTCGACCCACTGACCGTCAAGGTGACCCTATCCGAGCCGAATGGGAATTTTCTTTTCAACCTGGCCTGGGGCGACGCGGTCATTGTCGCGCCCGATAGTATCGAGGGCATCAAAACCAATCCCATTGGAACCGGGGCCTTTACCTTTGGTGAATGGGTGCAGGGTGACAGCATTACCCTCAACCGCAACCCGAACTATTGGGGCAATCAACCCGCGTTAGAGACTGCAACCTTCAAGTTTATCTCGGACCCGACGGCGGCTTTTGCCGCGATGATGGCGGAAGATATTGATGTGTTCGACAATTTCCCCGCGCCAGAAAATCTGCCTCAGTTTGAGGCCGATCCCCGTTTTCAGGTGCTTGTCGGTTCGACTGAAGGGGAAACCATCCTGTCTACAAACAACAAGATGCCCCCTTTCGATGACATCCAGGTGCGTCAGGCATTGGCACATGCCATCGATCGTCAGGCGATCATTGATGGAGCGATGTTTGGCTATGGCACGCCTATCGGCACCCATTTCGCGCCGCACAATCCGGCTTATGTCGATTTGACCGGGAACTCGGCCTACGACCCCAAAAAGGCTGCCAAGATGCTGGCTGATGCGGGTTATGCTGATGGATTTGAGACAACGCTGCACCTGCCGCCGCCATCGTATGCCCGGCGGGGGGGCGAGATCGTTGCCGCCCAACTGGCTGAAGTCGGGATCACGGCCAATATCGTCAACGTCGAATGGGCCCAGTGGCTGGAATCGGTTTTCAAAGGCAAGGATTTCGGCCTGACTATCGTCAGTCATACCGAGCCGATGGATATCGGCATCTATGCGCGGCCCGATTATTACTTCCAATACGACAGCACCGATTTCCAGGCGCTGATGGACACGCTGAATTCGACCACCGACCCCGAGGAACGCACCCGCCTGCTGGGTGAGGCGCAGCGCCTGATCTCAAGCGATTACGTCAATGGCTACCTGTTCCAACTGGCCAAACTGGGTGTTGCCAAGGCCGGCGTTCAAGGGCTTTGGGAAAACGCACCAACAGCCGCAATCGATCTGACGCAGATCAGTTGGTCCGAATAAAACAAGGCAGGGGCCTCTGGTTCAAGGCCCCTGCATTTTACTGTTACCGAGTGAGCCACAGATGATTTTGTTTCGTGCCCTGTTACTGATTTTTGTGACCGCTGCCCTGTCAGCAGCGTCGGTTGGACCGCTCGGGGCGCAGAATATTCTGGACAACCGGTTGGATACGCCCATCGGAACACCCGAGAATCCGCTGGATGTTGGTATCGGCATCAAAATTGATCAGATCACAAGCGTTGATCAAAAGGCCGAAAACTACGGCGCAGTTGTTGTGCTGCGCGTTGAATGGACTGATCCGGCGCTGGCTTTTGATCCGAAGGAGGCTGGGCGCGAATTCCGGGTATTCAACCCTCCGGCGTTGGCCGATCATGCGGCTGAGATCGGGACGGTGGTGCCTGCATTCGTCATTCACAACCAGCAGTCTAACAGGTGGATTCACGAATCCGCAGCGTCACTGCGGTACGATGGGCGCGTGCTGTACGCCGAGAAGTCATCGCTGACATTGCAAGCCCCGCATTTCGACTTTCGCAAATACCCCTTCGACACGCAGGAATTCCATTTCGAGATCGTTTCGATCTTTCCGTCCCAATACGTGTCCTATCATCCCTTGGAGGAATTCTCGGGTCTTGGGGACCTGTTGGGCGAAGAAGAGTGGATACTGGACAACCCACGGATTGAAACCTCTCAGGTCGTAGGCCTGTCAGGTCAGGACAGCGATCAGGTTGCGCTGGTTTTCGAGGGCCACCGGCACCTGACTTACTATGTCATTCGGGTCTTTCTTCCGATGCTGGTGCTGATCTCGGTCGGTTGGGCGCTGTTCTTTCTGGATGAATACCGTCGACGTATCGAAATCGCCGGGGGTAACCTGCTGGTGTTTGTGGCTTTCAACTGGGCGATTTCGGCCGATCTGCCAAAGTTGGGATACCTGACATTTCTGGATTTCGTTCTGCAATGCATGTTTCTGATGACCGGTGCGCTGATTGTCTTCAACGTGGCGCTGCGCAAGCTCAAGGTCTCGGGGCGCGAAGATGGGGCCAAAAAGCTGGATAACTACGCGATCAAGTGGATCTACCCGCTTGGCTATGCCGCTATCGTTGGCTACGCGATTTTTGCTTATCTATTGGTGCCATAGATGCTGGACCTGCGCCACATGTGATCCTAACTTGGCCTCAATGCTTCGCTATACCCTCAAACGTCTGATTTCGCTGATGATCAGCCTGGCTGTTGCCTCGGTGGTTATTTTCGCCGTGATCGAGGTTGCACCGGGCGATCCGGCGTCGTTCATGTTGGGCGTCAACGCGCAAGAGGATACGCTCGCCGCCCTGCGCGCCGAACTGGGTTTGGACGTCACCAAGGTGCAGCGGTACCTAAACTGGGTTGGCGGGATGATGGTGGGGGATTTCGGAACTTCTTACACCTATCGCACGCCTGTTTCGCAGATGATCACAGACCGGCTGTGGGTCTCGCTGCCCCTGGCACTGTATGCGCTGACCCTGTCCACCGCGATTGCGTTTCCGGTGGGGATCTATGCCGCTGCGCGCCGGGGTAGACCGGGCGATTTGACGGTTATGGGGGCAACACAGTTAGGGATAGCGGTGCCAAATTTTTGGTTCGCGATGATGCTGGTGCTGATCTTTGCCATCAACCTGCGTTGGTTCAATGCCGGAGGGTTCGCGGGCTGGGACAATGGGGTCTGGGTAGGCCTGCATTCGCTGACCTTACCGGCCATTGCGCTGGCACTGCCACAGGCTGCAATTCTGGCGCGCGTCATGCGGTCGTCTCTGCTGGACATACTGGGTGAGGATTTCATGCGCACCGCGCGGGCCAAGGGGCTATCGCGACGCCAAGCGCTCTGGCGGCACGGCGTGCGGAATGCACTAATTCCGGTACTGACCATCATCGGGCTGCAGTTTTCATTCCTGCTGGCGGGATCGATCATCATTGAACAGGTTTTCTATCTGCCCGGCCTTGGACGATTGGTGTTTCAGGCAATCTCGGCCCGCGATCTGATCGTCGTGGAATCCGTGGTCATGCTGCTGGTCTTTGCGGTCATCACTGTGAATTTTCTGGTCGATCTGGCCTATGCCGCCGTTGATCCAAGGTTAAGGAGCCGGACATGAGCCGCAGCCTGATCCTTGGAGCCTGCCTGTCCTCGCTGGTGCTGCTGGCGGCTTTGGTTTCTTTTGTCTGGACGCCCTATGACTACGCTGCACTGAACATCCCCGAAAAGCTGCAACCGCCAAACGCTCGGCATTGGTTCGGTACGGATCATTTCGGCCGCGACATGTTCTCGATGATTATGGTCGGTGCGCGCACGTCTATCGCTGTGGCTCTGGTGGCTGTGGGGATTGGCATGGCGTTGGGTGTGCCTTTGGGTCTGACAGCGGCTGCGCGCAAAGGCTCGTTGTTGGACGAGCTGATTATGCGCGGCAACGATCTGGTCTTTGCCTTCCCGTCTCTGGTCATCGCTATCCTGATCACCGCCGTATTCGGTGCCGGAGCCATCAACGCCATTATCGCCATTGGCATCTTTAACATCCCCGTCTTCGCACGCATCACCCGTGGTGCGGCGCTTTCATTGTGGGAGAGGGAGTTCATCCTGGCTGCGCGTGTTTCTGGCAAGGGTGCAGCACGGATTTCGGCCGAACATATCCTTCCCAACGTCGCCAACCTTCTGATCGTTCAGGGCACCATCCAGTTTTCGCTGGGTATTCTGGCTGAGGCCGGTCTGTCCTATGTCGGCTTGGGTGCGCAACCCCCCACACCCAGCTGGGGCAGAATGCTGGCCGACGCGCAGACAATGGTCAGTTTTTCTCCGCATTTGGCTCTGATTCCTGGTCTTGCGATCATTGTTACGGTGCTGGGGCTGAACCTTTTGGGGGATGGGCTGCGCGACTGGCTGGATCCCAGGATCAGGGTGGCCCGCGCATGAGTTTGCTTGAGGTCAACAACCTGTCGCTATCCATTCACGGCACGGGCATCCTGAAACAGGTCAGTCTGTCCATTGCGCCTGGTCAGATTGTAGCGGTAACTGGAGAAAGTGGGTCCGGCAAATCAATGACTGCGCTTGCGGTGATGCAACTTTTGCCGAATGGGGCCGAGATCGATGGTGCAGTCCAACTGAACGACCTAAGCCTTCTCAACTGCAGCGAGGCAGATATGTGCGCCCTGCGCGGTGCTTCGATCGGAATGGTGTTTCAGGAACCGATGACCGCCTTGAACCCGGTCAAAACTATCGGTGATCAGGTGATGGAAACCATCCTTATCCACAAGGCCATGCCGCCCAAGCAGGCCCGTGCCCGCGCAGAGGAGGTTCTAACCCGCGTGGGCTTGCCGCCAGACCGGTTCCCATTGTCGCGTTATCCGCACGAACTGTCCGGCGGTCAGCGCCAGCGCGTCGTTATTGCCATGGCAATAGCGTTACGCCCTAAGCTGTTGATCGCGGATGAGCCGACTACGGCACTGGACGTCACGACGCAGGCACAGATTCTTGAACTTCTGAAAGGGCTGGTGACCGAATACAACATGGGGCTGCTGATGATCACCCATGACCTTGCCGTGGTCGCGGACATGGCCGACCAAATCGTTGTTATGCGTCACGGTGAAGTGGTCGAATCCGGGGCCACCGGTCACATACTGCAACACATGCAGCATCCCTATACCCGCATGCTGTTTGAGGCATCGGGACACCAAGTATCTTTGCCCGAACCGGCAAAATCCCGCCGTTTGCTTGAAGTGACAAATGTCATTCGTGACTATCGTCTGCCCCGCAAGCGCCTATTCGATACTCCAGAGCATCACAGGGCGGTGGATCATGTCAGCTTTACCCTCAATCGCGGAGAGCGTCTGGGCTTGGTCGGCGAGTCAGGTTGCGGAAAATCGACCCTAACAAAGGCAATATTGGGTCTTGAAGATGTTCAGGGTGGCGCCATCCGTCTGGATGGCCAACTCGTTTTCTCGGGTCACAAGCCGAATCTCGCCGTAAGGCGCAAAATGCAGGTGGTCTTTCAGGACCCTTATGGCAGCTTCAATCCACGTCACCGCGTGGCTCGTCTGGTTACCGAGCCGTTCTATCTGCTCGATCCCGCACCTACGGGATCCGAGCGACAGGACCGGATCGCCGAAATGCTGACGGCAGTGGGCCTAACCCCCGACGACATGGGTAAGTACATCCACGAATTCTCGGGCGGTCAAAGGCAGCGCATTGCCATCGCCCGTGCCCTGATCATTCGCCCCGAATTGATCCTTTTTGATGAGGCTGTCTCGGCCCTCGACGTTTCGGTCCGCGCACAGATCCTGGATCTGCTGGCGGAGCTGTGTGAAGCCTATGATCTTACTTATCTTTTCATAAGCCACGATCTGAGTGTTGTGCGCACCATCACAGACCGTGTCATGGTGATGCGGGCCGGCAAGATCGTCGAAGAAGGCGACACCGAAAGTGTCTTTTCTGACCCGCAGCACCAATACACGAAAAACCTGATCAATGCCGCACCGAAATTGCCGGATATTGGTCAGAATGTAGCATAAATTGCTTTTTGGAGCTAAAAACAGGAGTATTCTATGCCCAGAACCCTTTGGTTTGACCCCGGCCTGTGTCTGATCGGCGGCAACTGGGTTGCACCCGCCGCGGAACAGACATTGCCTTTGATTAACCCCTCTGACGGGTCCGAGATCTGTCAGATCGCAAAGGGTGATGCGCAGGATGTGGATGCTGCTGTTAGAGCGGCACAGCATGCCTTTGGTGGGGATTGGGGCCGTATGACGGCGTTGGAACGTGGACGTATCCTGACCCGCCTCGGGCAGTTGGTGACCGACCACGTCGAGGACCTAGCCAGACTGGAGGCAATGGATGTCGGCAAGCCTCTGACGCAAGCACGTGCGGATGCAGTTGCATTGGCCCGGTATTGCGAATTCTACGGTGGGGCCGCTGATAAGGTCATGGGGGATACGATTCCGTATCTCGACGGCTATACAGTCTATACGCTGCGCGAACCACATGGTGTGACAGGGCATATCGTGCCGTGGAACTATCCGATGCAGATTATCGGACGGTCGGTCGGGGCTGCACTGGCGATGGGCAATGCCTGCGTTCTTAAACCTGCGGAAGAGGCTTGCTTGACCGCGCTGGGCTTTGCTCAATTGGCGCAAGCGGCCGGATTGCCCGCCGGTGCCTTGAATGTTGTTCCCGGATTGGGGGCAGAGGCGGGGGCTGCGCTGGCCGGTCATTCAGGTGTGCACCATGTCTCGTTCACCGGATCGGTCGCCACAGGGGCGCTGGTTCAGCAGGCCGCAGGTCAAAATGTGGTGCCTGTGACGCTGGAACTTGGGGGCAAGTCGCCTCAACTGGTCTTTGACGATGCTGATCTGGATGCGGCGCTGCCTTTTCTGGTCAACGCCGGGATACAGAATGCCGGACAAACTTGCTCGGCTTCATCCCGAATTTTGGTTCAGCGTGGGATTTACGAGCAGGTCACGCAAGGCATGGCAGCAGCCTATGCGGATTTGACTGTCGGCCCCGCGATGGACGATCTGCGTGTTGGTCCGTTGATATCAACCCGTCAGCAAGACATTGTTTCGAGCTTTTTGGCAAAGGGTGCGGATCTGACCATTGCAGGGCAGGGGCGGATTCTAGATGGTACCCCGTCGGAAGGTGCCTATGTTTTGCCAACCCTGTTTGCCGATGTTCCGCCTGATCACAGCCTGGCCAAGGACGAAATATTCGGTCCCGTTCAAGTTCTAATCCCATTCGATACCGAAGAAGACGCGGTGAAGATCGCTAACGGCACCGATTACGGGCTGGTCGCCAGTATCTGGACCCGCGACGGGGCGCGGCAGATGCGGCTGGCAAAGCAACTGCGCTCGGGGCAGGTGTTCATCAACAACTATGGGGCGGGTGGTGGTGTTGAGCTGCCGTTTGGTGGTGTCGGAAAATCTGGTCACGGCCGCGAGAAAGGATTTGAGGCCCTATATGGTTTTTCACAGTTGAAAACAGTCGCGGCTTACCATGGTTAGAGCCTAAACGATCACCTCGATCGCCTGCTGCGCCCCGACGCCGAACACACGTTTGTACCGTTCGATCTGATCTTTCGGCCCCATCGCCTTTTCTGGGTTGTCCGACAGTTTCACGGTTGGATGACCATTGGCTGACACGGCCTTGCAGACCAGTGAAAACGGTGCCAACGCGTCGTTTGGCACAAGCCCGCGGAAATCGTTGGTTAGCAATGTGCCCCACCCAAACGAGATCTTGGTCCTGTGGGAAAACTGAGCGTGCAGTTCGCGAATTTTTTCTACATCCAGACCATCTGAGAAAATCACACGTTTTTCCAGCGGGTCTTCTCCACGAGACTGCCACCATTTGATCGCGGTTTCTGCACCTGCTGCGGGGTCACCGCTGTCGATGCGAATGCCGGTCCATCCGGCCAGCCAATCCGGTGCGCGATCCAGAAAGCCTTGCGTGCCATAGGTGTCGGGCAGAATGATGCGCAGATTGCCATCATGTTCTTCATGCCAATCGCTCAGTACGTCATAGGGTGCCTGCGCCAGTTCGGCATCGTCATTGGCGAGCGCCGAATACACCATTGGCAATTCATGAGCGTTTGTGCCGATGGCCTCAACTTCGCGCCGCATAGCGATCAAACAGTTCGACGTGCCGGTAAACGACGGCCCCAAACCCTCGATCATGGCCTGCACGCACCAATCTTGCCAAAGGAAGCTGTGTCGCCGCCGGGTGCCGAAATCCGCGATCCCCAGCCCGTCTATGTCCCGCAGCTTCTCGATCTTCTCCCAGACGCGGGTCATGGCGCGGGCGTACAGCACTTGCAGCTCGAACCGCCGCATGTCGTTCAGCACCGCGCGTGAACGCAACTCCATCAGAACCGCCAGCGCGGGGATTTCCCACAGCATGACCTCGTGCCATTTGCCTTCAAAGGTCAGCTCGTACTGATCGCCTTTCCGTTCCAGGTGATACGGTGGCAGCCGCATGTTTTCGAACCACTCCATAAAATCCGAACGGAACATCTGGCGTTTGCCGTAGAATGTATTGCCCCGCAGCCAAGTGCTTTCGCCCCGGCTGAGGCTAAGCGATCGGATATGATCCAATTGCTCACGCAGCTCGCCTTCGTCGATAAGTTTGGCCAATGGGATGTGATTCGACCGGTTGATCAGCGAAAAAGCCACATCCGTTTGGGGCTTATTTCGAAACACTGACTGGCACATCAGCAGTTTGTAGAAATCCGTGTCGATCAAAGACCGTACAATCGGGTCAATCTTCCATTTATGATTGTACACGCGTGTCGCAATATCGACCATGGGGAACTCCTGCGATTTCCGTTGTTAGATCAATCGGTGCGTGGAATGGCAAGAGTCGCTAGAATGATAACAATGACAAGGTCAGGTCACATTACGAGCATATTGTGTGATCTTTTCACAGTTTAGTGAAAAGAAAGGGATGGTTGAACGAGGTTAATTTGGTGAATGGTTCTCGAGTATGATTTTGACATCGTTGTTAACGAACAAGCGGATGAGGAAACCGGTTCCGAGCAATTGGACCAGTGCGCCACACGCGCGCGATTCCGTCATGTGAAAACGGCTGACGCGCTCAGATCGGCGTCACCTAAGATTCGTTTGATTTTTCAGGAAGCCGGGTTCGATCTGGATTCAACTGACAGCGACATGTTGCACGGGTATTACCCTCCACGGGATGTAGCCGAACGCGAGCGGATTTTGCGCGCGTTGTTCACGAATATTCGGGAACTTGGCATCAGTGGCGAATATTGCGGTGAGTTCGATTTTCATCGCTTTTTGGACAATGTCAAAACGGCCAAACCGCGCAACGATCAGCGCCCAAAAGTCGAGAATTGGACGCCGAACCCGCGCTACAAATCACCCGCAACGCCCGAGCGCCGAACATTGCCCGGACGAATTGGCGTTGCATTGGGACTGGCGGTGATCTTGTTCGCAGTGCTCAGGTATCTTGCCGAAAAAGGCGCTGCGCCTTAGATCAGCGCAACACCGGCGTCACGCATCGCGGCCTTGGCGGCTGCCAGTGACCCATCCATGTCTATCGCCCGACATGCGTCCATGCGCACGGTGACATCAAAACCCAAGCGGGCAGCATCAACAGCCGAAAAATGAACACAGAAATCTGTGGCAAGCCCAACTAGGGTCAGTTTGGTGATCCCGCGTGATTTCAAGTAACCTTCTAAACCGGTCGGTGTCTTTTGGTCGTTCTCAAAAAATGCGGAATAGCTGTCGATACCGCTTCGAAAGCCCTTGCGAATGACAAGATCGGCATGGGTCTTCAGGTCTGGGTGGAATTCCGCACCTTCGGTGCCCTGTACACAGTGATCTGGCCACAAAACTTGCGGCCCGTAATGCATATCGGTTGTTTCAAATGGGGACTTGCCGTCATGTCCGCTGGCAAAGGACGAATGCCCCTCAGGGTGCCAGTCCTGTGTCAGGATTACGGCGTCAAACTCAGGCATCATAGCGTTGATGTGGGGCACGATCTCGTCACCTCCGGGCACGGCCAGCGCACCACCGGGGCAAAAATCGTTCTGAACGTCAACTACAATCAAGGCATGGGTCATCGGGGTCTCCTCACATTGCCCTATCGGTAGGGGGCTGGGCGGGGGGCGTCAATCCGGTCCCTTGCGACTCTGGCCCAGCGGGTTTAGACCGCGCGCATGTATACGATCGCTGCTCTCTATCACTTCACTCGTTTTTCGGATCACGTAGCGCTGCGTGACCCGCTTCTGGATCTTTGCCGTAATCAATCGGTCAAAGGTACCTTGTTGCTGGCCGCTGAGGGGATCAACGGGACTATTGCCGGCCCGCGCAGTGGCATCGACGCGGTGCTGGCCCATATCAAAGCTCTGCCCGGATGTGCGGATCTCGAGTGGAAAGAGGCCACATCTGACCACCCGCCCTTTGGCAAAATGAAGGTGCGCCTGAAAAAAGAGATCGTTACCATGGGCCAGCCGGACGTCGATCCGCGTGCCCGGGTTGGCAACTACGTCGAACCCGAAGATTGGAATGATCTGATCCGGTCTGACGATGTGGTCGTTATCGACACACGCAACGACTACGAAGTGGCCATTGGCACATTTGAGGGCGCAGTAGACCCTGAAACGGCCAGTTTCCGTGAATTCCCAGTCTGGTGGGAAGAGAACAAAGACCGCTTTCACAACAAACGGGTCGCGATGTTCTGCACTGGTGGTATTCGTTGTGAGAAATCCACCAACTACCTACTGGGGCAAGGGGTTGAAGATGTGTACCACCTGAAAGGCGGCATCCTGCGGTATCTCGAAGAGACGCCCGCCGAGGACAGCACCTGGCAGGGCGAGTGCTTTGTGTTCGACAACCGCGTGTCGGTCGGGCACGGGTTGGTCGAGGGGCCGCACAAGTTGTGCCACGGCTGCCGCCGGCCGATTCTGCCAGAGGATATGAAGCGCGCGGAATACGAGCACGGCGTGTCTTGTCATCGGTGCATCAACGAGACTTCGGATGCGGACAAGACGAGATTCCGGGAACGCCAAAAGCAGATCCTGTTGTCGCGTCAGCGCGGGCAGGAACATCTGGGCATCGAATGACAGGTGAATGATTTGGGTTGCGGGTACAGGCCGGAACCCTGATGATCGCGGAAAAACCTAGTCTATCGGAGGTTTTATGCACCGCGAACCTACAACACTGGAAGAGTGGAAATCGACGCTAATCGCAGCGGTCGGACTGGTAATTGCCAGTTTTTTCGCGTGGTATGGTCTGTCGCGCCTGAGTGAAGCGGCCGCAGGCGAAACCATTGGTACTATTGTGTCGGTCTGCCTAGTGGTTTGGGTCGCATCGCAATCTTGGTACTACATGACGCAGGTGAAACTACCGCATCGACGCTTGTTTCTGATGGGTGTGTCATTCATTCAGGTCGTGCCGTTCTTATTCGCGGCGGCGTATGGGGCTTTCGGCTACACCGATAATTGCGTTGTCGGTGCAGATGCCCCAGCCGATTTCCTGTATTTTTCATACGTCACCTTCACCACAGTCGGATATGGTGACATGATCCCAACCGGCCTGTGTCGCGGACTGGCCGTCGCTGAGGCCGTTACCGGGTACATCCTTTTGGGTATGTTTGTTGCTGCTACGGTTGCGCTCTATACCCGCCACCACAAGCATTAGACTGCCACTATTTGTTCTGATCAATCCAGCGGGACATCATCTGTTTGTCGCGGAAACACTCTGACGGAATAGGTCTGCGCTTGCTGCGAGAAATCCTCTCGGCAAAGGCAACCTGCTTACCGGTTGGATAGTTCGCAAAGGGCGACGGATCGACCGGCTTGTGCGCCGAAATCCAGGCTGACATTGATTTGCGATCCCGTTGTGCTTCGACCGGGATCTCCAGAGCTGACTGCTGTGCAATTGCACGGGCGTATCGCATTTGCCGGTCGGTGACAGGCAGCAGGTGATAGTCGTTCGACGGGCCATTCAGGGCCGAGTTTCGGGCTTGGTAAGACATCGGAATGTTCCTCTGACTATGTAGAACATAAATGGAACATTAACCTATTTATTCAAGAGGGGGCCGATTCACATCAGCGGGAGTCCGCCGTGATTCACTTTTGTTGACTGACCAGTCAATAAAATATAGACGCGAAGGAAAGGACTTCTGAGAAGGAAATCGGCATGAAATTCCAGCCTAAGGCGAGCCATTTTATCAACGGCGCATATGTCGAAGATACTGGCGGAACCCCGATAGACGTGATCTACCCGGCCACCGGTGAAGTCATCGCTCGGCTGCATTCCGCAACGCCTGACATCGTAGATCAGGCTCTAACAAGTGCAAAAAGCGCCCAGGCCGAATGGGCCGCAATGTCTGGGACTGAGCGTGGTCGCATCCTGCGCCGCGCATCAGATATCATGCGAGACCGCAACCACGAGCTTTCGGTTCTTGAAACTCATGATACCGGTAAACCCTTGCAGGAAACGCTTGTTGCAGATGCGACATCGGGGGCGGATGCGCTGGAATATTTCGGTGGGTTGGCCGCGTCATTGACGGGCGAGCACATCCCGCTTGGTGGTGGTGACTTTGTTTACACTATTCGCGAGGCGCTGGGTGTTTGTGTTGGTATCGGCGCATGGAATTACCCAACTCAGATCGCCTGCTGGAAAGGGGCCCCCGCACTGGCCTGCGGCAATACGATGGTCTTCAAGCCCTCGGAAACCACGCCTTTGTCGGCGCTGAAAGTGGCCGAGATCCTGATCGAGGCTGGCGCGCCCAAAGGGATCTACAACGTTATTCAGGGTTATGGCGATGTTGGCGCATCGCTTGTGACCGATCCGCGTGTGGCCAAAGTCTCGCTCACTGGCTCAGTCCCGACCGGGCGCAAGGTCTATGCAGCTGCCGCCGATGGCATGAAGCATGTCACGATGGAATTGGGCGGCAAGTCCCCGATGATCGTCTTTGATGACGCAGATATCGAAAACGCTGTGTCCGGTGCGATTTTGGGGAACTTCTATTCCTCGGGTCAGGTGTGCTCGAACGGCACACGTGTCTTTGTGCAGAAAGGCATCAAAGAGGCGTTCCTGAACCGCCTTTCAGAACGTCTGGCCACCGCGAAAATTGGCGATCCGCTGGATGAGGATGTGAATTTTGGCCCTATGGTCAGCGAAAACCAGATGAATATCGCACTAAGCTACGTTGGAAAGGGCACGGCGGAGGGCGCACGTCTGGTATTCGGCGGCAAGCGGATCGAAGGCGACGGTTTCTACATGCAGCCCACCGTTTTTGCGGATGTAACCGACGATATGGCCATCGCGCGCGAGGAAATCTTTGGCCCGGTGATGTCCGTGCTGGACTTTGACACCGAAGAAGAGGTTATTGCCCGCGCCAACGACACCGAGTTTGGATTGGCCGCCGGTGTTTTCACCAACGACCTGACCCGTGCGCATCGCATCGTTGCCGGGTTCGAGGCCGGCACCTGCTATATCAACACCTATAACCTGGCTCCGGTCGAGGCCCCTTTTGGTGGATCTAAAATGTCAGGTGTCGGGCGCGAAAACTCGAAACTGGCGATCAATCACTTCAGTGAAATGAAGACAGTCTACGTTTCGATGAACGACGTCGAAGCGCCTTACTGATCAAAACCGGCCATTCAAACTCTGTTCCCGACATTTCGCGTCGGGAACAGAGCATAAGCCACATACGACATGTGGCTGACTTCTCCCAAGGGTGCTGTTTTCGGCACCATCGGCGGGAGGTCAAGTTCATGGAAACGCACGCGCAGGCCGTAGTCATCGGCGGAGGATTGGCAGGCTGTTCGATCCTGTATCATCTGGCCAAGCTCGGTTGGCGGGACGTTGTCCTGCTAGAGAGGGATGAGCTGACCAGCGGATCAACCTGGCATGCGGCGGCCAACATTCACGGACTGCACGACAACAACAACATCACCCGCATCCAGCATTACACGATGAACCTGTATAAAGAGCTGGAGCAGGAAACAGGTCAAAGTTGCGGTGTTTTTCAACCCGGCTCGCTTTACCTAGCCCAGACCGAAGACCGCGAACATCAGCTGCGTCTGCAGGAAGCCAAGGCTCGATTTTATGGGCTGAATTTTTACGAGGTCAGCCGCGAACAGGCCAAGGAGTTGCACCCGCTGGCGCAGTTCGACGATATCCGCTGTATCATGTATGAACCCGATGGTGGCAACGTAGACCCGTCGGGCGTGCCACACGCCTATGCGGCGGGTGCCCGGGCGATGGGTGCGACGATTGAGCGATTTTGCCCAGTATTAGGCACTGATCAGCAGGCCGACGGGTCTTGGATAGTGCGCACCGAAAAGGGTGACATTCATACGCAATGGGTGGTGAATGCTGCAGGTCTCTGGGGGCGCGAAGTAGCGGCCTTGGCAGGTCTGACCTTGCCGTTGCAGCCGACCGAGCATCAGTATTTCGTGACCGAATCCATCGATGAAGTCGCCAACCTCGGCCGCCGCTTGCCCTCGATCGCCGATCGGGATGGCGAGTACTATTTCCGTCAGGAAGGCAACGGGCTGCTGATCGGAGCTTATGAGAAAGACATGAAGTTCTGGGCCGAAGAGGGCACCCCGCTGGATTTTGCCCACGAGCTGTTTCCCGATGATCTGGACCGGATTATGGAGAACGTGATCCGCGCAACCGAACGTGTGCCCGCGGCGGCGACGGCTGGTGTGAAACGGGTGATCAACGGGCCGATGATCTGGTCTCCGGACAGTTCCGCCCTGTGGGGTCCGGTTCCCGAGTTGAAGAACTATTTCCTCTGCGGCGGCCTGATCCCGGGCTTCTCGCAGTCGGGTGGATTGGGTCTGCTGGCGGCGCAATGGATGATCGAGGGTGAGCCGCAATACGACATGTTCGCCTGGGATCTTGCACGGTTTGGCGACTGGGCGGATAAGAATTTCACCAAGGCGCGGGTCGAGGACCAGTATACCCACCGTTTCGCCATTCATTTCCCAAACGAGGAACGCAGCGCAGGCCGCCCCGCCCGCGTTCGCCCGGCGTACGAGATGCAAAAGGAAATGGGCTGTGTCTTTGGCCTGAACTGTGGCTGGGAACACCCGCTTTGGTTTGCCGATCAGCCCGACACGAAAGAGACGATCGGCTTTACCCGCCAAAACTGGTGGGAACCGGTTGGCCGTGAGGTGCAGATGCTGCGCGAAAACGTCGGCGTGATCGACATCTCTAACTTCGCCAACTACGCCATCAAAGGTTCCGCAGCCTATGACTGGTTGGATCGTCTGGTTGCCAACCGGGTGCCGACCGAAATTGGGCGGTCTTGTCTGACGCCGCTGATCTCAGTCCGCGGCGGGGTCGCCGGGGATTTCACCATCACCAAAGTCGCTGAAGATGAATACATGATGATCGGATCGGGGATGGCCGAGCGCTATCATCAGCGGTTCTTCAATATGATCGACCTGCCCCAAGGCACCACGTTTGAGGTGGCAACAGACAGGATCGCGGGCTTCAACGTTGCGGGACCAAAATCGCGCGATCTTTTGCAGCGGTTGACAAATGTTGACCTGTCGAACGAGGCGTTCCGGTTCATGCGTTCGCAAACCATCGAAGTGGCGGGCGTCGCCTGTCTTGCCATCCGCGTTAGCTTTACCGGGGACCTGGGTTGGGAACTTCATTGCGCCGAACAGGATCAGATTAGGCTCTATACAGCGCTTTTGGATGCCGCCAACGAGTTGGGTGGAGGTCCGGTTGGCGGCCGTGCGCTTGCTTCGCTACGCATCGAAAAAGGATACGGGTCCTGGGGTCGTGAGTATTCTCAGGAATACTGGCCACAAGAGGTTGGGCTTTCGGGCCTGATCAAGTTGGACAAAGATTTTCTGCATAAGGAGGCTTATCTGAAAGTCAAAGATTTAGCCGCGCGTGAGGTTCTGTCGATCTTTGAGGTCGAAGTCTCAGATGCTGACGCGACAGGTGGCGAACCCATTTTTACCCCAGATGGCGCTCCTGTCGGACGTGTGACGTCTGGCGCCTATGGCTATTCGGTCGGCAAGTCCCTGGCAATCGGCTATGCAAATCCGGCAGTTGCGCAGCCGGGGGATACAGTAGAAATTTTCATCCTTGGCAGATCGCACAAAGCCAGAATTCTGGCCGAGCCACCCTTTGACCCATCAGGGCACCGGCTGCGCGATGTCCAACTCAAGGTGATGGAGCCGGCCAAATGACGGGCACGCTTGATCAGGTCACGGATTTTGCGCTGAACCTTTCGGCGCAGGAGATGCCTGACAGTGCAAAAGAAGCTGCCGCCCTGATGATGCTGGATACTATGGGAATCCTGATTGCGTCCGGCCCAATGGAGGCTGGCGTGATCGCCCGCGATACAGCTGCATTGCTCTATGCCAGCACCGATGCGGCCTTCAGTGTCCCGATGATGTTTGACGGCCGCACTGTCAGCATGGCAGGCGCAGCATATGCTGCGGCCACACAAACCGACAACTTGGATGGGCATGACGGCTACAACCCAACCAAGGGACATATCGGTGTTGTTGTTCTGCCCGCGTTGGTTTCACTCGGTGCACATTGCCCCGGCTTGTCCGGCCCAGACGCCCTGGCTGCAGTCATCACGGGATATGAAATTGCGGGACGTGCCGGTTTGTCACTGCACGCGTCGGTCAGCGATTATCACACTTCGGGTGCCTGGAATGCCCTTGGTGTGGTTGCCCTGGCCTCGCGCATGCGTGGTCACTCGCCCAATCAGTTTCGACAGGCACTGGGAGTAGCAGAGTATCACGGACCCCGAAGCCAGATGATGCGCGAGATTGCGAATCCGACGATGCTGCACGACGGATCGGGCTGGGGCGCGATGGTCGGCATATCCTCGGCGATCCTGGCCGAGCGGGGTTTCACCGGTGCCCCAGCAATCACGATTGAGGATGCCAGTGTCGCACCGTTCTGGGCTGATTTGGGTCAGTTCTGGCAGGTCGAACATCAGTACGTGAAACCCTATCCGATATGTCGCTGGGCACATGCGGCTATTGACGGTGTTCGGGCATTGATGATGGAAAACGATCTGACTCATGACCATATCCAATCCGTTCATATCAACAGTTTTCACGAAGCGGCCTGCCTGTATGGCGGGATGCCTGATACCACGTCTCAGGCCCAGTATTCGTTGGCCTTTGCTGTGGCCGTTCAGGCGATCCATGGACGGATCGGCGTTGAACATATCTCGGGCGCGGGCCTGTCTGACCCGAACGTGGCAGAGTTGATACCACGTATTCATGTTCGGGAAGATCGGCGTCATAGCGCGCGGTTCCCACAGGGGCGCTGTGCCGATGTCACCTTGAAATCGACGGATGGGCGGGTGTTCGAATCTGGTGACATTCATGCGCGCGGAGGGCCGGAGGCGCCGCTCAGCAGGGACGAAGTTATCGCCAAGTACACCGAATTTGCCACGCCCGTCATCGGTTCGGATCGCGCGGGCGCGATCTGCGGGGCCATATTGGGTTTGGTCGAGCCCGCTTCCAGACTGTCAGACCTGATGCCTTTGGTTTTTGATCCGTGAAACTTGATGGATTCCCGATGAAAGACAAACCAAGGAAACCAGCACCGCGGACATAATTGGTTAATGGCCCACCCCTGAAAGCAAATTCAAAATGAGCTGGCGCATATTGGAGCTGTCATCCAATAAGCCTTTTGCGTCAGCCAATGGCTTGTCCGGTACTCGGACTGGCGGCACAGACAAGAGCTGCGTTGATTGCTGAACCGCAAGGAACTTGGTGTCGCGTTCGGGCCCGATCGTTTTCGCGTGATCGGCCAACCAAAAGTACCTATCAGCTTTTTCATCCTCGCCCAAAGCAAGCAAAGCTTCACCGGCTGCTACGTAGTCACCAGTCATCTGCAACGCCTGGCCCCGCAAAAGCCGGGCTGCATCCGATGGATCGTCGGCCAGCTCTAACATTGCTTGATGTGGTCGTCGTTGCAGTAGTGCGGCGTTCGCCCGTATTCGCGCCCTTTCAGCACCCCGCGCTCTATCTTGCGGCCGATTGGCCAGCTCCAGCGCCGCGTCAGCAAAGCCAAGAGTGACCAATCGTTCGGCCACCGCCAAGCTCGTGTTTGTAAAAAGCGCATGTTTCTGCTCGGGTGTCAGGGTCACCACCCGCCTTAGGAATGTCACGTCGTCGGCGCGTTCGGTCAGGATCTGAGCGACGCGGTTTAGTGTTTCGGAGGCTTGGACATTTGCATTCTGAGCGCTCAGCAGATCCATCGCTTTGTCGAATTCATGACCTAAACTCAAAGCGACAATCTGTGTTTGTAACATGCGTGGCCCGATTTCAGATCGGCGAAACTGCACGACGTAGGATGCAGCAAGATCCAGCTCTTGTGGTGATACGGCCCCGCGTTCCGACCATCGTTTGTCGACCAATCTTGCAAGCGCCAATGGTGCCTCCAACTCTGCGCCCGGGGAGGCGATGACTTCGTTCAACAGGGCTTCTGATTTGTAACTGTCGCCTTCGGCAGCCGCCACCTTGGCCTTGGCCTGGGATGTATCAGTGCTGTTCTCACTCTCCACCCGGTCGACCGCGCGCAACACGCGCCTCGCCGGTTCCAGTTTTCCGGCATCCGTCAAAATTTCTGCCAATGTCGGCCCGAGGTGACGACGCAAATGGTCTGGTAAACGCACAAATGACCGTTCGATCGATTGCAACTGGGCCTCTTCCTGCAACTCACCTTCGATCAAAAGCGCCCAGAGCGCCGCATCGCTTTCGCATCGCTGAAGACCGGTAAACGGATTCGGCTGCGATGGCTGAGCGCTATCCAGATGCCGGGCTATGGCAGCGACCTGATTCTCGTCCGGCGAAGGATGTACAAGCAATTCCAGTGCCTGCAGGGCCTCTGCACCGAACCCGGATTGGGCATATAGCTTTGCCAGTTTCAGCGCCGTTTCTTCATCGACCTGATCGAATTCCTCAAACAAGGCCGCTCGCAGCAAAGCCACCTGTTCCGGAAAAGGGGCCGTCCCAGACCAACCGTCGAACCCAAGCTCTTCGCTCGTGATACAGGGTGGGCGGTGCTCAAGTTGCGGCAAGGACGGCCCTAAACGTTCGTTTAGCCCGTCCAGAACAGATGTTACATGAATATTGGCATTAAGGTCTGTGGGGATCGATAGATCCCCCCTGGGGACCGACAGCCGAGGCCCGACTGGCGCAAGCCTTAAATCCACAACTTCCCGGTCAGAGCCGCGCAGCAGCAGAGTTGAAAGCTGTTTTTCAAAGCGCTCTGCGTTGAGGTCAAGTAATGGTAAATCCAGGTCCTCCAGATTTTGCGCAACCAACGGATTTCTTTTCTTCAGTGTCGTGGGCAAAACCGGCGGTGGTACGTTGGTGTTGATGGGGGCAAATGCCGAGTCGGGTGCAATATCTACTACGATCATTGTGCCCTTATACAAAAAGGCTGAAGCGGCACAGTCGCAACCAAATTGCATATCAAGCGCTCCGCCCGGCTCTGACTGAGAGATAGCGGCCAAGCGGTTTTGAGTAAGGCGCCGGAACACAGTCGTTGTGTCGAAGTTCACCTTTTCCAGTTCGACATTCAGACGCGCACCATTTTTCTTTTGCGTCAGCTCCCACTTAGTGCCCGGCGGAATCTGTGCGACTAGCCGCGTATACCCATCATGCTCGCCCGTACGAACCTGCACATCCTGTGCCTGAACTTGCGCTGCCGCTGTGGCTAAAACGAAAGAAAGGGCAACTTTCCGGATCATGCCGCTGCCTGTTTGAGTTCTTTCAGCGCATCTTCCAGTTCCGAGAACCCCGGTCGGTTATGCGTTGGCGTGTTCTGGCGACCGACTTCGATGCACATAGCCGCATTGTGGTTGTGCAGGTTGGCGACCAAAACCTCTTTGATCAGTTGATAGAAATGGTTGTCTTCTTCGACCACCGCTTTCAGTTTGCCGGCGAACGGCCCAACCAGGCCATAGGCCAGAAACACACCCAGAAACGTCCCGACCAATGCACCGCCGATCAGTTTGCCCAGCACTTCAGGAGGTTGGTCGATGGACCCCATCGTCTTGATAACGCCCAAAACAGCAGCCACGATTCCAAGCGCAGGTAAGCCATCGGCGACAGTTTGCAGCGCGTGGCTGGAATGCATGGCGTGGTTAAAGTTCGCGTCCATTCGTTTTTCAAGAACCTCCTCGACCTGATGAGGATCGTCGTAGTTCATCGACGCGGATCGCATCGTGTCGCAGATCAGATCGACCGCTTCCTTGTCCGCCCGAATCTTTGGATAGGCCGAAAACAGGGTCGAGTTTTCGGGGTCTTCGATATGCTGTTCCACTTCGACAGGGTTGGCTTTCGCGATCCGGATCAGAGAAAACAAAAGGCACAGCAGGTCGCGATAGTCTTCCGGTTTCCACTTGGGACCTTTGAACACTTTGCCCATGTCCTTGATCGTATGTTTGACGGCACTCATGTCGTTGCTGATCATAAACGCGCCAACGGCGGCGCCCCCGATCATCATCATCTCGAACGGGAGCGATTTCAAAATGATCGTCATCTTGCCGCCAGCGGCTAGATAACCGCCGAACACCATGGCGAAAATGACGACGATTCCAATGATTCCGATCATGTGCGGTCTCCTGCAATGTCACGTGCGGGGGTGAAATACATGGCTGTCATTGCTGTGGGGCGGCAGCATTGCGACCAGCCATTATCACGCTGATCGTGTATGCGGCTTCGGGGCTGAGACCGGCCAGAACACCAGCAGCAGAATCAGGCGGCATTCGCGACAAAAAACCCGCCGCAAAACCGGGATCCATGGTTTCAAATAGGGCGGCCGCGTCCTTGGGCTTCATGCTTTGGTAAACATCGGTCAAGCGCGTAAGATCGGTCTCGGCGGCCTTTTCGGCGAAGGCTAGCGTTTGTCGCAGCGACTCTTCAGCCTCCTGTAAGGCAGCCAATCTGGTCTCAATCGCCTGATCCGCGATATCCAGCGCCTTTTCCTTGTTTACTAAAGCAGCCTCTCTTTTTTTGAGCGCGTCTTCACGGCGAAGCAATTCGTTCAACAACTCTCGCGCACCGGGCTGGTTGGTTTGGCCAGTTCCTGTGGGCGATGGGGAGGAGTCGGATCCCTTGGCCAGCGCGGGTCCGGCCTCGAATCCTATTCTGATCACGGCGGAACCAATCATAAGCATCGCAATCACCGCGAGAACGCCGCCTTTGGGGCGACTATCTGCTCGTTTTCGCCTCATGTTTTTGCCTCGCTGTGACTGTGGCGCAGGAACATCAACCCACCTGAGCGTTTGACCCGCGGTTCGTCAGGAGCGGCATATTCCTTTTCGGACTTTTTGTTGGTTTCGGCCTGCTCCTCGGAAACCTTCGGCTCAGGCTCAGGCTCAGGCTCAGGCTCAGGCGTGGAGGTCTTGTCCACCGTTACCTCATTGGGCACGACGTCATGCATTGAGGCCATCATCAGTTCAAGCCGCTGTGCCACTGTTTCGGCGCGTTCGGTCAATTCCTTAAGAATGACGCCAGACTGATCCGAGGCGTCCCGCGCGGCCTCCAGTGACTTTTTCAACTCTTCCGCTTGCGAAGACAGCACGGCCACCGCACCACCGACGCCCTTTTCAAGGTCGGTAAAGCGTTTCAACCGCCGGGACAGAATGAAACAATAAAGACCCGCACCCAAGGCGCCTGCGACCAGCAAAATATCTGCAATCAGCTCCATCTTCGCCTCCTAGTTCAGTACGAATTCCATGACGAGAACATCGCGAACGCGGCCTTCGCCGACGACTATTTCGATACGTCGCAACAGGTGTCCGCGGATGCGTATAAGTGCGAGGGAATCTTCAAGATCCGATACCTCGACCGCGCGCAGATATCCGTTCAGAACATCCATGATCCGGGGTTTCATCTTTTCCACATCCGCCATGTACGGCGCGTTCACCTCAAGCTGGGCATGAAACTTCAGGTGCCGCGAATCGGAGGTGTTTACCGAAACGACGACCGGCGCGAGGTCAACGAAACCGACCTTGGGCAAGGCCTTGGCGGGCTTGTTCTCTTCGGCTTTTTCCGCCGCAGGCTTCCCGCCAATAGGCAACAGGCCCGATGTTGTCAGGAAATAGCCGCCCACAGCGCCGACCACAGCCAGAATCGCGCCAATAATCATTCCCTTTTTTTCAGACATTTCTGGGGCTTCGGCCTGTTCTGCAGTCGCGTCGGTCATGACGTCCTCATTTCTTAATCTGCAGTCGTCATAACCCGACAGGGACTAACCGATTGTTAAGGGCAATCGTCCAAACAAGGGATGCGTCGCACAGAATGTCGGCGAGTCGGAGGTGATCGTGCAGCAGATCGGAACTGTCTGGGCAAGTTTGAACAGGCGTAAACAAATCATCGTCGCTGGTGCGGCCGTACTGGTATTTTTGGGCATCCTTGCGATGTCGCGCCTGGTGACGACGCCGTCGATGACCTTGCTTTATGCTGGGCTGGAAAGCGGCGCTGCGGGGGATATCGTTCGCTCGCTGGATCAGCGCGGTGTGCAGTATGAGATTCGCGGCGGCTCGATCTATGTGCCGGGGTCACAACGGGATGAGTTGCGCTTGACGCTAGCCAGCGAGGGCCTGCCTGCAACCGGAAATCGCGGGTATGAGTTACTGGATTCGCTCAGCGGGTTTGGCACAACTTCGCAGATGTTCGACGCCGCCTATTGGCGCGCTAAAGAAGGAGAGCTGGCCAGAACCATCGTCGGCAGCCCCTATATCAGTCAGGCGCGTGTGCATATTGCCAACGGATCATCCAATCCGTTTCAGCGCAGCATTGCGCCGACAGCGTCGGTTTACGTGGTCGCGTCGGGTACGGACATCACGTCCGATCAGGCAAAGGCGATTCGGTTTCTGGTATCGTCTGCAGTCAGCGGATTGGCTCCGGAAAATGTTGCGGTCATCGATTCGAATGGCGCAGTCATCGGCGCGCAGGACAGCCCGGTGGCTGCGGATACAGCGGACGACAAGTCGCACCAACTGCGTGAGCGGGTTCTGCGTCTGGTCGAGGCTCGTGTTGGCGCGGGGAATGCTGTGGTCGAGGTGAGTGTGGATACAGTCACCAAGACGGAGTCAATCCGCGAACGGCGTTTTGATCCCAATGGCCGCGTGGCCATCAGCACCGATGTCGAAGAGCGTTCGGATAGCGCTCGCAACCAGTCCGGAGATGTGACGGTTGCATCGAACCTGCCGGACGGTGATGGCGCAGGCGGGGACGAATCCAATTCGAACGCGACCCAGACGCGAGAGAGGGTCAACTACGAGGTTTCCGAGACAGAGCTTGAGGTACACAATGGTCCCGGTGCGATCAAACGGCTGACAGTTGCGGTTTTGGTAAACGGTACGCAAACCAAGGACGCAGACGGAATTGAAACGTTCACGCCGATGCCGCAGACCGAACTGGATGCGTTGCAAGAGCTGGTGGCATCGGCGGTAGGCTACGATGCCGAACGTGGAGATGTGATTACATTGAAATCGTTGGATCTTCCGGTGGTGGAGCCGCAGGGCAGTCTGGCAACCGCCTCGCTGTGGCAGAAAGTTCATATTGACGCGATGTCGCTGATTCAAATGGCGGTGCTGGCGCTGGTTTTGCTGGTGCTTGGCGTGTTTGTCATCCGCCCCATTTTGACGCAGCCGGCAACCGCACCTGCGCTGTTGCCTTCGGATGCCGATCAGGATCCTGACTCTTACCTGAACGGCGAAATTTCGACTGAAGAGGATGGGCAGTTCACCACGTTGCCGGGGCAAGTGCCCACCAGGAACGTTCCGGCGCTGGCAACGGCTGCCGGGGCGGATCCGGTGGATCGGCTCAGGGCGATGATCGGCGACAAGCAGGAAGAGACCGTCGAAATCCTGCGTAGTTGGCTGGAAGAAGGTGAGGAACGTGTGTGATGTCGATAGCCCATCTTCTTGAAGACTTCACATTACAGGCAAGTGGCGGGCAGTTGCACGTCCTTGATGAGGACGCGTTGGAAGAGCAGAGACTGGCCTCGTTCGAGCAAGGCTATAGCGCGGGTTGGGAAGACGCGATCCACGCGCAAGAGCAAAGCCGGGGGCAGGTCTCGGCCGAATTGGCCAAATCGTTGGAAGACATGTCCTTTACTTACCATGAGGCCATCACCCGGATGGCCTTGTCGCTGGAGCCGATGTTTCAGAGCCTAACAAAGGTGGTATTGCCTGAAATGCTGGACCGCGGCTTTGCTTTTCGTCTTATTGAACAGCTTGTCGATATGGCGCGTGCGCAGATCGGGCAACCCATGCAGATATTCGTGCCCGTAGGCAGTGCGCCCGAGGTGGAGGGCCTGATCCCCGTCGAACTGTCCTCGCCAGCGGAGGTGATCGAAGATCCGTCGCTGGAGGCGGGTAAAGCCCGGCTCAAGGTCGGGATATCCCAACGCGAAGTGGATTGCAGCGGATTGCTTGCTGCGGTCGATCAAGCCTTTCAGGCGTATTTGTTTCAGGCAAAAGAGGCAGTGACCAATGAGTGATCCGCAAACCCCGAATTCCGAAAAGCCCAATCCATTCGAAGCCATTCCAATTGAAGTCATCGTTTCGGTTGGCCGGGCGCGTCCTCTGATCCGAGACCTTCTGAGCATGGGGGAAAACGCTGTGTTGATGCTGGACAAACGTATTGAGGATCCGGTTGACTTGTATGTCGGTGACCAGCTTGTTGCGCGCGGATTGCTGGAGGAAGTGGAGGGAGAGCAAGCGGGTCAGTTGGCCGTGCGACTGACTGAAATCGCGGACCTTCAAAACGGGATCGGCTGATGCGCCGTATTATGATGCTGGCGGTTGCGCTTGCAGTGCTGACCCCGTCTTTAACCACGGCGCAGGACTTATCTGTTTCGCTGGGCGAGGGCGGTTCGATATCTGCGCGCACGATTCAGTTGATCCTTTTGATCACAGTGCTCAGCCTGGCTCCGGGACTGGCGATCATGATCACATGTTTTCCGTTCCTGATCACCGTTTTGGCGATCTTGCGTCAGGGTATCGGGTTGCAGCAATCTCCTCCCAATATGCTGATCGTCAGTTTGGCGCTGTTTTTGACCTATTTCATCATGGAACCGGTCTTTTCCGAGGCCTGGACAACAGGAATCCAGCCGTTGGTCGACGAAACGATGGAAGTTGAGCCTGCATTAGAGCGTGCCTTGCAGCCATTCCGCAATTTCATGGCTGCACGGCTGGATCCCGATACATTTCAAGCGATGGCCGCCTTGCGCCCCGACGGTGACCCCACAATCTTGTCGCCCGAAGCGCCGCTGTCCATCCTGATGCCGTCCTTCATGTTGTCTGAAATTGCGCGAGCTTTTCAGATCGGGTTTCTGGTCTTTCTACCGTTTCTGATCATCGACCTTGTGGTTGCGGCGGTGCTGATGTCGATGGGGATGATGATGGTACCGCCCGCCACGGTTTCGTTGCCATTCAAGTTGGCGTTCTTTGTCATCGCTGACGGATGGTCGCTGATCGCAGGCGCGCTGGTGCGCAGCTATGCGACCTAGCATTCTCAATGCCGGGCGATTTGCAAACAGGCGCGCAGGCCGCAGTCTCCAGCCTCAAATCGCATTTCTCCACCGTGTTGCTCGGCCACAGTTGCAGCGATCGTCAGGCCCAGGCCGTAGCCATCGGATGACCCGGTGTTAGAGCCGCGCCTAAATGGGGCCATCAGGTTTTCGATGTCCGAGACAGACAGATCGGTGCCTTTGTCTTCTACCGTGATCGTTGCGGTGGTTGCATCGGTTTCCAATTGCACTTCGGCATGCCGACCATATTTCAACGCATTGTCGATCAGATTGGTCAGCGCGCGCTTGAGCGATATGGGGCGCGCCATGACCAGAACGCGACGTGTTTCGGTCAGCTGTCCGTGACCGCGCCGGGACATGAAAACCGAGGTGGCGCCTTCGACTGAAACCGGCTCGGTCTTTTTCAGCGTGACCGGCAGGTCCATGTCTTGATAGTCGGCGACCAGAGACTCGACCAGCGATGTCAGGGAGATCTGGCGTGGTTCTTCAACATCCAGTTCGGACCGTGTGTAGGTCAGGACGCTTTCGATCATGCCCGTCATCTGATCGACATCCGCCTCGAGTTTCTCACGCAGTTCGTCGTCGGGGATCAGGGCTGCACGGAGTCGCACGCGGGTGGCAGGTGTGCCGAGATCGTGGCTGACACCGGACAGGACCGTCGCCCGTTTTTCAAGCTGAGCGCGCTCGGCCTCGAGATTGGCGTTCACCGCCGAAACGATGTCGCGCAGCTCATCCGGGCCATCCACTTCATAGCTTTCCGGCCCGCCAAGGCGCTGCCGTTCGCGCAGCGCGCTGGCAAATCGGGTGAAGGTTTCTGACACATTGCTGACCGAAGACAGGATGATCGCCAGGGCGACGATCCCCAAAAGAACCGCAGGCAGGCGCAGGTCAACGGGCGCAGCCTGACAGCCCCAGATCTTGGTTCCGTCGACCTGACGCCAGGCCTCGCGTCCGAATTTCGCGATCAGGATTGGTTCACTGCAGTATGTCGCCAGCAACCGGGTCAGGTTCCCCATTTTCTCGGGTCCGGTCTGATCATTGCCCGACACAATATCCGATACCGGGTACACCAGCCGATCAGACAGAATCGCCACGGTTAACTCACGCCCGCTCAGCGGTGAGGAACTATCGGTAAGGATCGAAAGGTTGGTGACGAAGCGGCGGTCTGAAAACCCAGGCAACCGTTGGAACTCACCATTTTCGGCAAGGGCAGTGTCTTGGGGTGGCAATCGAGTGATCGACAGTCCTTCGGACGGGGCCATGCCGGTTCGAAGTTCTTCGTAGACCGTGAAACCGGCGACAAAGGACTGCAGCAGGTAGTCGTTCCAGGCGCGGGCCGATGCGAACCACATCCCGGCCGAGACAAGCCCGGCCACAAAGGCCGAGAGGGTCCACAGCCATCCCAAATTGCGCAGGCGCAGCGTCATTCTTCGACCGAAATGTCGGCGGCAAAGATATAGCCGACCCCGCGTTCTGTGCGCAGCATTTGTGGATCTTTCGGGTTGGCCTCAATCTTGGATCGCAAACGGCCGACCAGCATGTCGATGGCGCGCCCCTGGGCTTCGGGCTTGTCGCTGTCGCCCGTGACATCCAGCGCCGCGACGATTTCATCGCGGGTCAGTGGTATGTGCGGATTGGCCAGCAGGACCTTGAGTAGGGCGGTTTCCCTTTGCGATAGCGCGACCAGATAGCCTTCGGGCGAATGCAAGTCGTCGCGCTTGCCGTCAAAGACCCAACCGTTGAACCGGAAAGTACGCGTACGTCGGCGATAGGCCAACGAAGACGACCGCCTTGCGCGCTGCATTACTGCCCGGACACGGGCTAGCATCAGTTGGGGGTTGAATGGTTTGGCGATGTAGTCGTCTGCCCCGACCTCGTACCCCGCCATGCGCTGATGGTCGGCGGACAAGGCCGAGACCAGAATGATCGGCACGTCCTGTTCGCGTCGCAACCGTGCGCAGATGTCGATGCCGTTTTCATCCCCCAACATGACGTCCAGCAGGATCAGGTCGATCCGACCATTGGACAAGTGCGCGCGGATTTCCCGCTCAGCGCTGGCAGGCAGGGCAATGAACCCGTTCTTTTGCAGTAATTGGGTCATCATCGACCGCATATCAGGGTCGTCATCCACCACCAGCAGCCGCGGAATGCTCACTCTGTCTGTCCTCCCAATCTTCTTGTTCTGTTTCCGTCCATTGTAACGAACGGAAACAGATTCAATGTCAACGTAACACGCTGTAACAGAAGTGGTGAAAATTTGGGCGGTGTCCGCGTCTTAACGTGATTTCCAAGTTGTCAGAAGGGCAACTGATCTCAGTAATAGCGCCATCGCTGCCTCGGCAGTCACTGAGTTCTCAGGGAGGAGACAAGAAATGAATCGTTTTGCATTTGCCACCGTTTCGACCTTGGCCGTTGCGGCCGCGTCGGGTGCTGTGGCTGAGCCGCAGGCTGAAGTTCTGCACTGGTGGACCTCGGGCGGTGAAGCCAAATCGGTTGCCGTTCTGCAGGAAGAGTTCGCCTCGAACGGTGGCACCTGGACCGATATGCCCGTTGCTGGCGGTGGCGGTGACGCTGCAATGACTGCGCTGCGTGCCCGCGTTCTGGCCGGCAATGCTCCGACCGCCGTTCAGTTGAAGGGCCCCGCTATTCAGGAATGGTATGAAGAAGGCGTTCTGGCCGATATCTCGGCCGTTGCTGAGGCCGAAGGCTGGGGCGAAGTGCTGCCCGCATCGATCGCTGGTCACATGAAGTGCGAAGGCACCTGGTGTGCAGCACCGGTAAACGTGCACCGCGTAGACTGGATCTGGGCCAACGCCGACGTTCTGGCGGCCAATGGCATCGAAATGCCGACCACGTGGGACGAATTCAACGCCGCCGCTGAAAAGCTGCAGGCCGCTGGCGTGATCCCGTTGGCCCATGGTGGTCAGGCGTGGCAGGACGCGACTGTATTCGAAACCGTAGTTCTGGGCATTGGTGGCCCTGAGTTCTTCCAGAAAGCGCTGGTTGATCTGGACCCCGAGGCACTGACTTCGGACACGATGGTCCAAGTATTTGATCAGATGCGCACCCTGCGTGGTTATGTGGACGAAAACTTCTCGGGTCGTGACTGGAACCTGGCAACAGCTATGGTCATGAACGGCGAAGCGGCCTTCCAGATCATGGGTGACTGGGCCAAGGGCGAATTCCTGGCGGCTGGCAAGAAGCCGGGCGAGGACTTCCTGTGCGCCTCGACCCCCGGTGACGGCTACCTGTACAACGTCGATAGCTTTGCCATGTTCGACGTGGACGGTGACGACAAGAAAGCCGGTCAGGACCTGCTGGCCAAGCTGATCGTGGCACCGAACTTCCAGAAAGTGTTCAACTTGAACAAAGGCTCGATCCCTGCGCGCACCGACGTGGCATTGGATGACTTCGACATCTGCGCCAACCTGTCGGCCGAAGACATGGGCTCGACCTCGGACGCAGGTTCGCTGCTGCCGTCCTATGCCCACGGCATGGCGCTGCGCGGGTCGCAGTCGGGTGCGATCACCGACGTTGTGACCGCGCACTTCAACTCGGATATGTCCTCGGCTGATGCTGTTCAGCAACTGGCGGACGCAGTGGCCAACAGCTACTGATCCAATACGCTCTGCCCCCTTATACTGAGGGGCAGAGCATCTTTCCCCGGAGGCTAAAATGTCCGAATGGCTGGAAAACCACCTGCCCAAGGTGGTGCTGGCACCGTCGTTCATCGCCGTATTGATCTTTGTCTACGGCTTTATCGGATGGACTGCATGGGTGTCGCTGACACGATCGAAACTACTGCCGAAATACGAGATCAAGGGCTTCATTCAGTATGAACGTCTGTTTGATTCTCCCCGCTGGGACACGGCAATCAATAACCTGTATATTTTCGGCGCGCTTTTCATCGTGATCGCGATGGTGCTGGGCCTGTTGCTTGCTATCCTGCTGGATCAGAAAATCCGCGTCGAAGGTGCGATCCGCACGATTTACCTATATCCGATGGCGCTGTCGATGATCGTGACCGGCACAGCGTGGAAGTGGATTCTGAACCCGGGTCTGGGTATCGAATCCATGGTGCAGGGCTGGGGCTTTCCGAATTTCGAGTTCGACTGGCTGGTGAACCCTGACTACGCGATCTACACGATCGTAATCGCTGCGATCTGGCAGAGCTCGGGCTTTGTCATGGCGTTGTTTCTGGCAGGTCTGCGTTCGGTGGACGGCGAAATCATCAAGGCCGCGCAGGTCGATGGTATTCCCACTTGGCGCATCTATACGGCGATCATCATCCCGTCGATGGCTCCGATCTTCCTATCGGCCTTCATCGTGCTGGCGCACCTTGCGATCAAAAGCTTTGACCTTGTCATTGCCCTGACAGGCGGTGGTCCGGGTTACGCAACCGATTTGCCCGCAACATACATGTACGCCATGGCGTTCTCGCGCGGCGATATTGGTCAGGCGGCCTCGTCCGCGATGATTATGATGCTTGTCGTGTTTGCGATCGTGGTTCCCTACCTTTACTCAGAGCTGAGGGCGAAAAATGACTGATCTGTCGATGCCCCAAACCCAAACCCGCACGCAAAGTGCCACTGGCAAGATTGCCTTGCGCTGGTTGCTATATGTCCTGCTTGGCCTGTTTGCGCTGTATTACCTGATGCCGCTGTTCGTGATGTTGACCACATCGCTGAAAAGCCTTGAGGAAATTCGCACCGGATCGTTGATCTCACTGCCACGCGAAGTCAGTTTCGATGCTTGGAAAACGGCATGGTCTGGCGCCTGTACCGGTATCCAGTGTGAAGGCCTGCGGCCCTATTTCTGGAACTCGGTCCTGATTGCGGTTCCTGCGGTTGCCATCTCGACCCTGCTGGGTGCGTTGAACGGCTATGTCGTGGCGCAATGGCGGTTCAAAGGGGCCAACATCATCTTCTCGCTGATGCTGTTTGGCTGCTTCATCCCGTTTCAGGTTGTTCTGCTGCCGATGGCGCGTCTGCTGGGCATGATGGGGATCGCCGGGACCATTCCGGGTCTGATCTTTGTCCACGTAATCTACGGACTGGGTTTCACCACGCTGTTTTTCCGCAACTACTATGTCACCATTCCGGCCGAGCTGACCAAGGCCGCGCGGGTTGATGGCGCGGGCTTCATGCGGATTTTCTGGTCGATTTTCCTGCCGCTGTCGCTGCCCATCATCGTGGTGACCGTGATCTGGCAGTTCACGCAGATCTGGAACGACTTCCTGTTCGGCGTGTCATTCAGCCAGGCAGGCACTCAGCCCGTGACCGTTGCGCTCAACAACATCGTAAACTCCACCACCGGCGTCAAAGAGTACAACGTCGACATGGCCGCCGCGATCATCGCGGGGCTGCCGACGCTGCTTGTCTATGTCGTTGCCGGTAAATATTTCATCCGCGGCCTGACCGCTGGTTCAGTGAAGGGATAACCCATGGCTCCCATCCTCGATATTAACAAACTCTATAAGAATTACGGTGCGACCGAAATTCTGAAAGACATCAACATCTCGATCGAACCGGGCGATTTCCTGGTGCTGGTCGGCCCTTCGGGTTGCGGTAAATCCACCCTGCTGAATTGTATTGCAGGGCTGGAGGAAATCACCGGCGGGACCCTGGCGATTGGTGGCAAGGACATGACTCATGTCAGCCCCAAGGACCGCGACATCGCGATGGTGTTCCAGTCATATGCTTTGTATCCAACGATGAGCGTGGCCAAGAACATCACTTTCGGCATGAAGGTCCGCGGGGTCGATCAGGCGACGCAGGATGCCAAGCTCAAGGACGTTGCCTCGTTGCTGCAAATTGAGCCGCTGTTGAACCGTCGCCCCAGCCAGCTGTCCGGTGGTCAGCGTCAGAGGGTGGCGATGGGTCGTGCGCTGGTGCGTGACCCGAAACTGTTCCTGTTTGATGAGCCATTGTCGAACCTCGACGCCAAGCTGCGGGTTGAGATGCGAACTGAGATCAAGAAGCTGCACCAGACGCTGGATGCATCCATAGTGTATGTCACCCATGACCAGATCGAGGCGATGACACTGGCCACAAAGATCGTCGTCCTGAAAGGCGGTATCGTTCAGCAAATCGGTAGCCCGGCTGAAATTTACAACAATCCAGCCAATCTGTTTGTCGCTGATTTCATGGGCTCGCCCGCGATGAACCTGATCCCGGCGCAGGTCTCCAAAAACGGGTCGGGTACTCAAATTGCCATCTCGCGCGAAACAGGTGAGACGCTGGTTCTGAACGAGGCGCGCGATCTGTCGCTACCCAAGGATGTGATTCTGGGCCTGCGCCCCGAGGACATCGCTGAGGCAGGATTCCGCGCTGGTGACGGCGTACAGGAAGCCGCGTGCATGGTTGATATGGTTGAACCCGCAGGGGCCGACACCTATGTGGTCTCGGAACTGGGCGGCAAGCAGGTCACTGCGCGTCTGCACGCGGAAACCAGTGCCCAGGCAGGCAAAATGCTGAACCTGGCCTTTGACATGAGCAAGGTGTCCTATTTCGCCAAAGAGACCGGCGAGCGACTGAATTGAGTCAAAAAAAACGCCGCGCGAACCCTATCGCGCGGCGTTTTTCTAATTCTTAACCGGGTCGACTAACCTTGGTTTAGCCCATGTCCTTGATCAGACGGTTCAGGTCGCCGCCACGGGCGTCCAGCATTGCGCCAATTTCGGTCCGCTCGGTCAGCAGCATATTCACGCCTTCGATGAACATGTTGAAGAACTTGTCGCGCCCCGATTTGTCAGACACCAGGAATGTCACCTCGAAGGGGGACGAGCCTTGCAGCTTGACCGAGGTCCGTACTTCATAGCCAGCCTTGATCTTGCGGGCGTTCCGGACAGTGACCTGCCCACCAATGAATTCGCGGAAACGTCGGCCATATTTGTTCGAGATATAGCCCTGAAACGCTCTGGTGAACTTTTTTAACTGTGATGGGCTGGCTGAACGGGCATCTGCCCCCAGCACATAACGTGCCATGATCGGCACATCGGCATATTGCACAAAGATCTTTTCGAAATCGCGGATCATTGCCTTTTCGGATTTGCCCGAAGCAATAACACGGTTGATATCATCCACGACACTGACGACCAGAGCCTTGGCGCTGGCTTCCGTCTGGGCAAAGGCGGAAATGGGCAGGGCGGCAAGTGCCAGACCTGTAAGGCCGGTGGCGACAAAACCGCGACGGTTCATAGAGTTACTCGGCATAGGGGTCCTCATAGGGGTCCTCGTATGGGTCTAGGTAGGGATCTCTGACTGGGTCGGTTCCATTGTCTGCATAAGGGTCGTCGTAAAGACCCAGATAGGCTTCCTCATCGTCTCTCGCCAGTTCGAAGCGGCGATTTTGTAGGTAAATGGTCCGCGCCTGCGCGTAACTGTCGGCGCTTTCATACAGGATTGAGTCGACCGTGTCCGAGAAACGGCCCCGATCACCCATCCGGCGCACGACCTCGGCATAAACGCCAATATTGTCGACGGGACGGACCGGAGAGAAGTTTATCGGATTCGAGAACAGGTTGACGATAACGCCAATCGAATCCCGCTGCGTTGACGGGCCGTATAGGGGCAGCTCGACATAGGCGCCTTCTCCGAACCCCCATACGTGCAGTGTTTCACCAAAGTCGGTATCCACAGGCGGAAGGTTCAACTCGTCGGCGGGGGCTGACAACCCCAGCCCACCAACGGTCGAATTGATCACAAACCGCAACAGTGCGTTGCCGGATTGCTTGACGTTGCCTTGCAGCAGGTAGTCAACTGCCTGGCCGGGCATCGTCAGGTTTTCAGCGAAATGGTTGAAGCTTGTCACCATCGGGTCAGGCACGATCTTCACGTACCCTTTCGAGGCCGGACGAAACAGAAACCGGTCGACGCCAAGATTGAACTTGTGGATGCCCCGGTTGTTGTTTTCATACGGATCAAATACTTCGCCCTGCGGCGCGCCTTCGGGAGGGCGCGTTGCGCAGGCGCTGAGAACTGCCATTACGGACAGAATGATCAGGGGTTTCAGGCTGATTCTGCTCAACACGGTCGTTGCCACTCCAAAAAGTCGGGACAATCCGTACCCGAACACTCAATCAATACTATCTTTGGCCGTTGTGCCCGGCCTATCCAAATTCACATAAGCGTTTCGCCACCAATATGAAACAGATAGCGTTTAACCCGCCGAAGCGGTCAACGTAAAGTGACACACGTTCAACAGTTCGGAATAAGAAAAGTTACGCCCACATACGATTGAGGTCACATCGCCGTTTTCGCACTTTTCGATCCTCGCCTTCCCGGTTAGCTTCGCCCCGACTCAGAACTGGGAGGAGACCTCATGAGCATCGCGGCGAAACTGGAAAGCCTGGGCGTGAATCTGCCGGACGCGCCTGCGCCAGCTGCCAACTATGTGCCCTTCGTGCGCGTGGGCAATATCGTCTATGTCTCGGGACAGATCTCGAAGGATGACGACCTGATTACCGGCAAGCTGGGTGCCGACATGGAGGTCGAGGCTGGCGCTGCTGCTGCAAAGGTGTGTGCGATCAACCTTTTGGCACAGGTCAAAGCAGCTTGCGGAGGCGACATCGAAAAGCTGGTGCGCGTGATCAAGCTGACCGGATTCGTGAATTCGACCGCCGATTTCACTGCCCAGCCGCAGGTGATCAACGGCGCGTCGGACTTTCTGGTCGAGGCGCTGGGCGATGCGGGTCGCCATTCGCGTTCCGCTGTCAGCGCGGCAGCGCTGCCTTTGGGTGTGGCGGTTGAGATCGAAGGTATTTTCGAAGTTCAATGACGCCCAAACTACCTGACGTATTTCTTCAAGTCCCGTTGGCGCACCGGGCGCTGCATGACAAAGAAGACCACCGCCCGGAAAACAGCCGGGCGGCCATCCGGGCTGCGGTCGACGCCGGTTATGGGATCGAGATTGATCTGCAACGAACCTCAGATAACCGGGCTATGGTGTTTCATGACTATGACATGACCCGCCTGACCGGGCAGCCCGGACCGATCCAGCAGATCACTTCGGCGCAGGCGTCAGGCACCACTCTGCTGCACGCAGATGATGGCATCCCGACGTTGGATGAGGTTCTGCAGATCGTGGCGGGCAAGGTCCCGCTGCTGATCGAGTTCAAGGATCAGGACGGCGCGATGGGCACATCCGTAGGCCCAATGGAACAAGACGCAGTGCGCGCCTTACAGGGCTATACGGGTCCGGTGGCGGTTATGTCGTTTAATCCTAATTCGGTTGCGGAACTGGCGCAGTTGGCACCGCACCTGCCGCGCGGCATCGTGACAGGTTCCTACCAGCCAAAGGTAGAACTTTTACCCCAGAGCGTCTGTGACCATCTGCGCGACATTCCCGATTTCGACCGAGTCGGTGCCAGCTTCATCAGTCACGAGGTCGAAGACCTTGAACGCCCTCGCGTAGCCGAGCTGAAGGCGCGTGGTGTGCCGATCTTGTGTTGGACTGTGCGATCGCCTGAACAAGAGGCGAAAGCCCGCGCAATTGCCGACAATGTGACCTTCGAAGGCTACCTGGCCGCGCATCCGGGTTGAACCGACCCTGCGACGTCACAGATAAAGGTCTGACGCGGAGGACAAATGGATCAGGCGCAGATTGAGGTTCGGGTACTAAGCTCATTATCGCAGATATCTGCGGCGGATTGGGATAGCTGCGCCTGTCCCGAGGTCGTAGACGGCGGGCGACCGTTTGATCCGTTCACTACGCATCGGTTCCTTCTTGCATTGGAACACAGTGGCTCGGTCGGACGCGGCACCGGATGGCAGCCCCAATACCTGACGGCTTATCTCGACGGCATGCTGGTCGCGGCGGCTCCGATGTATGCAAAATCCCACAGTCAGGGTGAATACATATTCGACCACAATTGGGCCCATGCTTATGAGAACGCCGGTGGGCGTTACTATCCCAAGCTGCAGATCGCAGTTCCGTTCACCCCGGCCACCGGGCGCAGGTTTCTGGTTCGTCCCGGGTATGAGGCAATGGGCATGTCGGCCCTGGTGCAGGGGGCGGAGCAACTAGCCGCGGACAATCAGGTGTCTTCGATTCACGCAACCTTCTGCACCGAGGATGAGGCGCTGGCAGGCCAGCAGATGGGCCTGATGCTGCGCCATTCTCAGCAGTTTCACTGGCTGAATGATGATTATGCTGATTTTGGCGGGTTTCTTGCGGCTTTATCTTCGCGCAAGCGCAAAAACATCCGGAAAGAACGTGCGCAGGCCAACGATTTTGGCGGCGAGGTTCGCACGCTGTCAGGGGATGATCTGCGCCGCGAACACTGGGACGCTTTCTGGCAATTCTATCAGGACACCGGATCGCGGAAATGGGGTGTGCCTTACCTGACCCGCCAGTTCTTTGATATTGCACATGAAACTATGGCGGATGACATGGCCTTGATTCTGGCAGAGAGGGACGGGCACGCAATTGCCGGTGCGCTTAATTTCATCGGCCGCGAGACGCTCTTTGGTCGCTATTGGGGCTGCACCGAGCATCACGCCTGCCTGCATTTTGAATTGTGCTATTATAGGGCGATCGACTTTGCCATCGCGGAAGGTCTGGCACGGGTCGAAGCAGGCGCGCAGGGTGAACACAAGCTGGCGCGAGGTTATCTGCCCACGTACACGCATAGCTTGCATTGGGTCAATGACCCGGGCTTTGCCGATGCGGTAAAGAAATATCTGGACGCCGAGGCCCACGCAGTGGGAGAAGAGATCGAGATTCTGACGGATTACGGTCCGTTCAGAAAATCGAATCCGGAGGAACAGCAATGACGGAACTATTGTCGACCGAAACTCGCGGCCCTCTTCTTGATCCGCTGTTCGACAACGGCTGGACCATGGTCACGGACCGGGACGCGATCACCAAGACCTTCATTTTCGAGGATTTTGTCCACGCCTTTGGCTGGATGACCCAGGTGGCGATCTTTGCCGAGAAATGGAACCATCACCCAGAATGGTCAAACGTGTACCGCACGGTCGAGGTGGTCCTGTCCACACATGATGTTGGTGGGTTATCGTCGCTGGACGCCAAGTTGGCGCGAAAAATGGACAGCCTCGTCTAACGGTCTCCTCTGGAGCCCATACCGCCGGCCAGAGAAGCGATTTCACCAAGACGTCGGAAATCGGCGGGTGTGACCGTGCCGTTACTAACGTCGATGTCTCGTGGAATTCCGGTTGTCCGATTCCCAACCGATCGAACGCTTCGCGCCGCTGGATTGATGTCCAAACAACGCGTATCATAGCACGTCAGGCCCGCAGTATTGATCTGGATCCGGGCTTGACCGTCCGGTCCGGTCACCACAGGGGCTTGCTGCGTATCACAGGCGGCAAGAAACCCCAGAATGCCGAGGGCTATCCACTTTTTCATACCACGCTCCTATCGTTCAACCCGGTCGTTCGATCAATTCAACTGGCCGTTTCCGTCCTGATCGGCGGTAGAGAAATCATCGCCCATCTGCCGGTCATACTCTGATCGTGAGATAAAGCTGTCGTTGTTGCGGTCAACGTTTTGAAACTGCTTTATGTCCAAGAACGGCTTGGCCTCTTCCAGACCCAGCGTTCCGTTCTTGTCTTCGTCCATTGCCTGAAAGGCATAATCCGAAAAGGCGTTGAACTCGTCCTTGGACAGGAAGCCGTCATTATTTGCATCAATTGCATTCAGTTGTTTTTCATGCAGCTCGGCCACGGTTTCCGCAAAGGTTGCACTGGCCAAAACTATCGCTGTTGCCGTCAAAATCGCTGTTTTCATCATCATTCCCTTCTCAGCACGCGAAACGCTGGCCCGAGGCGCCACCGGCCACAGCGCCTGCCGCAGTAAGGATGTCTTTGCCCGTGCCTCCGCCGAATTGATTGCCGATCGCGCCACCGATCAGCGCGCCGCCCAACGTGCCGCCGAGGCAGGCAATTTCATGCTGCCGCGCCTGCTGTTGTTGAGGTGTCGGAGCAGGGCCACACGCGGCCAGTGCACCCGTGGCACCCAGAATGACTGTGATGATTTTGAGCTTCATCAAAAAAACTCCCTGAAAGACTGGGCCAAGTATCGACCCATCAGGAATTCGCATCAAGTGAAATAGGGTTAACGTGGCCCCGGCCGAACCGGGGCCCGAGTGACTTAGATGGCCTCAAGCAGACCCTCGCCCGCCGAAATCTCGCAGGCACCAGGGTTTTCTTCAAGGTTCAGCGCAACGACTTTGCCATCTTCGACCAACATCGCATAGCGTTTTGAACGCGCAATCAGTCCGACGGGAGGGGCGTCGAAATCCATGCCGATAGCTTTGGTAAACTCGGACGCGGCGTCGGCCAGCATGGTTAGACCGGCAGCTGTCGCGCCAGTAGCTTCGCCCCATGCGTTCATTACAAAGGGATCGTTGACCGAGATGCAGATGATCTCGTCCACGCCCTTTGCGTCGAACTGTTCCTTGGTGCGCATAAAGCTGGGCACGTGGGCTGAGTGGCAGGTCGGCGTGAATGCACCGGGTACCGCAAATAGCACAACTTTGCGGCCTTTGGTCTTGTCCGAAATCCGAACCTCTTCGGGTCCTTCTGCCCCCATTTGCGTCAACGTTGCGTCGGGAAGCGTATCACCGGTTGAAATCATCTTGTTCCTCCTGTCGATTGGATTTGCAGAGTCGGCCTCAGCCGCAATATAGGTGAGCCAGTGAATGAAACCACGGGAATTTGACGGGGCAGAACGAAGATGAGCCATATTGTTGTGATCGGAGCCGGGCAGGCGGGATCATCCCTTGTTGCGAGGCTGCGTAAGGACGGGTTTGAAGGCGACATCACGTTGATCGGTGCTGAACCGCACCTGCCTTACCAGCGACCGCCCCTGTCTAAGGCTTATCTGTTGGGTGAGATGGAACTTGAACGCCTGTTCCTGCGCCCTGAAAGCTTTTATGCCGACAACAACATCACCCTGCGTCTAGGTCAGCGCGTGACCGCGATCGACCCGCAGGCCAAGACTGTTTCGCTGGGCGACGAAGTGATTGCGTATGACGAACTGGCCCTGACAACCGGTTCTGATCCGCGTTACCTGCCCGCGGCCATTGGCGGTGACCTTGAAGGTGTTCATGTCGTACGCGACCTGACCCATATCGACGAGATGGAGCCCCGCGTGTCCGAGGGTGCGCGCGCCTTGATTGTGGGTGGTGGCTATATCGGGCTTGAAGCGGCTGCCGTATGCGCCAAGCGCGGGGTCAAGGTCACACTGGTCGAGATGGCAGAGCGTATTTTGCAACGCGTTGCGGCGCCGGAAACCAGCGATTACTTCCGTGCTTTGCATACCGAATACGGTGCCGACATCCGCGAAGGCGTCGGACTGGATCGTCTGGTGGGCGACGACGGCAAAGTCACCGGAGCCGTCCTGACCGATGGCACCGAGCTTGAAGTCGATTTCGTCGTGGTTGGTGTGGGCATTGCACCGTCGACCCAACTGGCCGAGATGGCTGGGCTGGAGCTGGACAACGGCATCAAAACGGACGCTCATGGCCGCACGTCCGATCCGTCGATCTGGGCTGCGGGCGATTGTGCGTCCTTCCCGCATGGCAGTGGCCGCATCCGGCTGGAAAGCGTTCCGAACGCAATTGATCAGGCCGAAATCGTAGCGCAGAACATGCTGGGTGCCGCCAAGGACTATGTGGCAACGCCCTGGTTCTGGTCGGACCAGTATGATGTCAAATTGCAAATTGCGGGTCTAAATGCCGGGTATGACCGTGTCGTGACCCGTAAGGGTGACGGGCAGACGGTGTCCTTCTGGTACTACAAAGGCGATCAGCTGATTGCGGTAGATGCCATGAACGACCCGCGCGCTTACATGGTCGGAAAACGCCTGATAGACGCGGGCAAGACTGCCGATCCGACGATCGTGGCAGACCCAGACGCGGACCTGAAACCGTTGCTCAAAGCGTGAGGATCATCGCCGGAGATTTCCGGGGCCGTGCCTTGGCTTCGGTCGGCAAAGGTGATGCCGGGGCGCACCTGCGCCCCACCACGGACCGGGTGCGCGAAAGCCTGTTCAATGTGCTGAGCCATCAGATCGACTTTGATGGGCTGCGTGTTCTCGACCTGTTTGCCGGTACCGGCGCATTGGGGCTAGAGGCGCTCTCGCGCGGAGCGGCGCATGTGACGTTTGTGGATGACGGGCGGGTAGCACAGGGGTTGATCCGCAAGAACATTGATCTGACGCGCAGCGCTGACCGTACGGACCTGATCCGTCGCGACGCGACACGCTTGAGCGAGAATACAAACGCGCCCTATGATCTGATCTTTCTGGATCCACCATACGGAAAGGGGCTCGGTCAAAAGGCCGTTGCGGCCTTGTCCAACGGCTGGATCGCTGATGGCGCGCTGATCGTGTGGGAGGAAAACGCCCCAATGCAGCCGCCCGAAGGTTTCACTCTACAAGACAGCCGAAAGTACGGCGACACGCATATCGCGCTGATGTGGAGTGGCGATCCGGATGCATGACCTCGTCATTTTCGATTGCGATGGTGTCTTGGTCGACAGCGAGCCCCTGTCCAATCAGGTGATGGTCGCGAACTTTGCCCGACACGGACTCTCTTTGACAGAAGATGAGTGCCACAGGATTTTTACCGGCAAGACCATGCCGGAAGTGCAGGATATCGCGCGCGATTTGGGCGCTAATCTGCCTGAGAACTGGATCGAGGATTTCGATACTGAAACAAATGCCCGCTTGCGGCAGGGTGTTCCTTTGGTCCCGGGCGTTGCGGAATTGCTAACGCTTTTGGATGAGCGGGGAATACCTTTCTGCGTTGCTTCCAATGGTGGGCCGGACAAAATGCGAGTCACGCTGGGGCAGAATGGCCTTTGGGATCGCTTCAAGGACGTGATGTTCTCGGCCTATACTTTGGGTGTTGGCAAGCCCGATCCAACCATGTTTCTGACTGCAGCGCGCCACTTCGGGGCCAAGTCGTCGGTCGTGATCGAAGACAGCGCCAGCGGTGCCACAGCAGCAATCCGCGCCGGTATGCGGTGCCTGGGCTATGCAGCGCATGATGATGGCGCGCAACTTGCCAGAATTGGAGCTGAGGTTTTTTCCGATATGACCGAGGTTCCCACCCTTTTGGGAATCTGACCTGACCATGGTAAGCTCGGCCCATGGATCGCGCTTTGACCTCACCTCTCTGGACACCTTCGAAGGACGCCGAAGCCCGCACCGGCCCTGAGCCTAAGCCAACGCAGGCGCCTGTCTTCATCCACGATGCAATCACACCGTGGGGGTCAGAGACATTGCTGCTGAAACTCCTGCGCGAACAGGCCGTCGATCAGGACGAATAGGTCGGATGAAATTTGTCGCCTGGCGACAGGGTGAAAATGTCGACGCCATCTGATGTAACGCCCACCGAGTGCTCGAACTGCGCTGACAGCGACTTGTCGCGGGTCACAGCGGTCCAGTCATCGGCCAGCGTTTTCGTCTCAGGGCGACCCAGATTCACCATCGGTTCGATGGTGAAGAACATGCCCTCTTCCAGAACCGCGCCGGTGCCCGGACGTCCATAGTGCAGAACGTTCGGCGGCGCGTGGAACACGCGGCCCAGTCCGTGACCACAGAAATCACGGACAACGCTCATCCGGTGCGCCTCGACATAGGCCTGAATGGCGTGACCGATATCGCCGAACGTATTGCCCGGCTTGACCGCTTCGATGCCCTTGAACAGCGCATCATGTGTTACTTGGATCAGACGTTCGGCCTTGCGGGGCAGTTTTCCCGCAACATACATGCGCGAAGTATCGCCGAACCAGCCATCCACGATGACCGTGACATCGATATTCAGGATATCACCATCCTTCAGCCGTTTGTCGCCGGGAATGCCGTGGCAGACCACGTGATTCACGCTGATGCAGCTGGCGTGCTGGTAGCCCTTGTAGCCAATCGTCGCCGATGTCGCGCCCGCATCCTCGACCATCTGCGTGATCATGCCGTCAAGCGCCCCAGTGGTCTGGCCTGGAAAGACATGTTCTGCGATATCGTCGAGTATCCGCGCGGCCAAGGCCCCTGCGGCGTGCATGCCAGCAAAGTCACCCTGTTCGTAAATGCGGATGCCGTCTTTTGTCAGGCGGCCACGATGTTCTTTCATCGACGCTAAGCTCCAAATGTTGCGCGCAGCCTGCCTTTTACGCTGCTTGTGCAGAAAGTTCCAGAGGGTGCGCGTTTGCGGGTGTTAGATGGCCCGGAACGCCCCCAGATCAAGGCTGCAAAGTCTGTCAAATTCGCTCAAAATCATAATTTCAGATAGAATGTTGTTTTTTCCCCAGTGAGATCGTTTTGGAGGATCGAAATGTCCAGCAATTCTGCCAATTTTGTCGGTGAAATTCCACACCATTACGATCAGGGGCTGGGACCGAACATTTTCGAAGACTATGCCGACAGGTTAACCGGGCTGTGTGGCGGCCTTGAAACGGGTCGCGTTCTGGAGCTTGCCGCAGGAACGGGAATTGTCAGCCGTAAGCTGCGCGACGCGTTAAATCCGTCTGTTTCACTGACGGTTACGGACCTTAATCCGCCCATGTTGGAGATTGCAAAAGCCAAGCTCGCCGGCAGTGAGAATGTCGAGTTTGACCAAGCGAACGCAATGGAACTGCCATTCGAAGACAACAGTTTTGACCTGATTGTTTGCCAGTTTGGCGTGATGTTCTTTCCTGACAAAACTGCGTCATATCGCGAAGCTGCCCGTGTTCTGAAGCCAGGTGGCCGGTACGTGTTCAATGTCTGGAGCGATATGTCCGAAAACCCGTTTTCCGAGACAGCCCACAAAGCGGCGATGACGTTCTTTCCCGAAAACCCACCCGGATTCTACAAGGTCCCGTTCCACTATGGCGACCCCGACATCGTACACGCGGACCTTGCGGCCGCAGGTTGGGGGACCGTTGCGCACGAAACCATCAGGTTGAACAAACCAATCGCCGATCTTGAGAAATTTGCAACAGCCCTGGTGTATGGAAATCCGTTGATTGACGAAATCAGAGCGCGCGGAGGTGTCGATCCGGATGCGGTTGTAGCCGAAATGCTGTCGGCGCTGCAGTCCAGATTTGAGGCCAGTGATATGGTGATGCCCCTTTCAGCAACCCAGTTCGAATGCCAAAACAAGGGGTGAGCGGGACCTGACGGGGGCGAGTGACATTATCCGGGCAGGTTAAAGTCCCCGAACCGTGTGGTATCCACCCAAACACCGTCGGGCGAAATTTGCGTACCACACACCAATCGCTCGACACCCTTCGCCTGTGCCGTTTCAAATGCCGCCGCATAGGCAGGGTCAATATCCGCCGCCAAACCAAATCGGTCGCAATCCGTGCGCTGCACCAGATACAGCATGATCGCGCGATGTCCCTGCGCCACCATGTCCGACAACTCACCCAGATGTTTGGTGCCACGCGCGGTGACGCTGTCGGGGAATTCTGCCAGGCCGGGCTCACGGGAAAGGGTCACGCTTTTGACCTCGACATAGGCGTTGGGCAAGTCCGGTTGTGTAAGCAGGAAGTCTATGCGGCTGTTCTGGCCGTATTTCACCTCTGCCCGCACTGTCTGATAATCGGCGAACTCTGGGATCGCTCGGGCTTCTAACGCTTTGCGTAGAGCCTTGTTTGGAACAGAGGTGTCCACCCCGGTAAAATGCCCGTTTTCATGATCGACCAGGCGCCAGCCGTATTTCAGCTTTTTCTTCGGGTCGTCGTTGGGCTCCAGCCAGATCTTCTCACCCGGTTCGGCCAAACCCAGCATGGAACCCGGATTGGCGCAATGTGCGGTTACTTCGCGCCCGTCCTCCAACTGGCAATCGGCCAGAAAACGTTTGTAGCGTCGGATCAGGCGGGCGGGGATCAAAGGGGTGGCAAATTTCATGCCATCCGGCTTAACGCGCGCCCGCCCGCAAGGGAAGTGTCAGACGAGCCCCGCCATCACGCCTCCATCAACGTCCCAGATTGCGCCGGTAACCCAATCCGCGTTATCGGACAGAAGATGCGTGACCGTATGCGCCACATCCGCAGGCCGACCAACGCGGCCGATCGGGTGGAACGCGTCGAAGGCATCGGTCAGGGTTGCCTCGATTTGATCCGGTGCGATGAACGCTCCATAGATGGGGGTCACAACCACCGCCGGTGAAACCGCATTCACCCGGATGTTGTGTTCCGCCAATTCCAAAGCCAGGTGCTGTGTCAGAGAATGAAGCCCGGCCTTGGCCATCGAATAGGCCGAGGACGGTGTTGCGCGGACCGCCTGTTTTGCCCACATAGAGCCTATATTGACAATGTTTCCACCTCCATTGGTCTTCATGTTTTCTACTACGGCCTGCGTGATGAAAAAGGTCGCGCGATTCAGGTCCAGATAGCTGTCATAATCCTCGGCTGTGTGTTCCAGAAATGGTTTTGGTGCAAAGGTTCCGGCTGAATTTACCAATCCCTGAATGTGGCGGGCATCTGATTTGATGCGGACGATCAGCCCTTCGACGTCTGCCGCATCTCGCAGGTTCGCGCAATATGTGTCTGCTGCGTTACCAAGTTCGGTCTTTGCCGCTTCCAGCTTAGCAGCAGATGACCCGACAATGGTTACATGTCCCCCATTGGCTACGATCTGTTGTGCTGTGGCCAAACCCATTCCACTGGATCCACCGATGATGAGTGTTGTTTTCTGTGTCATGATCAGATTCCCTATCTACTGATAGGTAGATATATTGAACTTGGAAAATGAATTGCAACCCCCTATCTAGTGATAGGTAACTTTTAGATTGAGGCGCAGATGCCCAAAACGGAAAAACCCCTGTCAGAAACCGCCAATCGCATATTGAATGTGGCCGAGCGAATGGCGCGACAAGGCGGCTATTATGCCTTTAGTTTTCGCGACATCGCGGCTGAAATCGGCATCAAATCCGCCAGCATTCACTATCATTTTCCAACCAAAGAAGCCTTGGGCGAGGCGCTGGTTACCCGGTACACTGATCGGTTTCTGGGGGCACTGGGTCGATTGGACGAAGCAACGCCGCTGGAATCCCTTGAGCAATACGTGGCAGCGTATCGGCAGGCGTTGATCGAACAGGATCTGATGTGCCTGTGCGGCATGTTCGGTGCCGAGATCGCCAGATTGCCGGACCCGGTTGCCAGAAGGACGCGTGAGTTTTTCGAACGCAATCTCGTATGGCTGGAAACTGTCTTCAGGGCCGCCGGTGCCTCAAACCCCGAAGCGCGCGCCGGTGAAACGATCGCCCGATTGGAAGGAGCGATGATCCTTGCGCGGTCGATGAATGACATGGACCTGTTCCAACGTATTACGGCGGATTTGCCGGCTCAAACACTGCAGGACTGACAAACGGACCTTGCGAGGCTCGGCAAGAACGATATCTTGCGGCCTGTGCCATAGCAGGAAAGGACAGGTCATGCCGAACCCAACCGCAGCGATGCTTGTGATCGGAGATGAAATCCTGTCGGGACGCACGCGGGATGCAAATACGAACTACCTTGCGCAAGAGCTGACCAAACAGGGCATTGACCTGAAAGAAGTGCGTATCGTCAGCGATGATCCAACCGCCATCGAAGAAGCCGCCCAAGCGCTGTCCGACCGCTTTGATCATGTGTTCACCAGTGGCGGCATCGGGCCGACGCATGACGACATCACGGCCGAGTGTATTGCCCGAGCCTTTGGGGCGACGATCGACGTGCGGGATGATGCCCGCGCGTTGCTGGAACGGCACTATGAGAACTCGGGGCTGGAACTGAACGCAGCGCGGCTGCGTATGGCGCGTATTCCGGATGGGGCGACATTGATCGATAATCCCGTTTCGACCGCGCCAGGGTTCACGCTTGGGAATGTGCATGTGATGGCGGGTATCCCCACAATCTTTCAGGCCATGGTCGCCAGCGTTCTGCCAAATCTGACCGGTGGCGATCCCTTGTTGTCGCAAACGCTGCGGATCAACCGAGGTGAAGGTGAAATCGCCTCGATCCTGTCCGCACTGGCCGAAGACTTCCCGGATCTCGCCATCGGCAGCTATCCGTTTCAGGTTAACGGCGTATTCGGCTCTAACGTTGTGGTTCGGGGTACTAACGGAGCACAAATTGATGTGGCGACGACCCGGTTGGCGAAAGAGCTAGAGCTTTGAGCGTTGACTGGGCTGACATCGTCGACGGCACATGGCCAGCGGCTGGGTATAGTACTTTAGGCCCGTTCCGCCTGCGGCAAGGATTGGGTGGCGGTTCGCGGGTTTCCTCTGCCAGTGCGCTGGCACCGGCGACTGATGCGGAAATAAATGACGCCGAACAGGCAATGCGCGCGATGGGTCAACGGCCTATTTTCTGCCTTCGTCCCGCCGACGTAGGGCTGGATAAACAGCTTGCGGATCGCGGCTATGAGGTTCTTGATCCGGTCAACATCTACCAATGTCCGGTGGATCACCTGACTGATACACCGATTCTGCGGGTGACCGCTTTTACAATCTGGAGCCCGCTGGCGATCATGAAGGAGATCTGGGCGCAAGGTGGCATCGGGGCCGAACGGCTCGCCGTCATGGACCGCGCTGAGGGGCCCAAATCGGGCGTATTCCTGCGCCGTTCCGATCAGCCGGCAGGGGCAGGATTTGTCGCCATCCATGATGGTGTGGCAATGGTCCATGCACTGGAAATTCTGCCTGCCCACCGACGTCAGGGTCTGGGCCAATGGGCCATGCGCGCTGCGGCGATTTGGGCGCAAAAGAACGGCGCGCATACACTGAGCGTGATCTGCACCAAGGCTAATGACGGGGCAAATGGTCTCTACCGCGCGCTCGGGATGGAGATCACCGGAGAATACCACTACCGTCAGCTTGTCCAAGGAGAATGACCGCCGTGACCGACCAAACCTTGCCCACCGCGCTGGACCTGCCGATGGCGGACCCGCTGCCGCCTGAAACGCAGAAATATTTTGATATCTGTGTCGAAAAGCTGGGTTTTGTGCCCAATGTGTTGAAGGCATACGCATTCGATATCGATAAGCTGAATGCGTTTACGGCGAACTACAACGATCTGATGCTGGGCGACAGCGGATTGTCCAAACTGGAACGCGAAATGATCGCGGTGGTCGTATCCGCGATCAACAAGTGCTTTTACTGTTTGGTGGCCCACGGGGCAGCTGTCCGGCAAATGTCGGGCAACCCACAACTGGGTGAGATGCTGGTGATGAATTACCGCGTGGCACCGCTGGATGAACGCCAACGCGCCATGTTGGATTTTGCCGCCAAAATGACCACTGCCAGCACCGAGATTGAAGAGCCTGATCGCCAACGTCTGCGGGATGTTGGGTTCAGTGACCGGGACATTTGGGATATCGCCAATGTGGCCGGATTTTTCAACATGTCGAACCGGGTGGCCAGCGCAACGGCGATGGCTCCGAACGACGAATACCATGCGCAGGCCCGATGATCCGAGCCGCTGCCCTATTCCTGATGATCATGGCCGGCCAGGGTCTTGCGCAGAACCTGACAATGCCTTCCGGCGCGCGTCTTGTCAGCGAGCGTACCAGTGAACTTGACAGCTATGAGCTGCCAATCGGGCCCTTTGCGGATGGGGCGGTACCGGCGCGAGAAGTCGAAGGAAAAGTCGAGCGGTTTACCTGGCGGTTGCAATCCGGCTCCAGCACGACGCTGCAATTGCTGGCCCCGTTGCGTGACCAGATCGCTGCGCAAGGGTACGAGGTATTGCTTGAGTGCCAGGCCAAAACGTGTGGTGGATTCGACTTCCGCTTTGGCACCGAAGTTGTGCCCACACCAGACATGTACGTGGCTATTCAGGACTATCGTTTTTTGTCTGCCATCCGAGGGGGAAATGTGGTCAGCCTGCTGGTCAGTCGCAATCCGCCTGACGGGTATGTGCAGATGATCCGGGTCACCCCAGTGGGTGCAGAGGCATCACCACCGCTTGTGATCGACGAACCGGTCACGTCGCCCGGTGATTTGTTAGCCAGTCTGGAACAAAACGGGCATACAATATTGGAAGACCTGCATTTCCGCACCGGAGAGATGACGTTGGGCGAGGGGCCTTTTTCCTCGCTTGAATTGGTAGCGGAGTTTCTGGCCAAAAACCCAAGTACCCGGTTGGCACTTGTGGGCCACACGGATGACACCGGCGCGCTGGATGCCAACATCTCGGTCAGTACCGGCAGGGCTCAGGCTGTACGCGCCCGGTTGATCGATGCGCATGGGGTCGCGGCAGACCGGGTCGAGGCGCGCGGAATCGGCTATCTTGCCCCGCTCACCTCGAATGCCACGCCGGAAGGCCGGGATCTGAATCGCCGGGTTGAGGCGGTTTTGCTGGTCAACTGAACCCTGCAGTCCTGTTCACATCATGGCCGATAAAAAAAGGCCCACGCAGCAGGCGCGGGCCGTACAGTTTCACCGAGGTTAATTCACCAGTCCATCGGGCCTTTTTCGTGAAAGGCATCGACGAGAAAATCTATGAATGCCCGCACCTTGGGCTGAGTAAAGCGTCCGGGCGGGTAAACGGCGTAGACGCCCTGAACCTCGTCCGGAAGCGACGGCATAGCGTCCAGTACAGCACCGGATTTCAGCGCATCTGCGTACAGGTAGCTGGGCAGATAAGCGATCCCCAGCCCGGAAATGGCCGCATTCAACAGGGATTGACCGTCATTAACGCTCAGCCACCCCGCGGTGCGTACCTGTCGTTTTTCGCCTGAAGGTGCGGTCAGTTTCCAGACGTTGCCTGAAGACTGGCTGGAGTAGTGCAGCAGCTTGTGTTCGTTCAGGTCGTCAATTTTCTGTGGTCGGCCGAATTTCTCGACATAGCTAGGTGCCGCGACCATCCGCTTGACGGTTTCAGTCAACTTGCGCGCGCGCAGGGTGCTGTCTTCCAGTTCACCAATCCGTACGGCCACATCGAAGCCTTCGGAAATCAGCTCGACGTAACGGTTGTTCAAAACCATGTTCACGGTGATATCAGGATAGGCCGCCAGAAAGTCTGACAAAACCGGAGACAGGTGATTGACGCCGAAATCTGTCGCAACGCTGATCCGAAGCAGACCCGAGGGGGCGGATTGCATCGAGGTCACAAGCGCATCGGCTTCGCCCGCGTCATTCAGAACGCGCCGCGCGCGATCATAATATGCCAGGCCAATCTCGGTTGGCGACACACGCCGGGTCGTGCGGTTCAGCAGCCTTGCGCCCAAACGGGCCTCGAGGCTGGAAACATGCTTTGACACGGCCGATTTGGAGATGCCCATTTTCTTGGCCGCGTCGGTGAAGCCACCCTGGTCCACCACGTTGGCAAAGGCTTCCATTTCGGTCAGTCGGTCCATTCTCGTTCCCCAGGTCTTAGTGCTTTGAGCCAACCTGACGTCCAATCTGGGCGGAAACAGGGCATACATTGGATAATATCAGGGTTTCAATTCGGATCGTTTGCATATGGGAAACGCGGAAACGATGGTTTCCCAGATGGCCACAAAGCCTGTAAGCCAAGGGTTTTGGGTGATTTCAGCCGGATATGCTAGGATGACAATGGCAAATTTGTGACCACGGAGGAGATCATGAAAGCCATTTATACCATCGCAGCCATATGTCTGTCCGCGACCCTTGCATGGGCTGGTGGCGAAACACCCTCGAACCCGGATGCTCGGGTTTATTTTGTAAACCTGTCGGACGGCGACACGGTGTCATCGCCAGTGACCGTGGTCTTTGGGTTGAGCGGAATGGGGGTAGCCCCGGCCGGCACCGAAGCGGAAAACACAGGTCACCACCATTTGCTGATCGATCGCCCGCCGATTGGTGAGGGCGAGGACGGTGTGGATGAATTGGCCTATGGTCTTCCAGCGGATGACAATCATCTACATTTCGGCGGCGGACAGACCGAGACGACCGTGGAACTGTCCCCGGGTACGCACACACTGCAACTGGTGCTGGGGGACGCGGGCCACGTGCCGCACTCGCCCCCAATTGTGTCTCAGGTGATCACCATAAATGTAGAGTAGTCTGCGTGCCCTCAACGCAGAGGCGTTTAAGCGGCGATGGGCAACAGGAAAATGCTGCGCGCCAGCGCCGAATCCAGCCGTTTTGGTGAATACCATTGATCGAGAACAGTCTTGGACATCAAATCGGGGTTGTTCCCAGCGAATTCCTCGAATGAATTGGTTTGAGAACTGGCAAGACGCTCTGCGATCAAGCTCATGAATGCGTATGTGATCGTCAGATTGAACTTGTCCGGGGCACCGGCCTTTGCTGCAAGCGTTCGGATCCCCTTGGCGTAGATCGCCGCGGCATCGATGAAATCATACTTGCGCAGCAGATCGTATGCGACCTGTACATGTTCGGCATGTCCGAAGGTCGTGTTGTCGATGGCGTGTTTCTCAAATGCGTTGGTGATATCGGCGCTCATTCCCCGTCCTCCTTGAAACGGTGGCTATCCTCGGCTGTCCAGTCGAGGTCGTAGACATTTTTGAGTTGCTTAATCTTCTCCAGCGTTTCCTCGGAAAACGCCGGCTTGTTTTCAAAACTGTGCAAGGCGATGCCTTCGATTAGATCGCCAAGGGTCATATCCAACGACTCTGCCAGTCCTTTGAGGACTTTCAGCAGGCGCTTTTCGATTCGAATTCCCGTCTGGGTGCGTTCTATTTTCTGACTCATTGCGTACATATGTACATTGGTAACAAGAGAGTCAAGCGGCACAAAAAAAGCCGCCTCTTTCGAGACGGCTTCCTTCAGTTCAATTGAGGTGTTGCTTTAGAACGTTGCCGCCAGTCGCGTACCTTGATTGATCGCCCGTTTGGCGTCCAGCTCTGCCGCCACATCGGCCCCGCCGATCACGTGCGGAGTAATGCCGCGTTCGATCAGCGCATCCGCGAGGCTGCGCTCGGACACCTGACCGGAACACAGAACGATTGTGTCCGCCGCGATCACGGTCGGATCAGCACGTTCTTCGCCAAAGCTGACATGCAGGCCGTCCTCATCGATACGCTCGTAGTTCACGCCGCCCACAAAGTTGACGTCCTTCATCTTGAGCGTAGCGCGGTGAATCCACCCGGTTGTCTTGCCCAGACCCTTGCCATGCGCTTGCTTCTTACGCTGCAGCAAGGTGACATCACGCGCAGGTGCCGCAGGCTGAGGGCCTTCTGGTGCCAGGCCCGAGCGATGCTCGGCCGGATCGGTCACGCCCCACTCCTTCATCCAAGCGGGCAGGTCGGTGGTGATGCTGTGGCCGTCTTCCAACAGGAACTCGGACACATCAAACCCGATGCCACCTGCGCCGATTACGGCGACAGATTTGCCGACTTCGGCTTTGTTGCGCAGCACATCGATATAATTGATGACGTTGTCCCGATCCTGACCAGGAATCTGCGGATCACGCGGTGTGACGCCGGTGGCGATGACCACCTCGTCAAAGCCGGTCAGGTCGTCGGCGCTTACTTCACGGTTCAGCTCTACCTTCACACCCAGGTCGGTCATCATATTGCGGTACCAATCGACCAGTCCCCAGAACTCTTCTTTGCCCGGAACTTGCTTGGCCATGTTCAATTGGCCACCAATCTCCGAGGCGCGATCGAACAGTGTCACGTCGTGGCCGCGCTGTGCGGCAGTCATTGCGGTGGACAATCCGGCGGGGCCGGCGCCGACAATGGCAACCGTCTTTGGAGCTTCAGCAGTGGTGATTTCCAATTCGGTCTCATGGCAGGCGCGGGGGTTCACAAGGCACGAGGTCAGCTTGCCGCTGAATGTGTGGTCCAGACAGGCCTGATTGCAGGCGATGCACGGCGCAATCTGTGCCGCGTTACCTGCAATTGCCTTGTTGACGAAATCCGCATCGGCCAACATCGGACGGGCCAGGGACACCATGTCAGCGCAACCCGTCGACAGGACCTCTTCGGCGACCTCGGGTGTGTTAATCCGGTTCGAGGTGATGACCGGAATCGAAACCTTGCCCATCAGCTTCTTCGTCACCCAGGCAAAGGCCGCACGAGGAACGCTGGTGGCAATGGTCGGAATCCGGGCTTCGTGCCAGCCGATGCCAGTGTTGATGATCGTGGCACCGGCTTTCTCGATACGCTGGGCCAGTTCAACAACCTCTTCATGGGTCGAGCCATTGGGGATGAGGTCAATCATCGACAGGCGGTAGATGATGATGAAATCGGTGCCCACGGCCTCTCGCGTGCGGCGCACGACTTCAATCGGCAGGCGCATGCGGTTCTCATATGACCCGCCCCAGCGGTCGGTGCGCTTGTTGGTGTGGGTAACCAGGAACTGGTTGAGGAAATACCCCTCGGAGCCCATGATCTCGACCCCATCGTAACCCGCTTTTTGGGCCAGAACAGCTGCGTTCACGATGTCGCCAATCTGTTTTTCAATACCCTCTTCATCCAGCTCATTCGGCGGGAAGGGCGAGATCGGAGACTTTACCGGGCTGGGGGCCACACATTTCGGACCGTATGCATAGCGCCCTGCGTGAAGGATCTGCATCGCGATCTTGCCGCCGGCCTCATGCACACGCTGGGTGACGATGGAGTGGTTCGCGACCTCTTTGTCATTAGTCATCATCGACGCACCGGGCAGGACCGAGCCCTCAAAGTTCGGACCAATCCCGCCTGTCACCATCAGCGCCACTCCACCACGGGCGCGATCAGCATAGAACTCGGCCACGCGGTTCCAGTCTCCGGTTTCTTCAAGGCCCGTGTGCATCGACCCCATCAGGACGCGATTCTTCAAAGTGGTAAAGCCCAGATCCAGCGGGGCCAGCATGTTTGGGTACGCAGTCATGGCGAACTCTCCCTCCCGATATTCGCTCGTTAGATTGACGTGCGCGTCAACATTGTCACGCGAAACCTAACGTCACACCCTTTGCCTCGGCTCTGCTGGTTGCTACAGACGCTGCAAAGCTTGTTTACGAGGCCGTGTATGACCCCAGAAGAGATCGCAAAACTGCCTTATCGCCCCTGCGTGGGACTTATGCTGATGAATGCCGAGGGCAAGATCTTTGTCGGCCAACGAAATGACCGCCACAAAGAAGCATGGCAGATGCCGCAGGGCGGGGTGGACAAGGGCGAAGGCGCTCGGGACGCAGCCCTGCGTGAGTTATGGGAGGAAACCGGCGTGACCTCGGATCTCGTTGAGGTCGTGGCCGAGACGGACGGCTGGCTGCCTTATGATTTGCCCCACGACATCGTGCCCAAAATCTGGAAGGGCCGCTATCGCGGGCAGGAACAGAAATGGTTCTTGCTGCGGTTCACCGGCCGCGACGATCAGATCGACATCCAGACCGATCACCCGGAGTTCACCCGGTGGAAATGGCAGGAGCCGGGCAAGCTGATCGAAGAGATCGTGCCATTTAAACGCGACGTGTATCAGCAGGTGGTTGCCGCCTTTGCCGATCACCTGTCATAAAGCGGCATGCAGATTGAAGACATCTGGCCCAAGTACCGCGCGCGCCTGAAGGCGTTTCTGCATTCGCGTGTGTCCAACACCGCGGATGTGGAAGACCTGTTGCAAGAGATCTCGGTCAAAGTCTTCACTGGTCTGCCCAACCTGAAAGACCCTGCCAAACTGCAGCCGTGGTTGTTTCAAACGGCCGACCGCACAATCATCGACCACTACCGAAAATCAGGCCGTACCGAGGCGCACCCGGATGATCTTTGGTATCACCGGGATGATCCGGAAACGCGCCAGGATCTTGAAGGATGCGTCGAACCTTTCATTCGCGGATTGCCGCAGGAAACCGCGGACATGGTGATGGCGATCGACATCAATGGTATGTCCCAACAGGATTATGCAAAGGCGCAAGGACTGGCGTATTCAACGCTCAAGTCCCGGGTTCAAAAGGGCCGGGCAGAGCTGCGAAAAGCGTTCGATGATTGCTGCAACATCTCGATGGATGTGCGGGGCAATATCTCGGAGGTTCAGGAAAAACCGAAATCCTGCAAAAAATGTTGATCTGATCGTCGTCTTTTTGGCGCGGGCTTCGTCTGACAGATGAAACCAGCAAAAGGAAAGACCAATGATCCGTATCATCAGTTTCAAAATCTGCCCCTTCGTTCAGCGTGTCACTGCGCTGTTAGAAGCCAAGCAGGTACCTTACCAGATCGACTACATAAGCCTCAGTGACAAGCCGGACTGGTTTCTGGAATTGTCGCCTACAGGCCAAGTGCCGGTTCTGGTGACCGAAGGCGGTACTGCGCTGTTCGAATCTGACGCAATTGCTGAATACCTCGACGAGGTAACAGTACCGCTGCAGCCCGACCTGACACCCGAACAGCGCGCCCTGAACCGCGCGTGGAGCTATCAGGCCAGCAAGCATTATCTGGTTCAGTGCAGCGCGATGCAAAGCGCGGATCAGGCGATCTTTGCGGATCGGACGACCAAGCTGAACGCCTCGTTCGCAAAGGCCGAAAAGCAGCTTGGGGACGGCCCGTTCTTTACGGGTGAGGCGCTTGGCAATGTCGATATGGCGTGGTTGCCTTTGCTTCACCGCGCTGCAATCGTGGTTGATCACAGCGGGCACGATATGTTGGCAACCTATCCCAAAGTGAAGGCTTGGCAGCAGGCTCTTCTGGCGACAGGCATTCCTGAGAAAACCGTGTCTGATGACTTTGTCACCCGGTTCACCGATTTCTATCTCGCAGAGCGGACGTGGTTGGGGCGGGGTGCGAACCTGAACGAAGCGCCTGCAACCGCTCAGGTGAAACAATCCGGCGGGTGCTGCGGGTGATTCACTCACTAAGCCGCACGTTGGCGTGAGGGGGCGTGGCCGCATCTGATCGACCTGTCTAGCTTGATGGGTATGAAGGACACGGCTCCAACTCTCTCTTCTGTAAAACCCGCCGGACGCAAGTTCACCGGCACCGACCGTCGCGCTCCGTTGCGCGGCGGTCTGCATGGATGCGGGGAATATGGCGCAGGGCAGACGGCAGGCCGTTTCTACCCCATCGCCTGCGTCGCATTGGAAGTCACGCAGCGCTGTAATCTGGACTGCACGCTTTGTTACCTCTCGGACCGGGCCGAGATGACCTATGACCCACCGTTGTCGGTATTGTTTGCGCGTCTTGCCACAATCCACAGCCACTACGGCCCCGGAGTTTCAGTCCAGCTGACGGGGGGTGATCCGACCCTGCGCAAGGTCGAAGACCTTGAGGCGCTGTGCCGCGAGATTCGCCGCCTAAACATGCGATCCTGCCTGATGACAAACGGCATTCGCGCCAGCAGGGCGTTTCTGACGCAGCTTGCTGCCGCCGGGTTGGACGATGTGGCGTTTCACGTGGACATGACGCAGGAACGCAAGGGGTTCAACAGCGAGGCTGAGCTGAATGTTGTACGCCGTGCCTATATCCGGCACACGCGTGGGCTGGGCCTGCGGGTGTTGTTTAACACAACCGTTTTCGGCGGTAACTTCGATGAATTGCCTGCGCTGGCGCGGTTCATGCGAGACTGCCCCGAGGTCGCCTTTGTCTCGTTCCAGATGCAGGCCGATACCGGGCGCGGAGTGCTGCGCGAACGGCCCGATGCGATCACGCAGGATAGCGTGATGGCGGCGGTTGAGGCCGGGTATGAAACGCCTTTGCATTTCGACACGGCCGCCGTGGGCCATGCAAAATGCAATCGCTATGCAAGTGTTGTTACCGCTGGAGGGCGCGCGGTTTCGCTTTTGTCCGCCAAGCGCCTGACGCACAAAGTGATCGCTGCGCTCAGCAAGGTTGATCAGCCGGCAGACGGCCATATCGACACCCGCGACAGCGTCTGGCGCATGGTGAGGCGCTACCCGCTGTTGGCGCTGCGGGCCGGGCTACATCTGTTGGGATGCGTGCTGCGGTTGGGGCTAGGGTTGTTGCGAGGTCCCGTCCGTCGGCAGTCAGTGTTTATCCATAATTTCATGGCCGCCGATGCGCTCGAAGAAGATCGCTGTGCGTCTTGCGTCTTCATGGTCGCCACTGCGAACGGGCCGCTGTCCATGTGCGTTCACAACGCGCAGCGTGACATGCATCTGGCCGCGCTAGACCGGGTCGACGGGCCGACTGGCCCAAGCTGGTGGAATGCCGCAGTTCCCCGACTGTCCGGTGGTCCCGACCTGCCGGACTTAAACGATCCGCGTCTGGCCCCGTTCAAGCGGCTCAAGGGGCAGATGCGGGCCATGCGACGGAATCAAAAGGATGCGTCATGAGAAAACTTCTGATCCTGCTGCTTACAGTTTTGAGCGCTTGCGCCAGTGTTGAACGGCTTGCTTTGCCCGCGCCAAAGGCGTTGCCGGGGCAGACCCTGACAAGATTTGCGTCTCCGCCAGGTGAAAGGGTCGATCATCGCGAATGGACTGCCTTCTTGCGCCGTTATGTCTCCACGGACATAAATGGGGTGAACCGGGTGGCATACGGACAGGTGACACAGGCGGACCGGACGCGCCTTTCCGAGTATCTGGTTGATCTTCAATCCGTGGACCCTGCGCGGCTGACACGCGAACAACAGTTGGCCTATTGGATCAATCTGTACAATGCACTGACGGTGGATGTGGTCCTTGCAAACTATCCCGTCGCGTCGATCCGCGACATCAAGGATGGGCCATTATCGATTGGGCCGTGGAACCAAACTCTGACGCATGTGGCCGGGCAGGAGCTGACCCTCAATGACATCGAACACCGCATTATTAGGCCCTCATTCAATGAACCACGTATCCATTATGCGCTGAATTGCGCTGCTGTGGGATGTCCTAACCTGATGGATCGCGCCTGGCGGGCCGAGACCCTTGAGAGCGACTTTGCCGCCGCCGAACACGCCTATATCAATGACCCGCGCGGCGTGCAGTTCGACGACCGCGGTGGATTGATCCTGTCGAAGATCTTTATCTGGTTCCGTGAGGATTTCGGGCCGAATGAACGGGCTCTTCTGGCCTACATTGCGACCGCAGCGGAACCCGAGCTACGTGCCCGACTCCAGCAAGCGCCGCGTGTCAAAGCGTATCAGTATGACTGGGCATTGAACGACGCGGCGGCTGGGTCTTAGTTAGCGGACTACAACAATCCTTCGGTGCGCAGCAGGTCCTGCATGTTTGCCTCGGGGCGTGGGCCGATATGGCTGATGACTTCGCGGGCGCAGACATTGCCGATCTTGGCGCAGGTTTCGTGATCGCGGCCTGTGGCCATGCCAAACAGGAACCCGGCGGCAAACTGATCACCCGCGCCGGTTGCGTCCACCGGTACAACTTTCTCGACCGGTACGTCGACGCGTTGTCCTTCGCTCAGAACAGTTACACCATCGCCAGACCGCGTGCACACGACCAGTGGGCAGATCGAGGCGGTTTTGGCAAGAGCCTCTTCCAGATCATCGGTTTCGAACAGGGATTTGATTTCGGCCTCGTTGCCAATGACAAAATCAAGCTCGTTTTCGATCAACAGCAGGAAATCGACGCGGTGGCGTTCCACGCAAAACGGGTCGGAAATGGCAATTCCCGCCTTGCCACCGCCCCTGTGACAGGCACGCGCGGCCTCAAGAAACGCAGCTTTGCCCTTTTCCTTGTCGAACAGATAACCCTCCAGGAACATGATCTGGCTGTTGCCTGCGACGTCATCCGACACGTCCTGCGACGACAGTTCGGAGGAAATCCCCAGATAAGTGTTCATCGACCGTTCCCCATCGGGCGAGACAAAGATCATAGAACGCGAGGTCGGCAGTTCGCCCCCGGGTACCGGAGGGTTCACGAAGTCCACGCCGTCCTCGTTCATCGCATCTGCGTAGAACCGGCCCAGAGCGTCGTCATGCACCCGCCCGATAAACGCCGAATCCAACCCCAGCGCGCCCGCGCCGGCGATCGTATTAGCGACCGAACCGCCCGGCGTCTGCACCCGACCCTCCATCGAGGCATAAAGCACTTCGCCACGCTCCTGCTCGATCAGTTGCATGATGCCTTTCTCGATGCCCATCAGCTCCAGGAAACTGTCGTCGGCTTGGGAAATCACGTCCACAACGGCGTTTCCGATGCCGGTCAGTTGGTAGGTTTTCATAGGTTCTTGTCCTCAAATTCGCAGAGATCGCGGATGATGCAGGTAGGGCACATAGGCTTGCGTGCTTTGCAGTGGTAGCGGCCATGCAGGATCAACCAGTGATGCGCATGCAGCTGAAAGTCTGTGGGGATATTGTCTTCGATGGCGCGCTCGACGGCGTCGACATTTTTACCCGGGCAAATGCCTGTGCGATTGCCGACACGGAAAATATGGGTGTCAACGGCCTGTGCCGGGTATCGCCACCACATGTTTAGAACCACATTGGCCGTCTTGCGCCCGACACCCGGCAGCGATTGCAGTGCTGCACGGGAATTAGGTACCTCGCCGCCATATTCCTCGACCAGAATACGGCTAAGCTTGATGACGTTCTTGGCCTTCTGGCGGAACAGACCGATGGTCTTGATGTGTTCGATCAAACCTTCTTCGCCCAGATCCAGCATCTTTTGTGGCGTGTCAGCGATCTTGAACAAGGCGCGTGTCGCCTTGTTCACGCCCACATCTGTGGCCTGCGCAGACAGGGCTACGGCGACGACCAGTGTATAGACGTTGACATGTTCAAGCTCGCCCTTGGGTTCAGGGTCGGCGTCATGGAACCGCGTAAAGATCTCGCGGATCTGGTGATATCCGAGTTGTTTTGCCATCCGCGCCTTAATGCCGTGTGATGGTCACAGGGTAAAGGGCATCAAGGCCGGGTTGCGACAAAGAAATGTGCCTCCTGCGGCACGACGAACACGCCGTCTTGCGCATATGGAAGCAGAAAGTCCGAAACATCGTTGATCACGTGTTCGGTCGCACCCTCGCCTTTCTGACGGATGTCGCTTTCTATTGGCAACGCTAGGATTTGGGCTCTCAAGTCCTCGAATCTGCGTTGCAGAGTGATTGCATCGTGTTCCACGACTGAAAATCCGGCGTCCTGTAATAATGAGGTGATCAAGTCACCGTCCCGAAATGAAAACGGGGCCCTGGCTTTTTTCGCCGCGTTTTCGCCGACATGTCGGGTCAGAGCCTGAGCCAGTGCATCATTGAACGGCGATATTGCGCGCCAGCAAGTCAGGCAAAGGGAACCACCGGATTTTAACACTCGGTAAATCTCGGCCAGTGCTGCGGGTTTGTCCGGGAAAAACTGCAACCCTTGCTGCAGGCAGGCGAGATCAAAACTCTGGTCGCCAAACGGAAGATTCGTCACATCGGCGGTGGACCATTCAAGATCGTGATCGGTCGGCGTTGCCAGGGAACGTGCCACCTCGATCATCGTTTGGTTCAAGTCAGCTCCAACCACACGGCCTTTTCCGGGCAAATGCTCAAGAAGAACGCGGGTTAAGGCTCCAGTGCCGCATGCGACGTCAAGTAAATGACCGTTGGCGGGCAAGTTGAGGCGTCGAACCGTAGCCTCAGCCAACGGACCGAACATCGCCGGAACAGAATGCGCCTGATACTTTTGCGCAGCTGCATCGGACAGTTGGAAGGCGTCGATTGGGGGCATGGAAGCAATCTCCTGACCCAAAAGACCTTAACACAAGTCAGGCAGTCCGGAAATCGTCGGCGTCAATGCGCAGGTTTCGGGTCGCTAAATTACGGCCAATCCGACTATGCTCTTTGTAACAGAGCATGAGGTGAAACCATGAACGTCCAAACTCCAGAAAGCGGCTATCACTACAACGTCATGCGCCGCGCGATCGACCTGATTGATCAGGGCGGTGAAAGCTTGAGCCTAGAGGAATTGGCACGCCAGATGGATATGAGCCCCGCGCATTTTCAGCGCCTGTTCTCACGTTGGACCGGAGTATCGCCGAAACGCTACCAGCAATACCTGACGCTGGGCCATGCCAAGGCACTACTGCGCGAACGCTTCACCACGTTGGAAACCGCGCACAACGTCGGCCTGTCCGGCAGTGGCCGTCTGCACGATCTGTTTCTGAAATGGGAATCCATGAGCCCTGGCGAATATGCGCGCAGGGGCATGGGGCTGACGATCTATTGGGGCTGGTTCGAATGCCCCTTTGGCCCGGCACTGGTCATGGGAACCGACAAGGGTATCTGCGGAATTGCTTTCGGGGCCGAAACTGGCGAAGAGGCCGCGATGGAGGATATGATTTCGCGTTGGCCAAAAGCGGATTTCATTGAGGATCCGATGCGTCTGCGCCCCTGGGTGCTGAGTGCCTTTGGCGCGGCAAGTGATCGGCTGGAACCAACGCCGCTGTATCTCATCGGCTCGCCCCTTCAAATCAAGGTTTGGGAGGCGCTGATGCACATCCCTTCGGGTCAGGTCACCACCTATTCCGAGATTGCGCAACGTGTGGGATCGCCACAAGCCGTGCGCGCCGTGGGTACCGCGGTTGGCCGCAACCCGGTCAGTTGGTTGATCCCGTGCCACCGGGCTCTACGCAAATCCGGTGGGCTGGGTGGCTATCACTGGGGCCTGCCGGTCAAACGCGCAATGCTGGCATTTGAGGCTGCTCAGGCCGACGCATAATCACTTCAAAAACAGACTTTGCGCTGCTGCATCCTGTGATAGTGAGAATCCATGAAGCAGGACAGCAGGCAGATCACACAGACATTCGCGGCGTGGGCGATTCCGGTTTCGGTGGCGGTTTTGCTGCTGAAACTATCGGCTTGGTGGGTGACCGGCTCGGTCGCTCTTCTGTCGGACGCCTTGGAATCGGTGGTGAATGTCGCCGCATCGTTGCTCGCCTTTTTCGCAGTGCGGATATCGGGCATGCCCCCGGACAAAAAGCACCCGTTCGGGCACAAGAAAGCCGAGTATCTGTCGGCGGTGATTGAGGGAACACTGATTGTTCTGGCTGCGCTGCTGATCATTCGTGAAGCCGTCTATGCCCTGCCTAATCCGCATCTGGCCGGGGAACCGTTACTGGGTATTGCCATTAATGTGGGCGCCACCTGCCTGAATGGCGTCTGGGCGTTTCTGCTTCTGAGGATAGGGCGACGTGAAACCTCACCTGCGTTGGTGGCAAGCGGCAAGCATATTCTGACCGACCTTATGACTTCGGTCGGGGTCGTGGTCGGGTTGCTGGTTGCGATGGCGACAGGGTGGCTGATCCTTGACCCCATCATCGCGATTCTGGTCGCCATCAACATAATATGGGAAGGTTGGAAAGTTATCCGCAGTTCAGTCGATGGGCTGATGGATGCTTCGCTAACGGATGGGGAATTGACCTCTGTCCGCGAGACGGTCGAGGCCAATTTGGGTCCGGCACTGGAGTATCACGATCTGCGCGGTCGCAGGTCCGCTAACATGATCTTTGTTGAGTTTCATCTTGTTGTCGACGGTGACATGTCAGTCACGGACGCGCATGAAATCTGCGACAACATCGAAGAGGCACTGATCCGAAAATTTCCGGGATCGGTCTTTGTCATCCATCTGGAACCAGACAGCGAGTTGAAAAGTGCCGGCGCCTGATTGACAGATACACTCGCCGGTGTCAAAGGTTTCTTTCAGGTTTGGGTCCCCTGCCGTTCGCTGCCATTTGGCATTGGTGAAACCCGACAGATGAACATCTGTTGCCCTTTTCTGGCGCGCGGATGGCAATGCGAACCCCGTCCTGAATTGGCGCCCGTTTTGGAAACGAGGCAAGAAATGACACGTTCAAAAAATATTGCTCCACTTGAGGAGCTAAAAGCGCAAGCGAAGCGACTAAGAGAGAGATTGCGCGGTGCCGGGGTCACGCTCTCGCACAGTGAATCGCTGGAAGTGCTGGCCCATCAACATGGCGTGCGCGATTGGAATACGTTACACGCAATGGCTGGAAACCGCATGCAGTTGCGTGTTGGTGACAGGGTTGAAGGGCTCTATCTGGGGCAGCCTTTCAAGGCGGAAATCCGAGGTATGACCTTGTTGGGAGACGGGTCGCATCGGCGCGTAACCTTGCACTTTGACACGCCCGTGGACGTCGTTCAGTTCGACAGTTTCTCGGCCTATCGGCAGCGTGTGACCGGTGAGATTGGCTGGGATGGCCGGTCTGCGCGGCATACTTCGGACGGCCAACCGCAACTGATCGTACGACCTGAGTAGAAAAAGCGCGGCGGGTAACACCGCCGCGCCCTTTTACCAAGTTTGGGTCTGAGGTTACTCAGCCGCCCAGCCGCCAACGGCTTTCACCTCAAGAAAGTCTTCCAAACCCCAAAGACCGCCTTCGCGCCCGTTGCCGGATTGCTTCATGCCGCCAAAAGGCGACCCTGCACTGCGCGACTGGCCATTCATCTCGACCATGCCGGACCTTAACACCCGCGCCATGCGATTGGCGCGTGCACCATCCTGTGTCTGGACATAGTTGGTCAGACCATAGGGCGTGTCATTGGCGATTTCGACGGCCTCTTCTTCGGTGTCGAAGGGGATCATGGTCAGGACCGGGCCAAAGATTTCCTCGCGCGCGATGGTCATATGGTTGTTGGCATCAGCAAAGACGGTCGGGCGTACATAATAGCCCTTGTTCAGCCCTTCGGGACGCCCGGTGCCTCCCGTCACCAAACGGGCGCCTTCATCTATACCTTTCTGGATCAGGTCCTGAATTTTGGTCCACTGAAGCTCGTTCACGACAGGGCCGATGTGACGTCCTTCTTCCTGCGCACTACCGACCGAAACCATGCTGGCCACCTCGGCCGCGGTTTCCACGGCCTGATCATAGATCGGGCGTTGAACCAGCATGCGGCTTGGCGCGTTACAGCTTTGGCCGGTGTTGTTCATCATGTGCAAAACACCGCGTTTGACCGCCTTTTCATCGGCATCGGCAAAGACCACGTTTGCGCCTTTTCCGCCCAACTCCAGATGTACCTTCTTCAAAGTATCGGCAGCGCTTTTCGAGATCGCGGTCCCGGCACGGGTCGATCCGGTAAAGCTGACCATATCCACATCCGGATGCGCCGATAGTTGCGACCCGACGCCGACACCATCGCCATTCACCAGATTGAAAACACCGGCGGGGAATCCTGCCTCATCCATCATCTCGGCAAAGATCATCGCGTTCAGTGGGCTTTGCTCGGACGGCTTCAGAACCATTGTACAGCCGGCAATAGCCGCCGCGCCAACCTTGAGCGTGATCTGATTCATTGGCCAGTTCCATGGCGTGATCAGGGCGGCCACGCCGACCGCCTCATAAATAATCCGGTCATTGGGTGCGTGATCGCCCAGTGGGCGGTCGAACTGGAACGCTTTGGCTGCGCGTACAAAGTTTGCCAGGTGGTACATGCCCGCGCCGGATTGTTGGGTGCGCGCCATGTCGATTGGCGCTCCCATTTCAAGTGACATCGCCTGTGCCAGATCCTCGGAGCGGCTTTGGTAGATCTCGATCAGTTTTTCGACCAGTGCGATGCGGTCTTCGACCGGAGTGGCCATCCAGCCGGGCAGGGCGGCCTTTGCGGCCGCAACTGCGGCGTCGGTGTCAGCCTGCGCACCCAGCGAGATCACCGCACAAGGTTCCTCGGTCGATGGGTTGATCACCTCGAAATCATTTTCGACAGATGGGGCGACCCATGTTCCGTTAATGTAGAAGTTGCGTTTCTCGATCATCACGTATCCTCCTGATCCTGTGGCCCGGATGGCGGGAATTTGCGCCACTCTGGCACCGGCATATAAGCGTGGCAAGAAATAATTTGATCAAATTATTTTCCTCAAAAATGAATACCCTTTCAGGCCGTGAATGGTTTAACAATGGCGCAGAGTAATTAGGTTTCCCCAATCGACTCGGTTTTTTCACAAAAAGGAGATGCCCCATGGGTTTGCGCATCAATGACACCGTTCCGAATTTCACCGCAGAAACGGATCAGGGCACGGTTCAGTTCCATGACTGGATCGGCGACAGCTGGGCGATCCTGTTCTCGCACCCTAAAGATTTCACTCCGGTCTGTACTACCGAGTTTTCTGCGGTCGCGCAGTTGAACGATGAATGGGCAGCCCGCAACACCAAGGTGATGGGCGTCTCAGTCGATGGTGTCGAGGACCACAAGAAGTGGAAGAAAGACATCGAGGCGTATGGCAACGCCAACCCTGGTTTTCCGATCATTGCCGATGACGGCCTGGCCGTGTCCAAGGCGTTCGACATGCTGCCCGCCGAGGCGTACCTGCCCGATGGTCGCACGCCCGCCGACAGCGCCACCGTGCGTTCCGTATTCATCATCGGGCCGGACAAACAGCTGAAACTGTCGATGACCTACCCGATGACCGTGGGCCGTAACTTTGCGGAAATCCTGCGTGCGCTGGATGGTCTGCAGATGAGCGCCAAGGGCGTGGCTACCCCCGCAAACTGGGTGCCGGGCGAAGATGTGATCATCCCGCCTGCCGTGTCGAACGACGAAGCAAAAGAAAAGTTTGGTGAGTTCGAAACGATCTTCCCGTACCTGCGAAAAACAAAAGCGCCGAGCTAAAATAAATTCGGGCGGGGCTCAAAGCGCCGCCCGGTTCCAAAGCACCTTTAAAGCCACTTAAGCGGCGGATCTTTGAGGGTGCAGATACAGTTTCCGACGATAAGCCGCGCGTTTGAATTCGCGTGTCAGCTTGTCGGCCAACGGCGGGCTTGCCTGAATGGTCGAACCGCCGATTTCCTGCGCGACTTCCTGATTGCCGCTGCCTTGCAACGATAGGATCGGTTGTCCTGTCACCCAGTGCATTTGCAGGAACGTGTCCACCGGCCGGTCGATTTTGTTGGTTATCGCAAGCAACCGTTCAGCTGCACGCCGCCCCACCATTTGACAGACGCATTGCAGACCAATGATCTTTGGCAGGATCAGACGCATTCCGTTTTGTTTTGCGAGCGTTCGCGCCGCATCCTCACGCTGCTTCACCGGAATTCGTATATAATGATCCGGGGTCGCAAGCGGTTCCAGCATTTCCAACGCATCAGCCATGCGGCATGGATCTATGCGCAGATCATCCTCGGTAATGATGGCGCGGTCGATCTTTTCATCGACCAGCTTGCGCCAGATTCGGCGGTGGCTTTCGAAAACCCCGATCTCGGCCGGGCGCAGTGGAAATGGATATCTGGGGCGGTACAGGTCGCCTGGAAACAACTGAACATCCGCGATCTGCGCGGGATCCTTCCCGTTGACGGCCTCGAATAGTTCTGCATTTGGCAGACTGGCACACAGCTGTTCGGCGTTGGGTCGCCGCGCTGTGCTTGCCGTCATATGGATGACAAATGTCTTCATGTCACAGTGCATAGAACACCGGAACGGGAGGGGGAAGAGAAACCCGAAAGAAACACTTCCCCGTGATGTGTCAGAATCCGTAGCGCAGGCCGAAATTGACGCTGAAAGCGTCGATGTCATCCTCAACCGTACCTGTGGATGCGCCGTTCGGCGCCAAACGTGCCGACGAAACATCGAATGCCCGAGTATACCGGGTGTCCAGCGTCAAAGCGGTACTTGGGCTGATCTCGTAGGCAACGCCGGCAATGATTTGCGCCGCAAAGGTGGTGTCGGTGTCGTTAAGCTCGACGCCTGGTCCGTATGCAAAGTCCAGATCAGAATACGTAGCACCCAGTCCCAGACCGACATAAGGCGTAAAGGCTCCGGCCTGTTTGAAATCTACCAGCACATTAGCGAACAACGATGTTTGTGACACGTCGCCCGAAATGTTCCCTTCTGCACCAGGGCCGTTGCCCGAGAAATTGACGCCATCCACGTCATTGTCACGATACGACAGCTCAAGTTCGATCCGGGTGCCGATCTGATTGTTCGACCATTGCGGGATCTCTTTGCCGACGGCGATGCCAAGTCCGTAACCGCCGTCGAAGTCTGTGTCCACTGATTGCGAAGATCCGTTGACCGTGCCGCTGAAGTCGCTGTCCTGTAGCTGGCTGTACCCGGCAAAGCCATGTAAGTAGAGGCCCTCAGACAAGTTCTGTGCGGCCAGCGCGGATGCGCTGATCGTCAAGGCTGTCGTGGCGAGAAGAAGACGCGTAACCATGGCCATGTCCTTTGTTCCATAATTGGTATGGCGGACATGTGGGCAATAGAGGCCCAAAATAAAGGCGACAGCCGCTCACTTCGCTTCACAGTAGTTTGGGGGCGTGTGAGTGAATAAACTTGGCGACTACTCGGCACTTTGGGCCTCGGTGAAGTGATGGAAAGGCGGTTAGGCCGCCCGGTTCTGCATTTGCCCGATTTGTGTTAGGGTTGGGCGGGGCAATCAACAGGTATGTAAGCAAGACGTCGGGCATTCGGACTGTTTAGAACAGGAGAAGACGATGGCGTTTACAGATTGGTACGTTGAAGGTGATGCGTTCGGGAACTGCAATTGCGGCTATGCCTGCCCTTGCCAGTTCGAAGAATTGCCAACCCAGGGGCATTGCCGCGGTTTTGAAGTGCTTGAAGTGTCCAAAGGTCATTTTGGCGACATCGACCTTTCTGGAACAAAGGCGGCGCTGATCTATGCCTGGCCGGGTCCGATCTTTGAGGGCGGCGGCGAAATGCAAGTAATCATAGACCCAAGTGCCTCGGACGCTCAACGCGCCGCGTTGGAAAAGGTCTTTCATGGGGAAGAGACCGAAGAGATGGCGACGCATTGGCACGTCTTCCGTACGATGTGCGACAATGTTCACGAGACACTGTTTGTGCCGATTGATTTTGAGATGGACATGGAGGGGCGCACCGCCAGTGTTTCAATTGGTGACGTGTTGAATTCAACCGGACGTCCCATTGAGGCACCGCATGGCGGTGGTCCTCATCGCGTGCGGATCGACATCCCCGGCGGTATCGAGTTCACTCTGGCCGAGATCGGCAGCGCATCAACCAAAGCCGATGCCGCGATCAAGCTGGATTTGAACGACAGTTATGGACAGTGGCATGTGATGAAACACGGGCCGTCTGGCGTGGCGCACTGACGTTCTGGCCAGTTGACTTGTCAGCAAGGATCAGGCTGCAGCGGCTTCACAAGTCAGATGTTCGCTTTGACCAGCTTCGTTCATTTCCTGGCTTGGCTTAATGGGCCGCACGCGATCATAGATGATGTGGAAAAGGTAGGTGTAAACCGTGTAAGTCAGCGTCAGACCGACATTGAGCGCAAGCGCTGATCCCAGAGAATGCCCCCCAACCATCATCAAAAGTGGGCAAGTGATCATGACTGCCGTAACCTCATGCAATGTGGCATGAAGAACGCGCACCGATTGGGGGCGTTTGCAGGCCAGCCGGGCCGTTTTATCCCGCTCAATCAGATCGAAAATGGTGTTGAAGATCGGGCACCAGATCATGATCACAATCGACAGCATAGTGATCATAGCGAACCCGTGCACCATCGATGCACCGGTCAAATACGCGTATACGGGCGAGACAAAAGCGATCCCTATCAATTCGAAACTGCCGGTCTGGATAATGCGTTCTTTGAAAGTCCTCAGTGTCATTTCACGCCTTTCAATACACAGGATCACGGTTCAGCCGAGCGATGGCCCGGCTGCTGAAAATACGGATGGTCTCAAGGGGTGGATTTTTTCCCTAACGTAACCTTTCATGAAGAAATACATCTGACTGTGAACTCGAACACATTCAGATATTTATGGCAAAAATTGACCGATCCGCCCTTGGCTGGGCGGTCATAGCTCGAAACGAAAAAAGGCCCCGGCGATTCCACCGGGGCCTTGATCAATTGAAAGAAGAACAGGTTACTCTGCGCTTTCCTCTTTCTTTTCTTTCTTCTCGGGAACGATCTCCTCGCCGGTTTCCTGATCGACCACTTTCATCGACAGGCGGACCTTGCCGCGATCGTCAAAGCCCAGCAGCTTGACCTTTACTTCCTGACCTTCCTTCAGAACATCCGACGGATGGTTCAGGCGGCGGTTTTCGATCTGGGACACGTGGACCAGACCGTCGCGCTTGCCAAAGAAGTTCACGAAGGCACCGAAGTCGACGATCTTCACGACCTTACCGGTGTAGACCTGACCTTCTTCCGGCTCGGCGACGATCGAGTGGATCATCTCATACGCCTTCTTGATCGACTCACCATCAGGCGAAGCGATCTTGATGACGCCGTCGTCGTTGATGTCGACCTTGGCACCCGACACTTCGACGATTTCGCGGATGACTTTACCGCCCGAACCGATCACTTCGCGGATCTTGTCGGTCGGGATGTTCATGGTCTCGATGCGCGGGGCGTGGACCGAGAACTCGTTGGTCTCGGACAGGGCTTTACCCATCTCGCCCAGGATGTGCATCCGGCCGTCCTTGGCTTGCGCCAGGGCTTTCTCCATGATCTCAGGCGTGATGCCTGCAACCTTGATGTCCATCTGCAGCGAGGTGATGCCGTTTTCGGTACCAGCCACTTTGAAGTCCATGTCGCCCAGGTGATCTTCGTCACCCAGAATGTCCGACAGGATCGCATAATCGCCGTCATCTTCCAGGATCAGACCCATGGCCACACCGGCAACCGGTGCTTTCAGCGGAACACCTGCATCCATCATCGACAGCGAACCGCCGCAGACCGACGCCATCGAGCTGGAGCCGTTGGATTCAGTGATCTCCGACACGATGCGGATCGTGTAGGGGAAGTCGGTCGCCGCAGGCAGAACCGCCTGCAGGGCGCGCCATGCCAGCTTGCCGTGGCCGATCTCACGACGGCCGGGGCCACCAACGCGGCCAACTTCACCAACCGAATACGGAGGGAAGTTGTAGTGCAGCAGGAAGTTCGATTTGAAGTTGCCGTGCAGCGCGTCGATGAACTGCTCATCGTCGCCAGTGCCCAGCGTGGTTACGGCCAGTGCCTGAGTCTCACCACGAGTGAACAGGGCGGAACCATGCGTACGCGGCAGCATCGAGGTTTCTGCAACGATCGAGCGGATATCGGTGGTCGAACGACCGTCGATCCGCTTACCGCCTTTGACGACGTCGCCGCGCAGAATGCCGGCTTCCAGCTTTTTCATCGCGGAACCGAGGTTGCTGTCTTCCAGCTGCTCTTCGGTCAGCGCTTCCTTGATCGCTTCACGGGCAGCGGCAACAGCGGCGGTGCGCTCTTGCTTGTCGGTGATTGCGAACGCGGCGCGCATCTGCTCTTCACCGGCGGCCTTAACGGCAGCAGACAGTTCGGAGTAATCCGGCGCCTGGAAGTCAAACGGCTCTTTCGCGGCTTCCTCAGCCAGCGAGATGATCAGGTCGATAACCGGCTGGATCTGCTCATGCGCAAAGTTCACCGCGCCCAGCATTTCCGCTTCGGACAGTTCGTAAGCTTCCGATTCAACCATCATCACGGCGTCTTTGGTGCCAGCAACAACTAGATCCAGACGCTGTTCAGGGTTCAGGCGCAGGTCCTGCATGTCGTCGACGGTCGGGTTCAGAACGTATTCACCGTCCTCGAAACCAACGCGGGCACCGGCGATCGGGCCACGGAACGGCGCGCCGGAAATGGTCAGTGCGGCAGAAGCGGCGATCATTGCAACGATGTCGGGATCGTTGACCAGATCGTGGCTCAGCACGGTACACATCACCAGAACTTCGTTTTTGAAGCCGTCAACGAACAGCGGGCGGATCGGACGGTCGATAAGACGCGCGGTCAGCGTCTCTTTTTCGGTCGGGCGCGCCTCGCGCTTGAAGAAGCCACCCGGAACCTTACCGGCGGCATAGTATTTTTCCTGATAGTGGACGGTCAGCGGGAAAAAGTCCTGACCTGGTTTTTGAGCCCGTGCAAAGGTCACGTTCGCCATGACGCTGGTTTCGCCCAGCGTGGCAATCACACTGCCGTCCGCCTGACGGGCAACCTTGCCGGTTTCCAGTGTAAGCGTCTCTTCGCCCCACTGCATAGATTTCTTTGTTACATCAAACATATGCGTATCCTAGATGGGAGCACTCCCGCCCCTGCGGGTCTCCCGTTTTGCATGGCGGCCCCATTGCCGCCGACCCAATTTTTACTTTCGTCTGAGTGCCGGGGTCAGGGCACAACGTCTCAGATAACGCGCGCATACATTAGATTGCGTTGAATTGAAAGAGGTCTCGCTAGCGGCAAGGATATTGCCTGAGTTTACAAAGGCCGCTCACGCGACTCTCGAAATGCCCGAATGTCAGTCGCTATTTCCAGAACTGGTGAAGTGGCTGTGACGTGTACAGCGCCGTCCCTGTCAAACTTCGAAAACGCCAATGCAAAGACCGACCAAACCCACGAATTCAGCCACAGTAGTGCACCACTTGCTGCGATCCCCCTAAGAATAACCTCAAGATCGAAATTGGTTAAGCGCTGGGTTGTGGGGATAGAGACCACCGGCAACAGGATCGGCAACAGGGCGAAACCGCCGTGAGGAAGCCGGAATAGAATTGCTGGAAAGTCGATAGGAAAAAGACGCTGCACAAAGGGAAAAAATGCGCCCAAATTCGTTAATGGAGTGTTGGATGCACGGCGTACGCTAAAATCACTCGCATTCTTTTTTGTGAATGCATTTTGTGAAATTTCGATGCCAGTATAGGATGTTACCACTGAACCCGCGGTTGAAAAGACGGAAGCGCGCCAAGGGGGTATAATACTCATATCCGTCAGTCGGCCGAATACCTTGGCGTTTGCACCTATTGAACAGAGGGGCATCGTATGGCTCAGACTAAGAAAATGCTGGATCCGGATCCACGGATCTATGATTTCGAAACCGAATACGAGCTTGGGCAAGACAACGTCCGGCCATTCGGTCTGGATATCCACAACCCGGTCTTTTTGATCTCGAGTATCCTGATCTTTGCGTTCGTTCTGATCGCTTTGGCCAACCAGGAGGGTACCGCGGCACTGTTTGGCTGGTTACGACCATGGCTCACCAGCACGTTTGACTGGTTCCTGGTCCTGTCGGTCGACGCAATCACGTTGTTCTGTCTTGTTCTGATCGTGTTGCCAGTTGGCAAGGTGCGGATCGGTGGCAAGGACGCAAAGCCCGACTATTCCTATGCCGGATGGATTGCGATGATGTTCGCGGCTGGTATCGGCATCGGGCTGTTGTTCTTTGGAGTGATGGAGCCCGTCTATTACAATTTTGCCGAAGACGGTAACGCGGTGCCACTGGGCATCGACATCGCCGTTCCGGGCAATGAGTATGCTGGAGTCGTCGGTACAATCCACCATTGGGGGCTGGAAGGCTGGGCGGTCTATGCCGCTGTTGGTCTAAGCCTGGCCATCTTTGCCTATAACCTTGATCTGCCCCTGACCTTGCGTTCAGCCTTCTACCCGATCCTCGGCGAACGCGTCTGGGGTTGGTGGGGCCATATCATTGATACCTTGGCTGTATTTGCGACGCTCTTTGGCCTAACCACCTCGCTGGGTCTTGGCGCGCAGCAGGTTGCGGCAGGATTGAATGAGGTGTTCGGTATCGAACCCAGCCCAACGGTCACAGTTCTGCTGATCATCGGTATCACGTTGATTGCGTTGGGTTCAGTCCTGATGGGAATGGATGCTGGCGTCAAACGGTTGAGCGAAATCAACATGATCATGGCCGTGGGCCTGTTTATCTTCGTGATTGTTGTTACCGGCGTCGGCACAGCCATCGCTCGGTATTTCAACGTGATGGTGGATTATGTGTTCCACCTACCGGCGCTGTCGAACCCGTTCGGGCGTGAAGACACCAGTTACTTCCACGGCTGGACGACATTCTATTGGGCCTGGTGGATCGCATGGTCGCCCTTTGTGGGCATGTTCATCGCCCGCATCTCAAAAGGTCGCACAGTGCGCGAGTTCATCCTTTGCGCCTTGCTGGCACCAACGGCAGTCTGTGCCTTGTGGATGTCGACTTTTGGCGGTGCCGCCATCGACATGCTGAATGCAGGTGGAGCCGAAGGTGTGCGTGCCACAGTGATCGACAGCTACGCCCCTGAAGGTGCGCTGTTCGGATTCCTCAAGGAGCTGCCGCTTTACAGTATTGTTGCGCCAATCGCCCTGGTCCTGATCGTGGTGTTCTTTGTTACCTCGTCGGATTCTGGTTCGCTGGTGATCGATACGATTACTGCGGGCGGCAAGATGGACGCACCGGTGGTTCAGCGGGTGTTCTGGTGCACTTTGGAAGGTCTGGTCGCCATTGCGCTGTTGCTTGGCGGGGGCCTCTCTGCACTGCAAGGTGCTGCGGTTTCCACAGGTATCCCGTTCACCTTGGTGGTTCTGATCATGTGCTACTGCTTGTGGCTGGCGCTGAAATCAGAAAAAGCCAAGATGTAGGGCCTTGATCCAATACATTCTGGACGCCCGCCTTTTTGGCGGGCGTTCTTTTGTCGCCGGACAACCGAAAACGCCCGGAAACTTCGCGGAGAAAAAGCAAGGCACTGGCTAGGGGCCCTGAAGCCTAAACTTCGGCGACACTCACTGCAGTTTCGAGTGCTTGATCAAGACTGTTCGCCACCTGATCCACGTCGTCCAACGACAAACACAGCGGAGGCACCATCCGCAGACATTGTTGAAACGGACCGGACTTCGACAGGATAATTCCTTGCGCGCGGCAGGCTTCGAAAACCTCCGTGGTCATGTCCTTGTCCGGCGTTTTGCTGTCCCGGTCTTTCACGAATTCGAGCGCAAGCATAAGGCCTTTCCCGCGGACATCGCCGATGACCTGATACTTGTCTTTCAAGCCATGCAGCCTTTCCAGCAAGGCGGACCCCACAGCGCGGGCGTTTTCCTGCAACCCTTCGTCCCGCATGACCGCAAGAACCGCACGGGCTGCGGCAGCCGAGGTCGGGTTGGCTCCATAGGTGTGGAACATGAACCTTTCTGCCATCGGTTCCGCAATACGTTTCTTGGCCACAACCGCCCCGATCGGGAAGCCATTTCCAAGACCTTTTGCCATGACGACGATGTCGGGCACGACGCCGTCCGCTTCGAACCCCCAGAAGTTTTCGCCAGTGCGGCCAAAGCCGGATTGTACCTCATCCGCGATATAGAGACCTCCTGCCGCGCGCACGCGCTCGGCTGCGCCGGACATATAACCGGGCGGCATTTCAATTATGCCGCCATAGCCTTGCACGCTTTCGACGAAAATACCCGCCACCTGACCGGAAGTGGCTGTGGCGATGGTGCGGTCGATCTCGGCTAGATAGGGTTGGGTCCCTTGTCCAAAGATACCGCGATATTGGTTGGGTTCAGGCACAAACGCCACATTGCCGGGCATGCCCGGGTGACGCCAACCCGAGATACCGGTGATCGACTGCGCTGCAGCCGTTGGTCCGTGATAGGCCGTCCGCAGGGCCAGTAAGTCCAGATTGCCGGTGTAAGTGCGCGCCATCGTCATCGCTAGGTCAACAGCTTCGGATCCGGAGTTGGTCAGATGCACCACCCAATCCTGGCCTTTCGGCATGGTTGCGGCCAGTTCTTCGGCCAGATGTGCAGGTGTCGGGTGGTAGAACATTGTCGTGCAGTGGGTCAGTTCCTGCGCCTGTGCAGTTGCTGCCGCCACCACGCGCGGGTGCGAGTGCCCGACCGAGATACAGACATTCATGCCCAGCAGATCGGTGTATTTCCGACCATCCGTGTCCCAAAGATATTGGCCCTGACCTTTCTTGAATACGATGGGTTCGCGAAACGGTGTGAACCGTGTCAGCGAGGCGGCATAGTACTGGTCCCGTCGCGCGGCGGTGTTCGAGAAGTCCCAGTCGGTATGAAGGGGATGGTTGGTCATTTGGAACCTCCGGTTTTCAGGCGTGAGTTTTCGGGGTCAAAAGGGGCGTTGGGCAGAATGGATGCGGCACGATGCTGGCCCAGTATTGAGATGGTCAGCCCGTCTCGCACAGTCGGGTCGCGCAGATAGGCCAAAGCCAGAACCTTACCGGTCCGGTGGCCATAAGCACCCGAGGTGGCGATGCCGACCGGCAGACCGTCTTTCCAGACCGTGTGCGCGTAGAACGGATCTATCTCACCGGCGTCGACCTCAAGCAGCACCATTTCCCATGCGTTGTCCCTTGCTAGTTCGTCGCGTAGGTCCTTGCGGACAAACGGGGTCAGACCTGCCTCAAATGGGCTGCGTTCGGTCGTCAGATCACTGCCCCAACCGCGATAGCCTTTTTCAAGGCGCATGGAGTTAGCAGCATAGGCCCCGTAGAATCCCAGACCATGAGGTTTGGCGATCTCTTCAAGCGTCATGAAAAGTTGCACGGCATGTTCTTTGGCTACATGCAATTCCCAGCCATATTCGCCCAGATAAGACACCCGCAGGGCGCGCAGGGAGAACCCGGCGACATGGGTCTCGTGCGCGGTGAGCCATGGCATATGGTTCAACTCGGGCAACACATCGGAGGATTTGGGCCCCATGACGCCGATAACTGCCAGATCCTCAGAGACGTTTCGGATGGTGACGTCAAAGCCTTTGGCAACCTGCGTCAGAAGATCATGGTCGATCTGCTCGGCCGCGGCAGCGCTGGTCAGATAGGCGTGATCCTCGGCTAAGCGTGTGACGGTGAATTCCGACAATACACCACCTGCAGGGGTCAGCGCATGGGTCAGGCCGATCCGTCCCGGCGGGATCGCGTGGTTCGCGCCCAATGCTTGTAGGAAGGCCGCGACATCGGGGCCGGTGACGTCGAATTTCGAAAACACCGACAAGTCGGCCATGGCGACGCGATTGTGCGCGGCCTCGACCTCTTGCGCCACGGGTTCGAACCAATTGGCGCGGCGGAAGGTTTTATCGGCGATTGCTCCGGGCGTGTTTGAGAACCAATTTGGACGCTCCCACCCATAAGCCGCGCCCATCACCGCGCCACGTTTGACCATCAGGTCGTGCAGCGGGGACAGCCGCAGGCCGCGCCCTGCGGGCCGTTCCTCATGCGGATAGTGCACGCCGAATTGCAGGCCGAAACACTCGACGGCCTTAGCCACGCGATAATCACGATCAGCCCAGGACCCAAAGCGGCGCGAGTCCACGGCCAGCGCATCCATCGGGGGTGCGCCGTGGGTCATCCAATGGGCCAGGAACCAACCTGCGCCACCGCCTTCCATCACCCCCATGGACGAGCCGGTCAAAAGCCAGGCGTTTTCCAGCCCGTGTGCAGGTCCGATCAATGGATTTGCATCCGGGGTGAAGGTAATCGGTCCGTTGATCACCGATTTTATGCCGCCGGTTTCCAGCGCTGGTATGCGCTCCATGGCGGCCATGATGATGTGTTCCACACTGTCCAGATCCGGCGGCATCAGGTCCGCGCCGAATTCCGGCGGTACACCATCAACGGACCATACCTTGGCGTTCTTTTCATACGGCCCGAGGATCAGCCCATCACGCTCTTGCCGCACGTACCAGCTTTCTTCTGGGTCGCGGATGATCGGCAGCTCTGGCAATCCCTCTTTGATCCGGGATGACACGGCCTCCACCGTGTCCGTCACCAGGTATTGGTGCAGCACCGGAACAGACGGGATGTTGAGGCCCATCATATGCCCGATTTCCCAGCCCCAGGTGCCTGCAGCGTTGACCACGTGGGTGGTTTCGATGATCTCTTTCGCAGTCTCGATCCGCCAATGGTCCTGCTGACGCTCAACCGCGGTGACTGCGCAATTGCGTATGATCCGAGCCCCGCCACGCCGGGCAACCTCAGCCATTGCGTGGGTTGCCAGCGTAGGGTCTACATGGCCGTCATCGGGTTCATAAATCCCGCCGATCAGCCCATCCAGATTAGCCAGCGGGAACAGCTCGGCGATGCGCTCGGGCGTCAGCACCTCCAGCGGGTAACCGGTGAATTCAGACAGACCGGCCACATGGCGAAACTCGTCCATCCGGTCTGGGTTGCGGGTGATCCGCATCGCACCTGAGCGGTGAAAGCCGCAATCGCGTCCGGTTTCCTGCGGAAGGATATCGCGGTAAAGCCGAACAGAGGTGGCGCGCAGCTCTTGAATGGTGGGATTGTGGGCGAAATGGGTACACAGCCCCGCCGCATGCCAGGTCGATCCATGGGTCAGGTCATTTTTCTCGACCAGCAGAACATCGGACCAACCAGCCTTGACCAGATGATACATCAGCGACACGCCCATGGCTCCGCCGCCGATGATTGTAACCTGCGCCTTGGTCATGCGCGCATCCTTTCGCCTGAGGGATCAAAGGGTGGGCGTCGCAAGGGCTGCGCGGGATAGTCCTGCCCGGCGACCCGAACCGTGAATTTTCGATCGCATGTCTGGATCAACGTCTCGCCCGATTGGACCGCGACTATAGCAAAGCACAGGTTCAGCCCCGTGCGCGGCCCGCGCCCGCCTGAGGTTGTCAGCCCCACATGGGTGCCGTCCTCGAACACCGGTTCGTCATGCAACATCAGGGCATCGCTGTGAACCTGCAGAAGGATCAGGCGTTGATGCAGACCATTGGCCTTTTGCTGTTCCAATGCGGATTTGCCGAGAAAGTCCTTGGACCAATCAATTGTGAACCCCAGGCCGGTTTCAAGCGGAGTTATCTTGGGGCCGAGTTCATGCCCCCAGTGTTTGAAACCCTTCTCCAACCGGCAGGCATCCACCGCATAGTGGCCCAGCGGGCGCGCGTTTGCCTTGTGGAGCGTGTCGAACAGCTGAGGGGCCTGCGCGTTGGGTAGGGTTAGTTCCCAGCCCAATTCTCCGACAAAACTAACGCGCGTGGCGCGGCAAGTAATGCCTGCCATTTCGGCGGTGGCGGCATAGCCAAATGCCATTTCTGGAACGCTGCCAAGACCCTGTAGCAGCGTCCGGCTGCCACCTCCCATTACACCGATTGTGCAGAATGCTTCGGTCAAATCCTCGACAGACACATCGCCCTTCAAATGCCTGCGCAGGAACATCAGATCGCGCATGCGCGTGGCGGCGCCCGAGGTCAGATGAAACGCATCCCTACCCAACCGCGTGATAGTCACATCCATTTCGATCCCACCGCGCGCGTTCAGTATCTGGGTATAGACAGCACGACCAAGGGGTACGTCCATCTGTGCGGTCGTCAGGCGGTTCAATGAACCCAGAGCATCCGGTCCGGTGATGTCGAGCTTGGTAAAAGGGCTCAGATCAATCAACACGGTGCCCTCATCCATGACCGCCGCTTCGGCTCTGGCCAGCGGCCACCACTGCTGATCCGCCACCGAATAGTCCTGCGCCGGACCATAGTATATTCCGCGTTCCCAACCGGCAGTCAGGCCGAAATGCGCCCCGGCCTTAGCCCAGCAATCGTGCAGCGCGGTGGTGCGCAGACCTCGGCCTGATTTGGGCTGTTTATATGGCCAGTGAAGGGCAAAAAGATCAGCAACCGCCTCTTCCATTCGGTCGGCCATGTGTTCGGTGCTGGCTGTGGCGGGGTCGACCCGGGCGACATCGACCTCCCACATATCCATCGAGGCGTGGCCGTCGACCATCCAATCGGCCAGCGCCCGTCCAATCCCCGCCGAAGACATGACCCCGACCGAGTTCATTCCCGCGGCCACAAACAGACCATTGATCGATGTTTCGCCTACAAGAGGTCTCGTGTCTGCCGTGAAACTCTCTGGGCCGTTCATGAAATGCTGGATGCCCACCCTTTCAAGGCTGGGGCAAAGCTCCAACGCTGCCTCCATGAATGGGGCGAATTGGTCCCAGTCTTCAGCCAGTTCAAGGAAGGGCCGGTCTCCTTCTGGACCGTAGGCGTCCCAACATTTCGCATTGGGTTCAAAGCCACCAATGACCAGTTTGCCCGCGTCGCCCTTGATGTAGATGCCTCGATCCAGATCCCGGATCACTGGAAAGGGGTTCGGCAGGTCGGGGATGGGTTCGGTGACCACATACATGTGCTCGACCGCCTGCAAGGGCAGCGCTACGCCAACATTTGCAGCCAGTTCGCGGGACCAGGCGCCGGTGGCCAGAACGACCTGATCAGCGTCCAATTCGGTTCCATCAGCGAGAATAACGCCGTTGATGCGCTCACTCTCTTTACGCAGTGACTGAACACTGGTGTTCTCGCGTATCGTCACCCCGCGATCCCGTGCGCCCTTGGCGTAGGCCATGCAAAGATCGACCGGGTTCACATTGGCATCTTCGGGCACATAAAGCGCGCCCACATGGTTGCTCAGATCGAGCTGTGGCAGAGGCACGTCCGAGGCGGCGATCACCCGCGGCGTCAGACCCTGCGTCTGGCCCAGATCAGAAATCCTGCGCAGCTCATCCAGGCGGGCGGGGTCGCGTGCCAGCCAATAACCGGACGTGCGGCGATATCCGGTGGACATGCCGGTCTCGGCCTCAAGGGCAGGGAAAACCTCAAGTGCCGCCATGGCCAATTGGGTCATATTTGGCGTCGCACGCAGTGGGCCGACAATTCCAGCCGCATGCCAGGACGTGCCCGAGGTCAGCTGATTGCGTTCCAGAACCGTAACGTCGGTCGATCCGCGCTTGGCCAGATGGTAGGCTAGGCTAAGACCAATTGCGCCACCTCCGATGATCAAAACGCGGCTCATCAGAAGTAATCCTGATCAGGTTTCTCGGCCTTGCGCTGCGCGATGTAATCCTGCAGAGCGGCGTCGATGTCGGGGTCGAGGCCGGGGTCTTCGTAGCCGTCCAGTCGTTCCTTCCAGATTGCATTGGCACGTGTAGCGGCGTCCTGCTCTCCGGCTGCGTGCCATTGCTCGAACGAATTGTCGTCCGGGGTCCAAGGACGGAACAGCGCGGATATGAAATTGGCCTGCGTATGCTCGGAACCGAGGAAATGCTGTCCCGGACCGGTCGACGCAATTGCCTCCATTGCCTGGGCATTCTCGCTCATGTCGATGCCGTCAAAGAAACGCCCGATCTTACCGCACAGATCATGATCCAGGATTGTCTTTTCGAACGAGGTCACCAAGCCGCCTTCAAGCCATCCAGTGGCGTGGTTGATGAGATTGGCGCCCGCGAACATCGACATCATCAATCCCCAAGCGGCTTCTTGCTGACTTTGGCCGTCCGGTAGCTTTGATGCGCTGAGCGTGCCAACCGTGTGCAGCGGCACCCCCAGCCTGCGGGCAAGCTGTCCGGCAGCCAAAACCATCAACCCGGCCTCGGGCGTGCCAAAGGTCGGTGCCCCGGATTTCATCGACATGGTCGAGGCGAAACTGCCCATCATGCAGGGTGCCCCGGGGTTTACCAATTGGGTCAAAGTCATTGCAGCCATGGTTTCGGCCAATACCTGAGCCAACGTTCCAGCCACGGTGGACGGCGACATGGCCCCGGTTAGAACCCAAGGGGTGCAGGCAACCGGTTGTCCTGCGCGGGCGTAGGTTTTCAACGCGCCGGACATGTGGCTGTCCATCACCAGCGGCGCGTTTGTGTTCGAGACGCAATACAGGACGGCGTTTTCAGCGACAAAGTCTTTGCCAAACACAATTCGCGCCATGTCGATCGCGTGACCCGCACGTTCAGCCCCGATAAAGGCACCCATGAAGGCACGATCAGAATAGCGAATATGGCCATAGAGCATGTCGAGATGGCGCTTGTTGGCAGGCAAATCCACCGGTTCGCAGACCACGCCGCCCGAATGGTGCAGCCAGGGCAGGCTGTGATGCAGCTTAACCAGGTCGACGAAGTCCTGATGCGAGGCATAGCGCCGCCCGCGATCCAGATCGTGTACAAAAGGTGGGCCCCAGGCCGGGCACAACACGCTGGCATCGCCGCCAAGCTGAACACTATTGGCCGGGTTCCGGGCATGTTGAGTAAATTGCCCCGGTGCGGTCGCCATGATCGTATTGCGGCAGAACCCCGGCGCGAACCGAACGCGCGAGCCGTCGATGTCACAGCCTGCATCGGCAAAAATGCTCAGGATTTCCGGGTCGTCCTGAAACTCCATCCCGGTTTCCGCAAGAATGGTATCAGCATTGGCCTCGATTTGTTCCAGCCCTGCTGCGCTGAGGACATTGAAGGTCGAGAGCTTGCGCAAAATGAACGGCGCGCGGGTCTCTGGAAGAGCGCGAGGTTCAGAAGCCCTGCGGCGACGGGATGAGCGCGAACGTGTCATGGCCAAAGCGTTGACCCAGAGCTTGACGAAAACCAAGAAAATTCCAACAGTATTAGGATCATTTATACTAAGGTTGAGCAATGCCTGATCATCGCAAGCTATCCCCAAGTCTGATGCGTTCACTTGAGGTGTTCGTGGCCGTTGCAGAAACAGGTCAAATGCGGGCGGGCGCAAAGCTATTGAACCTGTCACAGCCAGCTGCGTCCCAGCACGTCACGGCGTTGGAAAAAGCCTTTGGCACTGTGCTTTTGGATCGCAGTACGCGCCCGGCGCGGCTGACCCATGCGGGAGCGCGTTTGCATGGCAAAGCGCAGAAGATTCTGGATGCACTTTCGGACATGGAAACCGAATTGCGCCATGTCGGCCAGAAATCCCTGAGCTTGCTGCGGGTCGGAATTCAGGCCTCGATTGCTACGACACTGACGCCCTCTTTGGTCGCGTTTGCACAGCGGGAATTCAACGTCGAAGATATCACCCTGCATGCGGGTCAAAGCGGCAACCATGAACACCTTTTAAGGACGAAACAAGCGGACCTTGCCATCACATCAAACCCATTTCTGGATATGGATGGTTTAGAGCGTCACCACGTTCTGACCGAAAGATACCTTTTGGTCCTGCCGGAAACATATGACGGCCCGACAGACAGTCTGGAAGCGATCCAAACGCGACTTCCTTTGGTGCGCTTCGGAGATACAACCAACGCGGGCCGCCAGATCGCGCAGCATCTACGCCGCTTGCGGTTCGAGCCCGACAGGGTCATCCAAGCGGATCGGTCCAGCATGGTGACGTCCTGTGTGGCTGCGGGGCAGGGGTTCAGCCTGCTGACGCCTACATTGCTGATTGACGGTTTGGTCGAGAATATGAGCCTGAAGCTGCAAGAGCTGCCTGTATCTGGTCTTTCGCGCACCTTGACGGTTGTCGCCAGAAAAGAAGAGCTTCAGAGCTTTCCGAAAGCGCTGGCGGAAATGTCCAGACGGAAACTGTTGGAGCGCATCACCAGTCACATGGGCGGCATCGGAGCTAACAACGTAGAGTACGATTTGGTCTAGCGCACCTAGGATTGGTCCAAAGTCGATACCTGTTGGTGAACTTCGACAACATTGCCCTCGGGATCGCGAAAGAACACTTGGTGCCACTCTTTCGAAAACGCTGTGCCATAGTCCGAGTACGGGACACCGTTTTCTTCAAGTATTTTAAGGACAGCGGCAAGATTATCTGTTCGGAACGCAATGTGTCCCCGGCTCACCGGGTTGATGACCTGATCGTTTTTGAAGGCGACATTGAAATCCCGTTCCGCCAGATGCATCTGCATGCCGCCGTCCGTAGCAAAGCGAATTTGGCCATCATAGCCTGCGTCTTCAGTGGCTTCGGAACGCGGGAAATTCTGCTGCGGAATATCATCCAAACCTAAGACGTTTGTATAAAAGTCATGCAGGCGATCTACATCGTCTGCCACCAAGTTAATATGATGAAATTCCAGCTTCATTTGGTTCCGTCTTTTTGCCGTTCAATTGGATATGCGCTTTGGGGAACGCCTCAATGAATGGTGGTTGATCAGATTTCGGGATACTGCCGACAGAGTTTGTGAACTTCAAGCTGGATTGAGTCTCGCTGTATGACTACTCCGAGAGCGCGTTCCCGAGTATAAAAAACGCCCGCTAAATAAGCGGGCGTTTGAATTCTAAAAGCAGTAGGATCCGGTTTTAGCGGCGGATGCCCAGCTTTTTGATCAGGTCCTGGTAGCGCGCTTCTTCTTTGCCCTTCAGGTAGTCCAGCAGCTTACGACGCTGGGCGACCATTTTCAGCAGACCGCGACGACCGTGGTTGTCTTTTTTATGGGTCTTGAAGTGCTCGGTCAGGGTGGTGATGCGCGAGGTCAGGATTGCAACCTGGACTTCTGGCGAACCGGTGTCGCCGTCCTTGGTTGCGAATTCTTTCATGACGCGTGCTTTTTCAGCGGCAGTAATCGACATCGGGGTCTCCTTTAAAAGGTTAGAGTTAATGGCGCAGGCCGGGATGTCGTCCAGCACAGGCCCATGGAGAAAATCGCACCGATTCCGATGCAGATGCGCGCGTATAAGCGGATTTCATGCAAATGGCAAAGGGATTCTATTGCCTCAACCAAGCGCGTTGAGTTGCGACAGATCCTGCCCGCTGATCAGCTGGATGTCATCGAGGGTCAGCCCCTTGGCACCTAACAATTGGGCGGCGTCTTGCCCGTCGACAATAACATGGGTCAGGTTTTCGTTGTCGGCATCGGTCTCAATGCGGATCTCCGGGTCGTCCTCGCCCTTCCACGAGATCAGCAGTTTGTCCTGCCCAGGTTCAAAATCCATGACCTTGACGGTATCTTCGTCGTCCTCGGCGTTCAGGTGGATGCTGTCAGCGCCTTCGCCTCCGGTCACGATATCGCCGCCATGCGCAAATATGGTGTCATCGCCGGCACCACCGTTCAGGAAGTCGACAGAGTCTTCACTTTCGCCATCCTCGCCAATCAAAACATCTTGGCCATCGCCGCCAAACAAAACATCTTCGCCGGCACCGCCATTCAGGGTGTCGTCGCCGAAACCGCCATGCACCGCATCCGCGCCTGTGCCACCTGTCAGGGTGTCGTTGTCCTGACCGCCATACAGGTTGTCATCCCCGTCGCCGCCATCCAGCTGATCCTCACCGAAATGGCCATAGAGAGAGTCGTTGCCATCATCACCGGACAGGATGTCATCATCATCCTCGCCATGCAAAACATCGTCGCCTTCGCTGCCCTGGATCGTATCACTGCCATCGCCGCCATGCAGGGTGTCATCACCCATACCCCCGAGCACCGTGTCGTCGCCACCGTAGCCGTTAATCTGGTCGTCGCCATCCTGACCGGTCAGAACGTTTGTGTCGTCGTCTCCGCTCACAACCAGATCGCCCTCAAATTCGGTGATAATGGTCCCGGTCGAAAGTTCAGGTTCTTCGACATTTTCGTCGATCTCCAGGAAATTGCCGTCAGAGACCTCTTGCGGCTCGTCTTCGATGGTCTCGTCTTCTTCGGTGTCGTCCTCGGCCTCGAGAATACCGCCCATCGCATAGGCTGCTCCGCCCATTGCGGCCAGGCTCAGGAATCCTAACAGAAACATGGTAACCCTCCGAGAACGCACTGCTCCGAGGGTGAAATATCCCATGCGATCAGTCAGTTGGTCAAAGCCAAGCTGAACTTGTGGTTAACCGTCGGTCACCACGGTTCGGGCTGTTGGGTATAGGCGATGTAAAGCGGATGCTTGGGGTGTCCGGCTTTGGTCAGCCCTAAATGAAACAGTTGCTGACCGGTGCCGCGCAGAAGCGTCTCAACCGCCGGGCCGCGGTCCAGATGCGCACCATGGGTGCCCCATGCGGCGATGACCTGATCGGCCCATTGAACACCGTCCAATATGGCCGCGTCATTCTCGGGCCCAACCGGGTCGCCGGCAGCGCGCATCTTGCGCGGGTCAGTATCGCGCCAAGCAAAGATGTTGGTCACCTGAAAGGCACCAAACCCCAACGCCCGCGCCCGACGCTCACAACGTTCGACTGTTGGGTCATTCTGCACCTCGGTTGCGGTAGAGGGGTTCAGCATCACGAACAACGCCTTGCGCCCGTGCGGGTCCCAGATGCGGGTCAGGCTATAGCGATACTTCTCGCAGTCGGAATAGATGGCGGTCGAGGGCGCATCGCCCTTGGTGTGCGTTCGGGTGATCATGCCCTTCGCCTAACACGTGGATTAGTTGACGAACACCCGGCTGGGATGCAATTCACCGGATTTATAGATACCCACGGCCACAGCCTTGCCGTCGAGCGAGGCCCAGGCCTCATCTCCGTATTCCGCGTCCGAGGCCAGCACCATTCCCGGATTGCCGTTGCGCAGGCGGGTGGCACCTTCGGGGGTGCATTTCAGCTCGGGCAATTCTGCAAGACCGGTTTCCAGCGGGTGCAGGTATTCGTCCAGCGCAGTGGTCTTTGCCATCTCGTCGATCTGTTCGATACTCAACCCGTCTTCGACATCGAATGGGCCGGACCAGATGCGGCGCAGTTCCCGGACGTGTCCGTGGCATCCCAGCGCTGCGCCCAGATCGCGTGCGATTGAGCGGACATAGCCGCCCTTGCCGCAGGTCATTTCCAACGTCACGTGGTCTTCGTCGGGGCGGTCGACCAAAATCAACTCCTCAACCCATAGCGGTCGCGCGGCCAGTTCCACATCTTCGCCATCGCGGGCCAGCTTATAGGCGCGCTGGCCGTCGATTTTCACGGCCGAGAACTTGGGTGGGACCTGCATGATATCACCCAGAAACGGGGCCAGCGCCTGTTTGATATCGTCATCCAAAGGGCGCGCATCGCTGCTCGCAATCACTTCTCCTTCGGCATCATCGGTATTGGTGGCCTGACCCAAACGCACAGTGAATGTGTATGCTTTCAACGCGTCGGTGATATAGGGAACGGTTTTGGTCGCCTCGCCCAAAGCTACGGCCAGAACGCCGGTTGCTTCGGGGTCCAGCGTGCCCGCATGGCCCGCCTTCTTGGCATCCATCGCCCAGCGTACCTTGTTGACTACTGCGGTCGAGGTCATGCCCGCGGGCTTGTCCACCACCAGCCAACCGGAAATGTCGCGACCCTTGCGTTTGCGTCCCATTCTACACCTTGAATCTTGTCGAGGCGCGCGACCTAGCGGATCGCTCTGCCGCTGTCAATTTCAGGGCGTATCTTCGACCACGCCCACAATCGGGCCAAGCGAAAACCCGACATCCGACCGATTGCCCGCGCGTTCATACATCCGGGAGATATTGCCGTCGAAGAACAGTGCATTTGGCGTTTCCAGCACATCCCGGAACAGGCTGCCGAACTCATGAAAGGTGACATAGTCATCCGAGATCGCAAAAACTGCCCGTGTCCCATCCGCGCTGGTACCAACGCCGTTGCGGACATAACGCGAGGTCGAATCGGGCAGGAATCGCGGGTGCAATTCCCCGTCGATGACCAGCATAGGACCGGATTGCGTGGCGAATTGGCATTGCGGAGCCTGATCAACGTAATCCAAGGTTTCGAACACGTCGGCACGGCCCTCGCGGATGCAAAACACCCCATTCGGCAGCAAGCCGAAATTGCCGGGACCGGCATTCGGGATCACGCGCATCTGTTCCTGGCCGTCTTCGACGTAATGTCCGACAGGCGAGCGGTCGTCATGATACATGCCAGCATTCATTGCAAATGCCAGACGCTTTCCCTGTGGGGCCAGTGCCTCGTTCACAGATGAGAAATGGCCCAGCACGTCGCCTTCCTCATCGTTGAGAAATAAACGCAGCTCTTCGCCAACGGCGTCCACCTCGCAAATGGTGTACCGCTTGTCCTCATGGGTCACCTTTTCGCACGTAACCGCAGAGGCTTGCGCGGCCCAGAAGACCGCGCCCAAAATGACAAATGTGCGGATCACTCGTCCAGATCGCGGCGCACCGCGTCCTGATCGAACATGCGACGTGTGTCGTCCAGTCGATCAAACGTGTCATCCAGACGGAACCGCAGATCGGGCGAGAATTTCAGGCCGACCTTTTTGCCAACCATGCGTCGCAGCTCGCCCTTGTTGCGCGCGAGCAGTTCGATCACGTCCTCCTGCCCCTTGCCGCCCAGAGGCAGCACATAGGCAGTGGCGATCTTCAGATCAGGTGAGGTGCGCACCTCGCCTACGGTGATCGACATACGGTTCAGGTCGGGGTCGTGGACATCTCCGCGCGCCAGAACCTCGGACAGGGTGCGACGGATCAGTTCGCCGACGCGCAGCTGTCGTTGGGACGGGCCGGGGCCATCGTGGAATTTGTTCTTTGCCATATCCCCGATCTAAGCGCAAAGCAGGGCTTTGCCAAGCGGGCGCGAACCGGGTAGGAGGCTTTGAGCCGAATTCAACAAGAGGACCAGCGCAATGACCCATATTCCGGGTATCGTCATCACAGGGGCTTCGGGCCGTATGGGGCAGATGCTGATCAAGACAGTGACCGACAGCGATCAGGCGCGTCTGGTGGGCGTAGTCGAGCGTACCGGCCATGACTGGATCGGTCAGGATGTAGGCGAGGCGATGGGTGGTCAGGCGTTGGGTGTGAAAGTCACCGATGATCCGCTGGAGGCGTTTTCACAGGCGCAGGCGGTGATCGACTTCACCGCGCCTGAGGCGACGCTGGAATTTGCGGCATTGGCCGCGCAGGCGCGCTGCGTGCATGTGATCGGCACCACCGGCATGACGGATGAACAGATCGCCGCGCTGGAACCGGCCTCACGCCATGCGGTGATCGTGCGCGCGGGGAACATGAGCCTTGGCGTCAATCTGCTGGTGCAACTGACCAAAAAGGTCGCCGCTGCGCTGGATGAGGATTTCGACATCGAAGTGATCGAAGGGCATCATCACCATAAAGTCGACGCACCCTCGGGTACCGCGTTGATGCTGGGCGAGGCTGCTGCCGAGGGGCGAGGCGTCAATCTGGCGGACGTGTCTGACCGGGGCCGCGACGGCATCACCGGCGCCCGCAAGCGGGGCGACATCGGTTTTCACGCCATTCGCGGCGGCGACATCGTGGGTGAGCATGACGTCCTGTTTGCAGCGCCCGGTGAGCGCATCGTCCTTCGCCATCTGGCGACCGACCGTGCGATCTTTGCCCGTGGCGCGCTGAAGGCGGCACTGTGGGGGCAGGGCAAAGCGCCAGGTCAGTATGACATGGTGGATGTGCTGGGGCTTTAATCGCCTTTAGCGGAACGCCGCAATACCAGGCGGTTCGGCGCCTTCGTCCTCGATCCGTGAAAACAGTGCGCCTAATCGCTGATCCCAGGTCGGGTACTGGCCTGTACGTGCATATGTCAGGCGTTCGGCCCCTATAGATATGCCAAGGGGTGCTGCCTGCCCGCCAATCACAACCTCGCCGATTTCGGTCCAGTTGTCCGACGGCGGGTAAGCGGTGGGGGCCGTTTCATCCGTGCCGCCCAGCCGATAGTAGACGCCCATTGTCACAAGGTACTCATCACCAAACGGGTCGGGGAAGAAAAAGCCCGAGGCATCGCGTGCAGCCAATGCCTCGGCCTCATCGCGCAACAGAACCTTTTCGGTGAATGGTAAGCCTAACGCGTCCAGCACCGGGCGCATGTCATCGGCTTGCGGCACACTGACAAATGCGATGCGGGACGGGTCGAGGTCAAAGCTCTGAGTCAGAATTTGCATCATCAGCCGGGTCATGGCTTGCCCATCAGCATCAGCGGGATGACAGCCGACCTCGTGAAACATCGGCAACACGTCTGCACGTGATTTTTCATCAACATCCGCAACGCGCGCCAAAGGCTGAATCACATAAGCGCCCGAAGGCAGAACGGACTGATCGAAATCATGCCGCAACCCGCCATTATAGTCGTCGACCCCCGAGGCCAGCGACAGGGGCTCAGCCTCATTAAAACCAAGCTCGGAGAACGCGGTTCTCAGTTGATTGAGTGTTTTTTCGAACTCCTGTTCGAACGTGTCATTCTGGTCAGCTGCAGCAGCCCCCACGCCCGGAAACAGCGTTCCGACCGTTGCTGCGGTTCCAAGCTGAACCACCCGACGCCTGTTCAATCCCATCAGAGGCCTCCCCTTTGAACTGGATACGGTCGAGCGTATCACAGATGTGGCCGCCAACGGTTAAGGGATTGTGAAAATGCGCGATACTGGCGTTTTGCCCAGTAATTCATAGGTCCTTGATTTTGTCGGCTTGGAGCGGGCAGGCGAGATACACGCCAAATTCAGTCCCGATATCGGCACTGACACGGGCGTGAACCTTGCCTTGCCGGTCGAGGAAACGCTGATTGTCTTCGATCGGGAAAATCCCCTCGTGCCAAATGCCGGGATGGATATAGAGACCTCGCGAGCCGTCGCACCAAAACGCCACGACTTTGTCGGGCGTCAGATTGTCACCGGGCAACGCGACGGGCACGATGAAAGGCTTGTTATCCAGCGGCCAGAACATCTGCCCGCCATCGGGGTGATAGTTCATGTGCCACAGCAGCACCTGATCACGCGGGGCGGTCTGCTGGTCGGTCTGCGCCTTTTGCGGATCTGCAGACCAGCCCAGAACATAATGGCCTTTGACGGCTTCGTTCTCACCATAGAGCACGTCGCCCTGCCAGTCGCATTTGAACGTGCCTTCGACCCAGCCGCCCTCGTCACCGGTTCCTTCGTCAATCGGTCTCCAGCCCTGCGGCGGCCAGCGCACAATTTCAATCTCAAAGGAAGCGGGGTCATCAACAAGACAGCCATAACCTTTCACCGACTCTTCCGTGGCCCGGATCAGAGGAACCTCATGCCAGGGTAGAGACGGTTTTGAGCTGGCTTCAAAAATGTATTCCTGTGCGCTCATGACGCCCCCAGATGCCGGTCGACCATGCGCTGCACCATTGGTGCAAAATGGGTGAAATCCGGGGTCTTCATGTTCGCCCGCTTGCCCGCTTCGTCCAGATAGCGGACCTGAATGATCTCTTTGAGGTTCGGATTGGCCTCGAAATCGGTGACCTCTTCAGCGCTCATTGGTCCGCCCTGCAGTTCCAGCGTATGGATCGAAGCGGTGGACAGGCGGTTAAAATATTCAGGCTTGGTCGCGCAGAGATACCGTTTGGCTGCCACGTGATAGCGACAGCAATCGGTGATGACTGAGGGGAAGAACTGTTCCAGCACTTCGGCCCCCGCATCCTCATGATGGCGATCCTGGGTATCGTCGGGGTGATACGTGCCGAACTCGGATGTAAAATGTCCGATATCGTGCAGCAATGCGCCGACGATGATTTCTTCGGGCTGGCCGTTCTGCTCTGCGATGGTGGCCCCTTGCAGCATGTGCTCGGCCATGGTCACGGGTTCCCCCAGATATTCCTCGCCGCCGCGACGGTCGAAGATATCTCCGATGAAGGCCACGATATTGTCTCGGTTCAGGGTCGAGAAATCGGGTTTCATTCTGCCGCCTCCGGCTGGGTCATCTCCATCGCGGCCAGAGTGGACAGCAGCCCGTCCTTATCTGCGTAGCAACCTTGCAGCCAGCGTGAACCCGCGCCGGAATAGCCCAGACGTGCGTGCAGAACGCGGGTGTTGTCGACGATGAAACTTTCGCCCGGTTCCAGCTTGAACGACACGCCCATGGCCGGATCATCGATGATCTCGCCAAGCTGGCGGTAGGCGGCATAGTATGCCTCCATCTGATCGAAGGGCACATCAACGAAGGGTGCGGAAGAGCGGTTGTTGAATCGAATGCCGATCAGCTCACCATCCGGCGACAGTTCGATCATCGGGCGGCGCGAACGCAGGCAGACACCGTCCGAGCCTTTATATTCAAAGCGGGCAGGATAGCCAGCCAGCAAAGCAAAGCCTTCGGAGTTCTGTTCGCGTAGCTTTTCAGCGGCGCGGAAGCCGTCAACCACGATGGAATCACCGCCTTCGGCACTGTTTTCCAGGCAATACAGAATTTGCAGCGTCGGCACCGGATCGCGGTAGGGGTTGTCAGTGTGCGCCTGCAAACCAAGTCCGGTATAGGCTAGGTTCGTCGGGTTCACTTCGGTCCGAACCTCGAAATAAGGTCCGTAGTTGGTTTGGCGGACATAGCCGAACAGATCAGCCACCTTCAGCAGGGATTCCGGTTCGGTCGGGCCTCCGGTCAGCTTGGCAAAGCCGTACTCGGCCACTGCCGCCAGCCACCCGCGCTTAGCCGCTGGGTTGGCATGGACCGTGTTCCAATCGGCGCTGGGCGCATCGATCCCGCGCTCCCAGGTGGTGATGCCGGGAGCGGTCCGCCCGGTGGGCAGACTACGGTCGCGGTCATAGCTGTGTTCGGCCAGCCAATCGGAGGGGAAGGTGACGGTCTTACCTTCGGGTTGGAACGTGACGGTCAATTCTCCGTTGCTGACCTCGGCGGCGCTGACCGAAATGTCTGAGGGGATATCACCGATGGTGATCAGACGCTGACCATTGCCGGGCGAGCGGGTCTCAGAATCCAGCGCATTGTCGCGCAGCCAGATTGCATGGAAGCGAGCCTTTGTGCCGGTGTCGAATTCAACGGTCACGACCGAGGCGTCATGGGTGGCAAAGCGCAGCATGGGGGGTCTCCTGTTCAGCGCGGGCTTTGGTTGAGCAGATACGCCCCTTATGGCATTACGACAATTAATCCTTCTTTCTGCTGAGGCTTGGAAAAACTTATGGCTAAGAAAAAGATCGGGTTGCCGCCTTTGGATTGGTTGCGCGTTTTTGAGGCGGCGGGACGTTTGGGCGGTTTTTCGGCGGCGGCGCGGGAATTCGGGCTGACGCAGGCAGCCGTCAGTCAGCGGATTGGTAACCTTGAGGCATGGTTGGGGCGCACGTTGTTTGTACGCGAGGCGCGCGGCGTTTCGCTGACGGTCGAAGGCGAAAGCTATCTGCCCTTGGTGCAGGACAGTTTGCAGGCGCTCGAGCGCAATACCGAGGATCTGTTCGGAAAATCCCCCCGCGAATTGCGCGTGGCCGGGTTGTCCTCGAACATCCATGCGCTGGTGGTGCCCAGCCTAGCCCGGTTTCATGAGTTGCGCCCGAAGGTGCGTGTACTGACGGATTCGGTGGCGCGGCGGTCGTCACTGGATGAAGAAAAGACATGGCTGCAAATCCGCTACGGTCGCGGTGCATGGCCCGGGCGGGATGCCGAACTGATCGCGCCTGAAGTGCTGGTACCGATGGCGGCTCCGGGTGTTGAATGGGATGCGCCTTTGATTGATCTGCGCGGGGAAAGGCCGGGCTGGCGGGATTGGGCGCGGAAGACGGATCAGGGCGACGTGACGACGTCGAACATCAGCTTCGATTCAATGGAACACGCGCTTTCGGCGGCGCGTCAGGGAATGGGCGTGGCGTTGGGGTCGGTGCCCTTGGCCAAGGCGGATCTGCAGGCCGGACGGTTGCGCAGGCTGAACCTGCCAGAGCTGAAAACGCGCGATGGGTATTGGCTGACATGGCCCGAAGATCGCGCCAAATCGAAGAAGCAGCGCGCGCTGATCGCGGAATTTCTGGAAGCTTTGCGCGGATAGGCGATCAGAAATCGACTGCGATGCCCTTCTTCTCCCAATCCCCGTAACGGGCCGGATCGGGGCCATCACGACCACCCAGTTCCTTGGGCATCTCTTTCGCCTCGGCCTCGGCTTTTTTGCGGCGCTCTTCGGCTTCGGCCAGGGCGCGCTGGGCGGCGGGCGGCAGGTCTTTGCGGTCGTCACTCATGACATCGGGTTCCTTTCCGTGCATGGGCTTGATATACGCCCGCGTCCGCCATTGGCAATGCGGGCGAGGTTTTTATCAAAGGCGATTCCATGTCCGACAACGCAACAGCGGCTCGACGCAGCGCGATCTATCTGCTGGATCAGATACTGGGGGAAGGACGGCTGCTGTCCGAATGTTTGGCCGCCGGCGCACTGGATCGTCTGGGGCCAGAAGATCGCGCACGTGCGCAGCGCCTGACGTTGGAAACCCTGCGTGGGTTGGAACGCGCGGATCGTCTATTGGACAACCACCTGAATCGCACCCCCGCTTTGACTGTTCATAACGCCCTGCGCCTTGGCGCGGTTGAGCTGTGCCACGGAGAAGCGGCGCATGGGGTGGTGAATTCCATGGTCGAGATCGTAGGTAGGTCACGCAAGCACGGGCGCCTGAAGGGTCTGGTGAACGCAGTGCTGCGCAAAGTGGCTGCCGAAGGGCCGGAAGCGTGGCCCAAAATGCGCGTTCCGCGTTTGCCGGAATGGCTGCGCGAACCGCTGATCATGGCCTGGGGCGCAGAGGCTGTTGCAGGCATGGAGCAGGCACAGTTTACGGGCGCGCCGCTGGATATCTCGCTGAAACCCGGCGCAACCGGCCCCGGAGAGGCGCTGCCAACGGGTTCAATGCGGTTGCACGATGCAGGTCAGGTTTCGGCATTGCCGGGCTATGGCAACGGCGATTGGTGGGTTCAGGATGCGGCGGCAGCTATACCTGTCCGAGTACTGGCACCAAAACCGGGCGAAAAGACTCTGGACCTTTGCGCGGCGCCGGGTGGCAAGACGTTGCAACTTGCCGCCGCAGGGGCCGACGTGACAGCGCTGGATGTGTCCGAAAGCCGTTTGGAACGGGTGCGCGAGAATCTCAAACGCACCGGGTTGACGGCCACGGTCATCGCAGGTGACGCGCTGGAACATCAGGGTCAATATGACGCCATTCTGTTGGATGCACCCTGTTCCGCTACAGGCACGATCCGTCGTCACCCGGACCTGCCCTTCGCCAAAGACGGTTCAGAATTCGGCGGTCTGATCGAATTGCAGGCGCAGATGCTGGCGCATGCCTGGACCCTGCTGAAACCCGGCGGGCGGCTGGTCTATTGCACCTGTTCCCTGCTGCCGGATGAAGGCGAAGTTCAGGTCGAGGAAGCTTTGGACCAGTATCCCGACCTGGCCATCGATCGCGATGCGCTGAGTGTTGATGGTGTCGAACAGGACTGGATCACCGAAGAAGGCGGCCTGCGCCTGCGGCCCGATTACTGGGCGGATCGCGGCGGGATGGACGGCTTCTATATCGCCTGTCTGAACAAATCGACCTGACTTCACGCTTTTCGATGACTTGACGATCGCCCCGGTCTATCGTTGGGTCTCAGGCGCCAGCAGAGCGCAAGGGGCAGAGTAACGAGCGTAATGTCTAAGACAGATACCATGACCGATCGGTTGACACGGTTTCAGAACCGTCTCTACGCGCGGCTCAGCCAGCGGCGCAAGGCGGTCTCGGGTTTTGTTGGCGAGCCGGAACCGCGCACGGTAGGCTCATTTGCGCGTGGGCGTCAGTTGGTGGCTGGGAATTTGCTGTTTGCTGGCTATCTGGTCGAGGCGCAGGATACCGAGCTGTGGGACGTGGTCGCGCCCAGCACCGGGTTCGACAATGAACGCCACGGTTTTGCCTGGTTGGATGACTTGGCCGCGGTTGGTGACATGCGCGCCCGTGAAAAAGCACAGCGATGGGTTTGGGGCTGGATTGAGGCGCATGGTCGGGGCCATGGTCCCGGCTGGGCGCCGGATCTGACGGGGCGCCGCGTGATGCGCTGGATCAACCACGCGATTTTCCTGCTGCGCGGCGCGGACGAGAAACAAAGCAGGATGTTCTTCCGTTCACTGGCGCAGCAGAGTTGGTTTCTGTCTAAGCGCTGGAAAGCAGCAACGCCGGGTCTGCCCCGATTTGAGGCGCTCGCCGGTCTGCTTCAGGCAGGTCTTGCACTTGAGGGGCTGGAACAGATGTCGGATCCCGCCCTGCGGGCTCTGGCCCGTGAATGTGACAGCCAGATTGACGAACAGGGCGGTATCCCGACCCGCAACCCTGAAGAACTACTTGAAGTTTTTATGTTGCTGTCGTGGACTTCGGCTGCGCTCAGCGAGTTGGGGCGGGGCACGCCCGCAGCGCAGGCGAGCGCCATCAAGCGCATGGCCCCAACCTTGCGCAACTTGCGCCACTCGGACGGGGCGCTGGCCCGGTTTCATGGCGGTGGCCGCGGGGTCGAGGGACGTCTGGATCAGGCGCTGGCGCAAAGTGGTGTGAAGCCATATCACGTTGCGGGTTTGTCCATGGGATTTTCCCGACTTTATGCAGCTAGAACCAGCGTGATTGTCGATGCCAGCCCTCCGCCTAAAGGTGCTGCATCCTATAACGCCCATGCCTCGACCCTTGCGTTTGAACTCACGTCGGGCCGCAGGGCGCTGGTTGTCAACTGCGGGTCGGGCGAAAGTTTTGGGATGGATTGGCGGCGTGCGGGTCGGGCGACACCATCGCATTCGACGCTGTGCCTTGATGGCTATTCAAGCGCGCGTCTGGCACCGCCGACGCCGGGCGCGGAACGTGAGGCTTTGGTGGATGCACCGCATAAGGTGCCGATTGACTTTGAGGACGCCATTGAAGGCACGCGTTTCATGGCGGGTCACGACGGGTATACCAAGGTTTTTGGCCTAACCCATGCCCGCACTTTTGAGCTGCGCTTTGATGGGCGTGAGCTGGCCTGCGAGGACATTCTGCTGACGGCCACCGACAAGGCGAAGCGGCAATTTGACAAGGCAATCGATGCTTCGGGCCTGAAAGGCATCGCTTTTGATATCCGGTTTCACTTGCATCCCGACGTTGATGCGGCGCTGGATTTGGGGGGTGCAGCAGTCTCGATGGCGCTCAAAAGTGGTGAGATCTGGGTTTTCCGCCATGATGGCGTGGGAAAATTATCTGTAGAACCAAGTGTTTATCTCGAAAAAGGCAGATTAAAGCCACGCGCGACAAAACAGATCGTTCTATCCGGGCGCGCAATGGAGTATGCGACCCGCATCCGGTGGACGTTGAGCAAGGCTCAGGACACAGCCTATGCCGTACGCGATCTGCACCGGGACGAGCCCGAGTTTGACTGACGCCAAAAGGACCTTTGGACCCATGACCGATCTTCACCCCGTGCGCCGCGCGTTACTTTCCGTTTCCGACAAGACCGGGCTGATCGAGCTGGGAAAGGCACTGGCCGAGCGCGGGGTCGAGTTGTTGTCGACCGGTGGAACCGCCAAGGCGCTGCGGGATGCAGGGCTTGAGGTGAAGGATGTCAGCGAGATCACTGGCTTCCCCGAGATGATGGATGGCCGTGTCAAAACACTGCATCCCATGGTGCATGGCGGTCTGCTGGCACTGCGTGACAACGAAAGTCATGTGGCGGCGATGGATGAGCACGGCATCGGTGCGATAGACCTGCTGGTTGTGAATCTCTATCCGTTCGAGGCAACTGTTGCCAAAAGCGCTGATTACGACACCTGCATCGAGAATATCGATATCGGGGGCCCCGCGATGATCCGAGCGGCGTCCAAGAACCATGCGTTTGTCAACGTCGTCGTGGACGTTCAGGACTATGACGCGCTGCTTGGCGAATTGGCGGCCAATGACGGTCAGACTTCCTATGGATTCCGTCAGAATCTGGCGCAGACGGCCTATGCCCGTACCGCGGCCTATGACGCGGCCGTGTCGAACTGGATGGCCGATGCGCTGGCCGCAGAGGCCCCGCGCCGTCGCGCTTTTGCCGGTGAGTTGAAACAGACTCTGCGCTATGGCGAAAACAGCCATCAACAGGCAGCCTTTTACACCGATGGCACCAACCGCCCCGGCGTTGCGACCGCCGTACAGCATCAGGGCAAGGAACTGAGCTACAACAACATCAACGACACTGATGCCGCATTCGAGCTGGTTGCCGAGTTCAACCCGGCCGACACTGCCGCTTGCGCCATCATCAAACACGCCAACCCCTGTGGCGTGGCCAAAGGCGCAACCTTGCTTGAAGCCTACAAGGCCGCCTTCGACTGCGACCGTACCTCGGCCTTTGGTGGCATCGTGGCATTGAACCAGCCTTTGGATGCTGAGACCGCACAGGAAATCACCGGGATTTTCACCGAAGTTGTGATTGCTCCCGGCGCATCAGACGAGGCGAAAGCAATCTTTGCCGCCAAGAAAAACCTGCGTCTGCTGACCACCGAAGCCCTGCCAGACGTGACCGCCGGTGGCAAAATCGTGCGTCAGGTGGCCGGTGGCCTGCTGGTACAGGACAAAGACAATGGCTTTGTCGGTATGGATGACCTGAAAGTCGTCACCAAGAAGGCTCCGACCGCGGAACAGATGCGCGACCTGTTGTTTGCGTGGAAAGTGGCCAAGCACGTCAAGTCCAATGCCATTGTCTACGTCAAGGACGGTGCGACCGTGGGCGTTGGTGCGGGGCAGATGAGCCGCCTGGACTCGGCCATGATTGCCGCGAAGAAAGCCGAACGTATGGCGGATGCGCTGGGCTTGCCGCAACCGCTGACTATCGGGTCCGCCGTGGCGTCTGACGCATTCTTCCCCTTCCCCGATGGCTTGATGGAAGCGGCCGAGGCTGGCGCAACCTGCGTTATTCAACCGGGCGGCTCGATGCGGGATGACGACGTGATCGCTGCCGCAGACGAGGCCGGTCTGGCCATGGTCTTCACCGGCATGCGCCACTTCCGCCACTGATGCGTTATCGCCTGCTTCTCTGGGCCGCACTGGCTGCGTTTCTGATCGACCAGATCAGCAAGTATCTGGTCGTTCACGTGATGCGCGTGGCCGAAGGGAATATCGATGTCCTGCCGCCGCTGCTGGTGTTCAAATACGGTGAGAATCGGGGCATCAATTTCGGCCTGTTCCAAGGCAATACCGAGGCCGCCCGCTGGGCGCTGATTGGTGTTTCCGTCGCCATCTCGATCGGTGTTTTACTGTGGCTCTGGCGATCAGCCCCGTCAAAACTGATGTTAGTATGTGGCGGATTGCTGATCGGGGGCGCGATGGGCAATGTCATAGACCGTTTGCTTTATGGCTATGTTCTGGATTTCCTGAACATGTCATGCTGTGGCATAAACAATCCCTTCGTGTTTAACTTGGCCGATGTGTTCATTTTCGCCGGAGCGATCGGTTTGGTGCTGTTCGAAGGTAAAAAGCCCTCGTGACGTGCCATTTGAAATGCGATAAAAGCGCCTGAAACAGGCTGGAGACTCTGATGCGGCTGCCGCGTTCCATATTAGCTTTGACATTGGCCTTTGCGGCTGCGGGGTGTTCCGATATCGGACTGCGCCATCTCGAAGCACCCGGGCAGGGGCCAGATGAATTCTCGGTTCTGCCTGTCAAACCACTGACACAGCCCAAGGATTACGCTTTCCTACCTGCGCCTACGCCAGGTGGTGAGAACCTGACAGATCCGAACCCCAAGGCCGAAGCCGTCGTTGCCCTTGGTGGGAGCGAGTCTTCGTTGAACGCAAATACGGCAATTCCGTCCACGGATGCCGCGCTTGTTACCGCCTCCAGCCGGTATGGCGTCCCGGCGAATACACGGCAGGTGGTGAACGCCGAGGATGCCGAGTTCCGCAGAAAGCAGGGCCGTTTGACGCGCTTGCGCTTGTTCAATGTGGATCGCTACTCGCAGGTGTACCGGCGCGAAACGCTGAACCCTGACATTCAGAACGAAGCCGCGCGTCGAGCCGGAATTGAAACACCTTCGTCGCCGCCGGTAGATGAATAATCTTTAACTTTTCGTCATTAGCCTTGAACCCGCGCGGCGCAACCGTAGTTTGAACACCATAAATCAAACGGAGGACGCCCCATGGTTCGGGCCCTGGCACTGTCGGCTGCCCTGATCGCCGCAACACCTCTTGCCGCCAGCGAGGGGCATGAGGCGGTGACTACATTTACGCTGGACAACGGCATGGATGTCGTCGTGATCGAAGACCACCGCGCGCCTGTTGTGCAGCATATGGTGTGGTATCGCGCCGGGTCGGCGGATGAACCCGTAGGATCATCGGGCGTAGCGCATTTTCTTGAGCACTTGTTGTTCAAAGGCACTGACACTTTGGCCCCGGGCGAATTTTCCGCAACCGTTGCAGCCAATGGCGGCACCGACAACGCGTTCACGTCATACGACTACACTGCGTATTTCCAACGTGTCGCAGCTGACCGGCTGGAATTGATGATGCGGATGGAAGCGGACCGGATGCGCAATATCCGCCTGAGCGAAAATGACATTGTCACTGAACGCGACGTGATCCTTGAGGAACGCAACCAGCGCACCGACAACAGCCCGCGTGCGCTGTTCGGTGAACAGATGAGCGCGTCGCAGTACCTCAACCACCGCTACGGTGTTCCGATCATCGGCTGGCGGCACGAGATGGAAACGTTGGACATGGAGGACGCGTTGTCCTTCTACCAAACCCATTATGCGCCCAATAACGCTATTCTGGTCGTCACCGGTGATGTCGAACCAGACGAGGTCAAATCGCTGGCCGAGCAATATTACGGCGTGATCCCTGCCAACGCTGATCTGCCCGAGCGGGTCCGGTCGCAGGAGCCGCCGCAAACGGCAGAACGCCGTTTGACATACAAGGATGCGCGTGTGTCGCAGCCTTATGTTCAGCGTAGCTATCTCGCACCAGAGCGCGATCCGGGTGAGCAGGAAAAAGCGGCCGCTTTGTTCTTATTGGCGGAACTTTTGGGCGGCAGCACGACGTCATACCTGAACGAAAAGCTGCAGTTTGAGCAGCAAAAGGCAGTCTATACCGGCGCTTTCTATCGTGGCGTTTCGTTGGACGACACCACCTTTGATCTGCTGGTCGTTCCGGCCGCGGGCGTGTCTTTGCAAGAGGCCGAGGATGCGATGGATCAGGCTGTTGCCGATTTCATTGCCGAAGGCGTGAACGAAGAGGATCTCGATCGGATCAAGATGCAGCTACGGGCGGCTCAAACCTATGCACGTGACAATGTGGACGGGATCGGCAATCGCTATGGCCGCGCGCTGACCAGTGGCCTGACTGTCGAAGACGTTCAGGCTTGGCCCGATATTCTTCAGGCTGTTACCGGAGATGAGATCATCGCTGCCGCGCGCGAGGTGATACAACCGGAAACATCGGTCACCGGCTGGTTGATGCACGACGATGAGGTGACGCAATGAAACGGATATTCGCAACACTGATCGCTTTCGTCATTGCGCTACCTGCATGGGCTGAGATCGAGATCGAAGAAGTCACTTCTCCCGGCGGTATTAAGGCCTGGCTGGTCGAGGATCATTCGATCCCCTTTGCAGCGCTAGAGCTGCGTTTTCGTGGTGGCACCTCGCTGGATGATCCCGATAAACGCGGCGCAGTTTACCTGATGAGCGGCCTGATCGAAGAAGGCTCCGGTGACATGGACGCTCGCACCTATGCGCGCGAGTTGGAGTCGCTGGCAGCCTCGTTCCGGTACAATGCAACCGATGACACGGTGTCGATTTCTGCGCAGTTTCTGACCGAAAACCGGGACGACGTGATCGACCTGCTGCGCACCACCATTCACGAACCCCGCTTTGATCAGGATGCTGTGGACCGAGTAAAGGCGCAGGTGCTGTCCGGTCTCAAATCCGACCAAACCGACCCAAATGATATTGCAGGTCGCAACTTTGCCCAGATGGCATATGGCGATCATCCTTACGGAACCGAAGGTAAGGGCACGATCGAAAGCGTGTCAGCCCTGACCCGCGATGACGTGGTCACAGCGTATCAGGATGTCTTTGCCAAAGACCGGATGTATGTCGGCGCGGTGGGAGATATCACAGCCGAAGAGTTGGGCGCCTTGCTGGATAAACTACTGGCCGACCTGCCGGAAACGGGCAAGCAGATCCCTGAACGCGCCGATGTGTCCATCCCTGGCGGTGTCAGTGTGGTCGAGTTTGACACGCCGCAATCCGTGGCCTTGTTTGGTCAAGCTGGTATTGACCGCGACGATCCCGATTTCTTTGCCGCCTTCATCCTAAACCACATACTCGGCGGTGGCGGGTTTGAAAGCCGCCTGATGCAGGAGGTTCGCGAGAAACGCGGTTTGACTTATGGCATTGGCACTTACCTGGTGCCCAAAGATCTGGCTTCGGTCTATCTGGGATCCGTGTCGTCCAGCAATGATCGCATTGCCGAAGCTGTCGAGGTGATCCGCGACGAATGGGCCCGAGCAGCGTCCGATGGTGTCACGCAAAAGGAACTGGATGATGCGAAAACCTATCTGACCGGTGCGTATCCGCTGAGGTTTGATGGCAACGGGCAAATCGCCGGGATCATGGTCGGAATGCAGATGGAAGACCTGCCAATCGACTATATCGCCACCCGCAATGACAAGGTGAATGCGATCACGCTGGAAGAGATCAATCGGGTCGCCGCAGAACTGCTCGACCCGGAGGCGCTGCATTTCACCGTGGTTGGCAACCCCGTGGGTCTGGAAACCACGAACTAAGTGATTGGGCTGAGCGCTGCTCAGCCCTTTTTCATGCTGCGCAGCATCTGTCCCATCATCTGGCCGAACTTGCCTGATCCTCGCTGGTAAAGCGCGCCATCGACGGCCAGAACCGTGCCGCTGATATAGCTTGCCAGATCAGAGCTGAGGAACAGGCAGGCGTTTGCCACGTCCTGCGGCTGACCCCAGCGGCCCAACGGAACGTCCTTGCGCAAGGCCTCTCCGGCATCCGGAGTGGGGGCCAGGCGTTTAGCCCCTTCGGTGCCCTCGATAAAGCCAGGAACGACCGAGTTCACGCGGATGCCCTCGACGCCCCATTCCATCGACAATGTGCGGGTAATCTGATCGACGCCTGCCTTGGCGGCACAGACATGGGCCTGCCCTTCGTAGGGCAGATACGATTGCGGAGCCGAGATGTTGATGATGCTCGCTCCGGGGCGCTTCAGGTAAGGATAGGCCCCCTTCATCACGTGGATCGTGCCCATTAGGTCGATATCGATCACGGTCTTGAACGCATTGACCGACATTTCCGCCGCCAATGCCGGGAAATTGCCTGCCGCGCCAGACACCAGAACGTCGAAGTCACCGAATGCGTCGTGGAATTGCTTAAGGCCCTCGGCCACCGCCTCAGGGTCACGCACGTCAAACGCCGCACCGATTGCATCCTGTGCACCCTCGGCTTTCAGTGCGGCAACGGTGTCATCGACCTTTTCCTGTGAACGGCTGGCGACGGCCAGTTTGGCACCCGAGGCCGCAAAGGCCTCGGCAATGCCGCGATTGATACCGCTGGTTCCGCCAATGACGATGACGGTTTTTCCTGAAAAATCCATGTAGGCCTCCCTTGGAGGGGAGCCCTACTCGCCGTAGGGCACCCAGATGTTCTTGATCTCGGTCGAAGCCTGAAGGAACCGGCGGGAATGGTCCATGCCCCAATCGAATGCCGTCGCGTTATTCACCCAGGTCCGTTTCAGGTTCCCGGCCGAGACGACCTCGATCTCTTTTGACAGGTCGGTGGATGAGAATGACCAGACCGCATCAACATTCAGGTGCGAGGCCAGCGGTTTCGCCAATTCCGCATGGCTGCCGGTCAGGATGTTAACCACACCAGCCGGGACGTCCGAGGTTTCGAGGATTTGGTAGAAATCGGTAGCCGCCAGCGGGTAGGGCTCTGACGCCACCAGAACCGTCCGGTTGCCCATCGCAATTGCCGGAGCCATGGTTGAGACCAGACCCAGCAGTGGCGCCTCATCCGCGCAAAGCACGCCGATGACACCAACGGATTCTTTCATGGCAATCGCCACGCCACGGATCGGAACGCCGTGCACCTGACCGTCGTACTTGTCGGCCCAGGCGGCGGCTGTGAACAGACGCTGGATTGAAGCTTCGACCTCTTTCGCGCCGTCCTTTTTGCCGGTCATCGCGTCGATGCGAGCGGCAAACTCGTCGGCGCGGGCCGAGAGGTTTTCGCCGATGTAATACAGGATTTGCGCCCTCAGGTGGCCAGTGGTCTTGGACCAGCCTTTGGCCCCCGCCGCAGCCTCAACCGCGTTGCGGACGTCCTTGCGATTGGCGAGGCCGACGTGGCCCAACAGCCCGGGCTTGCCCCAAACGGGTTTCGAATAGCCGCTATCAGGCCGCGCCTGCTTGCCTCCGACATACATCTTGGCGGTACGGTCAATAGGATCGACCGGAGCGCCTTCACCGGTCCCCGCTTCGACCTTCGCCAACGGCTTAGCTTTGCCCTTGGGCTTGGTGTACGCAGTCAAGCCTTCCCAGCCGCCTTCACGGCCAAAGCCGCTTTCGCGCACGCCGCCGAATCCGGCTGCCGCGTCGAACAGGTTGGTGGCATTCACCCAAACCACGCCCGCGACCAACTTAGGTGCGATATCCAGCGCGAGGTTCACGTTCTCGGTCCACACAGTCGCTGCCAGCCCGTAGCGAGTATTGTTGGCCAGTTCGACTGCCTCTTCCGGTGTGCGGAAGGTTGAGGACACCAGAACCGGGCCAAAGATTTCTTCCTGCATCAGCGGGTCGGATGTTTCGAGTCCCGAGATCAGTGTGGGTGGGTAATAACATCCGTTCGCAGGCAGATCGCACGCGGCTTGGTGCACGTGACCAGCGGTGTTGCTTTCGACCATGCTTTTGATGGTTTGCAGTTGGACCGGGTCTACAACCGCGCCAACATCAATGCATTTATCCAGCGGATCGCCGATGCGCAGCTTGTCCATCCGTGCGCGCAACTTGTCATGGAAGCGGTCAGCGATGCCTTCCTGCACCAACAGGCGCGAGCCGGCACAGCAGACCTGCCCTTGATTGAACCAGATCGCGTCGACCAGACCTTCGATGGCTGAATCGATATCGGCATCATCAAAGACGACGTAGGCCGACTTGCCACCCAGCTCCAATGTCAGTTCCTTTCCGGAACCCGCGGTTGCTTCACGGATGCGGCGACCCACAACGGTCGAGCCGGTAAAGGCGATCTTGTCCACGTCTGAGTTCACGATCATCTCGCCCACTGCGCCGTCACCAGTGACGATGTTGACCACGCCTTTGGGCAGCCCGGCCTGCGTGCAGATGTCAGCAAATAAAAGTGCGGTCAGCGAAGTGTACTCGGCTGGCTTCAGAACCACGGTGTTGCCCATCGCAAGTGCCGGGGCAATCTTCCACGCCAGCATCAACAGCGGGAAGTTCCACGGAATGATCTGCCCGCAGACACCCAACGCCTCAGCGTCCGGCAGTTCGCTTTCCATCAACTGCGCCATGCCCGCGTGATAGTAGAAGTGCCGCTGCGCCAGCGGGATGTCGATATCACGTGACTCCCGGATCGGTTTGCCGTTGTCGAGGCTTTCCAGTACGGCAAACAGACGCGAATGCTTCTGCAACAGGCGCGCAATAGCATAAAGGTAACGGGCACGGCCTGCGCCGCCCAGCTTCGCCCACTTCGGTTGCGCCTTGCGCGCGGCAGCGACAGCAGCATCCACATCGGCCTGTTTCGCCTGTGTCAGCTTGGCCAGAACCTCTCCTGTCGCTGGGTTGCGGCTCTCGAACCCCTTACCCGGCTTGGTAAAGGCACCGTCGATGTAGTGACCGAATTTGTCGCCCTGATCGACCAGCCAGGCCAGCGCTTCAGCCGCGCTTTCGGGGGCGGGGCCATAGTCCATGGTTTCGAAAATCTCTTTGACTGTCATTGTTCTTGTCCTCAGCCCATAGAGTGACGGTAACCGGCGGAATACGCGCCCGTTACATAATGTTCCAATTGCCGTTCGATATCGCCCAGCAGCGATGACGCGCCAAAGCGGAACAGGTCAGGTTCCAGCCAACGATCACCCAACTCGTCTTTGATTAGTGACAGGTAGACCAAAGCGTCCTTGGCTTTGGAGATCCCACCTGCTGGTTTGTAACCAACGCGATACCCGGTCCGGTCATAGTAGTCACGGATTGCGCGGATCATCACCAGCGAAACGGGCAGGGTGGCGTTTACGCTTTCCTTGCCGGTTGAAGTTTTGATGAAGTCCGCGCCTGCCATCATGCAAACCAGCGAGGCGCGCGCAACGTTGCGCAGGCTGCCCAGTTCTCCGGTGGCGAGGATAGCTTTGACATGTGCATCGCCGCAGGCGACGCGGAAAGCCTTCATCTCATCATACAATGCCTGCCAGTCACCCGACAGGACATGACGGCGCGAAATCACGATGTCGATCTCTTCGGCACCGGCCTTTACGCTTTCTTCGATCTCAGCCACGCGCAGATGGAATGGCGACAAGCCAGCGGGGAATCCGGTGGACACTGCGGCAACCGGAATGCCGGTGCCATGCAGCGCATCCACTGCCGTTTCGATCATGTCGTGATAGACGCAGACCGCACCGGTTGTGATCGGCGGCATGTCCAGGGCCTGTAATACCGAAGGCGTAACCGGCTGCCGCGCTTTGGCACACAGACGGCGGACTCGACCAACCGTGTCGTCACCCGACAGGGTGGTCAGGTCGATCATCGTGACCGCCTTCAGCAGCCATGCGGCCTGATATTCTTTTTTGACGGACCGACGACCGGGCAGGGTCGCGGCGCGGCGTTCAATGGCCGAAGTATTGACCTGCACGGCGCGTACCCAGTCCAGATCCAATTCCATTCCAGGGTTTCTGGGCTCGGTCACTTGCGGCAGATGCGCGGTGCGCACGGGGCTTTCTGAGCTCTGCGTTTCCATCTTCACATCCTTTGGGAGGTTTGCGCCAAATTCGCACGGCTTGCCGCCAATTGGAAGGCATAGCGGCCCTGTGTGCGCAATTTTTTTGACCAAATGGACAAATTTAAGGTTTTCTTGCGAATAATTCGCAATAGCGTTGACTTAGTTGCGAATGGTTCGCATATTCATTCTCCAGAGGATACCTAAATGGGGTCAAAGATGATTCGTCGTAGTTTTCTTGCGGCTTTGGCTTTTGCCGCCGCTTTGCCTGTCACGGCATGGGCCGAGGCGCCGTTAAAGGTTGTTGCCACCACGGGCATGATAGCTGATGCGGCGCGCCAGATCGGTGGTGATCAGGTTGAGGTCAAGGGTTTGATGGGACCGGGCGTCGACCCGCATGCTTATCGTCAAACCCGCAGCGACATCGTTGCTATGACCCGGGCGGATCTGATTCTGTGGCACGGTCTTTATCTTGAAGCGCAGATGGAGGACTTCTTCCATGATCTCGGACGTAAACGTCCGGTCGTGGCTGTGGCCGAAAGTGTCGACAAATCCAAACTGCGCGCGCATGACGATTATGCCGATAAGTATGACCCGCATGTATGGATGAGCCCAGCCGTCTGGCGCGATGTGGTGGTTGAGGTTCTGGGTGCTCTGACTGATGCACGCCCTGAGGCTGCAGAGACCTTTGCGGCCAACACCCAGGCCTTTCTGGCTGAGATCGATCAACTGGAGGCTTATGGAAAACAGGTTTTGTCCAACGTGCCTGAAAACAGCCGGGTGCTTGTGACGGCCCACGATGCGTTCGGCTATTTCGGCGTGGAATACGGCTATGAAGTGCTCGGCATTCAGGGCATTTCGACACAGTCCGAAGCGGGTTTGAACCGGATTGGCGAGTTGGTCGATACTTTGGTGGACAAGCAACTGACGGCCGTGTTCGTTGAAAGCTCGGTTTCCGACCGGTCGATGCGCGCCTTGATCGAGGGTGCTGCGTCCAAAGGTCATGAAGTCGGCATCGGCGGAGAGCTGTATTCCGACGCTATGGGAGAACCGGGCACCTACGAGGGAACCTATATCGGTATGCTGGACCACAACATCTCTGTGATCGCTGGTGCCTTGGGTGCTGATGTGCCCGAGCGTGGCATGAACGGCAAATTGTCAGCGGGGTTTTGAGTGATGCTGTCGCTGGCTTCTCGACAAGGTGTTTCGGTTGCCGACTCTGGCATTGACGACAGCCCGTTGGCTATTCGAGGTCTGACCGTATCGTACGGTCAGAAACCTGCGGTGTTTTCAGTGGATATGACTGTTGAGCCGGGTGCGATGACGGCGATCATCGGCCCAAATGGTGCCGGTAAATCAACGCTTTTGAAGGCAGCGCTTGGCATCGTCTCACCCTTGTCCGGGAAGGTGTCCGTCTTTGGTGAACCGTTGGAGAAACAGCGCGCCAGAATTGCTTATGTGCCGCAACGTGCAAGCGTGGATTGGGATTTCCCGACGCGCGTGATTGATGTTGTGCTGATGGGTTTGTCGCGCGAGTTGGGATTGCTGGGCCGTGTGCGTGCCCGGCACATGTCTCGCGCCATGGATTGCCTCAACCGCGTTGGAATGCGTGATTTCGCAGATCGGCAGATCGGTCAGCTTTCAGGTGGGCAGCAGCAGCGGGTCTTCCTGGCCCGTGCTTTGGCCCAGGACGCCGATCTATACCTGCTGGATGAACCCTTTGCCGGCGTCGACGCGGCCACGGAAAAGGCAATCATTGCGGTACTGAAGTCGTTGAAGGAGGCCGGTAAAACCGTGGTGGTCGTACATCACGATCTTGCCACTGTGACTGATTACTTCGACCACGTCTTCCTGATCAACACGCGCAAAGTGGCCGAAGGAACTGTGGCCGAGGCCTTTACTGCCGAAACGCTGCAATCTGCCTATGGCGGCCGCTTGGCCACCGCCCAGATCGATCAGATCTCGCGCGCTTTGGGGTAATCATGCTTTGGGATGCTCTGACCCTGCAGTTGGGCTATAACGCCACGCTGGTCGCCATTGGTGCGACCTTGCTGGGTATATCCGCCGGTGTGACCGGCACCTTTTTGTTCCTGCGAAAACGCGCGCTGGTCAGTGATGCAATCAGCCACGCAACGCTGCCCGGGGTCTGCCTCGGGTTCATGGTTTTAGTCGCCCTTGGGGGCGATGGGCGTAACCTGATCGGCCTATTGGCCGGATCGGCCGTGTCGGCCTGGGTTGGTCTGCTCTGCATGAACTGGCTGACACGCCACACGCGTCTGGCCGAGGATGCTGCGATTGGTGCTGTCCTGTCGGTGTTCTTCGGCTTTGGAATCGTGCTGTTGACTGTGATCCAGACCATGGGAGTCGGTCGCCAGGCGGGTCTCGAGGGGTTCCTGCTGGGCTCAACGGCGGGGATGCTTTGGGCAGACGCGCTGGTCATTGCAATAGGTGGGGCAGCGACCCTGTTGCTGGTCATTATCATACGCCGGCCGATGACCATGGTGGCCTTCGACCCTGAATATGCCGCTGCCCGGGGGTTGCCGGTACACCGGATTGATCTGGCGATGATGGGTCTGGTCATGGCGGTTACCGTGGTGGGACTCAAGATCGTTGGCTTGATCCTGATCGTGGCACTGCTGATCATCCCGCCCGTCACGGCGCGGTTCTGGACGGAACGATCAGACCGTGTGGTATTGCTGGCTGGCCTGGCCGGAGGGCTGGCCGGTTTTCTGGGGGCGGCGCTGTCGGCCTCGGCCCCCAACCTGCCAACCGGTCCCATCATTGTTTTGGTCAGCTTTGGGTTTTTCGCACTGTCCCTGCTCTTTGCGCCCGTCCGGGGTGTTCTGGCCGCCGTTCTGCGACATCTGCGGTTTCAGCGCCGGGTTCACATCAGGCAGGGCCTGCTGGCGCTTGCGCAAGGGCAGAAGATTTACGAGCCGCTGACCTTGCGCTTGCTGCGACATGCCGATCTGGCGCGGGCAGATGGCGTGGCAACCGAAACAGGCAAGGCCCGCGCGGCCAAGGCGCTGCGCGACGAGAAACGCTGGGAAATCGTCCGGGCCGATCAAGCGCATGAGGCAATAGCAGCGCTCTATGACGGGCTTCGGGATATCGAAACCGTCCTGACACGCGACCAGATCGCAGAAATCGACCGCCAGATCGGCGGCCCGCAGGAGGTTCCGGCATGAGCGGTGAAGAATTTGTTCCTCTTTCGCTGACGCCCCTGCTTATCGGAACGTTTGCGGCCATCGCCTGTGCGCTGCCCGGCAACTTTCTGGTGTTGCGCAAACAGGCTCTGATCGGGGATGCGATAAGTCATGTTGTGCTGCCCGGCATAGTTGTGGCCTTTTTGCTTACCGGAGCGATTTCAACTTGGCCCATGATGCTGGGCGCTGCCGGCGCGGCCGTCATCGCCGTGGTTCTGATCGAAGCCGTGCGACGGTTGGGGCAGATCGAGGCGGGTGCTGCGATGGGTGTGGTTTTCACGACGATGTTCGCGGCCGGGGTGCTGTTGCTGGAGCAGACCGATACTTCGACCGTGCATCTGGACGTTGAACATGCGCTTTACGGCAATCTGGAAAGCCTGATCTGGTTGGATGCGACGGGTTGGTCTTCTGTACTTGACCCCATAGCGTTGGCGGGCCTGCCGCCGGAATTGCCCCGGATAGCGCTGACCTTGCTGGGGGTTTCCCTTTTCGTCTGGCTGTTCTGGAGGCCGTTGAAGATTTCCACCTTTGACGAAGGGTTTGCGCGCACCATTGGTATCCGAACCGGAATGCTTGGAATGGCTCTGGTAATCACGGCTGCAATAGCTGCTGTAGCCGCGTTCGACGCCGTGGGTTCGATCATTGTGATTGCCATGTTCATTTGCCCACCCGCAGCGGCGCGCATGATGACCAATCGGCTGGAAAACCAAATCGCATGGAGCATCCTCTTTGCCGTTCTGTCGGCCGTTTCCGGGTATGTTCTGGCCGGGTATGGCCCGCTTTGGCTGGGCGCGGCGGATGCGGTCAGTGCCGCTGGCATGATCGCAACGATGTCCGGTCTGATCCTTGCGTTCGCGGCTTGTTGGGGTCCCTGCAGGACCCGCGCAGGTGCGCCCGGAATCGCTTGACCCGGCATTTTCCCGCCACCGGGCTCTGCACTGCATCGGCCAAACTTCGCCGCCTGAATTGAGGCCTATAGAGTCTTCACGCTGCAAAACCGGATTCGTGGTACCAGTTTGCCCATTGATTACTGGATGACCACCACTCACCCGGATCGTTCGAGCAATCGCGCCCAGACTGGCCGCCAGTCTAGGCTGGCAAGTCGCGATTGTTCGAACGCCCCCCTCCCCTCACATGTATTGCAAAGCAAAGCAGTGGCAGAATCGTGCGCGATTGTGCTAGGTCTGGTGGTATGGCGCAGGCACACCCCAATATCAGCGAAAATCGCCCGGTAATTCGGCAACTTGACGATGCGGCGATCAACCGTATTGCGGCGGGTGAGGTTGTTGAACGCCCGGCATCTGCGGTTAAGGAATTGGTGGAAAACGCCATCGACGCAGGCGCAACCCGCATCGCGATCGACATCGCAGATGGGGGCAAGACGCTGATTCGCGTCACCGATGACGGTTGCGGAATTGCTGCCGATGATTTGGCATTGGCCTTATCCCGCCACGCGACGTCAAAGATTGACGGGTCGGATCTATTGAACATCCACACCTTCGGCTTTCGGGGAGAGGCATTGCCATCGCTGGGCGCTGTTGGGCGGTTGACTATCACAAGCCGGGTGCCGGGGGGCGAGGCGGCCTCGGTCCATGTCGCAGGGGGGCGAATTGACGGGGTGAAACCGGCCGCCTTGCGTGCTGGTACTGTGGTTGAACTGCGCGATCTGTTCTTCGCCACACCTGCCCGATTAAAGTTCATGCGCACCGACCGGGCCGAGGCGCAGGCGATCAGCGACACCGTCAAGCGGCTGGCTATGGCCGAGCCAGCGGTGACCTTCACTTTGCGCGACGTTTCTGGCGGAGGCGAGGGGCGCGTGACCTTTCGGGCCGACCGCGAAAATGGGGATCTGTTCGACGCGCTTCACTCCCGGCTGGCCCGCGTGATCGGGCGTGAGTTTGCTGAAAACGCCCTGCAGATCGACGCCGCGCGCGAAGGCATCCGGTTGTACGGTTATGCCGCCCTGCCGACCTATTCGCGCGGTGCGGCGGTGGCGCAGTATCTGTTCGTCAACGGGCGGCCCGTAAGGGATAAAATGCTGACAGGCGCGCTGCGGGCGGCCTATTTCGATTTCCTCAGCCGGGATCGCCATCCCGCTGCAGCCCTGTTCATTGATTGCGATCCGACGCTGGTGGACGTGAATGTGCACCCGGCAAAGTCCGAGGTCCGGTTCCGCGATCCGGGCGTGGCGCGCGGGTTGATCGTCTCGGCTCTGCGGCACGCGCTGGCCGAGGCCGGGCACAGAGCATCCTCCACAGTGGCGAATGCGACTTTGGGGGCTATGCGTCCGGAACCAGCACAGCCTGCACCGGCGCGAGTCTATCAGATGGACCGCCCCTCACCGGCTGTACGGAAAGTGGCGTATCAGGCGCAGGCGCCGGGATTTGCTGAACTGTCTCAGGACTACAGCGGCAGCATTGTCGAACCGGCTTCAGTCCCAGAACCACCGGTCGAAGACCTGCCTTTGGGCGCGGCACGTGGGCAGGTACACGAGAACTACATCATCGCCCAAACCGCAGACGGCATGGTGATCGTTGATCAACATGCGGCCCATGAGCGGCTGGTTTATGAAAAGCTCAAAAAACAGATGGCAGAGAATGGCGTCGCAGCGCAGGCACTGCTGATCCCGGAAATTGTTGAATTGTCCGATAGCGATTGCGCGCGATTGATGGCTGTGGCTGATGATCTCTCGCGCCTTGGTCTGACGCTGGAGCCATTTGGCGGCGGCGCCGTCGCCGTGCGTGAAACGCCTGCCATCCTGGGCGAGGTCGATGCGCGGGCGATGATTCTGGACATATTGGATGAACTGGCCGATCAGGGCGAAAGCCAAACAGTGCAGGCGCGGATCGAGGCGATCCTTAGCCGGGTAGCTTGTCACGGCTCGGTCCGGTCGGGTCGTCGTATGCGGGCCGAGGAAATGAACGCCCTGCTGCGCGAGATGGAGGCCACGCCCCATTCCGGTCAATGCAACCACGGACGGCCGACTTATGTGGAGCTTAAACTGAGCGATATCGAGCGATTGTTCGGCCGCAGTTGATCCCAAGGCCCGGCGGGGCTATGAAGAATAAAACAAGAACACGCGAGTTGAAATGATTGAGATTGCAGGCACCCAATATGCATTGAATGATCCGGTTTTGCTGATCGGGGGTGGCGTCGTTCTGCTGATCCTGCTGCTGCTGTTTTTGTCATTGCGAGCGTCCAATCGGTCGGCTCGGATGGCGGAGCCGCTGGTCCGGCAGATGGCGCATCTGGGGCAGCATGTTCAACAACTGGGGCAGGGCCAAGAACAATTGCGCGGTGGCCTCCAGCATGTCTCGGACACGCAGGCCAATGCGCAGGTGCAGGTCATCCAGACGGTTGAATCCCGACTCTCCTCGGTCCAGCAGCAGATGAATGACCGACTGGCCGACAACGCGATGAAATCGGCGCGCGCCCTGGCCGAGATGCAGGAGCGGATGAAGGAATCACTGCACGGGTCCTCGAAACAGACAGCGACTTCGCTGACACAGTTGCAGGAACGTTTGGCCGCCATCGACAAAGCGCAGGACAATATTACCAAACTGTCGGGTGATGTATTGTCTCTGCAGGATATCCTGTCGAACAAACAGACCCGTGGTGCGTTTGGAGAGATTCAGTTGAATGACATCGTGTCCAAGGCGCTTCCTTCGGACAGCTTTCAGCTGCAGGCAACTCTGTCGAACGGGCGCCGGGCGGATTGTCTGATCAACCTGCCGAACCCTCCGGGGCCAATTGTCATCGACAGCAAGTTCCCGCTGGAAGCCTATGAAGCGTTGATTGGTTCGACCAATGACATGGAGTTGAAAGCAGCGGTGCAGATGTTCCGTAGCACGGTGCGCAAGCACATCAACGATATTGCCGAGAAATACATTCTGGACGGTGAAACAGCCGATGGCGCGTTGATGTTCCTGCCGTCCGAGGCGGTCTATGCCGAACTGCACGCCAAGTTTCCTGAACTGGTACAGGAGAGTTTCAGCAAACGTGTATGGATCGTTTCGCCCACCACATGCATGGCGACACTGAACACGATGCGGGCGATCCTGAAAGATGCACGGATGCGCGAACAGGCAGGTGCTATCCGCAAAGAGCTGGGCTTGCTGCACAAGGATGTCGAGCGTTTGGGGGATCGTGTCTCGAACCTCGACCGCCATTTCGGGCAGGCGGCCAAGGATATCTCGGAAATCAAGATCAGCGCGGAGAAAGCTGGCCGCCGTGCGCAGCGGTTGGATAACTTTGATTTCGAGGAGTTGGCACCGGACGATCAGACCAACGTTGTGCCTCTCGGCCAGTCTGAAGGCTAGGCATTACTGGATTGACAGATCCAGATTGTAGCCGACCGTCTTGTCCGTATCGCGGTCATTGCCCATCAGGTAGACCCGGATCGTGTAGTCTCCATCCTCAGGCAGTTCGATGCGCGCGGTGTTCCCGTCGATCGAGCCGTTGTAGATCGCGAAACCATCACTGTCCGGCGGCAGGATGTTGAAGTAGATCACGCCATAGCCATTTGTGTCGCTTACCTTGAGGTCGGCGAACATCTCTTGCCCGGCTTTTGCACCCAACTTGTAGTCGAAGTACTCGTTTCCCGTTACGGTACCATTGACCATTGTCCCGAAGTTGCCCGGCTCAAATTTTACATCAGCGACCAGTTGGGCTGATGCGACCGATGTAAAGCCTAACAAGCCAAGAGCTAAGATTGTAGTTCTGATCATTTAAGATGCCTCCATAAAACGGCGTGCCGGAACAGAGTATCACGTTAACGCTTATAGGGTCAGATTCTCAGGAACGGTTGGAAAAGGCGCGGCATCAACTTGTTAAATTTAAGCGGCGCGTCAGTGACCGCCAGGCAAATGCAATCCCCCGTAATGTCTGCTGTAGGGGTATGGTGGAGGTCTTCATCTGCAATTTCCACATCGCCACGGGCGAAATGGTCGACCTCATCCGAAAACGCGCCCTGCAGTACCATTGTCAGCTCCATGCCGTTATGGCTGTGGTCGGGAACTGCGGTGCCCGCCGGTATGAACAGCAGCCGGGCGGTCGCATCACCGGTTGTCGGCAGTATCGCCTGCTTGACCCCCATGCCGATTGGTCGCCAGCGGATGTCATTCACATCGCCGCCAACGTAATCCTGCAGTGGTGTCGGCAGAACCGAACAACCGGGGCGCTTGGGTTTGGCAATAGGTGCGCCGTTTGCAATCAATGCCATCGTTTCCGCAAGTGCCTTGTCGTTCATCGCAACGGTGTCGTCCTGCTCCTCCAGAACATATCCACCGACGGCGTCAAAACTTTCCGCACGCGCGCGGCAATGATCACACAAGGACAGGTGTGTCGCGACCATCAGGTCGAAAGCCTCGGGCAGAGTGCCTGCGGCGTATGCCATCAGCAGGTCATCTGTCAGGTGATGTTTGATCTTGTTGCTCATATCCGTCATCTCAATTCATCGCGTGGCGCAAGCGGTCCAGCGCCAGCCGTATCCGTGATTTGATCGTGCCCAGTGGCAACCCGGTCTGAGATGCGATTTCTCGATGACTCAGATCGCCGAAATAGGCTTTCTCGATCAGCTGTCTTTGCGCTTCTGGCAACGCGGTCAAAGCGTCGCGCAGCTGCGCGGTTTCCTGTTGCAGCGCAAGTACGTCGTCCTGTTCCGGCTCTGCTTCGGGGCCCCATCCCAGATCCTCGGGTTCGGGGCGACGTTGCTTGCGCAGAACGTCGATGCGCTTATTCCGAGCAATCGTGAACACCCAGGTGGCCACGGTCGCCCTCGCGGGATCGAAAAGATGTGACTTGTGCCACAGAGTGGCCATCACCTCTTGGGCACACTCTTCGGCCGTAGCCGTATCTGAGCCCGACTTTATCAGGAAAGCTTTGATCCGCGGGGCGAAATGCTGAAACAACTCGGCAAATGCGGCCTGGTCCTGTGCGTCCCTTATGCGTCTGACGTGGTCCACCCACTCAGCTCGCTTATTGCAATTGTCTTCCGCTTGGTTCACCGGTCTTCCCTTGATGCGTTTTTTCGCGCGCCACGGTTTCTGTGAAGGCCTGTAGGCCACCGGTTCATCCAAGGTCGCGGTATCGATCTCGGTAAACATAACAACAATACGCAGTGACACCCAAGCTGGATCACATTGTGGTGCTATTTTAATCCGAACCGGACCATGTTTCGTATGATAAGTATGTACATGACGCAAAAAAGAGCGCCGTTTTAACGGCTTGCAGGCAAGATAGGAAATCGCTCGTAATGAATAGAGTCGACCATATTTCAGGCCACACCTATCACGGCCGAAAAGGTGGGATCGAAAATGCGTTTCGGTATTCTATCGATTACATCCTGTTGGACCCCGAAGCCCGGCCTGACACACCGCTCTTGTTTTCGATGAACCGCGCCAATGCGATGTACTGGCGAGACCTCGACCACGGTGGTGAGCCCGGCAAAGGCCAGGGCGCGGTGTGGTTGCGTGCAAAATTCGATGAGATGGGTGTAACCCAACCCGAACGGCTTGAGTTGCTGACGCAGCCGCGGGTGTTGGGGCATGTGTTCAACCCGGTCAGCTTCTGGTTTTGCTTCAATGCCGATGAACAGCTTTATGCCGTAGTGGCCGAAGTCACGAATACTTACGGCACCCGCCACAGCTATCTCTGCAATAATCCTGACTATGCGCCGATCCAACCGACAGATCGCATCGTTGCGGACAAGCTGATGCATGTCTCGCCGTTTCAGAAGATCGAGGGCACATACGTGTTCCGGTTTGATCACAGCCCCGAGCGTGTCGGTGTCTGGATCGATTATGGCCGAAAGGCGGGTGGGTTGATTGCCACCCTGACCGGACCACGAGCGCCGCTAACCAACCGGGCGATTTTGTGGTCGTTGCTGCGCCGGCCCTTCGGGGCCCGGCGTGCATTCTTCCTGATCCTGTGGCAGGCGCTAAAGCTCAAGATCAAAAAGGCCCGGTTTGTTCCATTCCGAACGGCCCCGGTGCCTGATCAGCCAATGTCCCGCAGTCGCAAACCCTAGAACTTGGGTTTTTGCTTAAGATCAAAGACTCAGGCTGAACCCCGTGGTTGTGGTACTATTGAAACCGCGAATATGAGGAGTCGGGTCATGATGGAAATCTCGCCAAGGAAAATCGCTCAGGTTGCGATGATGGGGCGCGAGCTGGATCGCGCAGAGGGCGAATTGCGCGCCTTCATTGGCCGAATGAGCGAGGATGAACAGGCTGAACTGGTGGCTGTCATGTGGATCGGGCGCGAAAGCTTTTTCGCCGAAGATCTGTCTGAGGCCATCGCAACCGCCAAGTCCGAGGCTTCGACCCCTTGCGCGGATTACCTGATTGGTACACCGCACCTGTCGGATCACCTTGAAAACGGCTTGGACGCACTAGGTATCTCGGCCGAGGATGTGGAAAACGACCTGATGTAAGTGCACCAGTTGTGTGCATCTGGCCCGGACAGCAAATCGTTTAGCATTCGCCGAAAACCCGGTTTTCGGATAACCTGCACAGGAAAGCCGAAAGCGACCCCGTTCATATTGGGGTGCCAGGAAACGGAGCACGACCGATGTGGCGCGCCTTGCAAATGATTGCTGTACTCGCGTTTTGCTTGGGTTTTGGGTCTCGGCCCGCTCAAGCCTGCGGCGTCTGCGTCGAGCTTCCGGAATATTCACTTGCGGACCAGATCCTTTCCGCACGCGTGATCGTGCTGGCAGCGCCATCGCCTGACAATCCCTTCAGGTTCACTCCCGTTTCGATTGTGAAAGGCACGCCTGAACAGGTCGAGGCTTTGCCGGAAATACCCTTTCTGGTCGACAGCGTCGCGCGCTCTGCATTTCGTGTGGATCCCAACCGAACAGTTTTGATGATTTACGGAGCGGGATACCGAGACAAGGCTGGCCGCGGACTTTCCGGCGGCTGGATCAAAGGGTTTCTGATGACACCGGATCGAACCCAATTCCTTGAGACACTGCGCGCCAAGGGGCAGGGGTGGGTCAGTGGCGCTCCGGACCGCGCGGCGCAGGTTGCCTTTTTCAGTGACTATCTTACGCACGAAGATCGCATGCTGCGCAACGCTGCACTGATCGAGATCCATCGCGCGCCTTATCGGCTTGTGACCCATCTGGCCGACGCCGTGCCCACGGCGCAATTGTTGCAGGATTTGCGGAATCCAAACCGCCTTGCCTACGCACCGGTGCTTATCCGTTTGTTGGGTCTTCAGTCGGACCCTAAGGCCAACGAACGTGTAAGGCTTGGTTATCAAAGCGCGCTTCGCGACCGACCCCTTAACCTTTATGACTGGGGGTTGGCGGGTATCGCAGTGGATCGTGATCAGGCAATCCTGGAAATCGAAAAGTCGCTGCTGCGGCCTGATCGAACCGACGAGGAAAAGCGAAATCTTATCCGCAGCCTGGCCGATGGCGGAACAGCCTATCCGGAAACGCGACCCCTGATACTGGATGTGTTTAAGCGCCAGTTGGACCAAGACAACTCCCTTGCGATTTGGATTGCCCTGGCTGTCCGACCCTGGGACACCAGCGCCCTGATCCCCACCTTCGAGGCTGTCATGGCTCAAGACAATCTGGATCCGGCGACGCTGTTTTTCTTGCAGGCGGTAACGGAAGCAGACGAACGGGGTTAAAGTTTCAATACCGTTCCTAACGACCTCGGATCGCTATCGAGAATAGAAAGAGCAGGCATTCGCCATGCTAAAGCAGCCGAAACAGCATCGGCGCAATCGATTTCAGAAAAAATGCAAACCTGAACAAAATCGCCTTGTATCTGGTCGACATGCAAGGATATACCGGCCAGCGGAGACGTGGCCGAGTGGTCGAAGGCGCTCCCCTGCTAAGGGAGTAGGCCCGGAAGGGTCTCGAGGGTTCGAATCCCTTCGTCTCCGCCACAAAATCTCGAAACGGATGGATCCGCCTAACTGTCTGTCGGTTTTGGTCGGTGTTTTTTATGTTCGCTGCATGCGCTTGGGGTCAGGCCTGCATCTCAAGATGTGCATCTGGGAAACAGTTCAGAACCTTCGGCAATTCCCCGTCAGGCAGAGCGCACAGGGTTGTTGAAAGACCATCAGCCAACGCTGCAGTGTTTGCAGATACTGACACAACCCGGCGGGCTGGCATTTGCCCTGTGGGGTCGAAGATATGGCCACAAGTGTCGTTCAGCATCAGGTTGGTGGCATCCGAAGTCGCAACGGCCCGGTCGTGTAGCGAGATACGTTTTGTGACCTGACCCCGGGGATCTGCCAGACCCACTTGCCAGGCCCGCCCATCGTGACGCTGTCCGAATGCCATGACTTCCCCCATATCGACCAGGATGTCTTGCAGCCCTTTTGATCGGAGCAGCGCGGCGATGCGATCTGTGATTGCTCCTTGCGCTATTCCATTCAGTGTCAGCGCCGACTGCCCGGGATAGGGCAGGCGGATGACATCGTTGTTAACCGAGACCTTGTTCCATCCGATGGATTTGCGGGCGGTTTTGGCGTCCTCACCGTTGATCAGAGCAGCCCAGAGCGGCTGGATTGTCGGGTCAAATGCGCCCTCTGAATTCTGGTGCAATACTGAGCACAGGCTGAACAGGCTCAAGAGCTCGGGCGCTGGATGCATAAGAAAACCATCGCGGTTCAGGCGCGAAAGTTGGGATTTCGGGCGATACAGGCTGAAGATATCTTCCAGCCGTGTGACTTCGGCCTCGACGGCCGCAAAAACGGGGCGGGCTTGGGTATCTGTCAGCCCGACCAACTGCATGCTGGCGGGTGCTCCCAAAGCGGACCCGTGCCACCGGGCGGCTGTAACCGGGGCCGCGATTGCAGGGTAGGCCGCGCTTGCGGCCGATATGGTCAGAAACCGGCGACGAGACAGAAGGGTCATGCGGGTGTCTCCAGTAGCAGGTCCAGATCTACGGGGCCCAATACCTCGGCATCGGGAATGTCGGATAGGGGCAAAGCGGTACCGCCATATTGTGCGATGAATGATGCGGCATCATCAGGGTTTGAGAACGGCACCACTTCACGCGCGCCCATGCCTCCCGCGACGTCGGAGCCGACAACAAAGGTGGCGACATCAGCGGCGATCCAGTTGGAGACACCCGGTTGCTGCCAGTTGGGCGCGACACTCATATCACTGACATAGATGGCGGTGATGTCGGCGTCCCGCTCCGGGCTTTTGAGGTAAGCGACCATGTCCCGCACCTGTGCAAAGAACAGTGGTGCGGGATAACCTTCCAGATGGATCTGTCCTTTGGGCCCGCCGTGTTCGGCGATATTCATTTGGCAGAAAAAGCTCAGTGCATCCGGTGTCAAGTCAACCGGATCGGGGACCTCGGCGACCTCTTCTTTGCAGGCCGTCAGTGCGAACAGAGCGATCAGGAACAGATGCTTCATGGCTCAACCCTCTGGAACGCGGCGCGGGCGAGGATGAAGCCCAGAATTGGCCAGATCAACAATGACGCGGGTGCTGCCCAAACCGGAAGCGCTTGTGCCGCACCGGTCATGCCCGAGGCCATCGCTACACCTTCGGTCGCGGCGATATTCCACAGACGAAATGCGTCGGCCGGGTTGGCTACCATCACCCATGGAAAGACGGATTGGGTGAAAGTGCCGCCCTCATCCATAACCACGGCTCCCAACAAGCCAAGATCATAGAGGACGACAAAGACCAGCCAGAGCCCGGCCGACAGACCTGCCGCCGCCGTTGCGCCCCTCGCCAACGCGGACAGCAGGTAACCCAGCGCCAGAAACACGGCGCCCAGCAGGATGGATGTGAGGATCAAACGCACCAGTGCCAACAGGCTTTCCGGGCCGGCGCCACCGAACCATGCGGCGACTGCACCCGCGGTGCCAAAGCCGACGGTCATGGCAAAGGCCAATGCCGCCAGGTGGGCGGTGAATTTGCCCAGCAGGATTTCCCCGCGACCAGCGGGATAGGACAGCAGCAGCGACAGACTACCGCGGTCCACGTCTCCTGCGATGGCGTCGAATGCGATCATCAGTGCCAGTAGGGGCGCAAGATAGACCGACAGCGTGGTCATCGACGCGACCGAGACGGTCAGCATGTCGACGCCCAGCGTGCCAGTTGGCGCGCTGCCAGCAAAGGTCAGCGCCAGCGCGAACAGCACCATGATCAACGTTGCCATCAGCAGCCAGCGGTTGCGTCGCAGGATCAGCATTTCGGTGCGGGTAATGGCGAGGAAGCGGGTCATTGCAATTCCTCCTGAGCGTAGTGGCGATAAAGGTCTTCCAACTTGGGCGGGGTCATTTCAACATCCGCCACGGCATCGCCCAGTCCGGCAATGCGGCGCAGGGCTTCCATCTTGTCGTCCGGGGAGCAGAGCAATTCAACCGACGCGCCATTGATGCGGTTTCCACCCAGTTCTGCGGCAAGCGCTTCTGGGTTGGCGCTGGCGCGCACCCGCAGGCGGATCGGCAGGCCCGCCAGGGCCGACAGATTGGTCAGCGTATCGTCAGCCACCATGCGCCCCTTGCGCATGATGGCTATGCGGTCGGTGCGGGCCTCGACCTCGGTCAGGGCATGGGAAGCGATCAGCACTGCTGTTCCTTTCGCTGCCAGCTCATCAATGATGGCATAGAGGTCCTGCCGCGAAATTGGGTCCAAACCGCTTGTGGGTTCATCCAGCAGCGCCACCTTTGGCTGGCCTAGCAGCACCTGCGCCAGACCCAGCCGTTGTCGCATTCCTTTGGAATAGGCTCCGATCCGGCGATCCAGCGCGTCACTCAGGCCGACACGTTCCAGCAGATCAGGCACGTTAGCTTTGGTTCCCGACAGTTGAGCGAACAATGTCAACTGTTCCCGCCCGGTCAATGCGGGGTGAAACGAGACAGCCTCGGGTAGATACGCTGTTTCCCGCCGTGCCTGTGCGCTGCCGGGGGTGGCGTCGCCGATCCGAATGGCTCCGCCGTGGATCGGCGTCAGACCGAGGATGGATTTAATCAGGGTCGACTTCCCTGCGCCGTTATGCCCCAGCAGCGCCACGCGCTGGCCGGGGACTAATGACAGGGTGATATCGTCAAGTACGCGGGTTTTCCCTCGGTCCTTGAAGACGTGGTCAATTGACAGGGCCTTATCCGTCATGAGGCACCTTTTTCATAGCTGGGGGTTCAGGGGCTTGCATCAATGGGTTGCTGTCCATCACGCCACCCGGCAGCAGGGCCGGGAAAGCAGATTGCGACCAGCGCACCAGCTGCACGGCGGGGGAGCCGAGCAGAAGTTTGGCTGCGGGTTGGGTCCACAGCACATGGTCCATAGAGTCATTGGGGCGATAGGGGGCATCAGCGATACCGTTGCCATCCACATCAAAGGCGGCGAAATCGGACCAGTAATTGCCGCGCCCGTCTTCGGACCACTCGACCCATTTGGTCGAAACGAATTTCACTTGGGTCCGGTTGCCGACAAAGGCGTTTCCGACGATCCGGTTGCGTTCGCTTCCGGCCGTAAAGTGGATGCCGATGCCGCATCCCTGGAACCAGTTGTCGGTGAATTCGTTCTTATTCGAGTTATAGAGGAAAGTGCATTTTTCCTTGGCACCCTTCACCACGTTTCCGGTGATGACGCTCTTGTTGGCGTAGTTCAGCATCACGCCATGTTCACGGTCACCGATCGAGACATTGTTGGCCACGGTCACATTGGTCGTGAACATCACCGCATAGCCCAGATCGTTACCGATCGAGACATTGTCACTGACCACCGAATTGTCCGCGTACATATAATGCACGGCAAACCGCAGGTCGCGGAACAGGTTGCCGGTGAAGGTGTTCTCTTTTGACGAGTTCACAAAGATCCCGTCACGGCCATAGCGGATGTCGTTGTCTTCAACCCGCGCACCCGGCGCGTTCCAGACATAGACGCCATTGCCGCGGTCGTTCATCCGCTGGTCCAAACGGCCTTCGATCCGGTTGCCACGCACGATGCTGTCCTTGGCCCCGTGAATGTCGACGCCATAGAGATTGCCCAGCAGTACGTTATCTTCGACCACCGGCGCCTTGGCCGTTTTGGTCAGCTGGATACCGCTGTCGATCCCGTCATGGCTTGAGCCCGAGCCGATCACAATGAGTCCGCGCACGGTCACGCCCGACCCGGTCACGGTGATGACGCTGCCCGTGCCTTGTCCGTCGATGGTGGCCTGGCCCAACCCGTCAATGGTGACGGGCCGGTCCAGAACCAATGTTTCGGTATAGATACCGGGGCTCAGGCGGAGGGTGTCCCCATCCGCCGCCTGAGCCAGTGTTTCATTGATGGCCCCCGCCCGATTGGGCACATCCCAGTCCGCCGCCCAAAGGGGCGAGCCGAGCAGGAGCGGTATGAGCAGGGACCAACGCATAAGTTATGCTCCCTGAGGCTCGACCAGCATACGGCCGCGCATTTCCATGTGCAGTGCGTGGCAGAACCACTGGCAATAGAACCAGTGCACGCCCGGACGGTCCGCAGTGAAAGTGATCGACGCGGTTGCCATTGGCCCGATCTCGAAGGCGATGCCGTAGTTACCCAGGCAGAAGCCGTGGGTCACGTCGTCCACGTCATCCAGGTTGGTGACGTAGATTGTTACCTCGTCGCCCTGTTTGACGGTGAACTTCTCAAGGCTGAAGGTCGGTGCCTGCGATGTCATGTAGACCCGCACCTTGTTGCCGTCCCGGATCGGTTCCTCGGCACCTTCTTCCAGATCGATGCCATCGGCTTCGGCCTGTTTGCGGGCGTCCTCCCAGGTGACATCGGCACGGTCCCAGACATTGACCGGGTTGACGATATCGGCGCGAACGATGATCGAGTCATGCGGCTCGGCAAAGGTCGGGCCGTCGTGAACCACCTTCATCTCGTTGGACGAGATGTCGATCAACTGCTCGTTCTCGGGCTTCAGCGGGCCTACGTTCAGGAACCGATCTTTCGAGAACTTGTTCATCGAAATCAGCCACTTGCCATCGGCATCCTTGGTTTCACCCATGGAGGTCGAGTTGTGACCCGGCTGATAGTGAACGTCGACCTTCGAGATGATCGGGTCCACATCCGCGCCACCGTAGGCTTCGATTGCTTTGTCGATGTTCCATTTCACGATCTGGCTGTCGAGGAACAGCGTGGTGAACGCGTTGCCCTGACCGTCATAAGCAGTGTGAAGCGGGCCAAGACCCAGCTGCGGTTCACCCACAATGCAGGATCGCGGATCGGCATCGCTTTCGAACAGGGCGTCCAGTTTTGTGACATCCATGATCGAGACAGTCGGCGACAGCTTACCGTTGATGCAGACGTGCTTGCCGTCAGGCGCGGTGTTGATGCCGTGCGGCGAGTTCGGAATCGGAATGTAACGGGTGTACTTCTTGTTCTGACCCTTACGGCCGTCCAGAACCTTAACGCCTTTCAGCTCTTGATAGTCACCGGCTTCGATGCCTTTTTCGATTTCAGCAAGGTTAAAGACAACAACGTGGTCCAGCTCGTTCTCGGTCATCTCGGCCAGGTTCATACCCATTTCCGAGTTGTATGAGGTCGAATAGGCGTACTTACCCTGATAGTCACAGTCGGTGTTGTCGAGGTTACCCGACACGATCACCTGCCATGCGACCTCCATCGTGTCACCGTCCAGCGCGGTGAAGATGTTCACGTATTGCGATGGATCGTCCAGCACTGTGCCGTCATTGACTAGCGGAGTTTCATCTTCGCCGTTGGCAAAGACATAGCCGGTGCGCGGGAATTTCTGCGGACGCAGCCCGTGGATCGCCTTGGCGTTCGGGATCTCGGTGATCTTGTCGCATTTCATCACGTCACAGCGCACACGGGCAACACGGGTGTTGGCCTTGTCGTTCATGAACAGATAGCGGCCATCATAGGTGCCATCGGTGAACGACATATGCGGGTGATGCAGGTCGCCATTGTCATAGGTTTTCATGCCGCGCTTGGCGAGGAATTCCTTGGTTTCCGGCAGCAGACCGTCGGTCATGATCTTCAGCGACTCGTTGGTCTGCCCCCAACCGGTGGCCGAGCAGCGGTTGAAGACCGGCACGCGCATCAGCTCGCGCATGGACGGGAAACCCAAGATACGCAGTTCGCCGGTCTGACCCGAGGACCAGAAGCCGTAATATTCGTCCAGCTCACCGGGCTGCAGATTGGCATTGGCCGCAGCGCTGGCCTGTTTCGCGGTCATCAGGGTCGAACCCAGACCGGTCCCGGCCAACACAGCGCCGGTTGCGGTGGCCCCCAGCATCCCTCGGCGTGTGATGTTCAGTTTGTTTTCATTGTCCGACATGATCGTTCCTCCTTTTTTAGGAAACGGATTGCGGTTTGGCGTTCGGATGGTTCGCCGGTGGTTGCCCGAGGGGGGTCTTGGGATTGACCGACCCTGTCTTGGCCCGCCGTTTCAGTTGGCGGATAACGACGGGACATTTGTCCTCGGACTGGTAGAGCACCTGACAATGCAGGCAGGTGACGCACTCGTTCGGATTGATCTCACCGGTGGGGTGGATCGCCTGAACGGGGCATTCGTTGGCGCAGGTCTGACAGGGGGTGCCGCAATCCTTGTAGCGGCGCAGCCAGTCGAACATGCGGATACGGGCGGGGATCGCCAGCGCTCCGCCTAACGGGCAGAGGTAGCGGCAGTAGAATCGTTCGATGAACAGCCCGATCCCCAGTAAGGCCAGCGCAAAGACCACAAACGGCCAGTCGCGCATGAATTTCAGAATGATCGCGGTCTTGAACGGCTCGACCTCGGCATATTTCTCGGCTAATGGGATCGAGACAAAACTGAGACCGAAGAGACCCAAGAAGATCATATACTTTGCCGGCCATAGGCGTTCGTTCAGACCCCAGGGAAGGGTCCACTGCGGCACCTTCAGCGCGCGGGCGATCTTGTTAGTCAGTTCTTGCAATGCGCCGAATGGGCAAAGCCAGCCGCAATAGGCTCCGCGTCCCCAGAAGAGCAGGGCGGCGGCGACGGCGAACCATTGGATAAAGACCAGCGGGTCGAGCAAGAAAGCGTCCCAGCTGAACCCGGAGCGCAGACTGCCTGCCAGCGCCATCAGGTTCACGACGCTCAGCTGTGCGTTAGCATACCAACCGATGAAGAACAGCGTCATGGTCAGATAGCCGATGCGGAACCAGTAGAAGACCCGCGCGTTCATCGTGGCGTGGAACTGGAAGAAGAAAGTCGCAGTCAACACCAATAGCATGAAGCCCAGACCGACGATTTCGACCGTGCGATCTTTCCAGATACGCTTCCAAAGGGCGGCCTTGGCGGCGGCCTCGCCGGTGGCGTCGTCGACAACTGCCGGGGCGGTCGCAGGCAGCAAGTACTGTTCGGGCAGTTTGTAGCCCAGATCGAAGGTCAGGAATGTCTTTTCCACCGCGCCCACGGCTCGTTGCACCAGCAATTGCAGGCGGAATGGCTCGGCGGGGTTAAACTCCACCTCGGCAGGGATTTTGAAGATATCCAGTTCGGTGAAGCTGGGCGCATCTGAGGCAGCGACCTTGCCAAGGCGCTCTTGCTGCTTGTCAAAGAACCGTACCGAATTGTCGCCCTGAATCAGCTGAATACGGTCGAAAATCCCGCCGCGGACATAGCCCGAGCCCTTGAAGCTGTAGGCGCCGCGACCCAGCACCAGAATGGCCTGTTCGCCTTCGTCCAGCCACCCGGTCAGGTTCTGATACTCGGCCTCGCCCAACAGGGACTTGCCGATCGAGGGGACCGAGACCAGTGCCACATGCATGTCAATGAACGTGTCATCCGGTTCACCCGGTTCCGGGCGTTTGATGGCACGTTGATCGCCAGTGGCCTCAAAGGCCGCGTTGACCTGGCCAACATCCAGCGTCAGACGCCGGATTGAGCCGTCGCCGGACAGGGTGGTCCAGTCATAGGTGGCGTCTTGCGCCATATCGACTTCGCGTTTCGGGCCATCGGCCTGCAGCGGAGACAGGCCGCCCAGACCCAGCGCGCGGGCCACTTTGATACCGCCGCGCACAAGGCTGTCGTCGATCACCATGATCGTGACCGTCGCGCCCGAGATGATATCCAAGTCATGCCCTTCGCCACCGGTCTCGGCTTCGACCTTCAGGTCCAGCCCGGTATAGCCTTCGGTCAGTTCGACCATGCGCGAATTGGGGATGCCGATCAGCACAATGGGTTCTGAATGTTTGACCAGCTGCACACCGGTCAAAACGGCATCTTCGTCGATTGCGGCAACCACGTGGATAGGCTTGCCCGAATAACCGGTGGTGCCCACGAAATCAGATGTCAGAAAGGCCCAAGCAACGATTTCGCCACCTTTCAGAACCGGGGCCACGGGCACGTCGTCGCGCACCGGGCCAAGGGCATCGGCACCGGGGGCCAGTTCGGCAGGCTCGATCTCGGGAAGGAAGCTGGCGAGGCTGTCGGCACGGGCGTTGATCGCCACCAAGCAGAACAGGGCAAGGGCCAGCAGGAAATGGATTGCGCGACTTACGACCACAGCGCACCTCCGGATACTAGGATTGACGCTATGCGCGCGCGCTGGGCGCGTTCGATGTGTTTCTTGGGTGCAGCCGGGGGGCCACGGGTTTCAGGCCACAATCGTTTCAAGCTGCAGACCTCAACCAGATCGCGGGGCGAAGGGTATTCGGTGTGAATAACGCTTTCCCGTGCCAGGACAGGCAAGTTCGGCACCGGGGCCGCCGAGGTGACTGCACACAGGGCGCAATCGGCGCATTTGGGGCAGGGCGCGGTTGGGTCCAGGTCTTCCTCCTCAAGGTCTATCTGGACCCAGACCGCGCCTGCCTCCGAGCAGATCTCCACCCACATGCTTTGGCCGGGACTCGCCAGCGCCGGGCCGATCGTTTGCAACAACAGCAGGAGGATACCCACCAACGCACACGTCGCACGCAACGCGCGAACAGGGAGGCTGTGCAAAGGGCTAAGGGCGGGCATGGAGAATCCAACTCGGAAATCGTTCCTAAGGTGTAGGGGATTCTCTCATGCCGATACTTGACTTCGGTTAGGCCGCAGGAAATTTGGGACTAATCGTCCGCTTCATCCATCAAACCACGCAACCAACGCCCGGCCAGCCATGAGGTTGGTACGCCCAGTGGAATTGACCAGATGATCGCGGTCACCGGGGCAACCATACCAAACCCGGCGCTGTTGGCGATCAGGCCGGCCAGAAACAGGTTGATGGCCACGGTCAGGGCCGTGGCTGGATACAGCAATATCGCCAGCTTCCAGACCGGCCATTTGCCTTCAGTGGCTGGTGCCTTCCGAGAAGGTAATTTTGTTCCAGACATTATATTTTCCCGAAGGTTTACGCATCGGCAGGCGGCGGACCTCTTCCAGCGTTTGCGAGTCATAAACGATCACCGCGCCATCATCTTCCCAGATGGACACCAAAGCGTGGCTGCCGTCCTTTGTGAACTCCACATGGGCCACGGTTTTACCCGGTGCAGGCCGCAGAGTCTTCACGATTTCAAGGCTTTGCTTGTCAATCACATGCATCGCGTCCTTGTTGGGCCCAAAGAACACATCTGCCCAGACGTAAGGCGAATTCTCATGGCTGCGCATGAAGAAACCCGGCCCTTCGGTCTTGATCCGCTTGACGGTTTCCCAGGTTTGCATGTCGATCACGGACACGGTGCCGTCGGTCAGATGCGGCGTGGCCATCACGGTTGTGTCGCCATTTCGCCATGTGATGCCAGACCCAAGATGCGGCATGCCAGGCAGGTCCAGATCGGCCACTTTCTGACCGATCACAAGATCGATGACCTGACCGCCTTTGCCGTTGCGAGATGCGCCCATGACGTATTCATAGCTTTGGTCAAAAAAGAAATCGTCCAGGTAGTCGGGTGTAGTGATCTTGCGCACTGGGAAGGGGTCGGGGTTCTTGAACTGCCCTTCGATACGGAAGTCATGACCGATACCAAATTGAGGAGGATTATTGCCGTAGAAGACCTCCCAAATTTCGGGCACGTCTTTTAGCGCCAGCACAAAGCTTTCGCGCGGTGGAGCCTGATAGACGGCCGAAACACGGCTGGGTTTGCCCTTCTTACTTTTGATGTCGATGACCTTGGCCACGGTTAGATCCTCGGTCGACAGCAGGGTCAGGCTGTTGGGCAGGTAATTTGCCACGGCCACCCATTTGCCATCGCCCGACATGGCGATGTTGCGGCTGTTCAGGCCAGCGCGCACGCGGCCAACCTGTTTCAAGGCCCAAATGTCATACTTCTGGACCCAACCGTCTCGGGACATGATGAACACATATCGCCCGTCTGGGCTGAATTTTGGACCGCCATGAACGGCAAAGGGTGTCTCGAACCGGTCCAAAACCTCGAAAGTGTCACCGTCCAGCACGCTGACATGATGGTCCCCGGTCTCAACAGCCAGAGTGATGTTCATCGGGTCGCTGTCCCAGATGGGTGCTTCAACTGCGACGTAATTCTCGTCCAGAATTCGGCTGCCCCTTATGTCGGCCTCACCCCACTCGGGATCGCTTTCCAGCGGTGATTTCAACCAACCCGCCAGTTCTTCGATCTGCAGCGCGTCCAGTTCGTGCGAGAAGGCAGGCATTTGTGTTGCGGTCCGCCCTTCGGCGATAACTGCGGCAACGCGGGGGCCGCGCATCCGCTTGAGCGTTTCAGGGATAAGCGCCGGACCCACACCGCCTAAGCGGTTTTCGCCGTGGCAGGACGCACAAAATTCAGCGTAATCCGAGGGAGCGTCAGCCCACGCGGTTCCGATCAACAACAGCGAGCAGAGAGTGCCGAGTTTGAGTGTCTTAGAAGAACTGATGCGCCGGATCATGGCGTTTCCCCCGGAACGGCGTGACCTGCAGGCGATCGCCCGCCTCATCCACGCCGATTTCTTGGTTTGACAGATAGCATGCTGGATCTTCCGCCCACGGGTCGCCGGTCACCTGCAAAGCCCGGATACGGGTGTTGCCACCACAGACATCCTTGAGCTGACAGGCGCCGCAGCGCCCTTTCAGGGGGCGGGGACGTGTGCGCAGCATGGCCAGCATTTGATCATCGCTGGTCCAAAGCTCCGAGAACGACCGGGTCTTCACGTTGCCGACCGTGTAGTCCGACCAGTAGGTGTCGGGGTGCACGCGGCCCAGATTGTCGATATTGGCCACGCCGAGGCCGCTGGAGTTGCCACCCCAAGCTGCCAGATGTTTGCGTACATGATCAGCTTTTTGGGCATCAAAATGTTTGCGGACCCAGTTCAAGAAATACCCCGCATCGGCGTCGTTGTTGCCGGTTACGATGTCCAGCGTGCGCCCGCCCGAGGCAGCTTCCCACGCGCGGTCCAGCAGCAGATCCAACCCGTTCCGAGTGCGAAGATGTTCAGCATCTTCGCCTCGATTCTTGTCGCCACGACCGGCATAGACCAGATGGGACAGGTAGAACTTGTCGACACCTTCGTCATCGCACAATTGCAGCAGGTCGGGCAGGTGGTGTTGAGTGCCCTCGGTCAGGCAAAATCGAAGACCCACTTTGATGCCGCGTTTCTTACATTCGCGGACACCGCGCAGAGCGTCGGCAAAAGCGCCTTCGACTCCACGAAACCAGTCATTGGTGGCGCCAATCCCGTCCAGCGAGATGCCGACATAATTGAACCCCACATCGGCGATCATGTCGGCGGTTTCGTCGTAGATCCGCGTGCCGTTGGTCGACAGCGCAAGCATCGGCACCAAGTCGCGGGCGCGTTTGGCAATTTCAAAGAAATCAAACCGGTCCAGCGGCTCCCCACCCGAGAGGATCAGGGCAGGAACGCGAAATTGGCCCAGATCCTCAAGGGTTACCATGGCTTGCTCGTGACTGAGTTCACCGGGGAACGCAACATCCGCCGAGACGGTGTAGCAATGGCGGCATTTCAGGTTACAGCGCCGCGTCAGGTTCCAGATTACCACTGGTTTCACCGGTCCGGGGCGGCGTTTGCGCACCGGGGTCGGTTTGACCAGTTGGTGCATGTATTCGGTCAGGCGGAACATGTCTCAGCCTTTCGCTTTCAGGCGCAGCCCGGTCTTTTTCAGAATGCGCGTAGAATAGAGGATGTCTTTGGCCCGGCAGGCATCGCCTAGGATGGCAGAGATTTCAGCGCGCTTTCTCTCGACCTCCTTCCGGTCGGCGCCGTGAACCATAGCGAACAGATTGTAAGGCCATTCGGGAAGAGCGCGAGGGCGTTCATAGCAGTGGGTGACGAAGGGCAGCGCGCCGATATGCGTGCCCAGTTCAGTGATGTGGTCGTCATCCACATCCCAAACGGTCATCCCGTTTGAAGTCATGCCCAGCTTGTAGTGGTTGGGCGCGGCGGCGATGCGGCGGATTACGCCGCGCGACTTCAGTTCGGCCAGTTGGAAAAGCAGCGCACCCTCGTCCATCCCAAGTGCCTCGGCCACCTGCGCATACGGCGCAGGTACAAGGGGCAACCCGCCTTGTAGCGCCTCGATAATCTGTCGATCTCTTGCGTCGATCATGCTGCCACCCGAAAGCCGATGAAAAATTCCTGCAATTTGGGGAAACAGAGAACGCGGGTCCCTGTTTCCCGTTCGATGGCATCGGCGGTGGCCTCGATCCCCTCGGGTGTTTCGGTGGCCAGCACGAACCACATATTCAGCCGGTGCGTACGTTCATAGTTATGCGCCACCTCGGCGTGCGCATTGACTTTGGTCAGGACAGTTTCGAAATTCTCGGGCGGTACCGCCATCGCACACAGGCAGAAAGCTCCACCCATTGCAGTAGCGTCAAAAAAAGGGCCAAAACGGGTAATCACGCGGTCTTCTTTCATACAGGATATACGGTTCAGCAATTCGCTTTCGGGAATGCCCAGTTCCTCTGCTACCGCCGAATAAGGGTTTGATACCAAGGGAAGGTCGTCCTGCATCCGGTTCAGGATTTTGCGGTCGGTTGCGTCAAGTGTCATGCAGCGGCTTCCTTCGGTTGGATAAGCGCGCCGGTTTGTTTGAAACAGCGGGTCGAAAACAGAACCTTGTGCTGTGCTCCAAACAGTTCCGGCAGCGCGCGCGCAGTGGCCAACGCCTCAAGCGCTTCGTTGCGCGTGCGTGCGTGAAACATGGAATAAAGCCGGTAGGGCCAAACCCCATCAACCGGGCGACGCTCATAGCACAGGGTCACTCCGGGATGGGCTGCAAGGGCAGGTCCGGCTGCATCGATCTGTATGGTCGGCATGTCCCAGACGACCATCGCGTTGGCCGACCATCCAAGCGCCCTGTGGCGCACAATCACGCCCAGCCGCGAGATGATGCCGGCACTGTGCAGAACTTCAACCCGCCCCATAATTTCCGCCGCATTGCGGTTCAGTGATTGGGCCAGAGCGGCATATGGTTCGGCGACCAGCGATAGACCTGAACTGAGGGCTTGCAGCAATGCGCGGTCGCCCTCTTGCAGGACCGAGCAGTCTACTTTGCGTGGGCCAGGCACGTTTCTGGTCTTGCCCGACATGCGAAACCCCAGATCTATGTTGAACGGACGCACCAACCGAAGGTCGAGTACTCGCAGCCCTGTGCGATGTGTGATGCGCGCCAAGGTGTCATCCACATGTGCGCGGTCTGGGCCAGTGGCCACGAACCAGAGATTCCATTCGTCTTCGCGTTGGTAATTATGGTTTACTCCCGGCTCAGCGTCGATCAGGGCGGCAACCTCTTCCAGTCTTTCCGCCGGCGCAGCAACGGCGGCCAGCGTACTTGCCGAAACCGCCCCGGGGGCAATCGTCGCGCCGACCCGAGTTATTCTGCCAGTTGAACGCATTCGGGTGAGGCGATCCAGCACTTCCGCTTCGTCCAGCCCCAACATGAATGCCAACACCTGGAATGGGCGGTCGGTTACAGGAAAATCGCGCTGAAACTCATCCAGCAGGCGTCGGTCGATTGGGTCGGTGATATGTTCCATTGTCACAAGCCCGTTCTGTGCGCGCGGGCAGTGAAAAAGATACCTGACGGGCTGTCCGCTTCTATCTCACGCAGCTTTTCGAAGTTTTGCGTGTCGTAAACCATGACTTTGTTGGCATCGCGCACGCTGATCCAGACCTCGTGCCCACGCGGGGTGAACTCCATGTGCAGAACCGCCGGGCCCGGTTTGAATTCATGAATGATTTCTTTGCTGACGCTGTCGATCACCTGGATTGTATCGTTCAGGGGATGGGCGAAATTTACCCAAACTTGCCGCCCATCGGGCCGGGCCATGGCAAAGACCGGCTGGCCATGGGTTTGGGTACGTCCGGTTTCAGTCAAAGTGTCTGCGTCGATCCACAGAACCTCATGGTGACCAACCGCAGGCAAAACAAATTCGCGCCCTGTCAGCGCCCAGCCTTCCAGATGAGGCATCTTGTAGACGGGCATTTCCTCTTGCCCACGACCATAGTTGGGCAGCACGCGGATTGGCTCAGGAATGTCGGCCCACAGATCCAGCGCTGTCAGACCATCCTCGCCGAACAAACCGGTGATATAAGTGCGGCCATTGGCGGTAATCAGCGCGTCATAGGGGTTCTTACCCATCTCTGGGATCTTGGTAATTTCGGGGGTGCCCGCTGAGAAGTCGGCGATCCAGGTCTCGCCCGTGTCCCACATGGTGAACACGAACCGGCGGCCTGGTGCGTCGACCAGACCGATGGTTTTACTGTCGGTCGGAATATCCGCGACCATCTCCAGCGTTTCGGCATTGAAGACGCGAACACCGCCCGGTTCGTAATTTGAGGCGGCCACCAGCTGTCCGTCATCCGAGATAGCACCGCCGATGGCGTTGCCTGCCTGCACGACCCGGTTAACGATCTGGCGGGTGACGATATCGACCTTGGTCAGCCCACCATCGCGTCCGAACACAAACGCGAAACGTTCATCAGGCGAATAGACCAGTGAGGCGTGGGACAGATCACCTAAGCCTTCGATCCGGACCAACGCTGCCCGATCAGATTGATCCACCAGCAGAACCGAACCGTTGGCACGTTCGATTACCAGACCCAAATCGCCTGTGGCGGTGGGCTCGGCCTGCGCCGTAGTCATCAATAGGGTGGCTGCAAGGCTAAGGATGAGGTGTTTCATTGTGCCTCCGATTCCAGAAGATAGCGAGCAATCCATTCGGCCTCTTCTTCGCTGATCAGAGGTCGCCACGGGGGCATTGCGGTGCCGGGGATGCCATCAAGGATGACGTCGGTTAAAACGTCAGCATCATAATGGTCCAGCGATTTGGACCGCAGATCCGGCCCAAGGCCACCCTTCAAAGACAAGCCGTGGCACGAGCCACAATCCTGATGAACAAGGCGTTTCAGGGCGTTGCCGTCCAGCACGTCAGCGGCAAGGGCCGAGGTGGCGATGAGGACGGCTGTTGTGAGAAAAGCGCGCGAGGTCCATGCCGGGAGCCCACAATACGAAGGGATGACCCTAGCCATGAGCTTGCTCCTGCAGGTCTGCAACCGGCTGTTTGGCATATAGCGATACGACCTGACCGATGATGAATAGGGTCGGCGCTTGTAAATTTGCATCGCGTACATCCGCCGCCAGTTGGTCCAGTCGGGAGATCAGGCGCCGTTCTTCGGTTGTGGTCGCGTTTCCAACGGCCAAAACGGGGGTCGAGCCGGGCAGATTTTCGGTCATAAGCCCCATTGCGATCTGGCCGATATTGGCGACACCCATGTAAATGACCAGCGTTGAGTCCGGGTCAGCCAGCCGTTTCCAATCCAGATCCAGTACCTTGTCGGCCTGTCTGTGACCGGTGACATACTGAACCGAGGTTGCCAGGCCGCGATGGGTCAGCGGCACTCCGGTCGCGCTGGATGCTCCTTGTGCGGCGGTGATGCCCGGCGCGTATTCAATCGCGATACCGTGGGCCATCAGATACGCGGCTTCTTCCGAACCACGACCAAAGATCATCGGGTCGCCGCCTTTCAAACGCGCAACGCAATGACCTGCGCGGGCTTCTTTGACCAGAATGTCGTTGATGCGATCCTGTGGCACTGAATGGCATTTGGGCGCCTTCCCGACCGGGATCAGTCGCGCGCCGGGGGTGTGCATTTCCAGAATGTCAGCCGAGACTAGCCGGTCGTAAACAACCACGTCAGCCTCTTGCAGCATGCGCATCGCGCGCAAGGTCATGAGTTCGGGGTCGCCGGGACCGGCACCAATCAGAAAAACCTTACCGCTCATGTGCAAACTCGCTTGGTCTATTTGTCTTCTGAACCCGGTTCCATTCGGCGATTTGAGGACGTCGCTGGGCCAACCGGGCGTGTCATGCTGGCAGGTTTGCGCATTAACTGCGCTGTTTCCTTGACTAAAGTTAAGGAGCGCGGGATTTGCGCCCGCGCTCCTTGCTTCTTGCCTGTTTACTTGCCTCGGCTCAGGGTTCGACGGTGACCATTCCGATCATGTTCTGCGTTTCCCAATGCGGGCCACAAAGGTATTCCTGCGGGCCGGGTGTCAGGAATGTCAGATCGACCGTTTCCTCGGGGAACAGCCTGTCACTTTCAGGTTCGCTGCCATCCTTAAGCAGGACCGAGTGGCTGGTCCGCTTGTCGACATTGACCCACCGGACAGTGGTGCCGGCCTTCACGGTCAGTTCGGTTGGGCAGAAATTGTATTTGTACATCAGCACTACTTCGGCGTCCTCGACCGCCGAGGTTGGCTGGCCAAAAAGCGTGAGATACCGGTCTTCGGCTTCGGCGCACAGCTCGACAGTGTCCTCGGCCCATGCGGGCGCGGACAGAAAAAGCAGGGCAGGAAGAAGGTGTTGGGGTTTCATCGTCCAAGTCTCCTTTCCAAAATGGGGTGGGGCCGGAGTGCCCGGCCCCAATCCGCTATTGTTTGACCACATTGATGAAGGCGGCGTCGTCGTCCAATGCCAGGCTGGTGTCCAGCGTGACATGGTGGAACCGGGCGGCGGCGAAATCGTCATGGATCGCAAAACCAACTGTATAGGTCTGGCCGGACTCGAGCGGGACGTCACCCGGCGAGCCCGAGTTCAGCGGCCGGGTAAAGACCACGGTCCACATGCCACCGGACAGGTTCGCCGAGGCGGCGATTTCACCGTCATTAACAACGCGCTGTTCCAGCAGATAGCCGTTTGTCGCGCTGCCATCGGCGTAGACGCGCATCAGGTCAAGATAGGTGCCGTCGGCCAGGTACTGCTCGATCTGTGCTTCGGCCTCCAGCTTGTCCCAACCGCCTAGTGCCTTGCCACGGCGACCTTTGATTTCGACATCCGTGCGGCTTTCGCTGATGTACTTGGTCACGGTGTCCTGCGCGGACATGCGACCTGCGACGTCGCCATTGGCGGCAATCGCATCCGCGCCGGGGTCAAAGGGCATATAGCTGTTGTCGGCGTGGCATGAGGCCCAGCAGCCTACCTGATCACCCAACTCGATTCCGGTGCCGGTGATCATCATGGCGACCTTTATCTGGTTGTTGGGGTCCATTTTGCCGCCATCCACGAAGGGTGCAGGGTTGTGGCCTGCATCCGGCCATTGCAGGCGGACATACAGGTTTTCGTCATCATGTGCTGCCTGAACGGTCGCGTCGATTACGCCGCGTTTGCCGGGGATCGGTGTCGGTTCCAATTCGCCGCCTGCAACAATCTTATTGCCGATCGTGTCCAGCTCTTTGGCGTGGCAGGTCGTACACTGGTCTCCACCTTTGGTCAGAGGGCGGGCACCACCGTGGAATTTACCATTCTGGACCCATTCAAACGAAGCCTGACCGGGGTAGAACAGTTTCAAATCGGCCGTGGCAACCGCGTTCCAGTCGATATCCGCGCCGACATCATCACCACCCACGCTTGCGGGCGCCGCTGCTTCCTCACCGTTGGATTTGGCGCGTTCTTCGGCCAAAGCCGCATCCACCGCCGCTGCGATCTGAGTCTGCACGGCTTCATGTTGCGCTTGTTTGGCGGCTTTCTCGGTCTCGGCTTCTGCGGCTTCCTTGGCTTCGATCCGTTCAAGGCTCGCCATGTATTCCGGCGGGATCTGGCGGATAAAGTCCGGATTAGGTGCTTCGAGTTTTTCCAGATACTCTTCGTCGGCCCGGTCGCGGGCGTCCGAGTGCGCAATCCCCTTGTGACAGTCGATACAGGTTTGGCCCACGGTCATGGCGTTCAGGTGCTGTTGACGCGCGCGGGGTTTCTGGAATTCAGGCATCATCGATTCAAAGTCGTGACAGTTGCGGCATTCACGCGAGTCAGTGGCCTTCATCCGTTCCCACTCATTCATCGCCAGATGCACGCGTTTGGCTTCGAACTTCTCACGGGTGTTGATGGTGCCAACCACCTTGCCGTACAGTTCTTTGGATGCCTTGATCTTGCGGATCATCTTGTGCGTCCAGTCCTTGGGTACGTGACAGTCGGAACAGACGGCGCCCACGCCAGACCGGTTCACGTCATGGATGGTGCCGGTGTATTCTTCGTAGACGAAGTCGCGCATCTCGTGACACGAAATACAGAATTCCTTGGTATTGGTTGCTTCCATGGCGGTGTTGAAACCACCCCAGAAGATGATGCCGCCGACAAAGGCTGCGGCAATACCGGCCACGGGCATTCCCCACAGGAAATACCGGCGCCAGATCGGTTTTTTCTTATCCGGTTCGGAAGTCATGTCCGGGCTCCGTTTTGGCTGTCTTGTCTGGCCTTGGATGGCAGGCCGGTGAGTTTGGCTGAGTGAACAAACGAGGAAAGGGCGGGCGAGGGGCCCGCCCTTTCCGAAGTTGGTTGCGAAACCGTCAAGTGACGTGGTTTGACCGGTTGTAGACGTTGAATTTTCCGGTCGGTGCAAACAGCCCTTTCACGCGGCCGATCTCTTCCAGCGTCTTGGCGTCGTAGATCACGATCTCACCGTTCGCTTCTTTCGAGGTCGAGCGGTTCCACTTGGAAACCCAAACCTCGGAACCGTCCTGATTGAACTCGAAGTGGACGGCGACGTTGCCTTCCTCTTCTGTGATCTGGATCGTTTTCACGATCTCACCAGTTGCCTTGTCGATGACCTGCACCGATTGCTGAACTTCAGGCTCGGGGTGCTTGGTCTGGTCGGCCCAGATATAATCTGATTCCGGGTGTGTCCGGATGAACAGACCGGGTCCGTCGGTTTCCACCTCGTAGCAGACTTTCCATGCGTCATCCGGACGACCCTCGGGGTCGTTGCCCCACACAGTGACAGTGCCTTCGCCCAGGTGGGTCGTACCGGCAACCGGGCCACAATTCGGATCATCCCAGTTGGCGCCCGGGCCGGGGTGCGGCAGCGGCGCAGTGTCGATCATGGCTTCCAGCTTGTGGGTCTCGGTATCGACCACAACCATCTTGTTCGACGCGTTCGCGGCGATCTGGAAGTAACGGCCGGTTGGATCAAAGAACCCGTCATGCAGGAACTTGGCGCTGTCGATCTTGTCGATCCGCAGGTTGTCCAGGTCTGAGTAGTCCACTTGCCAGAGCTGGCCGAGCTCCTTCACAGCTACGATCCAGGTTGGCTCGTTCGGAGTGGTGTAGATCGCGGCAACACGAGCCTCTTCCACGTAGTCACCGTCCACGTTGTAGCCTCGGGTCGAGACAACCTTCTTCGGTTCCATTGTTTCGGCATCGACGATCGCGAAATGCGGCGGCCAATAGGCCCCACCGATCACGTATTTACCATCACCAGAAACGGCCACGTCGCGAGCGTCATAGCCAATGGTGACCTCGGCCACGAGCATATTCTCAGGCTCTTGCCACAGGTCGATCTTGGTCATCTTGCCGTCGCGGCCCATGGTGTACCAGAAGCGGCCTGGGTTTTCCGGCTCTTCCAGTTTATGGTGCTCGGACGCTTTCAGAACGTGCACGGCATAGCCTGTGGGAATATGCGCCAGCACTTCCTTGGTGTCGCCGTCGATCACAGCCACCTTGCCTACGTCACGTTCGATAACCACAAAGAAGTTTTCCCAGTTTCGGCCATGCAGTGGCTCGCTTGGGTAATCTTCGGGTTCGACATAGACCTTACGGGTCGCCATCATTTGCTCAAGCGACATTTCCGGCGGCTTGGGTGGCTCCATCTGGATGTAAGTTGCCATATTGCTGATCTCGTCCTCGGACATCACGTCCGAGAAGTTGTTCATCCCGCCTTCGGTGCCCCAGGCGATAATTTTTTCGAGCCGTTCCTGTCCTAGTTTTAGGGTACCAGATTCGGTCACGGTGCCGTCGGCGTTTTTCGTTTCCACCAATGGTTCAAGGCTTTTGCCCGTCGCCCCTTTGCGCAACACACCGTGACAGCCAGCGCAGCGTTCAAAGTACAATTGTTTTGACGATTCAAAGGCGTCCTTATCAAGGGTTGGCTCTTCGGCGAGTGTCGGAGCAGCGACGCTGCCCAGCAGCATCGCCAAACCGACCCCAAAGGCACGGCCAGTTTTTTTGTAGCTGATTCCAAGTGACATGATCACTCTCCATTTGCTGGTGAGGCAGGGCTAAGGTTGGCCCACCGAAGCCTTCGGCTCCTTGACGAAAGTCAACGGATGGGGCGTAAACCGGGGTAGAGATGCAAAAATTCACCCAAAAAAACCTCAGAAAATCTGTGTTTTAGAGACATGTTTTCCGCCGTTTTGATTTTGGTTAAGTGCCGCGAACAAGCAGGCTGCTAGGGCTTGGAAAAACGACCTAGGAGAGCAGCCATGCCCGCAGTCATCACCCGTATTTTTGGTGAGGGGTTCCGCGTGTTTTTTCTGTCCGCCGGGCTGTATGGCCTGTTTGTCGGACTAGTCTGGGGATTGTGGCTGACGGTGCCTTACATGGCGCCGGATTACGGCATGACGCCGCCTATGTGGCATGCGCATGAGATGATCTTTGGCTATGCCACTGCGGCGTTGGGCGGGTTCTTTCTGACGGCGGTGCCAAACTGGACCGGTGCACCTGATGCGCGCGCGCGGTTCATCGCCCTCGCGGCAGGGATATGGTTGGCAGGCCGGATGGCAATGTGGTTTTCCGGGATGTTGCCGCCGGTTATGGTTGCCGTGATCGACCTTGCGTTTGTTCCGATCCTTGCAGCCAAGATCGCGACGCAATTGATCCGTCGGCCGAAACCGCAGAACATGATTTTCCTACTGTTGCTCAGCCTCATCTGGATCGCGGATTTGCTGACACATTTTGAGTGGATCGGGCTGACGGATGACACGTTACAATCCGGGTTGCGGATGGGTTTGCTGACGCTCTGCGCGATGATAGCCATTCTGGGCGGACGGATCACGCCGGCCTTTACCCGCAACGCCATGAAACGCGCCGGGGCGTCTGAGGCGGACTGGCCTGTTTCAGTCGGTGCGCTGAACAAGGCCGGTATGGGATTGTCGCTTATCCTGCCGCTAAGCGTTCTGCCTTCAGGCGATTGGGAAATTGCCGGGGCTGTTGCCCTTACGTTGGGCGTTGTGCAAATCCTGCGCATGGCTCGGTGGCGGACAATTTGGGCTGCGCGTGAACCGATCCTGTTGGCGCTGCATATGGGGCTGGGCATGTTGGCGCTGGGTCTGATCCTGTGGGGCTTGGCGGTGCTGGGTCTAGGCAATGAGGTTGCCGCCCTGCATGTTCTGGGTATCGGTTGCGTAGGTGGCATGACACTGGCGGTCATGAGTCGCGCGGCGCTCGGACATAGCGGTCGCGCGCTGGTCGCACCCGGACCGATGGTTGTGGCCTATGGGTTGATGGCGGCGGCGGCCCTGTCGCGCTGGATCGGGGCCGAGTTGGATTCAGGCTATCTGGTTGCGATGCTGTTGTCAGACGGTCTGTGGGTCACTGCTTTTGCGCTGTATCTGGTTGCGATGTGGCCCGCATTGACAGGACCGCGCGCGAAGCAAGACTAGGTACCTTATCGTTTAAAACGATCGAAATCATTCGATTAATGAGCGGCTGTTCTTGATGTGGCGTTGCACCATGTGCCGGACCTGCTTGCCTTTGCTCGGGATCGGACGCGCGGATGGCGGCACAAAATCTTCGGTGGCCAGGGCAGGAAACAGCTCCAGCATTTCTGCCCGGGCTGCAAGTGGCACGGTTCTGAGAGCTTCGGCTCCGGCGAACAGGCTTTCAGATGGGGCGCCTTCGGCAAAGACGATCTCATGCTGTTCAAACAGCATATGAAAATACTCGACCGACTCTGCGTTTTCCTCGACCGTTATGCCGGGAACGCCAACAAGCGCATGAGCAGCCACCAGAATTTCGCTGGTGTCGAACATTCGGATCGCGATGGCCGAGCGCACCAGCATCCGATGCTGTGGCGATACCAATAAATCGCGCTGCGGCAGTCCGCGTCCCAATGCTCCAGCCGCGATGCGGATCGGGCTAAGTTTGGGCTTTTCCGACAGCTCCTGGCCGGTCAATGCGCGTGCGCCGATCCAGCGAATACGCTGCGGACCCCGATCCATTGTCATCACCTCATCCCCGACCGCGAGCGCCTCGATAGGGCGCATGCCATCTGGCGTCTCGATCAGTGTGCCAGCGGTGAAACAGGGCACAACCGTATCAACCGGAATGTTCGGGCCGTTGTCGGTTAGATCGATAATGGTCAGCGTCGTATTCAGCGGGGGGACGCTTCCACCGATGAAACCTAGAAAATAACCTTGTTCAGCGGAATTGGTGTTAATGAATCCATTATTGTTACTATCCCAATCCATAACACCAATTTCGTAGGTGTTGCCGTCTGTGTCCCGGACAAGGATGGTATAGTCCCAGTCAAACGCGCGTCCCAAATAGGTCTGGGTTGGGTCGTTTGGAACTTCGTTGTTTACGTTGTCGCCGTCGATGATCGTGGGATCTGCACCGTCGGTAATCGTGATCTGGCTGTATTGCGAGATCTGGAATGTAGTGTTGACTTGGTAGAGTTGCGCCTGACTGGTCGACATCGTCGAGTCAGAACGGAATGCACCGTAGATACTAATTGCCATCGTTACCTAGACCTTTGTGTGCTTTGCTTTTGCCAGGCCGTGCAAAAGCGACGCTACCGAGTGTTTGCGAAAAAATGTTGCTGAGTCCGGCGACGTTTTTCAAGGCGTTAAAATGGCAATTCTGGGGTTATGGGGCCTAATGCAGGTGCAATAGTTCCCCGAAGGTCACACTCGATTTGGTTTGTCGCCACGTGTTCCCGGCGCTTTACGGCGATGTCTGCCGGTCTTGACTTTCGTTAAGGCGGTACGTCTGCCCGCGCTGCATTCTGATCTCCACTAGCTAATCTGCGCAAAGGAGAGCGCGATGCGAGAAGTCATGACCAAGAGCATGGCGCGCAATATATTCTATGGCGGGTCCCTGTTCTTTATTCTCATCTTTCTGGCTTTGTCCGCCCATTCCCACTGGTACATCGTGAATTCCGAGAATGCCGAGAATCTTGATGACAGTGTGGTTCGGGGCAAACACGTCTGGGAAAAACACGCCTGTATCAATTGTCACACGATCCTTGGTGAAGGGGCTTACTTTGCCCCTGAGGTCGGCAACGTGATGACCCGTTGGGGCGTTCTGGATGACCCGGAATCTGCCTTTGATGCCCTTAAGGGCTGGATGGAGGCACAGCCTACCGGCGTTCCCGGTCGCCGACAGATGCCGCAATTCAACCTCAGCGACGAAGAGATCCGTGATCTGACCAACTTCCTGATCTGGACGGACAATATCGATGCTCAGGACTGGCCGCCCAACGAGGCCGGCTGAGAAAGGGAACGGAGCAATGAAATACGAATCCCAAAAAATTGCCTACGCCTACTTTGCCGTAGCGATGGGCTTGTTCGCGATCCAGGTGATCGGTGGTTTGATCGCCGGCTGGATCTATGTATCGCCCAATTTCCTGAGCGAGCTTCTGCCGTTCAACATTGTGCGGATGTTGCACACAAATGCGCTGATCGTCTGGCTGATCCTGGGCTTCTTCGGCGCGGCGTACTTCCTAATCCCGGAAGAGGCCGAGCGTGAAATCCATTCGCCCATGCTGGCCTATTTGCAGCTGATCATTCTGGTGGTCGGAACACTGGGCGTAGTGCTGACCTATACCTTCAACCTGTTCGAGGGCAACTGGCTGCTGGGCAAAGAGGGGCGCGAGTTCCTTGAGCAACCCAAATGGGTCAAGGCCGGTATCGTCGTGGCTGCGTTGATCTTCCTTTACAACGTGTCGATGACCGTTCTGAAGGGTAAGAAGACCGCGATCACCAACATCCTGCTACTGGGCCTTTGGGGTCTGGCGCTGCTGTTCCTGTTTGCCTTCTACAACCCGGGCAACCTGTCCCTGGACAAGCAATACTGGTGGTATGTCGTCCACCTGTGGGTCGAAGGCGTGTGGGAACTGATCATGGCCTCGATCCTTGCCTACCTGATGCTGAAGCTGACCGGTGTGGACCGTGAGGTGGTCGAGAAATGGCTTTATGTCATCGTCGCGGCCGCGCTGTTCTCGGGCATCCTTGGAACTGGGCACCACTACTACTGGATCGGTACTCCTGCGTACTGGCAGTGGATCGGATCGATCTTCTCGAGCCTCGAGGTGATCCCGTTCTTCGCGATGATGGCCTTTGCCTTCGTCATGGTCTGGAAGGGCCGCCGGGACCACCCCAACAAGGCCGCGCTTTTGTGGTCGCTGGGCTGTGCCACGCTGGCGTTCTTCGGTGCCGGTGTATGGGGCTTCCTGCACACACTGCACGGGGTAAACTACTACACCCACGGCACGCAGATCACCGCCGCGCATGGTCACCTGGCCTTCTACGGTGCCTACGTCTGCCTCAACCTGGCGATCTTCAGCTATGCGATGCCGATCCTGAAGAACCGTGATCCGTACAATCAGGTGATGAACATGGGCAGCTTCTGGTTAATGACCAGCGGCATGGTCTTCATGACCTTTGTGCTGACCTTCGGCGGAACCGTGCAAACACACATGCAACGCGTGATCGGCGACTATTTCATGGACGTGCAAGACCAGATCGCCATCTTCTACTGGATGCGCTTTGGGTCCGGCGTTGTGGTGGTCCTTGGTGCGCTGTTGTTCATCTACTCGGTTTGGGTGCCTCGCAAAGAGATCATCGAGCCGGGCGCTGCAGAAACCCCAGCGGAGTGATGAATATGGATGGCTCCTTGCAACTGAGCGAGGGGGCGGCAAACGCCCCCTTCTACCTGCCCCAAAGCGATGAATGTGATGTGTTCACTGCCGCTTACAACAACGACCTGCCGGTCCTGCTGAAAGGCCCGACGGGTTGCGGCAAGACACGCTTTGTGGCCCATATGGCCGCTCGTCTTGGCCGCCCGCTTTATACCGTTGCCTGCCACGATGATCTGGCCGCCGCTGACCTGATCGGGCGCTACCTGCTGAAGGGCGGAGAGACCGTCTGGGTTGATGGCCCCCTGACCCGCGCGGTGCGCGAAGGTGCAATCTGCTATCTCGACGAGGTGGTCGAGGCCCGCAAGGACGTCACTGTTGTATTGCACCCGCTGACCGACGACCGACGCATCCTGCCGATTGACCGCACCGGCGAAGAGCTTGAGGCTGCCCCCGGTTTCATGCTGGTCGCCTCATACAATCCCGGATACCAGAATATACTGAAAACCCTGAAACCCTCGACCCGCCAGCGGTTCATCTCGCTGGAGTTCGACTTTCCGTCGCCCCAGATGGAGGCCGAAGTCGTTGCGCAGGAAAGCGGTCTGCCGCTGGAACGCTGCAAGCCGTTGGTGCGCCTTGCAGGCAAACTGCGCGGGCTCAAGGGTCAGGATCTTGAGGAAGGCGTTTCCACCCGTCTGGTCGTTTATGCCGCGACGCTGATCGCACAGGGCATGTCCACCGACCGCGCCATCCTTGCCGCAATGATCGAACCTCTGACTGATGACGAGGATATCAAACGCGGGCTCCTCGATCTTGTCACGGCTGTCTTTGGGTGAGGCCGGCCGATGGTCAAGATCGACTTTGAGCCATGGGAACCCGAAGAAACGATCGGGAAACTGTGGCACACCCTTGCCAGCCGCCTCGATGCACCCCAAGTGCATGATGGAGCCGCGGTCGACCTGTCACAGGTCGCGGGGCGGCTGGCCGTCCTCTTCCGAGGGCTTGGGGGTAGTCCGGGCGTCGAATTGCGCCCGGTCTCACCCGAGGTTTCACACCACCGCCTGAGTTGGCGCCGCCGTTTGGGAGCCGAGGTGGAATTGATGCCGCGCGCCTCGTTTGATGGTGAAGTGCTGCGCCTGCCGGACCGTCTGGCGGTTTTTCCAGTGCGCGAGGCAAACGGCGCATTGTATATCTGGCTGGCGGCCGCAGCCGCGCATGCCGGAACACGAATTGACGAATATGACCCGCTGCGGGCCGATTTGCGAGCGCTGATCGCTGCGCAAAGCATGGTTGAGGCGACATTGGAAGGCGCCCCGGGCCTTCGCCCGCTTTACACCGAGCTTTGCAAAGGTGTTCTGCTTCAACGCGACACTCCCAACCTTCCGCCTGTCGAGGCGGCTGTCGAAGAGCTGATCCGGCACAGTCTGGGCGATCGGGCCGGATTGTCGGAACAGGCCGAAAACCTTTTAGCGATGGACGATGAACTGACCGCACCGCGCGGCTATCAACCGATGCGCCCGGTCCCACTGTGGCCCGAACTGCGTGCGGTTGGCTTTTCCGAACATAACGAGGTCGAAAATCCCGATACCGAGGGTCCGCCCGAAGAATCCGGCGAGAAAACTCACCGTGCCCGCCGTCGCAAATCCGATCAGGCGTCCCGCAGCGACAGCTTTATCCTACACAAGTTCGAGGCGATCCTCAGTTGGGCCGAGTTCCTGAACATAAACCGGCGCATCGATGACGACGATCCAGACAACGCCAAAAAAGCCGCTGACGATCAGGAAGAGATTGGCCTTGGGCAGATCTCCAAGGCGCCGCCCACCAAGCTGAAACTGCATCTCGACCTCGCACCCGAGGACGTGAACCGAGAACGTTTGTCGGGCCGTACCCTCTATCCCGAATGGGATGTGCGTACGGGCCGTTATCTGCCCGATCACGTCAATGTTCTGCACTCGGATGCAGATATCCGCGAAGACGCGGCCGAGTTTGGCAAGGACCCAGCCACCGCCCGCCGTATCCGCGCGGTCAAGCGCCAGTTCGAGGCGTTGCGCCCCGGTCGTATCATGACACGCGGGCATCTGGATGGGGATCAACTGGATATCGAGGCCGCCGTGCGGGCGCAGGTCGATCGCTGTGCAAATGGTGAAGGAACCGAGCGTATCTGGATGCAATCCCGTCCCGAAGCGCGCGATCTGGCGGTCTCGATCCTGTTGGATGTCAGCCGTTCAACAGAAAGTGCCGTCACTGGCCGTGCAGTCATCGACATCGAACGCGAAGCTTTGGCCGCGCTAGCCTGGGGCTTGAACGCTTGTGGCGACGATTTCGCCATTCACGCCTTCAGTTCACTGAAACGTCAGCGTGTTTTTGTTCAACGCTGCAAACGGTTTGATGAGCCGATGGGAATGACGGTCGAACAACGCATCGCCTCGCTGCGCCCCGGCCACTACACCCGGTTGGGGGCCGCGATCCGCCATTGCTCGGCCGAACTGGCAGCGCAGTCGCGCAAACGCCGCCTGTTGCTGGTCATCACTGATGGAAAGCCCAACGATCTTGACCACTACGAAGGCCGCCACGGTATCGAAGACACGCGGCAAGCCGTCCGCGAAGCACGCCGTGTGGGTCAATCGGTGTTCGGCGTCACCATCGACAAATCCGGCAAAAGCTGGTTCCCGCGTATGTTTGGGCAGGGCGGATTCGCCGTCATCCCCGACCCGCACCGCCTGACAATGGCATTGCCACAAATTTACCGCCAACTGGTCGGCGCATGAGCGATACGTCCCTGATTGAAGAGCTTCCGGGTGAATTATTGATGTGGGTGCTCATTATCTCGGAATTACTGGTTTTCGGGGCGGGCCTTATCGCCTTCATGGGCATCCGCCTGACCGATCCTGCTGGTTTTGCCGAGGCGCAGTCGCACCTGTATCGTACCGGTGCTGCCTTCAACACAGCGGTGCTGGTCACCTCGGGATTTCTTGCTGCTCAGGCGTTGCACTGGCGCAGGACGGCACGCCGTAGCGCCGCGCGTCTTGCCCTGATCGGTTCTGCCCTGTTGGGGGGCGTGTTCTTGATCATCAAAGGTATCGAATACACGGGAAAAGCGGCGCAGGGGATCACGTTTGAGACCCACCCGTTTTTTATGTTCTACTACCTGCTGACCGGGTTTCACGCCGCACATGTGTTGGCAGGAGTTGGTATCCTGCTGCTCGTTGCCTGTCGCGACGATGTCCGTAACATCGAGGCAGGTGCGCAGTTCTGGCACATGGTCGATCTGGTCTGGATCATGCTGTTTCCAGTGATCTACCTTTTGGGGTAACGAGCATGCGCGCCGCTTCAAAACTCTCCCGCCAATGGCCGCCGAGCACACTAAGACGCGCCTGGGTAACCCTGCTGGCACTCAGCTTGGCCTCAACGTTGCTGACCATGCTACCGGCGCCCCCGGCTTTTGTTGGCAGCGGCATTTTGATTCTCGCGCTCATCAAAGTCCGGGTAATCCTTGCGCGTTACCTGGACCTTGCCGGTAGCCCCACGTGGCTGCGCGGGTTCACTTTTGTCATGATCACCTTCGGGTGCCTTATTCTGGCACTGTTCCTGATCTGAAGCCGTCCGCCATAGTTCCTATTGGATGCTTCGCCATTCCGAACATGTCAGTTGAATGATCCACTTTTCATCGAATGGATCGGACCCCCAGGCTCGGGCTGCGGGCGCTGTTTTCACGACAGGGTTGCTGCCGGACTTGTCGACGTATTGAAACTTGTGGTTGAGCGCGATTTCACCCTTTGGGCAGTACGTTGCCCGCAGAACCGATTGAGCCAGATTAATAGCTGGGATCTTGTTTTGAGAAGCAGAAAACGGCAAGTAGAATTGCGTTGAGTATTGTTCTTTTAATCGGGCATGAAACTTCTTTGTGAACAGCCGCGTACTTCCCTGAGTGCAGAGGTTTTCGGAAACCATAACGGTCACAGGCAAGGGGTCCCCGGTACCCGCTCGGGTGTATTGCGCCTTTGCACCACGTTTTGCCGAAATCTCGATTTTTGAAACCCCGGCCGTGTGCTGGATAACGATGTATCGACCTTTCTTGGGATCAAGGCCGTAGAAATCAGCGTCACCACTGGCATGTTTCTTGTAGTTGAATACGGGCAAGCGCTTCATGCTGGTGCAGGCACTGGCTGCAGCGTGGCTCATGAGAACAAGAACCACAGCAGATAAAACGATCCTCATTTGCAACTCACTTTCTTGATTTTCTTTAATTCTTTGGGAAGATCGCATTTGCTGCGGGCATAAGGGATTTTCCCGGATCTCAGATTGAAGGGATCACCTTTTTGATAGGCCGTGACGAGATAGCCAGCCCGTCCCGTGTAATCGCAGCTCCAGGACCCGCCTCGCTGCAATGTTTGGGGGTTGAACGTGTTCGAACCGTAGCGATAGCAAATCTCGTCCAGCACGCTTTTCCATTCACCCGACACAGCGCTACGATTGCCCGGGTACCAAAGAAAAGCGCGCCCATTGGGGTCCAGATATTCGATTTGATAGCCGTGGCCTGTGTCAAAGCTGGCATAGGTGTAACCTGCGCTAGGAAAAGGCGTCTGAACGTCCTTTTGCGCACGCAATTCATCGAACATCTTGTCACGTGGGGTTTCTCGACTGCACCCAATTACGGCGAGGGCAATACAACCTAAGAGAATAAACTGCTTCATGTTGTCCGGATAGAACCAGAATTGGGCAGAAGTTTGTTGCATCAAAAAAGCCGCCTCGATGAGGCGGCGATTTTGATACGAATGGGCGCGCTGACTATTGCGCCGCCATAGGCATCCGCGCGATCTGGCAGCGTTGCCAAAGGGCCGACAGGGCGCTGACCAGATGGTCGATGTCCTCATCTGTATGCACGGGCGAAGGCGTGATCCGCAAACGCTCGGTCCCTTTTGGCACGGTGGGATAGTTGATCGGCTGGATGTAGATACCAAACTCTTCCAGCAGCGTGTCCGAGATGAATTTGCATTTTACCGGATCGCTCACCATCACGGGGATGATGTGGCTTGGGTTGGGCAGGTGTGGAATTCCTTCGGCATCCAGCCGTGCACGGACCTGATCCACGCGCGCCTTTTGCAGGTCACGCTCAGCGTTCGACTGTTTCAGATGCCGGATCGAGGCCGCCGCACCTGCCGCAATCGCAGGGGGAAGGGCGGTGGTAAAGATGAACCCGCTGGCAAAACTGCGCACGAAATCGCACAGTGCGGTCGAAGCGGCGATATAGCCGCCGACTACGCCGAATGCTTTGCCCAACGTGCCTTCGATGACGGTCAGCCGGTCCATTAACCCTTCGCGCTCGGCGATACCACCGCCGCGCTGGCCGTAAAGGCCTACGGCGTGGACCTCATCCAGATAGGTCATCGCGCCGTATTTGTCGGCCAGATCACAGATTTCTTTGATCGGAGCGATGTCGCCATCCATGGAATAGACTGATTCAAACGCAATCATCTTGGGAGCATCGGGGGGCGCTGCAGCCAGTTTTGCCTCAAGATCTTCCAGATTGTTGTGCTTCCAGATCACCTTCTGTGCCCGCGAATGGCGGATGCCTTCGATCATCGAGGCATGGTTTAACGCGTCTGAAAAGACGATCAGACCCGGGATCTTAGCCGCCAAAGTTCCCAACGCGGCCCAGTTCGAAACGTAACCCGAAGTGAACAAAAGCGCGGCCTCTTTCCCATGCAGGTCGGCCAATTCGTTTTCCAGCAATACGTGGTCATGCGTCGTGCCCGAGATGTTGCGCGTGCCCCCCGCGCCTGCGCCGCAGCGATCCAGTGCGTCGTGCATGGCGCCAATGACATTCGGATGCTGGCCCATGCCCAGATAGTCATTGGAACACCAGATCCGCACGTCTCTTCGCACGGTCCCGTCAGTTTGGCACGCGTTGGGGAACGCCCCACAGTGTCGTTGCAGATCTATGAAAACGCGATAGTTTCCTTCATCCCGCAGATCATCAAGGCTCTGGGTGAAAAATCGCTCGTAGTCCATCTGACACACTCCCGGGAATACTGGCTTTGACCCCAGGTTAGGCAGACTGGCCGAGCGTTGACATGACAATTGTCAAGTTGCAGCAAAGGAAAAAGCTGGTGCAGAGGATTCAGGTTTGGCATAGCCATATGGCAAAGAATGTACCGGCCGAGAGATCGGCCAGGGAAAAAGGGGACCCTTCTTGGCCCATGAAACACAAAAGGCAATCGCCAGACAGTCGCTATTGCTGAAAAGCCTGCCAGAGCACCATATCGACAAACTGCTCAGTCATGCGATCTGGCGGCGTTACGACCGGGGCGAGACGATCTTTCTGCAGGAAGAAGAGGCTAAGGCCGTACACGTGGTTTTGGCGGGTTGGGTCAAGCTGTTTCGTATGGCGCCAACCGGGGCCGAGGCCGTCGTCAGCGTCTTTACCCGTGGCGAAAGCTTTGGTGAGGCAGTCGCGCTGCGCAATGTGCCTTACCCTGTCTCAGCCGAGGCAGTTTCGGCCTGTGAAGTGATGCATATTCCCAGTCCGGTTCTTTTGTCCTTGATGCGCGAAGACCCGGAGATTGGTGTGTCGATCCTGGCCTCGACCTTTACCCATCTTCATTCACTGGTTGCGCAGCTAGAGCAACTCAAGGCTCAGACCGGCGCACAGAGGGTGGCCGAGTTTCTGCTGAACCTGTCCGACAAAGTGTCCGGCGGCTGCGAAGTCGAGCTGCCTTACGACAAGATGCTGATTGCCGGGCGCTTGGGCATGAAACCCGAAAGTCTGAGCAGGGCGTTTTCGCGGCTCAAGCCGGTGGGTGTGAAAATCAATCGCAATCACGCCGAAATCGCGGATATCCAAAGCTTGCGTGACTACGCCGAAAGCGACTCGTCCGAAAAGTAGCGCACATTCTGCTCCGCCTGGGTTATTTGCGCAGACATTTCGAGCTATTTGCTAGCGTTTTTTTGCATATTTGTGTATAGTGCTGCCAGTTCTGCCGCTTATTTCGGCGGGGGGTGCAGCATGACACACGACCGCAACGGTGGCCCTGACAGGCCGCCCTTGGTTGCGCTCAGCGTCGCCAAGGTCGCTCTTTCGGTTCGGGCCAAGCTGCTGGTGGCATTTCTGGGAATAACCGGTCTGCTGGTTTGCTTGGTGTTGTTTGGCCTTTATGCCTTGCATCAAGCCAATCTCCGGTCCGAGGCAATGATGCGCGATCAGGAGCGTATTGCGTTTTTCAATGACACCCACACAACGATCTCGAACCTGAACACACATCTTCTGTCTTTGTTCGTTCCACAGAACCTGAAAGGCCCTTCTCGTCAGAACGGAATTCTGGGGGCTTCAACGCGCTCAATACTTCACGTCTCGGCGGCACTAGAACGCAATCTTGCCCTTGGTTTTCGTAGTTTTGGGCAGCCGGGCATGCCAGATGCGCAGGCGATCACTAACCTTCGATCTGACCTTCAGGAGATTTTACCGGCAATCACTGAACTGCGACGCCTGAACCGCGAAGGCGACCTGTTAGCCGCAGCACAACACGGTATCGACCAAATGTTCGCGCCGCTGCAAGCCATGCAGCGCGAGGCGTATACCGTAGCACAGGATATCGAACAGGAAGTGCGCGAACTGGCGCGGACGACAGAAAAGGCATACTTGACCTCGCGCCTGAGCATCACGGCTGCGGCGATTGCGGCGATTGGGATTGCTCTTTTGTTGGGGTATTCGATTTCCTCGTCTCTGTTATGGCCTATCGAACGCATCCATGCTGTGCTCAGCAAGCTGTCCCGGGGTGGGTTCGATAACCGAATTACGGTTCCTAATCGGGATGAACTTGGTGAGCTGGCAAACCACGTGAACCAAACGAGCGAAAAGTTGGGCGCGCTTTATGGCCAAGTTGAAGTGCAAAAAGCCCAATTGGCCGATTTGAATGCAGCGTTAGAAACTCGGGTCGCCAACCAGATAGAAGAGATCGAACGCACCAATCGTCTGAAACGTTTCCTGCCGCCGCAGGTGGCAGCGATGATCGTCGGTGCGACCGATGAGGCAGATGTCTTGAGAACCCGTAAGGCCGAGATCACTGTTCTTTTTGCCGATCTGCGCGGGTTCACGGCCTTCGCCGCCGTTGCCAATGCGGATCAGGTCGTCGCGGCACTCAACTCATTTCACGGCACTTGCGGACCGCTTGTCGAAGCTTGCGGTGGAACATTGGAGAGGTTTCTTGGCGACGGTTTGATGGTTTTGTTCGGCGCGCCGGTGCCGCTGGATGATGCTGCGCAAAGAGCCGTTGATCTGGCCCAGAAAATGCAAGTGGATGTCCGAAAAGCGATGGCCCCGTACAGGGCTGGTATTGCACAGCATGGTCTTGGCCTCGGCATCGGGATCGCAACGGGCGCAGCAACTTTGGGCCGCATCGGCTTTGAGAGCCGTCTGGACTATTCGGCCATCGGGCCCGCTCCGAATCTAGCGGCACGCTTGTGCGAAATCGCCGAGGATGGTCAAGTTCTTGTGTCAAACGCGACTGCCCGACAGGTGCATATCGACATGACGCCTGCGGGACCGTTCGACCTGAAAGGCATCGGAAGCCATGTGTCAGCCTTTGAACTGGCGCGTCTGGCAGAAGGCCGGGCGGTGCCCCAGGTCTGTGACCCATAAGGGCGCATCGCGGAACAGATGCGCGCCCACATGTCGCCTAGTGAAACTGCGTCGCGCCTGCCTCCAATGAAACCGTCGTGCCTTTTTCCCCACGTACCGCTGCTGGAACGTCGGCGAGTGCGCAGATGATCGCACGACCACCCGAAGACCGCACATAGTCCTGCGCAGCCTGCACCTTGGGCCCCATAGATCCGGCGGGAAAGTCATACTCATCCAAAGCGTCCGGCGTGATTGACCGAATACCCTTCTGATCGGGTGTTCCCCAGTTCAGGAATACAGCTTCAGCATCCGTGGCGATGACAAAGAAATCTGCACCAAGGTTTTGCGCCAACAGGCATGAGGCGAAATCCTTATCGATGACGGCTTCGACCCCAACGAGTTTCCGTTCGGCACCTGCCTCGTACATCGTCGGAATGCCGCCCCCACCAGCAGCGATCACAGTAGCACCCTTTTCCAAGATCCAGCGGATCGGATCGACCTGAAAGATACGTTTTGGGCGGGGCGAGGGCACCACGCGCCGCCAGTACTCGCCATCCGGTTTCACCGTCCAGCCCTTGTCAGCCGCCTCTTTCTTGGCGTCCGCTTCGGAATAAACCTGCCCGATGAACTTTGTCGGGTTCTCGAAGGCCGGGTCGCTCGGGTCGACCTCGATCATGGTCAACAGGGTGGCGATGTGATGCTCGAAAGGCAGGATGTTCCCAAGCTCCTGCTCGATCATGTAACCGATCATTCCCATCGTTTCGCCGACGAGGACGTCCAGCGGGTATTCCTCGACATCGGTGTACATGATTTCTTGCAAGGCCAGCATCCCGACCTGCGGACCATTGCCATGAGTGATGACGGTTTCATGCGCTTCGCAGAGCGGGGCGAGGGCTTCGGCGGCAATCTTCGCGTTCTTGCGTTGATTGTCCGCCGTCATTGCCTCACCCCGTTTGAGAAGCGCGTTGCCGCCGAGTGCTACAACAACGCGACCCATGGATCAGGCCCCCAACGTGGCGACGAGGATCGCTTTGATTGTGTGCATCCGGTTTTCGGCTTGCTCGAAGGCAATATTCATATCGCTTTCGAACACTTCGTCGGTGACTTCCATTTCGGTGATGCCAAACTGTTCGTGAATGTCCTGACCGACTTTTGTTTCCAGGTTGTGGAAGGCAGGCAAACAATGCATGAACTTGACGCCCGGATTGCCGGTTTTCTTCATCAGGTCCATGTTGACCTGATAAGGGCTCAGCAACTTGATCCGCTCAGCCCAGACCTCTTTTGGCTCACCCATCGACACCCAGACGTCAGTATGAATGAAATCCGCGCCTTCCACAGCAGACGTATCATCCGTGATGGTCACACGAGCACCCGTCTTTTGGGCCCGCTCCATTGCCAGCTCCCGCACATCATCGTGGGGCTGGGTTTCCTTTGGCGAAACCATCCGCACGTCGCAGCCCATGATCGCGCCCAGCATCAGCAGTGAGTTGCCCATATTCGACCGGCAATCGCCCGAATAGGCATAGACGATGTCCTTGCGGGGTTTGTCGGCGTGCTCGATCATGGTTTGCATATCGGCAAGCATCTGTGTCGGATGCCAGTCGTCAGTCAGGCCGTTATAGACCGGGACGCCGGCATAATCTGACAGGGTTTCCACCATGTCCTGACCTGCACCACGAAATTCGATGCCGTCGAACATGCGGCCCAGAACGCGAGCCGTGTCTTTCATTGATTCCTTGTGGCCGATCTGCGAGCCCGATGGATCGAGATAGGTAATGTTTGCACCCTGATCGTATGCTGCAACTTCAAATGCGCAGCGGGTGCGTGTCGAAGTTTTTTCGAAAATCAGGCAGATGTTCTTGCCGGTCAGCGACGGCTGTTCTGCGCGGGCGTATTTCGCGCGTTTCAGGTCGCGGGCCAGATCCAGCAGGTACAGCATTTCACGCTGGCTGAAATCGGCGATTTTCAGATAGCTACGGCCTTTGAGATTGAATGCCATTTTGTCTCTCCCTAACAAAAATCAGTTGGCGCAGGGGGCTGCACCCATGGTAAATTCAATAGGCGGGGTCGCGGTCGATCGGGCAGGTCATGCAGTGGCCACCGCCGCGCCCACGCCCTAGTTCCTGACCCGAGATTTCGATGACTTCGACACCAGCTGCCCGCATCTTGCCGTTCGTAAACGTGTTGCGCGCATAGCCGACGACCACACCGGGCGAGAGGGCCACGACGTTATTGCCGTCATCCCATTGTTCGCGTTCGGCCTGGAACTCGTTGCCGCCAGTCGATATGACCTCCAGCGAGTTCAGCCCCAGCGCTTCTTTGTAAACGTCGAACAAGTGCCCTTTTTCCACGTGGATATCCAAGTCCCCGCGGTCACCCGGACGGATCGATATACAGGTGATCTGGTCCGCAACTTCCGAGAATGCAGTGACTTTGTCATGGTCAAGGCAAGTGAAGACAGTATCCAGATGCATGGCCGCGCGGCTTTTTGGCATGGCACAGGCGACGACACGTTCAGCACCGCCCTTCCTGAACAGCGCTTCGGCAACCTGAGCGACGGCCTGCCGGGTTGTGCGCTCGCCCATCCCTACGAAGACAGTGCCGTTGCCCACCGGTTGAACGTCGCCACCCTCGACCGAGGCGAGGCCGAAATCGTCGTCGCTATCGCCCCACCAGAACTCGAACTCGGCGTCCTTGAACATCTTATGGTGGCGATACACCGTACGCATGATCAGGGTTTCCGGCTTGCGAGCGGGCCAGAACATCGGGTTCGTCGTCACGCCATCGAAAATCCAGCAGGAGGGGTCCCGCTGGAACTGCGCGTTGGGGATGGCGGGAAGGATGAAGTCGCCCAGAGAAACCAGATCACCGAACTGTTCGTCGATCATACCTTTGGGCAGGTCTGCGAAGATGATGCCGCCGAGCATATGGCGAGCAAGCAGCTTGGCGTCCATCTCGTCCAACCAGGCACGCATTTCCACGGAAAAGCCTAGGCCGACCATGTTGGGCGTGATCAGTCGGTCCAGCAGGAAGGCGCGCGCTGCCGGATCTTCTGCGATGGCTTGGGCGAGCAGATCCTGAATGTCGTAAACCTCGACCCCGCGTTCCCGCATCAGGGAACAGAATTCTGCGTGGTCCTTGCGGGCCTGCTCGACCCAGATCACGTCATCGAACAAAAGCTCTTCGCAGTTTCGCGGTGTCAGGCGATCATGCGCCAGCGATGGGCGCGAGACGATCACCTTGTTAAGCTTTCCGATCTCGGAATGAACGCCGAGCTTCATGGCAACTCTCCTTTCGAAATGTCCGTTTTCTGAATGTCTTCAACGTCATTGGCCTGGCTCCAGCGGACCCAGACATGGATTGGCACGCCCGCCAGCAACAGAACCGAGCCAACCAAAACGGTTTCAGCGCCCGAGCCGATGAAAGCCCAGACCGAGTAGACAAAGCCAAGCGCGCCCAGAACGACGACCTTTGCCAATTCCGGGCCATGCAACACCTGCCCGCCTTTTAATCGGATCATGATCTCGGCGACGGAACAGATGGCATAGGGCAGCAAACTGGCAACAACGGCGAGCAGAATGACAAAGTTGAATGCCGCGACCAGACCCTGAGCGTAGTTCATGATGATCAGTACCGAGGCCAGCGCATTCGACAGGATCAACGCATTTGCCGGGGTTCCAAACTTGGATTTCTGCGCTAGGGCGGCAGGAAAAACGCGGTCCAAAGCGGCGCCGTAAGGGACCTGACCGCTGAGCAAGGTGAAGCCATTCAAAGTTCCAAAGGTTGAAATCACTGCGCCCACGGCGACAAGGATACCACCGACTGGACCAAATATAACGTCGCCGACAGCTGCAAGTGGTGCAGCGGACACAGCCAGTATTTCAGAGGGAATGACGCCCATCGAAACAGCAGTGACTGAGATATAGACGCCAGCCGCGATAATTACGCCGATCACTGTGGCGCGCGGGATGGTTTTTTCAGGCTCGATCACGTCGCCAGAAGGAACGGTTGCGGATTCGAGCCCAAGATATGCCCAAAGCGTCAGCGCGGCCGCTGCAGAGATCGCCGTAAATGCCGACGCGCCGCTTTGATTGACCGGGACGTAATTCGCGGTGTCGATCCAGAGCAGACCCAGCGTACCAATCAGGATCAGCGGCGCGAGCTTGAGTACGGTTGTCACGATCTGAACCAAACCGGCTCCCTCGACACCGCGAATGTTGATCAATGTCAGGACCCAGATCGCAACCAAAGCTGTGGCCAGACCATACATGGGGATTTCGACAATAACCGGGAACAGGAAGCCTAAATATCCCACCAGTGCGACGGCAACAGCTGCGTTACCGGTCCACAGGGCAATCCAGTATCCCCAAGCGATGATGAAGCCCGCAAAGTCACCAAACGCCTCTTGTGAATAGGCATAGGGACCGCCGGGTTTTGAGACGACACGCGACAATCTTCCGAAAATGATGGCCAGAACCAGCGCCCCGGCGGATGTCACGATCCACCCTGCAATTGCAATCGGTCCGAACGGTGCCAGCGAGGCTGGCAACAGAAACACCCCGGACCCGACCATGTTCCCTACGACCAGAGCGATACAGGCCGTCAGACCCAGAGAACGTGATGTTTCGGTCGCAGAGTGTTCAGCCATTGCGATGACTCAACTCGATGTCGTGTCAGTGGTTTCGGCTGCGGGCGCGTCGATCCCCGGGTCTACAATGGCGCCGACCGTCAGTGCTGCACAGATAATGATGGCAAGGATGACCAGTAGCGGGAAGACAAAGCGTAACCACCTGTCATAAGACACGCGTCCGATAGCCAACCCGCCCATGACCACCGCGAATGTCGGGTTGAACAGGTTCACCCATCCATTTGCCGATTGGTATGCGGTGACCACCAGGTCGCGCCCGACGCCGGCAAAATCTGCCAACGGCGCCATGATCGGCATCGACAGTGTCGCCAACCCGGATGAGGACGGCACAAGGAATGACATCAAAATCTGAATGCCGAACATAGCATTGATAAATGCAAATTCGCTCAAACCTGACACAAATCCTTCGGCACTTGCGAGGATCGTGTCAGTGATTTTGCCGGCGTCCATGATGACAACCACGCCGCGTGCAACACCGATGATAAGCGCAACCCCCAACAGGTCGCGTGCACCATCGACGAAAGTTTCGACAAAGGTCGCTTCATCCATCCGTGACCCTTCGTCTGCCTTCCCTACCCACCAGACGAGAATGGACATCACCAGGAACAGGCCCGACATTTCGGCCATCCACCATCCCAGCGCGACTACGCCATATATCATGATGGCAAAGGTAACTCCGAACAGGATCAGGATGATGGATCGGGTTCGGGTTAGTTCGGGGAATGCATCATCGTCTGTGGACCCCTTAAGGAAATGCGCCCGGTTCTCTTCGGCCTGATCCGCAACCACCGACACCGATGGGTCTGCCTTTACCCGTCTTGCGTAGCGCATGACAAAGGCGATGCCGGCAGCCAGACACAAGGCCAGAATGATAAACCGCAAAACGATACCATTTGTGAATGGAATCCCAGCACCTTGTGATGCCACAACCGTGGCAAACGCATTGAATGTGGAGCCCAGCGTACCAATGCCCGCGCCCAGCATGATAACCGCAACCCCGGTCAACGAGTCATAACCGGCCCTGATAAAGACCGGGATGATCAACGCATAGAAGGCCAGCGATTCCTCGGCCATGCCATAGCTGGTGCCACCAAACGCAAAGGCCGTCATCAGGATGGGGATCATTAGTATTTCGCGACCAGCAAGCCTGTGCAGCAACCATCCGATCCCGGCATCAATCGCGCCGGTCTTGGTGACCACCATCAGGAATCCACCTATGATCAGAACAAAAAACGCCACATCAATTGCGGCGCTCGAGGAGCTTCCCAAAAGCCCCGGATCATACATCCCGGCGATTGGCGCAAGAATAACAGAAGTTAAACCCTGTGGGTTCGGTTCGACCTGGTGGTAGGTGCCCGGAACGGGGGCCTCACTACCAAGTGCTTCGTTCATCTGGCGCTCGTATTCGCCTGCGGGGATAACCCAAGTCAGAACCGCGACAACGGCGATCAAGATGAACAGGATAGTAAAGGCTGTGGGGAATTTGAATTTCGACATCGGATACTCGCGCTTTAGGGGGTAGAGCGGTAAGTCAATCAAACATTTGAATTTTATGGTTTCAAATTAGTACTAAGATGGCGAGTTGTCACCAGTCTTGTTAAACATGATGCGATTGGGCGAAGTCCCGCGTTTGGACGGGGCTTGCATCGCCGTGCTGTACCGGGCGGAAATGGGGCGGCCAACCCGATATTTGATATCTGGAAAGTGATTGATCTAAGAAAAGAAGGGTGAGCCGATCGTTTGCCGCGATGTGGTTCGCATTGGCCTACCTAAAGGATAGTTGTCCCGCAAAGCGTCGGTTGCGGATGTCGTCCGGGGATGCCTTGTAGCGCGTGCGAAATGCGCGACCCAAGGCGACGGCCGTAGAAAACCCGGTGGCCGCTGATATTTCGCGTTGCGACAGGTCCGTTGTCCGAAGCAACGTGTGAGCCCGTTCCAGACGCAACTCTCTGTAGGTCGTCAAAAGTTTCGTGCCGGTTCTGTTCAGGAACCGACGCTGCAGTTGCCGCGTCGAGGTGTTCAGCGCTTGCGCCAGATCGGAGATCCGCAACGGATCCTCGAGATTATCAAGCATCGTTTCGACGGCTCTGCGTACTTGCCGATCAGCCTCGGACCGTTGGATCAGCAGGGTTGCAAGTTGGCTTTTGGCGGTTCTTTTGGGTTCAGACAGGCCAATATAGCCGCGCAGGGTGTCAGCAAGGTGTTCTCCATGATCGAGCGCTACGAAATTGGACAACAACCGCAGTGCGCCCAGCCGGGTCGAGGCGCTATGTAACCGGCAATCAGTGGCCATGTGGATACCCGAAGCATTTTCGATCAGCCCGAGTTCCTGTGCGGCGGCCAGAAAATTGGGATGCACAGCAGCCACTGTTTTCTCAGTGCGCCCGATCTGATCAAGTAGCAAAACAGCACTACCGACAAGTATCGTGCGCGAGGACAGGTTCAAAACTTGCGAAACCCAGGATTTTTCAGCGTTACCCAACTTCCAGTTTTCATGGATATTCCCCCAGAACAAGGCCGTCCGCCCGGACCAATATAGCGGCCCTCCGACAGCATCTTCAGCCGTCCTGCGGATGGTGATGAAGTAAGAATGGTGTTCGACAAGCCTGTTCAGGGCGTCGAAGAAATCCATCACAATCTGCGCTGACGCTTCGGTGTCCGTACCAGAAAGGACAAGATCGATATGGTGATGTCTGTCAGGGATTTCCCGGGCAGAACAGGCCTGGCGTGATCGGCCGTTTTTGAGGACATAGTGTTTCATTGTTCCTCCGCCTGGTGGTTTTGGGCCTTGCTCGCTGTGTCTTCGTCAATTTCTTAGGGCCGACCCCCGAGGATTCGGGGATCGGCCTTTGTTTTCAGCCCACTTACTCGGCGGCTTCTTCGTATGCGTCCATTGGTGGGCATGTGCATATTAGGTTTCTGTCGCCGTAAGCGTTGTCGACGCGGTTTACTGGT